>NZ_JBICJH010000032.1:0-473062 GCF_043102935.1 Vibrio sp. zbq_1
GGTATTAGTACTTGAAGCGCTTTGTTGATTACAAACAATATATATTTCTTAATGGATAACCCGGCTTTGAGCTTGAGAAAAGCGAGCCTCATTCCACAAGAAACTACCTCCATAAAAATGGAAACAACGATAACGGTGTAAGGGGGATAACCTAACGATAGGAAAATATAGGCCAATGGCACAGTTAGCAGCAGCACTGACCCAATTGTTGACTGGTAAGCCTTTACGTCTCCGGTTGCTTGTATAGCCGTTTGAAGACCAACCGTCGTAAGGTTTACAAACGCAAGTACTAAAAATAGCTTGATAAAAGTCAGTACACCATCAGGATAATCTCCCAACCATATCGACAACATAAAATCTGTTTCAAAAAAGATCGGCAGCGCGATGACTGAGTAAAGCAACAAGCTAAAACGACTTGCTAACATGGATAAGTGGAGCATTTCCTCCCTATTACCCTTGCTTTCTGCCTTTACGATTCGTGGATTGAATGCTTTCATGATGTTAATGCTAAATTCCTTTAGCTTTCCATTTACTTGAACAGCAATGGCATAAACAGCATTGATATAAACGCCAAAGAAATGATTAAGCACAACAGCTAAGCCTTGAACTCTAGCAACGCCACAAATGGCGCCAAACGAGTTCCAACTAGTGAAGCCAATCATTTCTTTAAATAAGGCAATATCTAATTTGAAGTTTAGAAGGTTACATTCTTCATATTTAATCCGACAGTAAACCACCTTCACAATAAGCATTGTCCAAGAAACTGAGACAAACAACGTTCCCAGAGCGACTAGTTGATTTTCAAAGAGGATAATCAAAAATGTCGAAATCAACTTAAGCAGTGATTCAAAAACACTAAACACAGCATCAATACCTAAATCTTCATTGGCATTAATTTGCGCATTAAATGGCACGGTTACTACAGATGCTAATACGCCGACAGCCATAATCTGGTATAACGATTGAGCGGAAGAAACAACTGATACTGGTATGTTAATTAAATCTTCAAAAATAAAAGTTTGCAGTGAAAATAACAGTAAAAAAATAATCATAGCAACAACAATATGTAGCGATTTTGTGGTAGCAAAGACGCTAGTTCTTTTTTCTAACTGTTGGGTACTGTAAAAAGACAAATAACGCTGGCTTGATGTTGTCATTGCTCCATTTAAAAACAGCATTAACGCCAAAACGCCGGCAATAAGGTTGAAAACACCGTAACCTTCAACACCAAGTTGATGGAGTAAAACACGTACCATATACAGGTTAACTACGGTCGTAATTAGCATTTTGACGATCTGAAAAAGAGTATTTTTCGCGACCCGCTTCCCTGACATTTTCTCTTCCGAATTTAAAGTAAAACTCGACGTTTAAGTGAATTAGTTACAACAATTCATAAAAACATCATATCAATGCAACAATTAGTATTCAGATAGTAGATAAAAGGATATTTAAGTTCTATTGCTACAGGTACCAATCAAAGCGTTTGGTACTTTTTCCCAACCTTACGTTCTTAATTGGCATTACATTTTTATGACTTTCACTTTCCAAACCTCATTCTTTTACTCAACAAATCAAGTTCTGGAGAGTTGAAGAAGCATATAGTAGACTTCGCCTCCCAATGATAATGGAGAGAAATTCAATGAAACGTGTCGTTCTTTACGTCAAAGACAAATGCCCTCACTGCAAAGATGCTCAACGTTATCTTGATTCGAAAAACATTAATTACCGCCTTTGTAACGCGAAAATGCAACGTGGTCGTAAAGAGCTTGATGCACTTGGTGCTCGCTCTGTGCCTGTATTGAAGATTGGTGACCGAGTAATGATCGGTTGGAATCCGAAGAACTTCGAAAAGATGTACAGTGGCAGTTAATCGCCTATAAATGGATAGTGACAAGAGCTTCTGAAATAAGAAGCTCTTTTTGTATCAGACGTAACGTTTCACAAAATCAATAAACGTCCGATCTGCGATAGATAAATACCCTTCTTTCCGCCAAGCTAGTGCCAAATCGAGCGTTACTGGTGGATAAAACGGAATGCCAACAACCCCCTTCTCGTTTTGAGTAACAAGCTCAAGCAGGGCCGTAATGGCAAACTCCTGCCTGACGATGCTCAATATCAGCGGCAGCAAGTTGGTTTCAAAGGAAGACTTCATGCTGAAACCGTGCTCTTCACTGACATGGTCTAAGAATTCTCGATGAAAATATCCGTGCTGAAACATCACCAATTCATGCTCGAAAAATTCATCAAACGTTATGGCTTCACGCTGCGCTAGCTCATGCTCGGGAGCAACAACGGCCACCATTTGGCTGCTGAACAAATGGTCCGTTTCTAGATCTTCGGGTACATCGTCACAGCTGATCACGCCGATATCGAGTTGTCCATTGAGCAACATTCGACGAATAGATTGCGTGCCAGCCTCAACGAGCGTCAATTTCAGATCAGGAAACTGGCTCTTAAACGCCATCACGATTCTCGGGAAGAAGTAACTCCCCATCATAGAAGGCGTGCCGAGGCGAACTTCTCCTTTCGCTAAACCTTTTAGCTCATCAATCGCTAATTGCGCATCGTGCAGTTGTTGAATCACTCGCTGCGCGTGAATGAGTAAGGTTTCCCCCTCTTTCGTTAGGCTGATTTTCTTATCTTCACGACGAAACAACGTCACGCCGAGTGACTGTTCGAATTTTTTTATCGAAATGCTTAACGCTGGTTGCGCGATATGAAGTGCCTTAGCTGCGTGGGTGATATTGCCATGCTCAGCGACAGCTAGAAAATGTTTCAGTTGTTTCGATTCCATAAGATCAAAAATATATCGTATCCATATTTTTAATATATTTTTTTAATCCATATCCAACTGATAGATTGATCACAATCTCCTTTATTGCTCCTATCAGGCAGGAAACATGGTCAGCTTTGGTACTCCGGAATACAAACGCATTACGCTATCTCTGGCGCTTGGTTCTTTTTTGGTTTTTTCTAACCTATACCTTTTACAACCTATGCTGCCGACCTTCGCAACGCTGTTTTCCATTTCAGAAACGCAGGTTAACTGGTTGTTTGCCGCCTCAACGTTAGCGCTTTCATTCAGTTTGGTGCCAATGGCGGTCTTGTCCGAATCCATCGGTCGTAAGCCAGTGATGATGGTTGGCTTGTTCTCTATTCCTGCCATTTCTGCGTTGATGCTACTCGGAGACTCATTTATATTTTTGGTGGCATGCCGAGCATTAATCGGAATCGCTTTGGCCGCATTTGCCGCTGTTGCCGTCGCATACATGGCAGAAGAACTTGATAAGCACGCATTTTCAATGGCCATTGGTACTTACATTGCAGCAAACTCATTAGGTGGTATCGCAGGACGTATTAGCGGCGGTTTGTTGGCGGATAACTTTAGTGTCGATGTCGCCATCGAAGTCATGATGGTTGTAACACTGATTGGCGTAATCTGCGTGCACTACTTATTGCCAAAGCAGCGCAACTTCACACCTTCATCCAGCAGCTTAAGACACCAAAATCGCGCCATTATTGGCCACTTCCGAAATCAGCGGGTTTGGTTTGCAATGCTCATCGGCGGCCTTAACTTTGCGTTGTTCGTCAATCTTTACTCCGTAATGGGGTTTCGCTTAGTTAGTGCGCCGCACAACGTTCCGGTCGGTCTGGCATCGTTGATATTCATCTGTTATTTGGGAGGAACTTTTTCTTCTCGATGCGCAGGGCATTGGAGCAAACGTTATTCTTCTATTCTAGGTATGTTCTTAGGCGCTGTGGTTAGCATGGCAGGCATGTGGATTGCGGCTTTTGAGAGCCTCGCCGCTATGCTTATCGGTCTTCTGCTGATTAGTTTTGGCGCGTTTTTTACCCATACTTTGGCTTACGGCTGGGTAGGCCAAAACGCAACACAAGCAAAAGCAACCGCAACAGCTTTGTACTTGGTGCACTACTATGTTGGCGGAAGTTTAGGTGGGTTTTTATTGCTCTACTGTTGGCAACATGGCGGTTGGTCAACCGTACTGCTTGGCGGAAGCGTTTTGTATGCCGTGATGTTTGCTGCCATTGCCTACTTAAAACACATTTGTGAAAGCGTAGATACCGACAGCAACACTGATGTAGCAAGCTTGGGAAGAAGTTAATCGGCTTCTCTGTTATGCTTGCGCCAAATTCATAAAAGCAAGAAAGTCGTATGCCAACGCGCTCAACACAAGAAACACCGAATACAGATATTAATGCGATCACGCAACAAGTCGATCAATGGCTTAATGATGTCGTGATTGGTCTGAATTTGTGTCCTTTCGCTGCAAAGCCGCAGCGTAACAAACAAATCAAGATTTTTGTCAGCGAAGCAACACAAGAAGAAGCGTTGCTTGAGGATATTCTGCTGCAACTTATTGAACTCAGCACCACCGAACCAGAAAAGCTGGAAACAACATTGGTCGTCGTACCTAACATGCTGAAAGATTTCTGGGACTACAACTTCTGCATCGATTGGGTTGAAGGACTGATAAAACAACAGGATTGGGAAGGTATATTCCAAGTGGCGACTTTCCATCCCGACTATTGCTTCGGTGGTGCAGCGCCAGAAGATGACGAGAACTTAACCAATCGATCACCATACCCAATCTTCCATCTTATTCGAGAAGAGAGTATGGAAAAGGTGTTGAAACACTACCCTGACCCTGAATCGATTCCTGACACAAACATCGCGCGAGTTTCTGCTCTTTCAGAAGAAGAACGTAAAAAGCTCTTCCCTTATCTATTTCGTTAAGCCACAGTTTAGAACCTCAAGAGACGATTTCTAATCAGTTAGATTCTGATCTCTTGGGGATTAAAGTGCGGTTTGGTATCATTGCCCCTTCAATCGATTCAATGGACATTAGAATGCAACAGTCAAAGCTAACCCAAGAGATTTTTGATCACTTATACCGTGACATCACCGAGTTCCGTAGTACGTTCGACCTACCAGTCGCAGACGCTGCAAGCCTAGATGCACAAGCAGACACACTACACACCTCTTTGGCGATCGAAGAGCTAACAGAGCTAGCAGAAGCAGATTGTAAAACTGAACAAGCCGATGCGATTGTAGACAGCGTTTACGTTCTAATGGGTCGTCTAGTTCACCTTGGTCACAGCAAAGTAGAAGATAACCTAGCGATCAGCTACCTCATTGATCTTTTACTGAACGTTGCAGTAAACCGCGGAATCGACTTTATTCCTTGTTGGGACGAAGTTCATTCAAGCAACATGAGCAAAGTATGCCGCAATGAGCAAGAGTATACTGAGACCGAAGCCTTCTACGCAGAGCAAGGTATCAAGTTGATGGCTGTACAAAAAGGCGAATACATCATCGCAAAATGTGCACAAGACTTCGTGTCTGAAGGAAAAACCGTACGTAAAGGCAAAGTGCTCAAGTCGGTTTACTACCGTCCAGCGGACTTAAAACCGCTAACTCAATAAATACTTGGTTAAGTATTCAAGAAACAAAAAAAACGACCTTATACGGGTCGTTTTTATTTTATCAGCACAAACCTAGGCTCTAATCGAAGATCAAATACGGTCTCTCGTCTATCATCACTTTTCTGACCTGAGTTTTGAACACTTCAGCGAGACCAGTCTCGGAGAGCACGTCATCCGCCCTGCCCGACGCATGCAACACACCATTACTGAGCAATAACACTTTATCGGCATGTTTAAGGGTGCGATTCAAATCATGGTTCGCCACGAGCACGCTAATACCTTGCGCCGCGATAGCATTGATTAACTGATACAACAAACCTTCTTGAGCGATGTCGAGCGGAGCGGCTGGCTCATCTAAAATCAACAACTGCGAGTATGGATTTATCGTTCTCCACACTTGTAGGCATACACCCGCTAAGCGTACGCGTTGCCACTCGCCGCCTGATAGCGTTTGAATGCTGCGGTGCAACTTATCTTGCAGTTGGACGAGCTCGACCACCATATTAACGGCATCACGAACTTTACCATCAGTGATCGCAGTGCCACTTGGCAAGGACAACGCAAGATATTGAAAAACATCGACGTTAAATGCAGGTCTAGATTGCTGACATAAGTAACCGCGAACATGAGCTTGTTCCGACAAAGATAACGTAAGCAAGTTTTTGTCGTCCACATGAACTTCACCGCTCGCTCCATCTCTGCCAGTTAATGTGCCAGAAATCGCTGCGAGTAACGTACTCTTACCAGAGCCGTTTGGTCCGACAACGTGGACGACTTCGCCAGCTTTGCATTCAAATGAAAGTGGCAGCAAACGACTTCCAACCGCTATATGCTTAACGCGCATCATGACTCTTCACCAACATCCAAATGAAAATAGGCGCACCGATAGAAGTCGTCATCACACCTAAAGGCAGTTCTGCGGAATCCAGCAATAGTCGCGCACCAATATCTGCAAAAACAAGCAAAGCTGCGCCAGATATTGCCGACAGTGGCAACAAGTAACGGTTTTCTGTGCCAAACGCTAATCGCAGCAAATGCGGAACCACCAAGCCAACAAAGCTAATGATGCCACCTAATGCGACGGAGCAACCAACCAACACTGAGATGGCTAAAATCAACTTCCAGCGCATCTGATGAACATCGACACCGAGTTGAGTGGCATGAATCTCTCCAAGCATTAACTTATCGAGCGGTTTACCTTGGCAACATAGCCAAACTAGAACAGGGAACATGACTAATGTTACCGTGTGCTGATACCAACTCGCGCCACCAATGCTCCCCATAAGCCAGTACATTAGCTGGCGTAGGCTTAAATCGTCACTGAAGTAAAAGGCCCATGTCACGATGGCACTGGATAAAATACCCAACGCGACACCGACTAACAGTAAACGCGCTGTCGTGAGATGCATCGCCCGAGCAATACCAACCAATATCAGCGTGAACAACATCGAGCCAGCTATCGCCGCAAGCATAAAGATCATAGGCGTTGGCAGCACAGGCAATGCAAACATCACCAAAACCATCGCCAAACTTGCACCACCAGAAATGCCAAGCACGCCCGGCTCTGCCAGCACATTCCCCAACAAAACTTGTAGTGTGGCACCAGATACGGCCAATGCAGCTCCTATCATTGCTGCTGCGACCAATCTTGGCAGACGCAAATCCAGTAATAGCTTTTGCTCAAATACAGAGAGGGATTGAAAAGGAGAAAGGAAAACCTCCCCGACCATCAAATGAATAGTAGAGAGTAAAACGAGTACGACTGACATAATCACGAGATTACGCTGCCAGCGTCGCTCCTTGTTCAAGATAAGTTGTTGAAAATCCATAGTGGCCGATAAAAACAAACGAGGCTTAACCTTACAGTTAAGCCTCGGTAGATTGCAATTAACTTCTAAGAGTAATGTTGGATTAATCGTAAACCAACTCACCCTCTTCAAAACGCGTTTTCACTTCACAAACCATCAGTGCGGCACGTTGACCAATAGCAACATGACGATTTGGGAAGACAATCGCTTCGTTGTCATTTTTAGCCATCAGAGGCTTGTCGCCATCATGACCAAAGACTTCACCATGAACAAACGAAGTAAAATTCTCCACGTTGTCGTCAAACATGAAATCGAAATCATCATGCAAGCGGACGATAGTGCGACTTACGCGATATTTAATACACGGTTTCGATAAGTGCTCTGGCTGAGTTTCTGCAATCAAATTACGCAGAGCCAAGTCAAATGCCGTTAATCTGTCCAGAGCGTTTTCACCAATTCTAGCGACGCGGCCAAGCTCCATCGTAAGCGCTTGTGCACCGTAATTCTCTGCACTGTACCAACTGAACGTACTTGATGGTGAATTGGATAACAACACAGCTTCAATATGCGCACTATCGAGAAAATCCACCAACGCTTTGCTGCGAACTGGGTGGCGCGTTTTTGGGCTTACCGCAAACGTATAATGTTTCGAACCACGAATTGCACAATGCAAATCCAGGTGCCAACGCGTTTTTGGGTCTGTATCTTGATAGAAATCTCGCACCAACAGTTTCAGCGTATCAGCAATCGCCAGTTCTTTCGTTGGTTCGTGCTCTTTTTCATCGAATAGACGATTGAGGTTTTCTTCTAGGAATCGTGTATGCGCCAGAGTTGACTCAGGGTGAGCAATAATGAATAGGCAACGTGCATCGACTTTCTGGAATCCAGATTCGATGTCTTTAATGATCGAATCCACCAGCTCCATCGGTGCGGTTTCATCCCCGTGAATACCACAAGAGATGATGATGTTCTTCGTTTCCTGAGTCGGGTTTTCAGGAATGACTTCTAGCACACCACGCTGATAGAGTTTGAGTTGTACGCCGTTTGATAGCACCTGCTCCGCTGGCGCTACATCAATATGAACATCTAACGTGTCAGTTAAAAACGATTGGCGAAAGAGAGACTTCGTCATGCGTTACTCCTTAATAGCACGGCGGGTATGTTAATAAATTGTACAAAGAATTTTTGTTGCTGCGATCTCACTTATGAGTAGAAACCGCTAAATTTATCAAAAATCCGATACCCATTTGCGCCATGCACTCAAATCAAGCATTGAGGCGTTTATTTTTTAAACAATTACAAAGTGTTAGGGCTGTGAACTTTACCACAGCCTTCTGTAAGATCATTATGATTTGATCAAGTTTGAGTGTCTGTTAACCTTTTGAGCCGATTTTTTCGGCGGTGTGCGGATTCTTTATACAACACATGGTCATTTGCTTTGTCACTGCTTCTATGAGCAAACGGCTATGCGAACCAAAGATACCGCCAGTACCACCAAATAGTTCGAACTGAAGCCCTATCCGAGCAAGATTTATCGACTAGGGTCAACAGAACTCAACCTCTTATTGGCTACGCTGCGCAAGTAGGCGTTCAAACTCATCGACTTTGTCGCGTACGAGCTCCACGCTTTGTTGCCAGAAGTCTGGTTTGGTTAAGTCCATCGATAGATGTTTTTCAACCACCTCTTCTGCCATCATGTTGCCAGTATCACGCAGTAAATTAACGTAATCAATGTAGAAGTTTTCACCTTTAGCTTCACGTTGCGCATAAATGCCTTTACTGAACAAGAAGCCGAATAGATACGGATAGTTATAGAAACTCACATCGGCAATCGAGAAGTGCAGCTTGCTTGCCCAAAAATAGGGGTCAGCTTCACTCATCACGTCTCCGTACCAATCTTCCCACGTTTCTGACATCAGATTACAGAAATCCTGAGCGGTTAATTCTCCCTCCTGACGACGTTCGTAGAATGCTTTTTCAAACTCGTATCGAACAGGAATATTGATCATTAACGCCAGCGCAGAAGACAGCTCTTCCCAAAGCATTTCGAGTTTGTCATCCACACTTTCTGCTTTCGAGATCAAATGATCGCGTACGATATTCTCTGCAAAAATAGAAGCGGTTTCTGCAAGTGTCATTGGGTAGTAAGTTTGGCAAAGCGGCAGATCTCGAATAACCCAGTTATGGAAGGCATGACCAAGTTCGTGAGCCAATGTCATCAAATCAGAACGGCTACCACTCCACGTCATGAATACCAACGGTGTGCGCGTGGCTGGTAGTTTAGTGCAGTACGCCCCCAAACGTTTATTGGCATTTGGCGCGGCATCAATCCAACCGTTTTGAACCATTAAACGCACAAACTCAGACATCTCTGGGTTGACGGTTTCAAACGCTTCGCAAATCACATCGATTGCTTCATTGAAATCGTAGACTTTAGCATCACCGCTTAATGCAGGCATTGCGGCAAGGTGGTTCCACGGCTTCATCTCATCCAAACCGTGCACTTGCGCCATCAGTTTACCGGCTTTTTGGCCAATATCACGACTGTCCTTCGCCACTTTCATCATGGCAGCCAAGGTTTCAGATTGAATGCGGCTACCGTACAAACTTGGATCTAAAAAGTGTACCTCTCGCTTAGTCGAGCGCTTTTTGTTTTCAGTTAAACGCCAGCCTGCAAGTGCATTTAAAATCGCGGCGAAAGGCTCTTGGTGCGTTTCCATTGCTTTTTGGACGCCACGCCATGCCGCTTCTTGGCGGTCAAACTCTGAACCGTAAAGGATACTTGCAGCTTGGGAGAAACCGAGCTCTTCAGTAGTGCCATCAGCATGGTCTAACGTAACCTTTAACGAACCCGTCAAGTTGTCGTACAAATTGCCCCACGCGGATTTTCCGTCCACACTCATCGCAGCTAAAAGCTTTTCTTCTTCCATACTCAAGCGTGTATCTGCCAGTTTTCTCGACTCCATAATAGAGAAAGCTTGACCGCTGATGTCTGGATTTTCGTGATCGAGAACGCGAGCAATGAACTCATCATCTGCATGCGTTAAGGTAAGTTCGAAAGCACTAAACGCTTGAGACAATTCAGAGAAAATGCGCATCATACGACCAGAAAGCGCTTTCGCTTCGGCGTTAGTAGCGTTCACTGATGAGTAGCAATTGGCGAAGTTGTAGACCGTGCCAGCCAAGCGACTTGCTGCTTCGTTGGTCAGAATGGCATTTTGCATCACTTCAACATTTTCACAGTCTTGCGATTGCTTATTCAACAGATCAATGCATTGCTCAACAAGTGCGATATCGTCTTGAATTCGAGGGTCGGCAAGGTCGTTGTAAACGATGGATAAGTCCCAACTAGGAGTGGTCATTTTTAGAGTTCCTTTTGATGTAATCGAATCGGTCTTTCCTCTTCCTCCTGACAAGATAGGATTTAGAAAGCCGATTTCTTCCATGACTAGGGCTGCTTTTCTTCCTTGATTTGTTTCGCGTTGAAGGCCAACAGCGCCTGATTTTAATCTTCTACAAGAGGCACGCCTATTGAACGAACTGAGGCGTAAATTTGGTCATCAATAGTAATTGTTATATGAGTGACTGAGGCATTTCCTATCGCCAATGTCGAATACCATTGAGGATTGCGCCAATCCACGCCCAAAACATGAGCGAGAATTATTCGAATTACGCCACCATGCGTGACAATTAACAAGTTGTCATTGATATCGTTAATGATTTGAGACCAAGCGCGACTAACGCGCTGAGAAAATGTGCTTAAGCTCTCGGCATTAGGCAACGGATGGTGAGCGGGTGATTGCCAAAAGGCATCGAGTTTTTTCCAATGTTCAGTAAGCAAATCAAATGGCATGCCGTCGAAGTCACCAAAGTCCATTTCTTGCAGATCGTCTTCGGTGGTCATAGGCAACAATTGTTGCTCAGCTAATACTTGCGCCAAATCGTGACAACGAGAAAGCGGCGACGATATTATCCCCGCTACGTCGTATCCTTTGGTTTTCCAAGCCATGGCGATTCGCTGCTGCTCGGCCTCTTTCACTTTGAGATCAGTCTGACCATGTAAGCCAGGCGCGGCGTCTACTTTTCCATGACGCATAAGATAGATATTGAGCGTTTTCATTACCTTCGTATCCTATTCTTTAAGAACCAATGGCAACCCTGCCGCAACAAACGTTACTCGAGAGCATACTTGAGCAAGCTGTTGATTCATGCGCCCTGCATTATCAACAAAATAGCGGCTCACAGCACCCAGCGGCACGATGCCCATTCCCACCTCGTTAGAGACAAAAATCAGTGTCGCGCGAGAATTTTCAACCGCTTGAGTGAGCTTTTCTATCTCTTGTTTTAATAACTCGTTACTGCAGGCTTCACCTAGCTCAAAAATCCAGTTGTTCAGCCACAGCGTTAAGCAATCAACCAATACAACGTCATTAGCATCAAAATGAGCAAGTAAATCAGGAAGTCGAAGGTGGCATTCGTGTTCATGCCACCCTTCCCCACGTTGAGCTTGATGATGCTTAATCCGCTCTCGCATCTCATCATCAAATGGCAACGCAGTAGCGACATAATGTAATGACTTGTTCTGCTTTTCGGACAACTGTCTTGCGGTTTGTTCAGCAAGTTTCGATTTTCCTGAACGAGCACCACCGAGAATTAACTGCTTCATATATTTTGATAAAACGCGATTAGAGTAAGGTAAACCAAGAGCTCAGAAAGCTGCTGCGCTGCACCTAAGCAATCGCCAGTAAAACCGCCAATGCGCTTAGTCAGCCAACGTTTGAATGCAAATCGAAATGCAAACAAAACGATGACGATAAATGATGTCTGCATTACTCCGAGAAAGAGCGAAGCCACGCCCGCAGTAAACAGCAAAATGGCAACTTCAGACGAGGACTGCTTGTTCGCAAGCGGCTTGCTTTTTGAGGTGTCACTGTCACTCACATAAGGCATGTCGTAAATTAGCGTTGCAGCGAGGGCACGACTCGTGGTGTAGGCCACAACAATAACGAGCCAAAAATCAGGCAAATGCACCAACTCGCTCCAAAGGACAAACTTCGCCAACAACGCCATCACTAATGTTGCGGCGCCATAAGTCCCGATGCGGCTGTCCTTCATGATAGAAAGACGACGCTCAACCGTCATACCGCCGCCAATGCCATCCGCCATATCAGTCAAACCATCTTCGTGAAAAGCACCGGTGAGCAACAAGCTGAACGCCATGGTTAATACAATAGCAACAGAATCAGGGAAAATAAGTTGAGTGAAGTAGAACACAAGCGCGCAAAGCACACCAAGAATCACACCAACCAAGGCAAAATATCGCCCAGCTTGGTTCATACGTTCTTCGCTGTAAGGTAAGTCACTCGGTACAGGCAAGCGGCTAAAAAAGCTCACAGCCAAGAGGAATAGCTCCATTTGATAGCGTAGCGTTGCTTGTCGTGAACTTTTTGACTCAGACACTAAACCGTTACTCCCGCACTCTCAAAACTGGCCATTTTATTATAGAACTGCGCAGCGGCCTTCAATAGCGGCAATGCCAACGCAGCACCTGTTCCTTCACCAAGGCGGAGCCCTAAATCTAGCAAAGGTTCGGCTTTTAATGACTCCAACACAAACTTGTGTCCGTTTTCTTCTGAGCGATGTGCAAACAGCATGTAGTCACGTGTTTCTTCGTCTAGTAACGTGGCAACATACGCCGCGACAGAGACAATAAAACCATCGACAAGCACTGGCGTTTTTAAACGCTTCGCCTCAAGGAACGCCCCGACCATCTGTACGATTTCAAATCCACCAACTTGCGATAATACGGCTTTGGTGTCTAGATCTCGACAACGACTTACCCCTTGGGCAACCAACTTTAACTTTCGGCTCAACTGCTCTGAGTTGATGCCCGTACCAAGACCAACACAATGGTTTACCTCAAGCGGGCTGAGTGCAGCCAATAATGCGGAAGCCGAGCTGGTATTTCCAATGCCCATCTCGCCAAACATCAGTAAGTTAGAGCCTGAATAGATGGTGCTTTGCGCCACTCTTGCACCATATTCCAAACCAAGCGCCACTTGTTCAGAAGACATCGCCGCTTGCTTTGAAAAATTGGCAGTGCCATTTCCTAAACGCTGCTCAATTAAATTCGGATGAGATTTAAACTCAGGAACCATGACTTCGATTGGCGCAAGCATACCGCAGTCAATCACTTTGAATTCGATTTGGTTTACATCGCAAAAGCAGTTAATTGCCGCACCTCCAGCAAGGAAGTTCGCAACCATTTGCTGGGTAACTTCACTCGGTGCGATGCTAATGCCTTCTTTCGCAACACCATGGTCGCCAGCAAACACCAACATCGTTGGCTTGCGAATAACAATCTCTTCTACGGCTTGTGCTTGATCTTGGCTTTGAATCAACGCTAACTGCAATGCGACTTTTTCTAGCAACCCTAGAGCACCTAAGGGTTTGGTTTTGTTATCGATGCGCGTTTGAATATCGGCGGAAAAAGAGCAATCCATGTTTGGTATTCCTTCAAGTAATTGGTGTTCGTTCGATAGAAACGTTGTCTACAGTTGCGTATACATTACGACGAGACAAGATAAAAGGCTGACGACGAATGAGAGAATAAGTGTACGCCTCTTTCATTCTATTTCATCTGATTTTCTCTTTTTGCTTATGTTTTTAGCATTCTGACTGTCATATTGATAAGAATATGATTCTAGGCCGCTGTTTTTACATAAATAGAAAAGTGATACGAATACATATCACCTGGGTATCCAGCACAAAAAACCAAGCCCATACAACCAAGAAAATCATTGAAATCTATAACCAAAAAACAAACCAAAGTGACTAAAACCAAGCATTTATAACATGTCTAACACCTAATAAACTCAACGATTGGCACAACAAATGCTTGAATTAACTTGTCCCAATAAAATGGAGAGAGAATTATGTTTGCCAATCAAAGTCGTCGCCCTGCTAAGAGAAGCAAGCCCAAACCGCAGCGCAAAACCCGGCGCTCAATTCCCTTATCACTCTCCTGAGCCTAAGACCCGTAAATAACGGGTCTTTTTTTAACATGCGATATCGAGCTCGCCACTGCACAAATTTGATGGAGAGTTGCGGCTTATTCTTGCTCTTTCAGCGTGTTGGCATAAGCTACTAATGCCTAAGCACTTGTTCTCTAAAGAGGAAGCATACAATGACAAACGATGTTAACACTTGCGTAATCATCGCTGGCGCAACTGGGTTAGTCGGCAGCAAAGTGGTCGAAAACCTTATTTCTCAGTCAGGTATTTCTCATTTGTACTCCCTCTCCAGATGCCCACTTAAAGATATTTATGACCCAACAAACAAGATCATCCCAATCATCGATGCAGAGCTCACTATTCATCAATGGAATGAAAATCAAACAACGCCCGATATAGGTTTCATTTGTTTGGGCACGACTCTCAAGCAAGCAGGCAGTAAAGAAAACCTACGTAAAGTCGATGTCGAACTGGTCACTTCGGTCGCACAGCAAATGAAAATGGTCGGCGTAAAACGCCTTGCGGTGGTGTCTAGTTTAGGTGCCAACCGTTTCTCTCCTTCTCACTACCTTGCTTACAAAGGACAAATGGAGCAGAACATTGAAAAAATGGGATTTGATGAAGTGGTGTTTGTGCGTCCAGGCCCTTTAGTTGGTGAACGCGATCACCCGCGAAGTGATGAAAAGCTTGTTCAAGCTTTATTCAAAGTCATTCGCCCACTTATGATAGGGAAATTGTCTAACTTTCTGCCGATTAAAGCCGAAGAAGTGGCCAAAGCGATGATTTATCAAGTTTACAGTTATCAGGAAAATTCGGTTGTTTATCTACAAAGAAAAGAAATGCTCGACCTACTGCATCATTATGACTAGTCATTTTGCTTAAAAATCACGCTAAACAGTAAGTTCACGAGATTTATCTCTCATTTTTATATTCATTTTAGATCTATCTAATGCCTGTTTGTCATTTTTAAAGTTATATCCTGAGCGTTATCTTACGGCATCAGTATATAACCCCGTATAAAAAACAGTCGGCGTTTCACGCCAGATTGATAAGGTCAGATTATGGATTTTGCAGTGATAGCCTCTCTTGCCGTGTTTATAGGCATATTATTCTTTCTTTTTACCCAGCAACAAAAACAGAACACCCTTTCTCGTCTCGTTTTAATTGGTCTTGTTACTGGCTCTCTTTTTGGCTTGGCTCTTCAGCTTATTCACGGTGAAGGCAGCGACGTCATTTCGAAAACACTAGAATGGGTTGGTATTGTTGGTAGCGGCTATGTCGGCTTGCTAAAAATGGTGATCATGCCACTTGTGTTGGTTTCGATGATTTCTGCGGTAGTAAAACTGGAGAAAGGTGGCTCACTTGGCAAAATCTCTGGTCTGACGATTTCTGTGTTGCTAGTCACCACAGCAATTTCGGCTTTGATCGGTATTCTTGTTACTTCTGCGTTTGGTCTGTCAGCGGAAGGGCTAACTGAAGGCGCTCGTGAAACGGCTCGAATTGCGGTTCTTGAAAGCCGAGCGGGTACAGTAAGCGATCTAACCATTCCACAAATGCTAGTAAGCTTTATTCCGACAAACCCATTTGCAGACTTAACGGGAGCACGCTCAACCTCAATCATTGCTGTTGTCATTTTTGGTGTACTAACTGGTATTGCAGCTCGCAAAGTAATGATGGAAAAAGAGGAATTGGAATCACCAATTCGCACGTTTGTTGAAGCGGCTCAATCTATCGTTATGCGCTTAGTAAAAATGATCATGGCGCTTACACCTTACGGTATTGCTGCATTGATGGCGAAAGTGGTTGCAACCTCAAATGCATCCGACATCCTAAACCTACTTGGTTTTATCGTCGCGTCATACGTCGCTATTGGTTTGATGTTTGTTGTGCACGGCATTTTGGTTTCATTCGTTGGCGTTAGCCCTGTTGAATACTTCAAGAAAATTTGGCCTGTATTGACGTTTGCGTTCACTTCTCGCAGTTCGGCGGCAACCATCCCATTGAATATTGATGCGCAAGTGACCAAGCTCAATGTGCCACCAGCGATCGCGAACCTATCTGCTTCTTTCGGTGCAACAATTGGTCAGAATGGTTGTGCGGGTATCTACCCTGCGATGCTAGCTGTGATGGTTGCCCCAACAATGGGTATTAACCCACTAGACGTAAACTTCATTCTTTCTCTGATTGCGATCATTACTATCAGCTCGTTTGGTATTGCGGGCGTTGGTGGCGGCGCAACATTTGCGGCATTGATTGTTCTTCCAGCAATGGGCTTGCCTGTAACGATCGCTGCACTTTTGATCTCAATTGAACCTCTGATTGATATGGCTCGTACTGCGCTGAACGTTTCTGGCTCAATGACGGCAGGCACCATTGCAAGCCGAGTGTTGAAGTCCTCAGAAGCTGAAACGGCTCTTGAAGAAACGAAAGCCTAATCCTTATTTGCTGCCTAAGCAGACAAATGCAAAACTTCAAGCCGATGGTTCGCCATCGGCTTTTTCATTTTCACAACTTCACCTTGCATCTTTCGTTGCTAGTCAAGGCGTTGAATGGTCTAATACTCTTATCGGTTCCGTAAACGGTAAGCAGAATGCACCAAGATAATCAGCCCACTTTTTTCTTCTTTGACTACGAGACTTGGGGTACAAATCCCGCGAAAGATCGTCCAAGCCAATTTGCTGGTGTTCGCACAGATGAAAACTTCAATATCATCGGCGAACCTCTGGTGATGTACTGCCAGCTTCCTGCTGATTATCTACCTTCTCCGGAAGCTGCATTAATTACGGGTATTACGCCGCAAAAGGCGATGCAAGAAGGTCTATCCGAGCCTGAGTTCATTGTTAAGATTCACGCCGAGTTATCGAAACCCAAAACCACCAGCCTAGGCTACAACAGCATTCGTTTTGATGACGAAGTGACGCGTTACACCTGTTACCGCAACTTTATCGACCCATACGCGTGGAGCTGGCAAAACGGCAACTCGCGTTGGGACTTGCTCGATGTATTGCGTGCATGCCATGCGTTGCGTCCTGAAGGCGTAGAATGGCCCGAGAATGAAGACGGCTTCACCAGTTTCAAGTTAGAACATTTATCGGTTAAAAATGGCATTGAGCACAGTAATGCGCACGACGCGATGGCTGACGTTATCGCAACGATTGAGATGGCAAAGAAAGTCAAAGCCGCACAGCCAAAACTGTTCGATTACTTCTTCTCTATGCGCCACAAACGTAAGCTGAATGAACTGGTTGATATTGTAAACATGACACCGCTGATGCATGTCTCAGGCATGTTAGGTCGCGAATGCCAATACACCAGCTGGATTGTGCCTGTCGCGTGGCATCCAACGAATAACAACGCGGTTATTACGATTGATTTAGCCAAAGATCCGCAGCCAATTCTTGAACTTTCAACCGAAGAGTTGCACGAACGTCTCTACACCAAGCGTGAAGACCTCGGCGACCTACTACCCGTACCGGTGAAACTGGTTCACCTCAATAAGTGCCCTATTTTAGCACCAGCGAAAACGTTGACGGCGGAAAACGCAGAAAACATCGGTATTGATCGTCAGAAGTGTCTCGATAATTTGGCACTACTTCGCCAGCACCCTGAGATTCGAGAAAAACTAATCGGCTTGTTCTCTATCGAACGTCAATTTGAAAAAAGCGATGATGTGGACACTCAACTTTACGATGGGTTCTTCTCTCCAGCTGACCGTGCAGCGATGGATATTATCCGCGAAACCGATCCAAACAATCTTGCTGCCTTAGATATCGAGTTTGACGATAAACGCATCAAACCGCTGCTATTCAGATACCGTGCTCGTAACTTCCCAGGCACTCTCGATGAGCAAGAGCAACGACGCTGGGCACTTCATTGCCGAGAGGTATTTGAAAGCCAAATCGAAGAGTATATGCTGAATTTAGAAAACTTAGTTCACGAACATGAAAGTGACGAAAAGAAGATTGCAATATTAAAATCCGTTTACCGTTATGTAGAGAGCCTAGCCTCCTAATTTCTACTTATCCAAGCGCACCTTATGGTGTGCTTGTCGTTTATATGCTGTCAAAATGATAAAAGATCGATTCTTACAACTGATCCAACTGCTCATCTCCCTCTTCCTCATCATGGGAGCACTTGGAATCGGAATTACTATTCAAAAATTCACTGGCGTTTCTGTTCCCGGAAGTGTCATCGGTATGCTTGTACTGTTTTTCTCCATGACACTTGGCCTTGTCAAAGTGGATTGGGTAAAACCGGGCGCAACGCTATTCATTCGCTACATGATCTTACTCTTTGTCCCAATCAGTGTGGGACTCATGCAGCACTTCGATATGCTACTTGCGAATGCATTGCCAATCATCGCCAGTGCCGTCGGTGGTTCACTCATTGTCTTGGTCAGCCTTGCTTGGCTACTGGACTACTTGCTAAAGGAGAAACATTAATATGTGGTTAATTGTCACTATTGTCGTTTTCCTGATTGCTCGCCAAATCGCAATTAAGATCAACAGCCCACTTGCAAACCCTTTGTTGATCAGTATTGCAGTACTGATTCCTTTATTAACGTACCTCAATGTACCGTTTGAGACATACTACGCCGACAACGAAGGCATCAGCTTTTTACTACAACCAGCTGTTGTAGCGTTGGCTTACCCTTTGTACGAGCAACTCCCTCAAATCAAAGCCAACTGGCGAATCATCACGTTTGCTTGTACGCTCGGAAGTATTATGTCAATGGCAACCACAACCCTCATCGCCGTTGCGTTTAAAGCTGACATCAGTTTAATCGCGAGCCTAGTAGGTAAGTCAGTGACCACTCCGATTGCAATGGAAATCTCAAGCCACCTTGGTGGCGAAGCGGCAGTCGCTGCAATCTTAGTACTGATCGTAGGTCTTCTTGGCGCTATTTTGGCGTACCCAATCTACAACCTAATCGGCATTAAGCATCCAATTGCTCGTGGTTTGACGATGGGCACAGTATCGCACGCGCTTGGTACTGCGACTTGCGCAGAGAAACAACCTGTCGACGCTGCATTTTCATCGTTAGCGTTGGTGCTATGCGGCATCATCACTTCCATTCTCGCTCCGAGCTTTTTTGGTTTAGCAGTCTGGCTATATCAATAAGTCATTGTGACGGTCTGTCCTCCTTCCGACAGGCCGTCACTTTCCTTTTCTCATCGTAGTGCGCCGTTGAAAACGCTTTTCGCTACAAAGCACACTTCCCATCTAACGTGCTCTAACAAGATTCATACTAAACACTATCTTTCGCTGCTAGCATATTTTCATTACTTGGGTATATGAATATCCATTGATATAGTTATTTATGAGACGAAGTTAACGCTCAACACGATTGCAATCGAATACATGTGTGAGCTCACTCTAATTATGTAACAGAAATATCAATTACATTATTTAACGTGATCCAAAGCACGGAACATTTCTCTCCTTTGCATAGAATAACTGTCCATGCAATAACAAGGATTCAACATGAAAAGTCGCATTGAACAGGCGCTAGCAAGCGCTCCTGAAGCACTTTCAAAACAACTTGCTCCTATCGTCCTAGCCGACGATTTTGATGCTACTCTTTCAGCGCAGCAGTTTGAGCAATTGCTTTCAGCTACCAGCCTATCAGATAAAGAGCTGCGTGTTGCTCTACTTCCTTTTGCCGCTGCATATTCTTACGCTCCTATTTCTGAGTTCTATGTTGGTGCAATTGTTCGAGGCTTGTCTGGCCGTCTGTACTTTGGTGCAAACATGGAGTTCTTTGGTGTTCAGTTAGGCCAAACTGTTCACGCAGAACAATCTGCAATTAGCCACGCTTGGATGAAAGGCGAACACGGTGTCAAAGACATCACCATCAACTTTAGCCCTTGTGGTCACTGCCGCCAGTTTATGAACGAACTGTCGACAGCTAAAGAGTTGAAAGTTCAGCTACCTGAGCGCGACGAAAAGTCATTACATGAATACTTACCAGAAGCTTTTGGTCCAGCAGACCTTGGTATTGAGTCTGGTTTGATGACCGAAGTAAAACACCAATTTGTGTGTGATGATGAAGACGCATTGATTCAACAAGCCGTCGAAGCGATGAACATGAGCCATGCGCCGTATACCAATAACCTCGGTGGTTTGGCATTAGAGCTCGCGAACGGTCGTGTGTTTAAAGGTGCTTATGCAGAAAACGCCGCATTTAACCCAAGCCTTCCACCGCTGCAAGTAGCACTGATTCAAGTGTTGTTGGCAGGCGAAACCTTCGACAGCATTAAGGCTGCCGCTCTAGTTGAAAACTCTGAGGGTAAAATCAGTCACCTAGCAGACACACAGTCTACGTTAGAAGCGCTAAACCCAGATATTCCCGTCAGTTTTGTTAACGTATAAAATTCACTAATATGTCATTAAAAGCTCTACAACATGTAGAGCTTTTTTATTGACAAAAAACCACAAGCAAACGTTTGCTTCGCAATGAAAAATCAGTATGATCCCCTGCAATTTCTGTCTCATCACTTTATTTTGTAAGGGAACACTATGTTCGGTACTGCAACCAGCGCAAATGCTACCCGTGTATTACTATTAGGCTCTGGTGAGCTTGGTAAAGAAGTGGCAATTGAATGCCAACGACTAGGTCTAGAAGTGATTGCTTGTGACCGTTATGCAGACGCACCTGCGATGCAAGTCGCTCATCGTAGCTACGTGCTCGATATGTTGGATGGTAAAGCTCTAGAAGAGATCATAAACAAAGAGCAGCCAGCTTACGTTGTTCCAGAAATAGAAGCTATCGCGACCGATAAACTTGTCGAGCTTGAAGAGAAAGGCCTGAATGTTGTGCCAACTGCGAAAGCGACCAAGCTCACCATGAACCGTGAAGGCATTCGTCGCTTAGCCGCAGAAGAACTAGACCTATCCACCTCCCCTTACCGATTTGCAGACAACTACGATGACTTTAAAGCCGCAGTAGAGCACGTAGGTATCCCATGTGTGGTCAAACCTGTCATGAGTTCATCTGGCAAGGGACAGAGTGTCATCAAAACGGAAGACGATATTGAAAAAGCATGGGACTACGCACAAGAAGGCGGCCGAACTGGCGCAGGTCGAGTCATCGTTGAAGGCTTTATCGATTTTGATTACGAGATTACTTTGTTGACCGTTAGAGCAGTGGACGGTGTTCACTTCTGCGCGCCAATTGGTCACCGTCAAGAAGATGGTGATTACCGTGAATCATGGCAGCCACAAGCAATGTCGGAAAATGCAATCAAAGCAGCAGAGTACACGGCAGAGAAAGTCGTAAACGCTTTAGGTGGGTACGGTATTTTCGGCGTAGAGCTCTTTGTTAAAGGTGATAAGGTTATTTTCAATGAAGTCTCTCCTCGCCCGCACGACACTGGCATGGTTACGATGATTTCTCAAGAAATGTCCGAGTTTGCTCTTCATGTTCGCGCATTTACTGGAATGCCGATTAATAAAATCGTTCAGTATGGCCCTTCTGCATCAGCGGTGATCCTAGGTCAAGGCACTTCAACGGACATTCGTTTCGACAACGTTGCGAAGGCTTTAGCGCAGCCTCAAACTCAAGTGCGCTTATTTGGCAAACCAGAAATCGATGGTCGTCGTCGTTTGGGTGTCGTGTTAACTCGCCGTAAAACTATTGAAGAGTCTGTTCAAGACGCGGTCGAAAACGCAAAGAAAGTAAAAATCGTTTACTAATCTTTGAGTTCTCAACAATCCAAAAAAGCGCAGCTTTATATCGCTGCGCTTTTCTTTTATTTGCGAGTTCTATTTATAAACTCACTAGTACGGAAATCGTCTTACTGAGCTTCAATTAAGTACACTTCTTCAGAGAAACGGCTTAAACCCTTTTTCGCGATCTTTGGATGATGTTCATCAGCTTGGTCGACGTTTAAGCATGTTACCTTGTAGCCTGCAAACAACTGTTGAATTTCTTCCAATGGCACACTAAATGGAGGACCAGCCATTTCCTCTTGCGGATAGTTCAATGTCACAAGCAAAATACGACCGCCCGGATTCAAAAGCTGCTTCAAGCGCGCTACGTACTCTTCTCGCATATCTTGCGGCAAAGCCACCAACGCAGCGCGATCATAAACGATATCGGCTTGAGAAACCGGAGCAGTAAAGAAATCACCAGCATAAATCGACAGTTCATCAAACTGATACAACTCGTGCATACCACTAATTGGGGTCACAGTTGGTGTATAAAAGTGTTCGGCAAAGAAAGAACGCACCGCTATTTGGCTCAGCTCAACCCCTTCCACAGAATCATGTTTCGTTGCTAACCAAACGAGATCTTCAGACTTACCACACAAAGGAACCAAGACTTTGTCTTCACGTTTCGGATTCGCATGGTGCCAGTACGCTGGCAATAGAGGGTTCACATCTTCCAAATGAAAACCGATTTGATTACTGGCCCACTTACTGTGCCAAAATTCTTGATCTCTCATTCTTACTTTCTACTTGTTGGCTGATTTTCGTTTTGTGGGGTAAGACTAATGATTTTTTTAAATTTGTCTATGCCGTTCATCTTTGGTTAATACTGCGATGATAGGATGTCATCGTTCCTTGGAGAACAAACTCTTTATTCTCTAAGCAGAATAAAGAAAAGAGAAATGGTGATCTAACGCACGATTCCTCCAAAAGGTTAATTTTTAGCCTTGGGATCTTTCGGAAAGTCCCCATAAATAAGTTAGTACCTAATTTGCCCAGTCTTAGCGACTTTTACGTTCCCATTTTCTAAGTGCAAGCAAGTTAAGGAGAGTGAATGAGCTTATTTCTACGTACTACAGCATTGATGCTTTTGGTACTAAGCCGTGCGCCGGCATTCGCCGCACTTCCTAATGCCCCAAGTAATGAACAAAATCGTTCCCCTAGTCAAAACGAGGTTTGTTCTAAACTATTTAAACACAGCCTTAGCGGCTTGTATGGAATCCAATCCATCGACTCTCGTCCAACCCAGCCTTATTCAGATTTCGATATTCTTTACAGCAAAGCGCATCAAGCCCAATTCGAGCTTGAAACCATTTGTAAAAGTACCGCCCTACTCAACGATGCTCAGCCATATTTCGCTGGCGTAAAATCTAAACATCGCGCCGAAGAAAAAATCGCACATGAACTGGATGGCCAAGTAGAACGTATTACCGACTTAGCTCGTGCGACTATTGTGGCGGAAGATGTGGCAAGTTTGGTCTCTATTTACGAAACGCTAGAGCGCGAAACAACTATCGTTAAAGTCAAAAACCGCTTTAAGAAACCTGGCCCTTCTGGCTACCGTGATCTGAACTTGTTAGTCCGTTTGCCAAAAACGAATTTGATTGCAGAAGTACAGCTGCACTTAAAAGCGATTGCGGATGTAAAAAATGGTCCTGAACACGACCTGTATGAGCAAATTCAAAAGCTTGAACGTCAAGCATCAATGGAAAAGCGAAATCTAAGCGAGCTTGAAATGGCTTCCATTAAGAATATGCGTAGCCAAGCGAAAAACTTATACCAACAAGCATGGCAGCCTTACTTAACGACGCATTTAGAAGCGGCATAAACAAAACGCAGCCTGAGAAACAACAAAACCACCGCAATGCGGTGGTTTTCGTTTGTATGAAACATCAAATTTCATACATAACAAAAGACCACGACTAAGCGTGATCTATTTGATTGGTTTTACTGTTCTTTTTTTAGATTTTCTACACGAGCTTTTAACTTCTGGCCCGGGCGAAACGTAACTACACGTCGAGCAGTAATTGGAATATCTTCACCGGTTTTCGGGTTACGACCAGGTCGTTCATTCTTGTCACGAAGATCAAAGTTACCAAAACCTGACAGTTTTACCTGTTCGCCACTTTCCAGTGCCTTACGAATCTCTTCAAAGAACACTTCCACCGTTTCCTTGGCGTCCCGTTTACTAAATCCTAATTTATCAAACAGGTTTTCTGCCAATTCGGCTTTTGTGAGCGCCATAAAACTTTCCTCAAAGCTATGTTAAACAATGCTACCTAGTGTAGCGCCAGAGCAGTTTTACCCTACCAATTCAACAACATATCGGGGTTACATCAGGAAGTGTATGACAAGCTTATGATTTTCGCCAACTTTTTTCTTTGCGAATAAAAGGAATGCCGATGTATAAATTATTGTTAAATAGCGACATTTCAATATTTTTTGTTTAGTGAATGCTTAATTACAAAAAATATCCAGTCAATATGACTAAACAATAATAACAAAACGACATTAATCACTATTTAATAAAAATATCAGAGATTGGCTATTTTACAGACACATGACATAAAACTTATCGGTATTTCAGTGATTTGTATGTAACTTGATACGTAATAATTAGTTCAAAGGTACGACCACTCCATATAGCTAATGTGCTTTGAGAAAGCTTGATTTAATCCACGGTTCTCATTGTTTCACCATGACGCAATGCATAAAGGTTTGATACTGTGATTACCACTTAGTTGATTAACCAACTAAGCGCACATCTACCTCATATACACTAAGGCGACCATGATTAATCAGATCATTAATATTCTTTTTCCTGTGTTCGCTCTTGTCGGTGTGGGCTATCTAGTCGGACGCCATATCAAACCTGATTTTCGCCCCATCAATCGAATTAATATCGATGTATTCACGCCAGCTCTGGTGTTTTCCTCATTAGTGAGCATGCCGCTCGACTCTGAACAAGGTCCCCTGCTCTTAGCCGCCATCATTGCGGTTTTAATTCCGGGGTTACTCATGATTCCGATTTGTAAAATCACTGGGCTAACATTTAAAGCTTGGGCTCCACCTCATATGTTTCGAAATAGCGGGAACCTTGCGATACCGTTGTTCACTTATACATTTGGCGAAGTTGCCCTTTCTTCTGCTGTACTGCTGTTTGTAGTATCAGCTTGCTTACATATCAGCGTAGGTGTGATGTTGTTAAGTAACGGTAATCCATTGAAACAAATCATAAAGATGCCAATTTTCTTATCAGCGTCACTCGCATTATGTTTGAACTTATCAGGTATTGGCGCGTGGACACCGTTGTATGAAGCAACAGCACTACTAGGGCAAGCCGCTGTTCCGGTAATGCTGCTTTCTCTTGGCTCACAAATGTGCCATCTAAGACTGGATGGATTAAAAGTTGGAGTTTGGTGTACCGTTCAATCGTTAACGACTGGCGCAATCGCGTTTGCAATCATTTATTGGTTTATTCCTTTACCAACCATGCAACTACAAATGATGGTGCTGTTCACCATGCTACCTCCAGCGGTCATGAATTATCTATTTGCAGAGCGACTGAATATCGAACCGATGACAGTGGCATCCATGGTGTTGTTTGGGAACTTCTTTAGCGTATTGACGTTGCCATTGCTCCTAAGTTACACGCTGTCGTTGGCGTAAGTGAACCTTGAGAGTCCATCGTTGCTGTTGGTAGGCAAACCTGAAGGTTTGGATTTTCGACACAATCTTTCTATGTAATCTTGTTTCACAATCTATGGTTGCATGAGTGGAATAGGCATAAAAAAACCCTGCCAACTTGGCAGGGTTTTCAGTCTCTTAAACAGTTTGTTACGCTGCGTTAATTAGTCGCGCAGAGCTGCACCAAACTTCTCAGATACGTGAGCAACGATAGCATCAACCGCACCAGCGATGTCTGCATCTTCAAGCGTACGCTCAAGTGACTGTAGAGTCAGAGCGATAGCTAAGCTCTTCTTACCTTCTTCAACGCCTTTACCTACGTAAACGTCGAACAGCTTCGCATCTTTAAGGAACTCGCCACCTTGCTCTAGACAAGCGTTAACGATGTCACCAGATGCAACAGCTTCGTCCACGACTACTGCGATATCACGACGGTTTGAAGGGAACTTAGAAAGCGCTACCGCTTCTGGGATCACTTTGCTGTTGATTGCAGACCATTCGATTTCGAATACGATTGTGCGACCGTTTAGACCGAACTTACGCTCAAGCTCAGGGTGAACAGTACCGATCACGCCCACTTCTTTGCCATCTACGATGATTGCCGCAGATTGACCTGGGTGAAGAGCTGGGTTAGCTTTTTTGCTTTCAGGTGACAGTGCAGCGAAAGAGTACGCTTTTTCGTTAGCAGACAGTTCTAGAACTGCTTCTAGGTCGCCTTTAAGGTCGAAGAAATCAACCGTATTAGTTTCGATATCCCAATGTTCTTCACCGCGAGTACCAGCGATAACACCTGCAAGCATAGGCTCTTGGCGCATGCCGTTTTCTGCAGATTCACATGGGATGAAACGTAGGCCGTATTCGAATAGACGAACGCGTGGCTGTTGACGCTTCTGGTTGTGAACAACCGTGTTCAACAGACCTTGGATAAGACCAAGACGCATTGCTGACATGTCTGCAGAAATTGGGTTTGGAAGTACTAGAGGCTCAACACCAGGTACAACTAGCTTTTGCTGCTCAGGCTCAACGAAGCTGTATGTGATTGCTTCGTGATAACCACGGTCAACAAGAAGATCACGAACGCGTTTCAGTGGAAGATCCGCTTCAACGTGGTTGTGCATCTTAAGTGCTGCTGCTGGGTTTTGGTTAGGAATGTTGTCGTAACCGTAGATACGGCCAACTTCTTCAATCAGGTCTTGCTCGATAGCGATATCGAAACGCCATGTTGGCGCTACTGCCACCCAACCTTCTTCAGAAGCTTCAACAGTCAAACCTAGGCGCTCTAGGATTTCTACTACGTCAGCATCAGCGATGTGGTGACCTAGTAGGTTGTCTAGTTTAGTACGACGTAGAGCAACTTTGTTTGGCTTAGGTAGGTCTGCTTCAGACTCTACTGCAACAACAGGAGCTACTTCACCGCCACAGATTTCAACAAGAAGCTGAGTTGCACGCTCCATAGCGCTCACTTGTAGTGCGTAATCCACACCACGCTCGAAACGCATTGAAGAATCAGTGTGCAGACCGTAGCTACGAGCGCGACCACGGATGTGGTCAGGTGCAAAGAATGCACACTCTAGTAAAACGTCTTTAGTCTCAGTTGTTACACCAGACTCTTCACCACCAAAGATACCTGCGATTGCAAGTGCTTTGTTGTGGTCTGCTACTACTAGTGTATCTGCGTTTAGTTCTGCTTCGCTGCCGTCTAGAAGAGTTAGCTTCTCACCTTGCTCAGCCATACGAACGACGATGCCACCTTCGATCTTCGCTAGATCGAACGCGTGCATTGGTTGGCCTTGCTCTAGAAGCACGTAGTTAGTGATGTCTACTACAGGGTCGATAGAGCGGATACCACAACGACGCAATTTCTCTTGCATCCATAGTGGCGTTTCAGCTTGAACGTTTACGTTCTTAACCACACGACCTAGGTAACGGGGACATGCAGCAGGTGCTTTCACTTCGATAGACACTTTGTCTTCGATTGAAGTCGCTACTGCTTCTACTGATGGCTCAGTCACGTCAGCGCGGTTTAGTACGCCAACTTCACGAGCTAGGCCACGAATGCTGAAACAGTCAGCGCGGTTTGCTGTTAGGTCAACGTCTACAGTTACGTCGTCTAGACCTAGGAATTCACGGAAATCGGTACCGATTACTGCGTCTTCTGCTAGCTCCATGATGCCGTCTGACTCAACGTCGATGCCTAGTTCCGTGAATGAACAAAGCATGCCGTGAGATGGTTGGCCACGTAGTTTCGCTTTTTTGATTTTGAAATCACCAGGAAGAACAGCACCAACTGTTGCTACTGCTACTTTCAGACCTTGGCGACAGTTGTGCGCGCCACAAACGATGTCTAGAAGCTCTTCTTCGCCAACATCAACTTTAGTTACGCGCAGTTTGTCTGCATCTGGGTGTTGACCACATTCAACAACGTGACCGACTTTAACGCCAGTAAAAGAACCAGCAACAGGAAGAACGTCGTCTACCTCTAGGCCGGCCATTGTAATTTGGTGAGTTAGCTCGTCAGTAGTAACCGCAGGGTTTACCCACTCACGAAGCCATGATTCGCTGAATTTCATGTTGATGAACCCTCTGGATTACTTGAACTGTTTTAGGAAACGAAGGTCGTTCTCGAAGAACGCACGTAGGTCGTTCACGCCGTAACGAAGCATTGTTAGACGCTCAACACCCATACCGAATGCGAAACCAGAGTATTTTTCAGGATCGATGCCTACGCTACGTAGTACGTTCGGGTGAACCATACCGCAGCCTAGTACTTCTAACCATTTACCGTTTTTGCCTTTCACGTCTACTTCTGCTGAAGGCTCAGTGAATGGGAAGTAAGATGGACGGAAACGTACTTCTACTTCTTCTTCGAAGAAGTTACATAGGAAATCGTGCAGAATGCCTTTCAGCTGTGCGAAGTTTACGTTCTCATCAACCAGCATACCTTCCACTTGGTGGAACATTGGGGTATGAGTTTGGTCGTAGTCGTTACGGTATACACGGCCCGGTGCGATGAAACGGAATGGTGGTTTACCATTTTCCATCGTACGGATCTGTACGCCTGACGTATGAGTACGAAGCATCAAATCTGGATTGAAGAAGAAAGTATCGTGGTCAGTACGCGCTGGGTGATCAGCGGCGATGTTTAGCGCATCGAAGTTGTGGAATGCATCTTCGATCTCTGGGCCTGCTTCGGTGTTAAAACCAAGTTCGCCAAAGAACTTTTCGATACGCTCTACAGTACGAGTTACTGGGTGTAAACCACCGTTTTCAATACGACGACCTGGTAGTGTTACGTCGATTGTTTCTGCTGCTAATTTCGCTTCAAGCTCTGCACTTTGTAGTGCGTCTTTACGAGCTGCGATAGCTTGCTGAACTACGCCTTTCGCTTTGTTGATCTCTTGACCAGCTTCACGGCGCTCTTCTGGTGGTAGTTTACCTAGGCTTTGAAGTTGAGCAGTTAGCTCACCTTTTTTACCCAGATACTGAACACGCACTTCATCAAGTGCGACTAGCGATTCGGCAGCTTCAATTGCAGTGCTCGCGCTAGCAATGATCTCTTCTAGATGTTGCATCGTTTCCTCATCTACCTGCTGGTAGTGTCCATAAGGGAGTGATTGGTTTTTTGATAGCTGTACATAGTAGCCAAACCAGACACCAATGCCAAATTGAATTATGAAAAGAAGAGGTTATTGAATAAAAAGAACACAAAAACGTAAAAAAAGCACTGTTATCGAACTTAACAGTGTGCAAGCGCCTGTGTAACAAGCACCAGTTTCATAAATAAGCTTACAAACATAGAAGGGGAAAATGCATTAACTTGGTAGCAGAATCTCACCATTCAAATCATTCTGCACTGATTAGTTTTGTCGGACAGAAACCGGCTCTTGCGTTACGTACTTTTGAACAGCCCGAACTTTATTTTTACCTTCTTGCTTCGCTAAATAAACGGATTCATCGGCTGCGCGAATCAAATCGGTGTACGTACTCATGTTTTCTGTTCGTTCTGCAACACCAACACTGATGCTCCCTCTCCACGGTTCATAACACGTTGGAACGAGCATTTGAGACACCTGTTTTCTTACCATTTCCGCAACATATAACCCGCCGTCCAATCCTGTGTCTGGACAAATAACAAAGAACTCATCACCTCCCAATCTGCACACGATATCATCGCTACGAAAATGATATTTAAGTGCCTGTGCAAGCTCGATTAACACCAAGTCCCCGGCCTCATGCCCACACGTATCATTGACTTGTTTAAAATAATCCGCATCAATCATGATACAAACCAAAGGCAGTGTTTTGTGCTCCATGTCATCCCAAAGCTTTTTCAACGTTTTGATTGCACTGCGTCGATTAGGAAGTTGAGTTAATGAGTCCGTTAATGACAGCGCTTCCAGCTGCTTATTTGCCGTTAACAACTGGTTCGTTCTTGCTTCTACTTTTTCTTCTAATTCCAAATTGAGTTTTAAGAGATCACGATTACGTTCGGACACTTGAGAAAACAGCGCATTGAGTGCTTCTAGTAATGGCTCGGTAGACGCGTTAGCTTGTTGCTCTTGTTCGCGATAAGCTTCTAAAGGAGAAACGCCTCGTTCGATGGCTTTGATCTGTTTCGCCATATTTTGATCGATGCCAAGAATGTGGTACGCCAACCAATGAATGAGAAAATCCAATAACTGCTCCGCTGATTGCCGATTATCTTCGTTAATAAAACTTTGCATGCTGACAATATCGCCCATAAAAGTGCGATGTACTTGAATATGCTTTTGGAGATGCTCGTGATGAATCCCCACTTCTCTCATTAAATTTTCCTCTTCTTTGAAGTGAAATTCGGCGTAACGAGAGAGTTCAAATAACGCGCTCTGAATATCCGCTATCGAAATCGTGTTTCGCGTCAAAAGTTTGCCGTACTTATTAATAAACTCAACGAGATACTGGTGTTGATCGTCAACATCTTCGATTCCTGTTTCAAAATAGATGTCCCAACGAAATGAATTCAACGTTACTACTCCCAATATCAACGAGTCTATATCAAGTCACCATGCCGCAACCTGAAATACCACAATAAATATAGGGAATAGTAACGATAAAAGTTTTCTAACGCCTCACTGAGTAGTCAAAATAATGACAAAGATCTCCATGATGGATTATTTTCGCTAAGCAATTCAGCAAATCTAAAAATAATACTGTATAGAGAGTTCAATAAAATCGTCGTCTCGAGCAAAATAAAGTAAGTCTGTCGGCGTATCATTTTTAAATAACCACGCATCAACTTGCCACTTCAGATGGTTCGATATTCTGCTAGAGGCTTCTAACTTTGCGTTATAAACATCTGAGTTATCCAAATCTTGCGTAATCCCAGTGAGAATTTCAGTTCCATCCTCATCATTTAAGGCAAAGCGGACACCTGCAAACACATCATTTTGACCAATGTTCTGTGCGTTATTTCCCCGACTGTCATAGAGGTACTCTCCAATAAGGCCGACATCCCAAACCGTATCAAAAGCGCCGACGATGGTATATTCGAAACCAGTCACCGCGCCGACATGATGGTCATAACTATCTCGATATACACTTTCAAGCTTCCATAACCAATCTCCGACAATGCCTTGAACATCAATACCGACATGACTCATCAGCGCATAATATGGTTTGAGTTCACCTTGCTCGAATCGAAAATAAGGATCTCGATTGGTCCCATACAAATAGCTCAAACCAATATCCCAATCACCCAGCATTTTGGAATATCGAAATGCCACATCAATGTGTTTCTCTTCCCTACTCGATTCATAAATAGCGTTGTCAGAAATAACAGGCTCCGTACGTAAACGTCCGTCTTGACCAGCAAAAGTACGCTCCCGAAAATAAGGAAGTACCATGGCATGAAAAGCGCCCCAATCTTTAATCGCCGTAAAATGTACCATTGGCTGACCCAGTTTATCTTCGCCATCAACCGCTTCCACGGCATCTGTTTGGTTAACAACATCAACCAGATGCGCGGACTCGGTGACGCCCCAAAACACTTTACTGATCCCAACTCTAAGCTCGTAATCATCCCAATACGTGAGAAAAAGCGCTTCTCTAATGTCACCGTGGGTTCTTTCATCATCGAGGCTATCGACTCGAAAAAACGGTGTGAAGGTGAAGCTACTATCTCCGCTTTGGAAGTCCCAGTAAAGTTCAGGCTGAACTACAACAGAGCTTTGGCCTTTACTCTGCCCTTGCAGCCCGTGAGAGAGAAACTGTCGATGCTCAACATTCAATTGCCCCGCAAGCTCAAATGCGAACAGCGAGGGCGTTACCAACATCGCGAGTAATCCGCCAAGTTGGTTTACTCCTTTGCCCATATTCATACCACTCCCTTATTTAACTCGCTTGAGCACGTTTTTGTTGAAGTCGTTCTCTTCCAACCCTGTTTGAAAGCGCAAATCGCTAGTGTTCAATTCTGTACTTTTGCCAGTTTGGTGATTCGTCATTGCCATGGTATGTGCACGCCAATATTTATCGAGGTACTGCTTATAATTAGCGAAAGTTAGAGTTTTCAATAACGCGCCTTTTCGGTCGTAAAACTCGACTTTGAGAGGGCGATAATGCGCCTTGTCAAGCCATACTACCTGCTTGGTATAACCGGAGTTCTTGTCCGTTGGAATTTGCTCTAGAACGAATACGTCTTGCCCGTTAAACTTCTCATCCTTGAGGTGGTTAAAGCGGTATTTTTCGATTTCAAATGAACTCAAATCTTCATACGCAAACTCGCTTCCCATAAACGGGCCCGACTTATTACGTGACGAAATTCGCTTTACTCGCTTTAAGGCAGGTAAATACAACCATTGGTCATCCGTACCAATGGTATGAGAATGGTTGAGAAAAGCCGTGCCCGTGACATCCCGAGGCTGGTCAAAAATGGTCAGCCCTTTGTCGCCATCCCCTTCAACTTCGAGAGATTTCAATCGCATAAGGCGCGTACTGCTTTCACCTTGTGCGTTCTTTAAAATCATCTCCATGGTTGCGATAGAGTCGCCCCAACCTTCATCTCTTGATTTTCGCTCCTGAGCAATTTCCAGCCCTTTATCTTCATTCGCATAAGTGAATGGCGATGCAACTAGCGAAGCCGACAACATCAAAACTTGCAATACGTGGTTCATTTTTTTCATGGTTCAATTCCTTTTAATTCTGAGTTATGACTGAGTTGCAGAGATGGTGGACGACGCTTTCAAGCGCGCGTTATCAGACAGACTTTCTTGTAAGTACGCTTTTTTATCGAATAGCATTAGTAAGGTTGGGAGGAATAAAAAGTCCACAACCAAAGCGATGAAGATAACAATGGCGCTGAGCTGCCCCATATCCGCATTCAGCCTGAAGCTAGACATTGCCAATACAGAAAAACCTGCCACTAAAACCACCGTAGTGATCCACAGTGCGCGGCCAACGGTATGAAAGGCGTAACGAACGGCTTGCTCTGCAGTTTGCCCCTCGCGGCGCGCTCTTTGATATTTGGAAAGGAAGTGAACGGCATCATCGACCACAATCCCAAGCGTCAATGTCACAACAACGGATAAGCCGAGGTTGATTTCACCCGATATCAGTGCCCACAAACCAAAGCCAATGACCGCTGGCGCAATATTGGGCATCAAACTAATTAGCCCTAATCTCACGGAGCGAAGTGCAAAAATCAGCAAGGCAGAAATTAAAACAAGCGTGATCGGTAAAGTGGACAGCATGCTCGCCATATTCGTCTCTCCAATATGGGCGAACATTAATGACGGGCTTGATGCAACCACTTGATACTGAGGGGCATGCTCTGCAAACCATTGATAGATTCTGTTTTCTAAATCGACCAGTTCCACACTGCCGAGGTTTGCCACGGTCAACACCATTTTGATCGAGGATTTATCGACGTTAATTTGATTATTGAGGTCTAGGCCGTACGGCAAAGACATTTCGTAAAGCAGTAGATATTGCGCTGCGAGCTCTCGCTCTTGAGGGAGCAAGTAATACGCCTCATCATCACCATGCATGTTCTTGTTGAGACGCTTATAAACATCTGCCAATGTCGCCACATGGTCTGTTTCAGGTTGGTCTCGTAGCCAACTAGAAAACTCACCTATCGTGTTAAGAAAATCAGGAGCGGCAATACCTTGAGACTCGTTGGTTTTAATCGCAATGCTGATGTTGGTCATACCGCTGATTCGCTCTTCCATAAAATCAGCAGCCTGACGAAACTCGTTACGTTGACCAAAGTACTCTACCGATTCGTCATTCACCTTGTTAAGTGGGATAAGACTCGCGCACACGACAATGACAACAACCGAAAGTGGCAACAAGGCTCTTCGTTGCGAAACAACAAAGTCACCTAAGCGATCCATGACATGTTTTTGGTCTTGTGACGTTTCCATTTTTACGCGGATAGGCAGCAACTTGAGCAACGCCGGCAACAAGGTAACGGAAAGAAAACAGGCGACCATAACACCTAAAGCAGACAAGTTACCGAAGTCTCGCAGGACAGGAGAATCGGACATGTTCATCATCAAGAAGCCAATCGCGGTTGTTACGGATGTAATCAGAATAGGCACGAAATTCAAAGCGATACTGCGCTCGATTGACTGCGCTTTCGTGAACCCGTTTTTCATTGATTGACGCATGGTCGCAATCACATGAACACAGTCAGCAACCGCAAGCGTCATGATCAACGTTGGAACGTTTACCGTCGCAGTGCTTAAGTACATTCCAGCCCAACCGGAAATGCCCATGGTCGCCATCACAGAACCAATGATGACAATCAGCGTCGCTATCACACTTAGAATGGAACGCAGCATGATAGTCAAAAAGACCAAAATCACAACGAGCATGGTTGGCACTAATGTCGAGCTGTCATCTTGCGCAGCAGTCATAAAAGCGTGGTTCATAGCAATAATGCCCGCTTTATGAAAAGTCACGTCAGGATACGCGCGTTGGTAGCGGTCAATCATGGCATTGATACTCGACACCACCTCCTCCACTTCTGCGGTCTTATCCATCTCGGGCAACTGGACGGTAATATTCACCACGGTGACATCACCTTTCTCTGACACCAATGCGCTTTTTAAAACAGGTTCACTGAGTGCAATGCTTTTGACCTTGGAAATTCGTTCTGGGGTCAGTTCGTATTCACTGTATAGAAGATCTTCAACCAACAGCTCATCGTCAAAGGCTTCTGTGTGTTGATAGTTAGCAATAGAGTCAACACGGCTCGAGTATGGGACTTGCCAAGCGTCGACTGTTATTTTCTGAATAAGAGACAAGGTCTGCGGGGTAAAAATGTCGCCATCTTCAGGCGCGATGACGATGGCAAGGTTGTCCGTTTTTGCGAACGTGGTTTGGATTTCATCAAACGCAAGCAGTTGCTTGTTAGTACCATCAAAGAAAATGTCGTAATCTCCTCTGAAATAAAGGTTTTTACCTCCTATTGTAGCGACAATAATCAAGAAAATAGTTGCTAGTAGAACGAGCAAACTGTATTTGGTGGGTATCTTCCCCAAACCAATTCCTTGGTGTTGCTGAGCTTTACGGTGTGGCATCACACTCTCCTTTGTGACGTTTCGTCAAATTTGAAAACTAAAAAAAATCAGCCAGCGCTGTTTTCTAGTTTTTACGTAACTTTTCAAATGCCTCTCTAGGTTCTTCACCTTAAGCATCATCTTTTAAGTCAAATATTGACGATTCGTCACTTTAGAGTGATAAAAAAGCCAATCATCGTTTGGATTGGCTTCTGTAACCGATTTAGCGGTTCACTGTTTCTAAGTAAGCAATCTCTTCGCTAAAGAGTTCCTGTTCTACTCGACGCCAGGTTTTCCGATAGTCCCACTCTGTAGAAAGTGGCGCCCAACCTAAGCCGTCTAATAACATATTCGCATTGTGCAACACAGAAAATGGGTCTTGGATTCGTTGTATACAGCGACTATTCGATGCGTTTTGCGCAAGCGCGTTAGAACCAAATGCGATAGACCAGTTAGCAAACACAATAGCATCCGCACCTATAGCAGGAGAAAACTTTAGATCTCCGCACTCTACTGCATTATTGACCAACGCATCTGCACCGGAAATCACTTCTTCTTCTAGCCGATTCAGCTCATTCAAACGTTCAGGTGATGCTTTTTCCAACACCCAAGGCGTTTTAGCTACAATCGCGCAAGTCGACAGCACTGGATCCATTCGAGCGTAAATACGATAGCCTACATGCATCGCAATAATTTTCTCTCGAGTATTGCCATCGAAGTTTGCCGTGCGCTCGAAAAATATCGCTTCGCTTTTTAACGAATGGATACAAAGCGCAAGTATTACGTCTTCTTTGCTGCAAAAATGATTGTAGATGGTGCCCTTAGAATAAGAGCTAGCCGAGGTCAGCTTATCCATAGTGAGGTTCGCAAACCCCTGCTCTTGGACGAGTGACTTAGCCAGTTGAATAAGCTCAACTTCTCTATCCGCAATCGCTTGTTGCTTTTTGGTTAGCCCGGACGAGACACTACACCCGTCTCGCTTACCATCCTTTTTACAGCGAAAGTTAAACATAATCCTTTGATCCGTATACCCACACACTCCTGATAATTGTAACACGATTATGTAAAACAGGAACGTCACCATTTTTGACGAACCGTCATAATTGACACTTCGTCATAATAGATCAAAAAACAAACATTACAAGTATGAATTTATCCATAACGAAAAATTACAAAAATCTATAGTTTTATCATTAAAATGAAAAACAAAGGCTAGACAAACTGATGTGCTGAAGATTTAGGCGAGAGATAGACGTTAAGCCAAGAGCTTACAAACTCGATATTTCCCAATACCTAAGATGCAAGCCATTGGCTCTGAGAGATAAGTGAATGGATTAAATTGAAAGGCTTGGTTTATCCCCTGCTGCTGCAATTGCGTAGCGAATATCGTCAATAAAACGAGATTCTGTTTCTACAATTCCATCAGAGAATGTCACTGGTTGATGTGGCCCAGCAAGTAGAACTACGTTTGTGAAGTCGGAAACATTAAAGTTTTCAGCGACAACATTCTTCGAGTGAAAATCAATCACCGTTTTCGCTACTTGATCTTCAAGCTCCAGCAACTGTTCTTCCGTAATTTTCATTCGCGCCAAAGCAACACGAACGCATTTATCATGTGTCGTTGTTTGCTCTTTGATTATCTCGGTGTACTTATCGTTTAACTTCGAGTTTTCTGCGTAGCTGTAGTACAGCGGGCCGTGCAACGTAATACTTTTGTTTTCATCTACGTAAACAAGGTCTAGCAACTCTAGTGCACCCAGATAATCAGACATGCTTTGCTCTGATAAGTCGTATTTCTTCTTTAAAATTGTGTATCCATCTTTTCCGCGCAACATCCTCAGTTCACGATAAAAATCGTAAAGATGTGGGAACTGAAAAAACACTTCATCTTGTGTTCGACTAAAATAATCTTCATCTTCACCTTGCAACTGATTGGCTAACTTTTGCAATTCATCCAATGTACAGTCAATCGCACGACAGTATTCAAGCAGTTTATCTAACGCGAGGTTGGTACTGGTTAAATGTCTCTTAAAAGTGGACAGTGGCATACCCATTTTTTCAGATAGCTCTCGATATGTTAGCCCCTTTGTTTTAATCGCTTGTCGTAGAGCGGCTAGCAAATATTCGGGAGTCAGATCTCTCATCTACTATTCCTTTTGGCAATGTTACAGCTTTATAGTACTTGTAACAATTTAGAGCTTATTAGCAAGCTATAAGTTCATATTTTTATAATAAATTCTTGAATTAATATACCAACAACATCATTCAACACGCAAATGACATAACTCAAAAGACATTGGACGTAGTTATATATATCTAAGTCATTTAATAATAAAAGAAATAAAATCAGTTTACCTGATCGCAATTTGTATGGCTTAGATAATTAAAACAAGAAGATAACACCAGATCACATAACTAGTTTTAGAATATTTACCCTACTTAAAGTCAGCCAATAAAATGAATAAAAATTCACATTCATAAAAAATATACCAATAAAACCCTAGGATTAGAATTTGAGTTTTTTAACATTTTGGAGTGAAGCCATGGCTTACTCAAACCACTTAAGGGAGAGTCTAAAGAAGGCGAAGAACCGATGTTGCCTCGCCAATCAAAAGCAATTCTATTCCACGAGCTTTACAGCGGTACCAAAAGCAAGGATTTCAGATGAACCATCGACAATTGAGCTTGTAGTAAAGCGAATTCCTACAATCGCATCAGCGCCTTTCTGGTTCGCTTGCTCGACCATACGTTGAATAGCAATATCACGTGCTTCGGTCATCATTTCGGTGTATCCGCGGATCTCTCCACCAACAATGCTTTTTAGACCAGCCATTAGGTCTCTGCCGATATGCTTAGATTGAACAACGTTGCCCGTCACCACTCCTCTAACTTCTGCTATTTCCTTGCCTGGAATCGTATCTGTTGTTGTGTAAATCATGTCGTGCCCTTAATGCTATGAAGTAAGTACAGTACGTTACCACCAAGCCTTTAAATATGAAATCAGGATAGTGTTAGTAAGTTATATAGAAGTGGCTGTGCGTGAGTACCTTTATTGAAAGTATTCAATGTGAGAGGAGTGTAACCAGAAGTGATGCAAACAAGTAAGAAAACACACAGAAGAGAAATTACAGATAATAAAAAAGGAGAGCGAATGCTCTCCTTTCCTTAAACCTAAACTGCTAATTAAAGAGCAGCTTTCGCTTTTTCAACTAGAACTGCAAATGCAGCTTTGTCGAATACTGCGATGTCCGCAAGGATCTTACGGTCGATCTCGATAGATGCTTTCTTAAGACCGTTGATGAAACGGCTGTAAGATAGACCATTTTGACGAGATGCCGCGTTGATACGTGCAATCCATAGTTGACGGAATTGACGTTTCTTAGCGCGACGGTCACGGTAAGCGTATTGACCAGCTTTAGTAACTGCTTGGAAAGCTACGCGGTAAACACGTGAACGTGCACCGTAGTAACCTTTAGCTTGTTTTAGAACTTTCTTATGACGTGCACGAGCTTGTACACCACGTTTTACGCGAGGCATTATGCTTCTCCTAAACTAAACGATTGATAACTAAAAAGAATTAAGCGTATGGCAACATACGGATTACTGCAGCCACTTCACAACGTGGAAGGATTGCATTTGGACGTAGTTGACGCTTGTTCTTAGTAGTACGCTTAGTCAGGATGTGACGTTTAGTAGCGTGCTTGTACTTAATACCACCAGCAGTTTTCTTAAAACGCTTAGCAGCACCTTTGTTGGTTTTCATCTTAGGCATGATGAATAACTCCGCATTGAGTAGTTTAATAAACAATGTAATTAGGGCGAACAAAACCCATCCGTTACCTTTTATTCAAAGGGAAACGGCTGGGTTTCAATTACTTTATGAGCCGTTAATTACTTCTTTTTAGGGGCTAGCACCATGATCATCTGACGACCTTCAATACGGCTAGGGAAAGCTTCTACTACAGCAATTTCTGCAGTGTCTTCTTTCAAGCGGTTTAGAACGTCGACACCGATGTCTTGGTGTGCCATCTCTCGGCCACGGAAGCGAATTGTTACCTTCACTTTGTTGCCTTCTTCAAGGAAACGCGTCAGGTTGCGTAGTTTTACCTGATAGTCTCCAATATCAGTTCCAGGACGGAATTTTACTTCCTTGATCTGGACCTGCTTTTGCTTCTTCTTCTGCTCTTTAGCAGATTTGCTCTTCTCGAAGAGGAACTTACCATAGTCCATCACACGACAAACTGGTGGCTCGGCGTTAGGGCTGATCTCAACGAGATCCATACCAGCTTCTTCAGCAGCTGCAATGGCTTCTTGAATCGATACAACACCAACTGATTCACCGTCAGCGCCTGTTAGTCGAACTTCACGAATACCACGAATTTCACCGTTGATACGGTGCGGGTTTTGTTTTACCGGCTGTTGGCCACGTCTTCCGCCTTTAATAGCTTATTCCTCCAGATTGAGCTTACGGCTAGAGATCTCGTCTTGGATGTATGCGATGAAGTCATCCACTTTAAATTTACCAAGATCTTTGCCTTTACGAGTACGTACTGCAATTTCGCCAGCTTCCATTTCTTGGTCACCAACAACAAGCATATACGGTACACGCTTCAAAGTATGTTCGCGGATTTTAAAGCCAATCTTCTCATTTCTCAAGTCCGCTTTAGCTCTAATTCCACTTTTTTGTAGTTTTTGTACGATTTCTTGAACATAACCTGACTGTTTATCAGTAATGTTCATAAGAACTGCTTGTTCTGGCGCCAACCAAGTTGGGAAGAAACCAGCATATTCTTCGATAAGGATACCGATGAAACGTTCTAGAGAACCTAGAATTGCACGGTGAATCATTACCGGAACAAGACGTTCGTTGTTTTCACCTACGTAAGTTGCACCTAGGCGACCAGGTAGGTTGAAGTCTAGCTGAACTGTACCACATTGCCATGCACGGTCTAGACAGTCATATAGCGTAAACTCGATCTTAGGACCGTAGAATGCACCCTCGCCTTCTTGAATCTCGTATGGAATTTCCATTGATTCTAGAGACTGTTTCAATGCTTCTTCAGATTGATCCCAGATTTCATCTGAACCTACACGTTTTTCCGGACGAGTAGACAGTTTCACTACGATGTTGTCAAAACCAAATGTTTGGTACGTATCGTAAACCATCTTAATACAGCTTGTTACTTCCTCTTGGATTTGACTCTCAGTACAGAAGATGTGAGCGTCATCCTGAGTAAAGCCACGTACACGCATGATGCCGTGTAGTGCGCCAGATGGTTCGTTACGGTGACATGAGCCAAACTCTGCCATACGTAGCGGAAGATCACGGTACGATTTCAGACCTTGGTTAAAGATCTGAACGTGACCAGGACAGTTCATTGGTTTGATTGCGTATTCACGGTTTTCAGAAGAAGTTGTGAACATCGCGTCTGCGTATTTATCCCAGTGACCAGAACGTTCCCAAAGAACGCGGTCCATCATTAGTGGGCCTTTCACTTCTTGGTAGTCGTATTCGTTTAGTTTGTCACGAACGAACACTTCTAGATCACGGAAGATAGACCAACCATTGTGATGCCAGAACACCATACCCGGTGCTTCTTGTTGCATGTGGAATAGGTCTAATTGCTTACCGATTTTACGGTGGTCACGCTTCGCCGCTTCTTCTAGACGAGTTAGGTGCGCTTTCAGTGCTTTCTTATCGTGGAAAGCAGTACCGTAGATACGTTGAAGCATTTTGTTGTCGCTGTTACCACGCCAGTAAGCGCCTGCAACATTCAATAAAGTGAAGTGTTGACAGAAGCCCATGTTAGGAACGTGAGGACCACGACACATGTCAATGTATTCTTCATGGTGGTATAGGCCCGGACGATCATCGCGAGATACGTTTTCGTCTAGGATTTCCACTTTGTACGGTTCACCACGTGATTCAAATGTATCACGTGCTTCCTGCCAGCTTACTTTTTTCTTAACAACTTCGTACTTGGTTTTCGCAAGTTCTTTCATACGCTTTTCGATCTTTTCAAGATCTTCTTGCGTTAGAGACTCGTCTAGGTCGATGTCGTAGTAGAAGCCATTGTCGATGGTAGGACCAATCGCCATTTTAGCTTGTGGGTATAGCTGTTTTAGAGCGTGACCAAGAAGGTGAGCACAAGAGTGACGAACGATTTCTAGACCGTCAACTTCATCTTTTACTGTGATGATTTCTAGGCTTGCGTCTTCTTCAATTAGATCACACGCATCAACGCGGTTACCGTTAACACGACCAGCAATCGTTGCTTTTGCAAGACCGGGACCGATCGATTGCGCAACTTCCATTGTAGATACTGGGTTGTCAAATTGACGCTGACTGCCGTCAGGAAGAGTAATAATAGGCATGCTATGTCCTTTACAGTGGTGTTGCATACCAAGCAACACATGTTATTCAAATTTAGAAGCTATTTGTTGATAAATAGTTGAGAAGCGATAGAGGTCGCTCAGTAACACGAATACCGGACCGCTATCGGAAGAGCGATTGTACCTAGCTCACATTTAGATTGCAAAGCGCGATTTCAGTTTGTCATTGAAAGTTCACTACTAAATAAGCTACTCGGCGAAAAACACCATTGATATAATAAGCGGCACGAAACAATGAGTGACACTATAGTTAATTTATTGAGTAATCTATATTTAGGTATTCATCATGAAGAAAAAACGATGGCAACCTACAATATTGGCTTTTGCTTTTTGGTTGCCTGCTTCCACTTTTGCCTCTAACGACCTTTACGGACCACTTCGATCTTACGCTCAATCGCCAATGCAAGTGGTCAGTCATACCAACCATCTCCGCTCTGGGTTTAGCTTGCCTTCAGAGTACATAGAAGCTTATGGCTCGGCGACAATAGCGAGTGTTTGGGCTCATACCGACGAATACGCTTTGGATTATTACCACAACCAATTAGAAATTGGAGCTAAGTGGCAAGTCAGTTCTCAATGGCAATGGGAACTCAATTATCGCTGGGTATTTGCCGCGGATAATCATCTGGATGGCTTAACAGAAAGCTTTCATGACCTATTTGGAATTGGACAAAACGGGCGAGATAAAGTTGATAAAAACCGCTTTTACATCTCAATGCCGCAATATGATGTGTTGGAAGACGGCTTCGAAGGCCAAACCATCGCGAACAACCTCTCGACGTACGTTCAATACCAAATATTGCAAAATGAACGTCATGGTCTTTCGCTAGGAGGAAGCCTCTATTATAACAAAGTCGCGCACGGTACCTTTAAAGGCAGTAACTTTGAGCAAGGCGTGCAACTCAATTACTCTTATCTGTACGGAGCACACGCTTTCTATTCAATGTTCGGGATGACTTTTCGTTCTGACGATCGTGCTCTTCTCGATTTACCTTACCGCCACAACACCGCTGCAATGGCGGGCGGATATCGTTATGCACCTTGGGAAAACCACCACTTTATTGTTGAATACCACTGGTATAAAGGATCCACAGAGGGGCCAGCAGAATTTGCCGATGCGTCAAATGAAATTGTGATGGGATATCGCTATCTCATGGGCAACTCTGCCCTTGAAATCATGGCGATAGAGAATGCGAGAAATATGGATAACAGTACCGATATCGCATTCACGATTGGATATCGGTACCTACTTTCATCTGACTCGGAAAGCGAGTTTTTATAGACTCAAGGTTGGTGCTACTGCAGCTGCCACTTGCGCATCAGTGGCAGTGATTGGCAATGTGAATGAGCGATACTGATCACCTGAGAAGCTCAAAGAACGGTCAATTTCAGCCAAACAGTGCATCACCTGCCCTTCCAAAATGAAAGACAGCTCAATTTCCTTTGAAGACACAAACCCGCTATTGCGAAACTCAAGCTCTTGATAGATACCAGAACGGGAGGCAAAAGAGCCGCCGCGCAAGAAGCCTTTTTCGACATCTGCTTTCACCATAGTAAAACCAGCTTGTTCAATCGCTCGAATAACGCGAGATGCCACTGGTAGTGGTTTCACTTCAATGTAATCGCGATCTCGTGGGTCGATGGCAAAATCAATATCCAGAGTGGTTTCTACCCAAACATTGCACTGGTTCTTCAATGCGCTAACCGCAGTGATAGGTGTTTCATCATGCAGTTTTAGCTCGAAAGGCACTTGTTTTTCTTCATTAGGTTGAATCACAAACGGTTCAACCGCCTTGAGCTGGTCGATAGTGAAGGTTTGATAACTTACGCTATCGTCCACTTCAACTTTCATTTCTGTGTTCAATTTAATGGTAATAGCGTCGATCTGCTGTTCAACATCCCCACCTTTGATATGAACATGTCCCTTCAGCGTCGCACCTTGAAACACGCTCATTTCATCCAAAATAGTATCCACTTTTGCAGATCCAATACCCAACGATGCTTTTAATTTCTTAAACATGCCTTTCCTTTTTTGCGACTGTTTTTATTAGTTGTGCTTTGTTTACACAATTGCCTTATAAGCTGCAAGCAATAGACCGCAAGAATACGGCTTGATTCCATTATCGATTCAAAAAATATCAAATCAGCCAAATCATTCAGCAAGCAAATGCCCGTTATTTGTCTCTAAATGTCGTATTTGTCGATAACTATTTGCAATTTGTACTTAAATTGAGCAGTATTTGTATAGTCAATTTAAAAGGTATCATTATGTCTGCGCCACTCTACATGCAAATCAAACAATTTATCCTCGATAAAATTGATTCCGGAGATTGGATGGTCGGACAGCGCATTGCGACTGAAATCGAGCTGACTGAACAGTTTGGTGTAAGCCGAATGACAGTAAACAAAGCGATACGAGATCTGGTGAATGAAGGGAAACTACAACGTCGCCCAAGGTTGGGAACGTTCGTTTGTGACCCTAGTGAGAAATCAGAATCCCCATTACTAGATATTCGCAATATAGCGGAAGAAGTCAGTGACCGAGGATGCCAATACAGCAGTAAAGTAGTTCAGCAAGTCGCGATAAAAGCGGATGATAGCATCGCAATAAAACTTGGTGTAATGCTTGGTACAACGGTGTTTTACAGTGAGATCATTCACTATGAAGACAGCACACCTATTCAGTTAGAACTGCGTTGGGTAAACAGCCAATACGCCCCGAGTTATCTTAACCAAGACTTCACCCAAATTACTCCTAATCAATACCTATCTAATAACTGTCCGTTGAGCGCGATTGAACACACGGTTGAAGCCATTGTTCCCGATAGTCGCATCAAACTGGATTTGAAAATGCAGGCCAATGAACCTTGTCTTCTTCTTAATCGTAGAACATGGAGCCAAGACAAATTGGTCAGTACAGCTCTACTCTACCACCCAGGTAACAAGTACAAGCTGAGCTCTAAAGTTCTGCTCTAGGTGCATATAAATAGCCTTTTTCACTACGTTTTGATCACATTTTAGCAACATCACGCTTGTCACCGCATTCTTTTTGACCTATTTATTTGTATATACATTTAAAGATACAAATCAAAGTAGGAACTGAGAGAATGGATTTGCTGATTGAGAATGCCCGATTAGTTAGCATGGAACGAGGTGAAGCAGGTTACTTACCAACGCCACCAGCCCGTGTTGGTATTCAAACTGGTAAAATCGCTGCTATCAGTGCTCATCCAGTTGGAAGTGACACCCCTCAAATAGAAGCGCTTCTGTCTCCTCAGCACTATTCGCAAACTATCGACCTACAAGGTCAACTTCTGACGCCGGGACTCATTGATTGCCACACCCACTTAATTTACGCGGGGAATCGCGCGAATGAATTTGAGATGCGCTTAAACGGCGTGCCTTATCAGGAAATAGCGAAGCAAGGTGGCGGTATCCTTTCCAGTGTAAACGCCACTCGAGCTGCTACTGAAGAGCAATTAATTGAGCTCGCGTTGCCTCGTTTAGATGGCTTGTTAGCAAGTGGGGTTACGTCGGTTGAAGTAAAATCAGGCTACGGCTTGACGCTCAAAGACGAACTAAAAATGCTGCGTGCTGCAAAAGCCTTAGAACAAGAGCGTAAAGTCAAAATCACAACTACCCTTCTTGCCGCTCATGCTTTACCGCCTGAATTTGAAGGTCGCGCAGACGATTACATCGAACATATTTGTCAGGAAATCATCCCAATCGTCGCAGAGGAAAACTTGGCTACCAGTGTGGATGTGTTTTGTGAGTCTATCGGTTTTAATTTGGATCAAACCGAAAAAGTATTTGCGACAGCGAAACAATATGGCTTACACGTAAAAGGCCACACAGAGCAGCTATCAAACCTTGGTGGCACTGAATTGACCGCACGATACAAAGGCCTTTCGGCTGACCATATCGAATATCTCGATGAAGACGGTGTGGTAGCCCTTTCGAAGTCCGATACCGTCGCCACACTACTCCCCGGTGCTTTTTACTTTTTGAGAGAAACTCAGTTACCACCGATTGAGCTACTAAGGAAGTACCACGTGCCAATGGCTATCGCCACCGATGTAAACCCAGGTACGTCACCCTTTTCCGACCTGACTCTGATGATGAATATGGCGTGCACCCTATTTCGTCTCACGCCACAAGAAGCATTGCGCGGCGTAACGCAACATGCTGCACAAGCACTTGGCTACACCAACTCACGAGGAGTGATAAAAACAGGTTTCGATGCGGACTTTGCTATCTGGGATATCGAACACCCAGCAGATTTAAGTTACCAAGTCGGAGCAAAACGTCTCGTAGGTCGTATAGTAAATGGTGAATATGTTTCACATGGAGGCTTTTAATATGTCTCAGTCAGATTTACACCAGCAAAAATTTCACTGGCAAGGCCGTCATGATGCTGAAGATGGCAAATTGGGTCAACGCATTCACCACGTCGTTAAACATCAAAAAACAAGCGAGCTAGAGAGAGCCTCTCAAGGCGTATCCATTCTGGGTTTTGCTACCGACGCAGGCGTTGCGAGAAACAAAGGCCGAATTGGAGCGAAAAAAGCACCAGATTTGATTCGTAGAGCGTTAGCGAATCTCGCTTGGCATAAAGATGCCCCGCTTTATGATCTTGGGACTGTCGTTTGCGATGATGACTTGTTAGAAGAAAGCCAATCACGCTGTGCAAACCTCATTTCAGAAGCGCTACCTCACACGCCAACTATCGTTTTGGGGGGCGGACACGAAATTGCGTGGGCATCGTTTTCTGGTCTAGCGGAATATTTCAAAACGCATCATCCAGAAAAAAAGCCAAAAATTGGCATCATTAACTTCGATGCGCACTTCGATTTGCGTGCGTTCGAAAGTTCATTAGCGGATGTAAAACCAAGCTCAGGTACACCATTCAACCAAATTCATCATTTTTGTCAGCGTAATAATTGGGCTTTCCATTACGCCTGTTTGGGGGTGAGTCGCAGCAGCAACACGCAAGCTTTGTTCCAAAAAGCAGACGAACTGAACGTATGGTATGTAGAAGATAGTCAACTCAATTACTTGAATCACAGCTACCACCTAACCCAACTGCAACACTTTATCGACGATTGTGACTATCTCTATCTCACCATTGATTTGGATGTATTCCCAGCAGCAACCGCGCCAGGCGTAAGTGCTCCTGCGGCTAGAGGTGTAAGTTACGACACAATCGCACCTTTTTTAGAACGAATTCTTCACTACAAAAACAAGCTTATGTTAGCCGACATCGCAGAGTACAACCCGAATTACGATGTCGATAGTCAAACCGCTCGCTTAGCTGCCCGTTTGTGTTGGGACATCGCCAACGCCATGGCGGATAAAGAACATAAACGTCAGCCTATTAAATAACCATCACTTTGAAACCTAAGTGAATTTGGAATAACAAGACCAAGCAAGCACTTGGTCATCACGAGAAACTAAAGGAGTCTGAAAATGACACAGCGCCAGGGACAAGATCCACGACTTGATACAAGCAGAACAATTCGTGCACCTCACGGAAATAAACTGCGCGCAAAATCTTGGCTTACAGAAGCCCCACTTCGTATGCTGATGAACAACCTAGATCCTGATGTGGCAGAACATCCACATTCATTAGTGGTATACGGCGGCATTGGTCGCGCAGCACGAAACTGGGAATGTTACGACAAGATTGTAGAAGTACTGGAACGACTCGAAGATGACCAAACGCTTTTAGTGCAATCAGGTAAGCCTGTAGGCGTTTTTCCAACCCACAAAAACGCACCGCGCGTGCTCATTGCCAACTCAAACTTGGTTCCGCATTGGGCAAATTGGGAACACTTCAACGAGCTTGATAAGCAAGGTTTGATGATGTACGGCCAAATGACCGCGGGTAGCTGGATTTATATCGGTTCACAAGGCATCGTACAAGGCACTTACGAAACCTTCGTGTCAGTTGCGAAAAAGCACTTTAACGGCGATGCAAAAGGTCGCTGGGTTCTAACTGGTGGTCTTGGTGGCATGGGTGGCGCTCAACCACTTGCGGGCACCATGGCAGGTTTTTCAATGATTGCCGTTGAGTGTGACGAATCACGTATCGATTACCGTCTGCGTACTGGTTATGTTGACCAAAAAGCGACGTCTCTAGACGAAGCACTCGCAATCATCACAGAATCGGACACGCCAGTATCTGTAGCTCTTCTAGGTAACGCGGCTGATGTTTTCTCAGAGCTTGTTGAGCGCAATATCACACCAGATGTAGTTACAGACCAAACCTCTGCGCATGACCCACTAAATGGTTACCTACCACAAGGTTGGAGCATGTCTCACGCAGCAGAAATGCGTCTGCAAGATGAAGCCGCTGTTGTAAAAGCAGCGAAGAAATCCATGGCAGTACAAGTGCAAGCGATGCTTGATCTGCAAAGCCGTGGCGCGGCGACACTCGATTACGGTAACAACATTCGTCAGATGGCATTGGAAGAAGGCGTAGAAAATGCGTTTGATTTCCCAGGTTTCGTTCCTGCTTATATTCGTCCTTTATTCTGTGAAGGCATTGGGCCTTTCCGTTGGGCAGCTCTATCAGGTGATCCAGAAGACATTTACAAAACCGACCAAAAAGTAAAAGAGTTGATTCCTGACAACCCACATCTGCATAACTGGTTAGATATGGCGCGTGAGCGTATTCAGTTCCAAGGTCTTCCGGCTCGTATTTGTTGGGTAGGTTTGAAAGATCGTGAGCGCCTTGGTCAAGCGTTCAACGAAATGGTGAAAAATGGTGAGCTGAAAGCTCCTATCGTTATTGGTCGCGACCACTTAGATTCAGGCTCTGTAGCAAGCCCGAACCGAGAAACAGAAGGCATGATGGACGGCTCTGACGCAGTATCAGACTGGCCACTATTAAACGCATTATTGAACACTGCTGGCGGCGCAACATGGGTATCACTTCATCACGGTGGTGGCGTAGGTATGGGCTTCTCACAACACTCGGGTATGGTCATTTGTTGTGACGGTAGTGACGATGCTTCTCAACGCATTGCTCGCGTACTGCATAACGACCCTGCAACGGGTGTAATGCGTCATGCTGATGCGGGATATGATATCGCCAAACAATGTGCAGCCGAGCAAGGACTGGATTTACCAATGCTCAACGAAGAATTGAAGAAGCTCAAGTAAGGATGAAAGAGATGTTAAATTTAACGCTAAAGCCAGGTCATATTAGCTTAAACGAACTGCGTCAAGTGAGCCGTTCCCCGGTCAACCTTACTTTGGACCCAGAGGCCATTCCGGGCATTGAAGAAAGTACTCAAGTCGTCGACCGCGTCATCGCAGAAGATCGCACCGTCTATGGTATCAACACCGGTTTCGGTCTTTTGGCAAACACACGAATTGCACCAGAAGACTTAGAAACGCTGCAAAGAAGCATTGTTTTATCTCACGCTGCGGGTATCGGCAAATTCATGTCTGATGAAACCGTCCGCCTCATGATGGTTTTAAAAATCAACAGCTTGGCTCGTGGATTTTCTGGCATTCGTTTAAAAGTCATCAACATGTTGATTGATTTGGTCAATGCACAAGTTTATCCATGCGTTCCTCAAAAAGGCTCAGTGGGTGCTTCAGGCGATTTGGCTCCCCTAGCCCACATGAGTACGGTGCTGCTTGGTGAAGGTCAAGCACGTCACAATGGCCAAATCGTATCCGGCTACGAAGCACTAAAAATTGCTGGTCTTGAGCCTATCACACTAGCGCCAAAAGAGGGCTTAGCGTTACTCAATGGTACACAGGCTTCAACAGCATTCGCGCTAGAAGGTCTGTTTATTGCCGAAGATCTTTTCGCGTCAGCAACCGTGTGTGGAGCCATGTCTGTAGAGGCTGCGCTAGGTAGTCGACGTCCGTTCGACCCTCGAATCCACCGCGTACGTGGTCATCGTAGCCAAATGGACGCGGCAATGGCATATCGTCACCTACTGGATACATCGAGTGAAATTGGTGAATCGCACACCAACTGTGAAAAAGTGCAAGACCCATACTCACTGCGTTGTCAGCCGCAAGTAATGGGCGCGTGTTTGCAGCAAATTCGTAACTCCGCTGAAGTATTGCAAGTAGAAGCGAACTCCGTTTCTGATAACCCATTAGTATTTGCAGAAGATAACGACATCATCTCCGGCGGTAACTTCCATGCAGAACCTGTTGCGATGGCAGCCGATAACTTAGCTCTCGCCATTGCAGAAATTGGCAGTTTGTCTGAACGTCGTATGGCACTTCTCATCGACAGCGCGCTATCAAAACTACCGCCATTCTTAGTCGATAATGGTGGCGTGAACTCTGGCTTCATGATTGCTCAAGTAACCTCTGCGGCATTAGCAAGTGAAAATAAGACCCTTGCTCACCCAGCCTCAGTAGACAGCTTACCAACATCAGCAAACCAAGAAGACCACGTGTCAATGGCGACATTCGCGGCTCGAAGACTGAGAGAAATGGGTGAAAACACTCGCGGCATTCTGGCTGTCGAATATCTATCGGCGGCGCAAGGTTTGGATTTCAGGGCGCCAAATAAATCGTCTGAGCGAATCGAAATTGCAAAACAGATGCTGCGTGAAAAAGTGTCGTTCTACGATAAAGACCGTTACTTTGCACCCGATATCGAGCAAGCAAACACATTGTTGAAACTCGCTCTACATAACGCACTGATGCCAAAGAACCTTCTGCCAAGCGTACATTAATCTGTAGAAGCAAACTTCAGTCTAGGCTCCACCTCTTCGTGGAGCCTTTTTTGTGTCTATACTCTTAACAATTCGTGAGTGATATCAGAGTCGCGCGACGCACTTATTCGCATCATAAATGGATAAGCCATTCAAGCATGTGTTTTTAAACGTTTATCTGCTGATTTGGGTGCGCATTGTCAAAATGCAGTGAACTTTCTACTGGATGGACCATTGCTACTCAGATATTCGCATATAATCCCTTACAGTTTTGGTTACTACTTAATAATTATGTTTCTAACACCTTATTTTTCAAACAATAATCATCAATTTCAATTCACTCGTGAACAAGCAAGTCACTTTGCTAAGCGCGTGGCTGGTGATTACAACCCTATTCATGATGAAGATAACAAACGCTTTTGTGTGCCTGGCGACCTGCTATTTGCCGTTCTACTAAGTAAAGAAGGCATCAGCCAAAAAATGCGCTTTCGTTTCTCTGGCATGGTAAATGATGGCATTGAGCTGCATATTGAAAATAAGTGTGAAAAAGAAAGCGCAGTCGTAGATGAGGCAGGCAAAGAATACTTGCACATGTCTCGTGAAGGCGAAACCAATCACAACCCGGCTTTTATTGAGCACGTGGTAACGAATTACGTGCAGTTTTCTGGCATGAACTTCCCGCACATCATGGTTCCTCTTATGGAAGAGAAACAAATGATGATCAACTGTCAGCGTCCACTGGTTATTTATGAAAGCATGGAAGTGGAATTTTCACGCTTAGACCTTACACATCCTGAAGTGGATTTCACTGGTGCGACGTTTGATGTAGATGGTAAGCGCGGCGTGGTGACTTTGAACTTCGCATTCAAAGAAGATGGTGAAGTGGTCGGTAAAGGCATTAAACGTATGGTAGCGAGTGGTTTGAAGCCATACGATCAAGAAGCCGTTGACGACCTTGTACACCGCTTTAATGAGCGTAAGGATGCATTCCTAGCAAAGTTCGTTAAGGCAGCGTAACAGACTGCCGAATTAGCGATAACAATCGGATACCAAAAAGAAAGCCCAACGATTGATGTTGGGCTTTCTTTTTACTTAAAAAATGATTCGATGGCAGCTCGGTATTCAAATCCAGCGACGAACTTGGTTTTTATAATCCAAGTATTCCTCACCAAACAACCTTTCCAATACATGTTCTTCTGGTTTGATTTGAAATCGATTCATATAACTAACAAACAGCACACCGCAAAGCACCACACTTAAATGTTGCCACCATAAACCCACCGCAATGATGAGCAGTAACAACGCCATGTACATTGGGTTACGTGAGAAGGCAAACACACCAGTTCTTACAACGGAAGATGCTGCATCAGGTTTTACTGGGTTCACGGTAGTCTTTACTTTGCGAAATTCATATACACCGGCAATCCCCATGTAGCCAGACAACAAAGTTAGTGCGCCGACTACAAACTCAACAAAGGGCACTCGAATGTTCATGCTCGGCGTCAAGACTTTTAGCCCGTACATCAAGAGTATGACCAGCAAAAACACCGCAACAGGTGGGACTTTGAGTTCAAGTTTTCTCAAGGTTCAGATCCTTTGAAATGGAATGTTCATCATTGGGCAAAAAAGCCCAGTTGGACTGGGCTTGATGTCATTATACCAAAGTTAACAGTGCTTGAACGGGATGCTTAGGCTTTGTTCCTTCAAAGCGTTTTACTTGGCTTCGGCAAGAATAACCAGTAATCAAACATCTTTCGTTATCTAACTTATCTAGGTTTGGTTTCCAACTTAAATTGTATATGTCTTTCGACATCGACAGCTTATCCACCTCGTGGCCAAATGTCCCCGCCATGCCACAACAACCAACCGGTACTGTGTTCAATACCGCGCCAAAGTGAGCAAAAATAGCGCCCCATTCTTTCTCTGCGTTCGGCATTTTAGTTTTTTCAGTGCAGTGCGCAAACAAGTACCACGGTTCCTGATTTTCCCGTTGCTTTGCTACTTCAAACGCTTCCAACCTTGGGTACAGCCATTCGTGTGCCGTTAGCACATCGAAATCGCCTCGCTTGCTACCGAGTACTTCCGCGTACTCATCTCGATAGCACAGCACCAATGCCGGATCAACGCCGACCAACGGAATGTCTAAGTCCGCCACCATAGCCAAGAACTTCGCCGTATCAGCCGCGGTCTCTTTAAACTGGCGTAGGAAACCTTTGATGTGTTGCGCTTTACCATTTGGCTTAAATGGCAAAAGCACTGGATGCATACCTAGCTTTTTAACCAACTTGACGAAGTCTTCAACAACGTCCGCATCGTAATAACTGGTAAATGGGTCTTGAACGATTAATACGTGCTTGCTCTTTTCAGTCGAAGACAAACCACTCAACGCTTGCAGATCATACGGCGTTGTCAGCGACTCTACGCGCTGTTTCAACGTAGGAACAGACAACAACGGCGCATCCACATACCCTACTGTTGAAGCCGTTAAACTCTTCACCCACGACTGTTTCAATACGCCGTTCACGACTGCTGGTGCCTTTGCCATCATTGGCAGCATGGTTTCAATGTTGGCAACCAAATAATCTTTTGCCGGACGCTGATAGCGCGAGTGATAAATGTTTAAAAAGCGGGAACGGAAACTTGGAACATCCACTTTGATCGGACATTGGCTCGCACACGCTTTACACGCTAAGCAGCCGTTCATTGCTTCATAAACTTCATGAGAGAAATCGTATTCGTGACGACGATTAATGGAATGACGCACACGATCAATCATGGTTTTGATCGATGTTTTGTTTTCTAACGTTTGCTTTTCTAGGTCAAGAATATCAATACCTTGCTCAGTAAGCTGACGCAACCATTCACGAACCAATCCAGCGCGCCCTTTTGGCGAATGACGACGATCAGCCGTCACTTTCATCGATGGACACATCGGCGAACTGGTATCGTAGTTAAAGCACAAACCGTTCCCGTTACATTCCATCGCTTGCTTAAAGCTGTCACGTACTTGTACGTCAATTTGGCGATCATAGTAACCACGTTTGGTGTCGGTTACTTTTACCAACTCTGCATCGCTATCAAGTGGCGTACAGATTTTGCCTGGGTTCATTTTATTATGTGGGTCGAATGCAGCTTTTACGCGTCGAAGCTCAGTAAACAACTCTTTGCCAAAGAACTCCGGACCATATTCCGAGCGGAAACCTTTACCGTGCTCACCCCACATCAGGCCGCCGTATTTCGCTACCAGCTTGACGACTTCATCAGAGACTTCATGCATCAATGCTTCTTGGTGCGGGTCACACAAATCCAACGCAGGACGCACGTGCAGCACCCCTGCATCAACGTGACCAAACATACCGTAATTCAGAGATTTGCTATCTAATAGTTCGCGGAACTCTACAATGAAATCGGCCAAGTTTTCTGGTGGTACACACGTATCTTCAGCGAATGCGACCGGTTTAGCGCGGCCTTTTGCAGCGCCTAACAAACCCACCGCTTTTTTACGCATGTTGTAGATACGTCCAATACTCGCTACATCATTACAAACTTGGTAGCCGATAATGCCCGCTTCTTCTGTTTCCAACATGATATCGAGTTTGGCGGTTAACGCCGCGACCTGCGCAGCAACTTCTTCTTCGTCTTGCCCTGCGTATTCCACCATATTGATGCCAAGCATTTCTTTGTTTGGCACGTCGGTGATCAGATCGCTCACGGTGTGCCAGACAATGTCTTGCTTCGCGAGATTAAGTACTTTTGAGTCAACAGTTTCGACAGAAAGTGCTTTCGCTTCGACCATAAATGGCGCGTTGCGCAGTGCAGAGTCAAAGCTGTTGTATTTCACGTTAACTAAGGTACGCGCTTTCGGAATTGGCGTCAGGTTTAGCTTCGCTTCCGTAATAAAGGCCAATGAGCCTTCTGCTCCACACAGCACTCGTGTGATATCGAAGCGGTCATCTTCTTCATTTAACGCGTTCTTTAAGTCGTAGCCCGTTAGGAAGCGGTTGAGAGGAGGAAATTTATCCACGATCTGCTGGCGTTTATCTCGACAAACTGATTCCGTCACTTGTAACGCCGTAGCGGCAAACTCGCCTTCTTTTGGATAACCATGAGACAAATCAGACTCTAAAATCGAGCCATCAGCAAACACCGCTTGCAACGACAGTACATGATCAGACGTTTTCCCGTATTTAAGAGAGCCTTGACCAGAGGCGTCGGTATTCACCATCCCGCCAATCGTTGCGCGGTTGCTGGTCGACAAATCTGGAGAGAAAAAGTAGCCGTAAGGACGAACCGCATCATTCAACTGATCTTTCACAACACCAGTTTGAACGCGAACCCACCCTTCATCTTCATTCACTTCCAATACTTTGTTCATGTGGCGAGACAAATCCACCACAATGCCTTTGGTCAGCGACTGGCCATTTGTACCGGTACCGCCACCACGAGGGGAGAACGTGATTCTTTCGTACTTTTCTTGATTGCTCAGTTTTCCGATGAGAGAAACATCTTGAGTCGTTCGAGGATGGACGACTGCTTGAGGAAGTTGCTGGTAAACGCTGTTGTCAGTAGCGACAGCTAAACGACTTGAATATTGGCTTTCGATGTCGCCAGTGAATCCGGCTTGTTCAAGCTCTTTCAGAAAACGAAGAACAAGAGGATCGACATCAGTTTGCGAGTGTAATCTTGGTAACATTTGCTTCCTGCCCCTACGACGCTGATCCCATCAGCTGCGGGTTATCTAATTATTTGCTCATTTCTCATACAGCGCAGCTGTCAGCACAACAAGACGCCGCAAAAAAGTGAGAGGAGTAATATTCTTTGAATTTCGTCACTTTACAACATTTAAAAAGGCGATCAAATCAGAATCTCAATACAATAATTAAACTTATGCTTTATTTTTTGAGGCTTGATGCCTTACATTGGGATAGAAATCGCGTTTCTAGATGAGCTTTCAGAATGAAAAAAAATAAAGTTGTTACCACGGAAGATATCCTTCTAAAACTTTGCCAGTCTGTTTCTGGCGTTCTTACTTCGGCCACCTCTTCTCAAGTTAATTACTCCGCAATGGTTCAAAAGATCAACAAGACCAGCCTCAAACCAGATTTTGGCTGTTTTGTCCTATTTGATGGCGGATTTACCGGACTTGTAGTGATTAACTTTACTGCAAAAGCCGCTTTAGAGATTTACACCAACTACATGCGTAACATGGGCATGCCAGAAGAAGAACTGGCTATCTCCCATACTTCTGATGAAGTTGCAGACGTATTGGGTGAACTCATGAATCAATTGGTCGGTGACTTTACCAATAAAATCCGTAAAGAACTGCAAACCAACATCACGCAAAACCAACCGAAGATGCTGGCGCTGAACAAGCAGGTAATTTTGCAAGTTGATACCAATTTGGATCGCCCTCAAGCACGTCGTGTGACGTTCTCGACCGCGAACAACAACATTTTCTATTTAGAGCTAGCGATGGACAAAACAGAGTTCATCCAGCTTGAAGAATTCGAAATTGCAGAAGATGAAAACCCAGATGACATCTTAGAAGCCGCGCGTAAAAACATGGCAGAAAAAGAGTCGGAATCTTCGAACTCTAAAGATGACGCTGACGACTTACTGAGCCAACTGGGTTTGTAACCGTCAGCCACGCCATCCCAAGAGAAGTCATCTCGATAAGGTAATATCGTTTCGCCTAATTAAGACGACCTAAAAACGCCTAGCCTCGCTCCTCGCGGGGCTTATTTTTTCTCGGAAGAACCCACTTCCACCTCGCCTTGTATTTCGTTTTTATGTCAAAAAAGGTAATATGTCTGACTTCGTAAATTTTCTGCTTTCGTTACTGGTTGTCGATGGATAAACAAAAAGCTCTGAAAAAAATCGCCAAGTGTTTGGAACTGGGTAACTCCGCCAACGTGAATGAGGCGGCTAACGCCATCAAGATGGCGCATCGCCTTATGCTCAAATATGGTTTGGACAAAGACGATATTGAGTTTATCAAAATGGGAAAAACTCAATCTTCTCATTTGTTGCCGTCCAACATCAGTTCTACCCTATTGCGCGTGATTCGTGGCATTAACACTAAGTTTGGTGTTGAAGCCGTCTTGTTGAATCACAAAGGGCTTAAACGCGTTGAGTTTATTGGTGAAGCCGATCGCGCTATCTTTGCTGCCTTTGCTTTCGACATCATCTATCGAGAATTGAATGAAAGCACCGGCCAGTTCCGTAATAGCTTTGCAGGTTCTGGTACGTCTTCAATGGAAGTGACTCGTCGCGTTAACTCTTTTGTTTCTGGCTGGGTAGAAGGCGCACTTGAAAAGCTACCTGTGATCTCACCAGATGAAGAGTCTGCAAACAAAATCAATGATTACATTGATAAAGAGTTTCAGAACATCGACCGCGAAACGTTCAAAAAGCAATTAAGAGAAGCCATGAAGAATCTGACGGAAGACTACGAAGTCGGATTAAAGAAAGGCAGAAAAGTCTCTGTAAACCGTGGTGTCGGTGGAGAACAAGCCAGAAAAATGTTGGGCAACACCTCTAAATAAGCGCAACATACTCAACTAGATACGTAAAAGTGGGTTGATATTGAGCGTTATAAGAAAATTCTTACACAGCTTTCTATCAATCTTACTTTCGCATAACAAATATCAATATCTACTGATTCATAATTCGCATCCCATTATGAGGCACTCTTTCGCCTCAGTTTTATACGGAGATTTTCCCTTGAAAAAGATGTCTATTGCACTGGCACTAGTGCTAGCTCTTACAGGCTGTCAAGCTACTCAACGCCAAAATGCAACAACGGGTGAATACGAAACGAACTCTACCACGCAAGGCGCGCTAATTGGTGCTATTGCTGGTGCAGCGATCGGTTTGGCAACTGGTGATAACGCAAAAGAACGTCGTAAACATGCTCTTATTGGTGCGGCGGCAGGCGGTGCTACTGGAGCAGGCGTCGGTTATTACTTTGACCAACAAGAAGCAGAACTGCGTCGTGCGTTGCTAAACTCTGGCGTACAAGTACAGCGTGTAGGTGAAAACCAACTTCTACTTCGCATGGAAAATGGCATTGGCTTCTCTTCAAGCTCATACCAACTGGATGCAAGCATCCACAATACTCTACGTGGTGTTGCTCGTATTCTGGTTGAATACCCAGATACAAGCCTAGTCATTGATGGCTACACAGACAGCACTGGTAGCGAATCATACAACCAAACGCTTTCTGAGCGTCGCGCGGAATCTGTTCGTCAGTTCCTAGTGTCTCAAAAAGTGGCTCCAGGCCGTGCAATTGCACGTGGCTACGGTGAGCGCAATCCAATTTGCTCAAACCAAACTTCTGAAGGTCGAGCTTGCAACCGCCGTGTTGAAATCCAGATCTTGCCACTGAAGTAATTTGGTAGCACCATAACGGTAATAACAAAAATTACCGGAGCAGGCCTAGCAACTTACGCTAGGCCTGACACATTCAATGTCATTCAAAACCATCGCCCTATCCTTTACGTTAAGCAGCTGTCTTTCTGTATCTGCATTTGCTTCTCAAGCACCAACATCCCCAGCAGAACAATTTGAACTGGCGCAGCAACTGGCTCTTCCTCCAAAATCAGATTCGCCATCGGATGTTCGCTATTGGCTAGAGCAATCCGCAAGCCAAGGCTATTTACCTGCACAGAAACAGCTGGCCGAAGACTATTCCCGAGGATTGACCGGTGCGGTTAATTACTCACAGGCAACGTATTGGTTTACCTCTGTAGCGTTGAATGACCCTCGCGACCGCGGGTTCTTGTTAGCGGACTTTGTTCAGCATCACCAAAAAGACATCACCACCAGCGATCTCGTTGAGGCGTGGTACCAATTAGCCTCGGACACAAACCCTCAAGCGGAAGAAGCTTACAATCATTATCTCGAAGAGCGCTTCAATCAACTGCGTGCAAAGCAAGTCTCCGAAATTGTGGAATTAGATAAAGAAGCGACAAAAGAAGAGCTGCCTGTCGCTCCACAATCAACCGTAACGTCTGATAATGGCACGATTATGTGGTTGGCTATTGGTGGATTGGTGATCGCTCTAGCAGGCTTCGGTGGATGGGTAACTCTAAGGAAACAACAACGAGCCTTGGCCGCACTGTCTTCCCAAGAGGCAAACCAAACTCAGCAACTTGATGCGAAAGTAAAAGAGTTAGAGTTCACGAATAAACAATTGAAGCGTCAGCTGGAGAAAGTATTCAAAGAGTTTAAAAAGACTCGTAGCCAATCCGACAATCATAAAGTTGCGGTTGCCTGCGCGATGTTTGGTTACACACCACAAACCATTCCTGATAACCAAGCAGTGAAACTCCGCTATCGACAACTTTCAAAACTCTATCATCCAGATACTCGTGGAAGTGAAGAAGAAATGAAACGTTTGAACCAGGCGTTTAAAATCATCTCACAAAATGTTACAAAATCGTAAAGCACAACTAGAGGGCGCTTGATGGCTAGCTTTAAGTCTAAGTAAAACAAGGTTCGCAATCGATTTCGCTCTCAAACAAATTAACAGACATTTAACGTCAATCTCTTTTTCATGCCATAATGCCCGGCGAAAAATAACACCTAACGACTCATATTTATCTAGGTGGGGAGAAAATCAATGTTCACTGAAGAAGGCACCTGCGATTGGTGTAAAAAACCTAGTTTTGTTACTCGTCACGATTATGTAGATGGCAAATATCATCACTCTTGCCAAACCTGCTACGACATGGCGAAGATCGATGTTCGTCTGTTTAACCAAGGCGAAATGCAAATGCGTGAGCGCATGGCACAACGAGCGAGCTAATCCGGTTAGAATCAATGGAACTGATTTTCAAAAGCGCCTTTTAGGGCGCTTTTTTGATCGCTTATGATTCACATCTCTTCCCCATAATCACGACGTAAACACGCTCATCGTGTGACTCATACCTGTATCGACCATCAAAAACCACTGTATATACAGTAGTAAACACCTGTATATACCACTCGGATAATGTTGCTAACTTCACACTTTTCAATCCATACCCAACATATCAAGAACAAAGACAATTCATTACAAATCAATACTTTAAGCAAATCGCTCAACTATCAGTGAGCGTTATCTCACGTACTCATCAGTAAAAATGGGTTGATCAGATACCCAAAACAAACTACTGTATACACATACAGCATGTATAAAGGAACAGTAAGATGCAGTTACAAAGTCAATCTCGTACATACTCACGTTACAACGTACTGGCACAAACCACTCAACCAATGGATGTGTCTGATCAGCTTCTTTCTAAGTTGGCAGTATTGTCACAGCAAAAACAATGGATTCTGTTTACCGCTGAGTGTCCTCGTCCTGATTTTGAGCAACTCACTGCTTCCAATATTTGCTGCAAAAACGTTATTCAGATGAAGCCGTCTCAACAGCTTTCTGAAGTCGAAATCGTTATCAAAGCCATTCAGTCTGGCAATGCCAGCGCGGTTGTCGCATCAAACAAAATTGCTCTTATGAGCCAATCCATGTTGCGTGACATCGCTCAGCGTTATCAGTGTGAAGTCTTTTTCGTCGATGGCAGAGTAAACCAGTATCACTAACAAGATCGACGTTATCCATCCTGCATCTCGCCTCCTTTTAAGGGGGCATTTTTTGTATTAAAGAAAAGAGGCAAACGTTTGCTTTTTCTCTGGCGAGTTAAAATAGTTCTGGTATGATGCCCTCATTCGATTTATTCAGCTGATATTTTCCGCTGAATATCTTCTCCTTAAGACGTTTGATTAAGATGATAGGAATGTCGCAATGAGCCTTGCTAATCAAGTACTTGCCGTCAATGACGACCTGCCAATTCGCACCCACAAACCCGTACACAGCGGAAAAGTTCGTTCAGTTTACTGGTTAACTGAAGAAGACAGTGCCCGACTGATCAAAGAGAAAGGATACGATGTCGCACCAGATGCGCCCCTGGCCATCATGGTGATCAGCGATCGTATTTCTGCTTTCGATTGTATTTGGCATGGTGAAGGTGGGCTTAAAGGTGTACCGGGTAAAGGTGCCGCATTGAATGCCATTTCAAATCATTGGTTTAAGCTTTTTAAAGACAACGGCTTAGCTGACAGCCACATCTTAGATATTCCTCACCCATTTGTTTGGATCGTTCAAAAAGCAAAACCGGTAAAAATTGAGGCAATCTGCCGTAAATACATCACTGGTTCCATGTGGCGTGCATACGCAAATGGTGAGCGCGAGTTTTGTGGTATCCAACTTCCTGAAGGGTTAGAAAAAGATAAGGCTCTACCGGATTTGCTAATGACGCCGTCAACCAAAGGCATCCTAAAAGGCATTCCTGGTGTACCAGAAGCAGACGATGTGAACATCACTCGCCAAAATATCGTGGACAACTATGAAGCGTTTAACTTCTCAAGTGCAGAAGATATCGCTCAGTACGAAAAATTGTTGAAAGAAGGCTTTAACGTTATCAGCCAAGCGTTAGAAGAAATCGACCAAATCTTTGTCGATACCAAATTCGAATTTGGTTATGTTCATGACGCCGCAGGTAATGAAAAGCTGATCTACATGGATGAAGTTGGCACGCCAGATTCTTCTCGTATTTGGGATGCAAAGGAGTACCGAGCAGGTAACATCGTTGAAAACTCGAAAGAAGGTTTCCGTCAGTTCCTACTTAACCACTTCCCTGACCCAGATATCTTATTAAACAAAGAACGTATGCCAGAGCGCGAAGCTCTTGCACGCGATAACGATCTTCCTGTTGAATCTTTGATGGATATTTCAAGAACCTACACTGGTATCGCCGAGAAAATTACAGGTAACCCAATTACGCTAAGCGAAAATCCAAAAGCTGAAATCATCGAAATTCTCAGCAAAGAGTACGGTTTGATCGACTAGCTATCTGAAAGCTGATTGAAAATTGCCAACAAAAAAGTCCGCCTTGATGAGCGGACTTTTACTTTTTTCGCCAGTTTAGATTAGATAATGTCTAACGTTGTGCCATTTGTCGTAGACGCCGACTTCGTCGTCACCTGATACTTTTTATCTTTGATGGTCGACACCAAGTACCACGTTGATTGAGCGGCCTCAGCAGTAAAGGTCACTCGCATAAAGCCACGTTGTTTGATGTCAGCCCATTGCAGCTCGGAGACTAAATGCGGCAAGGTGTATTCCATTTGAGCAATCGCCACCGGATCCAACGCCAAATACTCTTCTAACCCCGGAGAGCTCACCGAGCTCGTCGCAAACTCGACCCCTATCGGATTGTTTGACACATCTTTTAACTCACTTGCCCACGCGTTGTGAGTATCGCCCGCTAAACACACAAAATTGCCACTACTTGCTTTGGCCAGTTGGTAGACTTTTTCACGCTCGACATAGTAACCATCCCAAGCATCGAGGTTGTAAGGCAGAGAAATGGGATCTGCACTTGGATCGGCAAGATAACCCGTGATCGCTGTATTGACCGCCAACAACGCTTCTGTTTTCTTCTCTTCTGTTGACGTAAACAGTTGGAACATCGCCGTCATCACTGAACTTGGTAGCTCCATTCGCGACATCAAAACTTGTTGGCCTAAAACGTTCCATTTTGCATCGTGCGTGTTGAATTCATTCATCAACCAAGCAAGTTGTTCAGTGCCTAGCAGTTCTCTGTCTGCACTGCGTGATTGAGCAACTAACCCACCGATAGCTTCCATTGTTGGAGCACTGAGTGAGAAGTAATCCAACGGCTTATCACGACCGACAAGGCGCGTATCGAGCATCATGAGATTCACTAAGCTGCCAAATGAGAACTGACGATAAATCAACATGTTTGAGAATGTATTCTCACGAACTGGCAACCACTCAGTCCATGCAGCCGCAGCGGCGGCTCGACGGTCGATAAAGCTACCTTCATCATCCTGATGGTTCTCGGCGCCATTTTTCCATGTGTCATTAGCTAACTCGTGATCATCCCAAACTGCAATCATGGGCAGTTTGGCATGTAATGCTTGCAGATCGGCATCTTGACGATATTGGGCGTATCTTTTTCGGTAATCGTCCAGCGTGATACATTCTGCACCTTTGCTCGGTTCGCGCCCTAATGCAGCGGCATCTTCACTGGCATAGCCTCCAGCCCCATATTCATAAATGTAGTCACCAAGATGTAACACAACGTCAAATGGCGATTGTTCATGTTGATTTAAGATCTCGCGATAAACGTGGAAATAACCCGCTGGATAGTTGGCGCAAGACACCACAGCCATCGATGCTTTTTCTACACCATCCTCAGGCAGAGTTTGAGTTTGCCCTACCTCACTCATCATCTCGCCGACTATAAATCGGTAGTAGTACTGAGAGTTGGCGTTGAGGTTTTGTACGTCCACTTTTACCGTGAAATCACGTCCTGTATCGGTAGTGAATACGCCACTTTGCACAACATTGGAAAACTCCATGTCGGATGCGACTTGCCAGCTCACATCCACGTAACTCGCGGCTGTAGTCACCCGCGTCCAAATAATCACTTGTGTTTGAGTCGGATCGCCACTGGCAACACCATGTTCAAAACTAACGGCAACGGATTCATTATCGTCGCTGCCACAACCGATTAAACCGGTAGCAACGGCGGTTGAAGAGACAACTTTCATAAAGTCTCGACGAGACAAAGACATACTGACTTCCTTTCTTATTGTGTTTTTATTTTTGCCCAAATAACGCAACGAATAAAAATCTCCCTATCCGCAGACAAAAGAGTATTGATTCGAGCTCACAGCGCCGATGATTTGGGTCGGTAATTTGTCCTAAAAACACTAAGTTAGAAGTTAGTTATGACAATTGCATTTCCAAAAGTTACATTTTTGTTAAATTAAGTGTAAATACTCTATATTCATCACACTTCCAACAAAAGTGGCATGGGACTAAGCCAATCAATAATATGAGCTAGACAGAGTAGGTGGAATGCATAGCACTTGAGATACGAAAAAAGCGACCCAGAGAGGTCGCTTTTGTGGTGATTCTATTTAAGCGTATAAGTGAGATTAGAAGGCCACGCTTAAAACTTGATATTCAGAACATCTTGCTCCGACGCATCGACCTTCAACTTACTGCGAGATTCAATATATTCAATCTGCTTTGAGTCGAGTGAATATGGCATGACAACACGTAATTCATTTATCCCTTCATGCTTTGCGAGCTGAGTTAAACGAACTAAGTTCGATTCGTCACTTTGGCGTGAAGACATCGATTTTAATGCCGCATCCCAGAGTCGATCTTCCGGTCGGCTCAACTCTGCAATGTTCTGCTTCCACATCAAACCAAAAATGGGCGCAATGGTCGCGAACGCCTCTAAGAAGGTCCATTTCTTACTTCCTGTAGCTCCTAAAAAGCTGGTGTAGTCGAACTCGATGCATGTCTTTCCTTGTTGATCCATTCTCTGCCCCCGACACTCGAAAATGAGATATACCAAATATCGTTCAACTATTTTGATATAGCAATGGGATATAAAAGAATAGTCTTTTATGCCCTTAATTACATTCAAAAGGAAATATTAAAACCAGCTTTGTAACAAGTGATGCACAGCTTCGCCATATATAAGCATTCAATTGATTAATATTTCAAACAGCAAACTAAAAACAGGGCTTAAGTGACGATGTCAATACCAAAAGCTTATAGATTCACCAGCTTAATACCAAGCCCAACACGGGTTTGAGAATGATCATAGTCGATCAGCGTTTCACCATAGCCATGGTAACCTTGAAGATATACACCAAGAATGTCATTGAAATAGAATGTGTAACCTAGTTCAACCCCTCCTTTATCATCAGCAAAGTTGTAAAAACCGCGTGTATTGACCACGCCCGCACGGGTATAAACTTTCGCCCACAACTCGTAAGGTGCGTAGTAATTTTCCATGTCGTCATTTTCTGTGGTAATCACCCACCATGCATGTACGCCATACTCGACTGGGCCAGAAAAACGCTCGGCAGCGACATATAGACGGTCCCAACTGCGTGACAGTTTGCTGGATTGACCGTTCGATTCATGTTTGTAACCGGCCTCAACATGATTGAACAACAACATGTTCGATTGATGCGCTAAGAACACTTGCGGCTTGTAGTTTGTTTCTCTAAATGGCGATGAGATATCAGAGTTTGCCAGTTGCCATAGGGACTTTTGAGTATAAGCCCCCATCAAAGCAGTGCCTGAGCTGAAGCGATAAAATGGAATTGATGCAGAGATCTGAAACTTCACTTCAAAATCTTGCAATGAATCCATCTCTGAGCCCATTTCGCTGTAGGCGCTTTGGTTGATGTCTGTGGTGTATGTACCCAGAACGTAGTTGTCTTCGTAGGTTGAGATATGGGTAATGTCTTTTCCGTAAGCAAGTACGGGGCACAACAAGAGAGGAATTACTTTATACTTCATCGTTATCCTTTTGCCGCAAAATCATAAAGCGGCAATATCATTCCTTATCATCGATAACTTCGACAATAAACAGCAAGGGAAAAGCGGTTAAAGCAATTTTCATTCCGGATTTTATAATTAGCTGAAGATTTTACAATAAGCCGTAGATACACAGCTCAATTTCTACCAACTCGTTGATAAAATTCGTTTATTTGACATCCACTACACGGCTGGCTTTTTTGTACTGAACTTTCCACCCAGCCCATCTTGGAAGTTCCCAGCGTTTAGGGTCACCTTTGCGATTTCCTTCTGTGTAGATGACATGAACCAACTTGCGAGACACAAAATATTCCACATCAAGCTTAAGCTCAGCTAACACAAGTTTCAGAGGGTACAGCTCTGCGAAGTCGTTGTATTCCCACTCGGGAATGCCTTCAAATGGAAGGTCATCTGCCTCGAACAACTCGATGTCATCAACACTTTCAACGCCGAGCGTTGCCAGTTGTTCAGTCAGCCAAGTAGAAAAACAAAGTTCATCAATGACTTTCTTATCCACCAGTTCAGTATTCAGACCTAGAGAGTTGTAGATTTTCCAGTGCTGAATTTGTTGTTTTCGTAATGGAGCAAAGCCTGGCAACAACATTTCTTGTTCGATCATCTCGGCAATAGATTGAATCGCCACTTCACCTTGTAACGCTTGATGCTCGGTGAATATTGTCCGACCAGCGTACACTAAGTGCATAGTTGCTAGCGGAGTATCATCTTCGTATTGAGTATCACCTTGGTGCCATTCTCCCAGTTCGAGCGTTTTAATGAGGTCGAGCGAAATCGGCATCATGACAGATGCAAGGTTGAGCGTTTGTTTAACTCCCCTACCCGGTACGCTGTGGCTATCTAGCACCAAAGCCGCTTCACTTTTATCCGGAAAACGACTGTTTCGACCAACGACCATTTCCATCGAACCATTGCCAAGTGCATCTCGGCGACGCTCTCTGCGCACAAACACCAATTCAGGATGCAAAGCCGCTATCGCTTGAGTCAGTTGATCTCGTCGATAGCGCGAAGCCACTTCCAATTGAGGCAATTCAAATACGTCCCGCATCTGCTTTGCTAAGCCTTGCGCTTCTTCCAGCACACTGGTATCAACAATCACAGCAGGAAGCTGTTCTCCACGCACCAACCGAATCATTAGCGACGCGTCACACCCCAAAGGTTCTTCTCGCTCTAGTGCCTCTGCTGCCTCTCCCCTTTGCAGTTGATACAGCTGTGCAGGCACGGAGAGCGCTGCCGCTAAATCGATCATGGCTTCTTTTTCGGCTTTGGTCGGAATACGAGTCACCAGATCGGCGAATAACGCGTCAATTGGCAGCGGATAAACTTTTTTGCCGTGCTCTGTTACGTCACCGTTGTCGTCTAATGCACCCATCTCTTGCAAATACAGAAGTGCCGCGTTCAATGACTTTTCTGGAACTGCATCAAGGAAATGCAACTCAGATAAACGATAGCCACAACACGCCGCCGCAAGCATGGGCTCCACCAGCTCTTCACGATGCAACTCCGGTGGCGTGACCAACTCTAATGGAGCATGTTCGCCAAATAAACGGATACAGGAGCCTTCTGCTACGCGCCCTGCACGCCCCATTCGCTGTGCTGCACTGGCTTTTGAAATGTTGGCTAATGTGAGAGCAGTACGTCCGTTGCGCTGAACCGTTCTTCGCTCCAAACCGCTATCAATCACAACGCGGATGTTAGGAATGGTAAGCGACGTTTCCGCGACATTGGTTGCCAGCACCACTTTGCGCTGCGCTTGAACAGTTAAAGCTCGATGTCGCTCTTCATCACTGACCGAAGCATGAAGCTTCACCACCAGCACATCATCCAAGTGCTGTAACATCTGCGCGCACTGAGTGATCTCTTTTCGACCCGGTAAAAACACCAAGATATCGCCTTCCTCATCTTCAAGGGCTTCTTTTACTGTTTTAACCACGTCATTTTCACACCCTTTTTTATTGGGCAGATGACGGCTGTCTAGTACTCGATGAGTCACCGAGACAGGAAAACAGCGCCCTTCTGAGCGAAGACGATGAGCATTAAGATAATGTGCGAGTTTTTCGCCCTCTAATGTGGCAGATGTCACTATCAATCGATGCTGATTTTCTTGCTTCAAAATTGCGGTTAGTAGATCAATGTCCCAGCGACGCTCGTGAAATTCGTCCACTATCACGATGTCGAAGCTTGCAAGTTTGTCTTCCGCAAACCAACGCAGCGCTACACCCGGCGTCACAAACACGACTTCCGTGTTCTCATCGAAATACGCATGCAGCTTGATCGCGTAACCAATTTTGTTACCTATCGGCTCACCAGATTGCTCCGCAAGAAACTCAGCTAATGAGGTACAAGCAATTCGACGTGGCTCGATGACCAAAACACGTCCGTGCTTTGCCGCCCAAAGAGGAAGGCGTGTTGACTTACCCGAACCCGTTTCGGCTTCCACAACGAGGTGGTGGTGCTTCACGTGTTGGTCAAATTCAGCTTGTAAGCTATCGATAGGCAGTTGAAACATAAAGAATGGATTTTGTTGTGATAATGCTGAGCATTATACCCAAGTGAAAAAATCCTGCTTTAGGTATCTCTTACAACAAATATTGACGATATTTTCGTCGGTAAACGAGTTTTTTTGCGACATTACATTGATGTGCGTCAACGCATGTTTACAACTAAATGGTGAACCCGTTAAAATTTCGTGCGCATCCTTCAACCCTACATTAAGGCACCCAATGAACAACGATAAACGCCCACTATATATTCCATATGCGGGTCCGGCTCTTATGGCAACCCCTCTATTGAACAAAGGCAGTGCTTTTTCTGCTGAAGAACGTAGTTCATTCAACTTAGAAGGTCTGCTTCCAGAGACAACAGAAACAATTCAAGAACAGGTAGAACGTGCCTACCAACAATACAAGAGTTTCGAAAGCGACATGGATAAGCACATTTACCTGCGCAATATCCAAGATACCAACGAAACCCTATTCTACCGTTTAGTACAAAACCATATTTCTGAGATGATGCCGATCATCTACACGCCAACCGTTGGTGCTGCGTGTGAAAACTTCTCGAACATTTACCGTCGTGGTCGTGGTCTATTTATCTCTTACCCGAACCGTGATCGTATCGATGACCTGCTAAACAACGCAGCCAACCACAACGTAAAAGTGATTGTTGTGACTGATGGCGAACGAATCCTAGGTTTGGGTGACCAAGGTATCGGCGGTATGGGTATTCCTATCGGTAAGCTTTCTCTGTACACCGCATGTGGTGGTATCAGCCCTGCTTACACATTGCCTATCGTTCTGGATGTGGGTACAAACAACCCTCAACGTCTTGCTGATCCGATGTACATGGGCTGGCGTCATCCTCGTATTACGGGCCCTGACTACGATGCATTTGTAGAAGAATTCATCCAAGCAGTACAACGCCGTTGGCCGGATGCACTTATCCAGTTTGAAGACTTCGCGCAGAAAAATGCGATGCCTCTACTAGAGCGCTACAAAGACCGTATTTGTTGTTTCAACGATGACATCCAAGGTACGGCAGCAGTAACCGTAGGCTCTCTACTGGCAGCATGTAAAGCGGCGGGTACTCAACTTTCTAAACAGCGCATCACTTTCTTAGGTGCGGGTTCTGCGGGTTGTGGTATCGCAGAAGCGATCATTGCGCAAATGGTATCGGAAGGGATTTCTGACGAGAAAGCACGCTCTCAAGTTTACATGGTCGATCGCTGGGGTCTGTTACAAGAAGGTATGCCTAACCTGCTTGATTTCCAACAGCGTTTGGTCCAAAAACACAGCAACACAAAAGAGTGGGAAAATGAAGGAAATGGCTTCTCACTACTGGATGTAATGCGTAACGCGAAACCAACGGTACTGATTGGTGTATCAGGTGCTCCTGGCCTATTTAGCCAAGAAGTCATCGAAGAGATGCACAAACACTGCAAGCGTCCGATTGTCTTCCCGCTGTCAAACCCAACCAGCCGTGTTGAAGCAACACCAAACGACATCATCCGTTGGACAAACGGTGAAGCGCTAGTGGCAACGGGTAGTCCGTTTGATCCTGTGGTTCACGAAGGTCGCACTTACCCTATCGCACAATGTAACAACAGCTACATCTTCCCAGGTATCGGTCTTGGCGTTTTAGCGGTTAACGCAAAACGCGTGACTGATGAAATGCTAATGGAATCAAGCCGAGCGCTGGCTACATGCTCTCCACTTGCGATTAATGGTCGTGGTGCACTTCTACCGCCTTTGGAAGAAATCCACCTAGTATCGAAGAAGATTGCTTTTGCCGTTGCGAAGAAAGCAATCGAGCAAGGTGTGGCACTGGAAATCACAGACGAAGCGCTAAACGATGCTATTGACCAAGCGTTCTGGCAGCCAGTTTACCGCCGCTACAAACGCACAGCATTCTAAGCTTGAGACAACTTGTATAATTATTAGCCCCTACTCTGTAGGGGCTTTTGTTTTTTAAGCTGTTTTTTATCATCCTAACCAGATTTTGGCATAAATGGGCTTCTCTCTTTTTGTTTCTATCAGATATGATGAGGAATACACATTTATTAAAGGGTATAAGACGTTTTGCTGTTTTCTCGTATAAGGTCAAAGTGGAAGCTTAAGTGTTCGTGGAAGCGAATTGCTTTGATTTTGTCGATCTCTTTATTTGGACTCCTCCTGTCTGTTGTTGCCATCGACCGCTGGGTCGCATTGCAGGCCAAAGACAATATCTTTATCGATTACGACCAAATACCCCAGCACGAAGTCGCGGTGGTGCTTGGTACGAGTAAATACATCGGAAAGACACTCAACACCTATTACACTCATCGCATCAATGCAGCGATCGAGCTTTATAAGCAAGGCAAAGTGAAACAGTTTTTGCTTAGCGGAGACAACGCACATCGCTCTTACAATGAGCCATGGACCATGAAACGAGATCTGCTTAAAGCCGGAGTTCCAGAAGAAGTCATCCATCTCGATTACGCTGGATTTCGGACTTTGGATTCCATAGTGCGAGCAAAAAAGATCTTCGCCTCAGAGCGTTTTTTGATAGTGACTCAACGCTTTCACTGTGAGCGCGCGTTGTTCATTGCCGATGCGTATAACATTGATGCACAGTGCCTTGCAGTCGCAGGCCCAACGGCGAACAAACAAAAAACTTCGATGCGAATTCGTGAACTGCTTGCTCGTGTGAAAGCATTTTTGGATCTCTACGTGATGAATACGCAGCCACGCTTCCTTGGCCCTCAAGAGCCAATTCTTGCGGTAGAAGACCCAACAGAAGCATCAAATGCTGAGCGCAACATTCCTATAGAATAATCGGCTGGCACCATTTTCGTGCATCACGTCACACATGAATAACAATTCGTTAAAAACAAATGGGTAGAGTTCTACCCATTTCCAAATCTCAACCTCACATTTTCTTATTTCGCCAACGATTCAGGCCAAATTGCCCTTCGCATTCGCAGTAACATTTAATCAATAAATAACTACAAGTCAGTTACCTTGCCATAAAAAACCGACAAAAAGGCAATGCAAAAGGAGCACACCCATGACCGCACTCGCTGTGACACTGAAGAATTGGTTCTTCACTCGCAACAGCATGATTTTGAATGCCAACATTCTGCTGTTCATTATCTTGTTTAATACCCTACCCTTTGAACCAAAAGTCGTAACCGGCATCAGCATCTTAGTCTTTGTTGCGATTCTTTGGTTAACAGAAGCGATTCACGTCAGCATTACTGCTTTGCTGATCCCGATGCTTGCCGTCTTCTTGGGCGTGTTTAACACCCAAACAGCACTGAATAACTTCTCGAACTCAATCATCTTCTTGTTCTTGGGTGGCTTTGCTCTCGCCGCTGCTTTGCACAAGCAGAAACTTGACCAAGCACTTGCTGACAAAGTGTTGCTGATTGCTCGTGGTCGAATGTCTGTCGCGGTATTTATGCTGTTCGGTGTGAGCGCAGGTCTTTCAATGTGGATTTCCAACACAGCAACAGCTGCGATGATGCTTCCTTTGGTATTAGGTGTCATGACGAAACTGGACGCGAAGAAAAACCACAACACTTTCTTGTTCGTTCTTCTCGGTATTGCTTACAGCGCCTCTATCGGCGGTATTGCTACGCTAGTTGGTAGCCCGCCAAACGCAATTGCTGCGGCCGAAGTAGGTTTGAACTTCACGGAATGGATGAAGCTAGGTCTGCCAATCTCTTTGATTTTGATGCCAATTGCGATTTTGGTTCTGTACACCATGACCAAGCCAGATTTGAGCCACAAGTTTGAACTTGACCACAAACCTGTTGAGTGGACAAACGGCAAAATGGTCACACTGGCAATCTTCTTACTTACCGTCACTTTGTGGATTTTCAGCAAGCCGATCAACACCATGCTTGGCGGTTTTGCAAAATTCGACACCTTGGTTGCAATTGGTGCCATCTTGCTGCTAGGCGCATCTCGAGCAGTCGAATGGAAGGACATTGAAAAGACAACAGACTGGGGTGTTCTGATCCTGTTCGGCGGCGGTATCTGTTTGAGTAACGTTCTAAAAGCGACAGGCACCAGCGTTTTCCTAGCGCACAGCCTAACTGGCTTCCTCGAGCAAGCAGGTGTATTACTCACTATCCTTTCTGTTGTTGCCTTTGTCGTCTTCTTGACTGAGTTTGCAAGTAACACAGCAAGTGCTGCGCTACTGGTCCCAGTGTTCGCGACCATTGCCGAAGCACTCGGTCTATCACCAGTGATTCTGTCAGCGCTTATCGCGGTAGCCGCATCTTGTGCCTTCATGTTGCCAGTTGCAACGCCACCAAATGCAATTGTGTTCGGTACGGGTCACATCAAGCAAAAAGAAATGATGAGAATCGGCTTCGTACTAAACATTGCTTGTATCGGTGCACTGACACTGTTCGCTTGGTTGTTCTGGTAAAGAAACACTGACTCGATTAGCACTACACTGCTGTTCACGGTGATCGAATTGATAGCCCAAACTTCCCCTAAAGTGGTGTTCAGCAGTTTCCCTCTTGGTGGCCAGTTGGCCACCTTTTTTTATTCTTTCTTACCTCGTATTGGCAGATTCACTTTGCATTCGTCCCTCTATAGGGGAATTCCTAGCGCTCAATCAACCTCAACTCTTAAAGCCTGAACAAACTCTCATACCAGCTTCAATGAACAATCGAGCTCAATAGCCTGCCAACACAAACTGTAGACACAAAAAAGCCGTCATACTTTGCTTTCATAAGCTCAGTACAACGGCGCGTTTAAACGAAAAGTGTGAATCGCTAGAACGTCATGCTATTTATTTATGCCTCATTCCTTTGGCAACTCAACAATCCGTAATTCACTTCAACGCGGTTTCGACCATTACGTTTAGCGAGATACAATACTTCATCGGCTCTTGCCATGGTCTCGGTTACGCGCTCATTTTGCATTTGAGCCACACCAATACTGCAAGTAAGTGCCTCTCCATGAACCCACAAGTGGTTTGCGACATTCTTGCGTATCATCTCGGCCTTTTTCACGGCTTGTTCGATATTGGTATCTGGACAGAAAACCACAAACTCTTCACCACCCCAACGAACCAAACGGTCATCAGGTGTAATAGAACTGGCAACGACCATGACGAACTCACGCAGAATGTCGTCCCCCATTTGATGCCCGAACTTATCGTTAATCTTCTTAAAGTTGTCTAAATCCATATAAAGGATGCTCAACGTCGAGTGCCCCCAACGTACTTGGCGTGCTTGCTGTTCTAACCAAGTTTGTACAGCATGACGGTTCATCGCTCCGGTTAGCGCATCTCGGTGCGCCAACTCGGCAAATTCATAATTCTGCGCGCGCAAAGTGCCATTCACTTTTTCTAGATGACGATGACGACGCTTCGCTTTTTCATACGCCGCTCTGTTTTTCCGTAGTTCATGCAGAGAGAAAGCCAGCCCTAAAGCCATCCAAGAAAACAATAGAGCAAACAACAACGTCTCTTGTGCAAGATAGGCACCTTCAAATTCGATCTTATCAATCACAATTTTGTGCTGACCAAGCGCAGCACCTGAACCAGTGGCAATATCAATACGCGTAATGTTCGAAAACTCTGGCGCAGAATGTTCAATATCGACCTTGTTATCCGCAAGCCACCACGTCATTACCTGTAAGTTCTTAATCGGAATCTCGATGGTTTCACTAAAACTCGATGGAGAAAACTGCATGCCATTGTATTTGATGGTGTATTCATCATCCGGTTTCGAGTATTCCGGATTGTAGTTTCTCAGATAAAGACGCAAGTCATGGCTTGGGTTTTGCCCATCTCCCGCCTCTTCATAATGAAGCTTTAATCGGATGGTATGGTAATTAGAAAGATCGATGCCATGCGTTGGCTTCGCTACATCGGTATAAACCGAGATACCGCAATACGGCCAAGCATAACTGCTTTTTTTCAGCTCACAATTGAGTACCAAGCTTTGTGCATCATAGGTGATATCGGCCGAGCTTAGCCCACCTTCACTCGCATCTTTTGTCGCATAAATATTGAATTGTTCAGGTGTGATGACGAGCTTACGCGTGTCACCTAACACACTGTACAGAGCAACTAAACTTATCGTACAAATCGAAAGAGCGAAGATTAATTTGTGTATCCACTTCATAGGCAAGTGACCTGCTTAACTTATATACAACACAGTGTACTCAATGATATTTCGAACTTCAAATAAAGTCATTTATCAAGAAACAAAATTACTTTTGGCTTGAGTTCTTACTTCCGATACATGGTAACGCGTTTTGAACCGTTATCACGGTTTAAAATCGTCCAATTTGATGACTTACTTGTTATTTGCGAAGCAATTCACAACCACTCAAGCGAGGCACCATCATGCTTTGCGACGAGAAACAATGGTCATTCATTGTGGAAACATTGCCAGTTATTAACCCTGTCAACCCTGCATCTTGAGCGCACTTCGTTATATACTGTCGAAAAACACAATAACGAGTAATGTCATGTCATTAATTGCTACTGGTACGCTAAACAAAATGCGTGCTTCTCTCGATGGTGCTGTCAGCTATCGTCTTCCTGTGGGTGATGAAGAAGTCGATCTGTCACCGTTTCTCGGTAAAACACTCACGTTGACGCATACTGGCAATATTTTTTGTTGCTCATGCGGTAAGAAAACCAAGAAGAGCTATTCTCAAGGTCACTGTTTCGTGTGTATGAAGAAACTTGCGAGCTGCGATATGTGCATCATGAAGCCAGAGACTTGCCACTACGACCAAGGCACATGCCGCGAACCGCAGTGGGGAGAAGAAAACTGTATGGTGGATCACTTCGTGTATCTATCAAATACATCAAGCTTGAAAGTGGGCATCACTCGCCACACTCAAATTCCAACACGTTGGATTGATCAAGGTGCAACTCAGGGTCTGCCAATTTTCAAAGTCAAAACGCGTCATATTTCAGGCTTGATTGAAGTGGAACTGGCAAAGCATATTGCAGACAAAACAAACTGGCGCACTTTGCTTAAAGGCGATGGTGAACCGATTGAATTACAAGATCATTTTGCTGAACTGCTTCCTCTTGTGCAAGACAAGATTGCTGAAATCAAACAGCAATTTGGTGAAGATGCCATCGAGGTGCTGAGCGAAACCATTACCGATCTTAGCTACCCCGTTCAGCAACACCCAACGAAAATCACCTCTCATAACTTCGACAAAAACCCGGTTGTGACTGGCATTTTGCAAGGCATCAAAGGTCAGTATCTGATTTTTGATACCGGTGTGATTAACGTCCGCAAATTTACATCTTACGAAGTTGAAGTAAGCGCGTAGATACGTCTGCTTTACTATACAAACTTCCTAGATAGAAAAAGCTCGAGCACTGGCTCGAGCTTTTGTTTTTCTTCGTTCAGAGCGATAAGAGATTAAGCATCAAGGATGCTTTCTAGCACATCAAACAACATATCCACTTCTTCAATAGTGTTGTAATGCATACAACCAATTCGTACGACCCCACCTGATTCTTCAATGCCAAGCTGACGAACCAAACCAAGTGCATAAAAGTGGCCATTCCAAACACAGATATTGTGCTCACCTAAGGTCTTAGCGATAAACTCTGGTGAATACTTGTCAAATGTTAGGGCAAACGTCGGCGTACGTTGCTGACAATCTTCGCTCTCAATGCCATACAGTTTCACACCTTCTAGCGCATCGAGTCGTTGCAAAAAACGCTCACTTAAACGCTGTTCGTGTTGATTGTAAAGCGCGTAACTTTGTTCTAATCGCTGACGAAGTGATAAGTCGTTGTCGCCAAACTGAGCCAAATATTCCACTGAGGCCGCAACACCAGCAAGGCCTTCGAAGCTTTGTGTCCCCGTTTCAAAACGACCCGGACCAATATTCGTAGCCGGTTCTACTTTATAAGGACGAAGGCTGTGCAACCATTGGTCGGCCACGTAAGCGATACCTACATGCGGTCCAAAGAACTTATAAGCTGAACACGCTAAGAAATCACAGCCCAGCGCTTGTACATCGACTAAGTGGTGGGGTGCATAATGCACGGCATCGACATAAACTTGAGCACCAACACCGTGCGCCATTTCAACTACGCGCTGAATATCGACTATCGATCCCGTGGTGTTTGACGCATATGTCACTGCAACCAAACGTGTTTTTTCTGAAAGCAGGCTTTGTAAGTGCTCAAGATCTAAAGTGCAATCAGCTTTATTGATTCGAACTTGGTGAACCTTAGCACCTTTGTCTTCCGCTGCTTGTTGCCAGCTTGAAACGTTCGAGTAATGGTCAAGCGCTGAGACAATGATCTCATCCCCTTCTTGCCAATCACGACTGATTGCACGGCTTAACTGGAACGTCAGTGATGTCATGTTCGCGCCAAAGACAATATTACCAGACGAAGGGGCATTCAATAGCGCTTGTGCCGACTCGCGCGCACTCTGCATGACATCGACTGTAGCTTGGCTAGAGAAGTAATGCCCACCCAAGTTGGAATTAAAACGCCCAAGGTAACCGACCATTGAATCAAGCACAGATTGAGGAACTTGCGAGCCGCCAGGCCCATCAAAAAACGTAACTGGTTTGTCATTATGATACTGAGCCAGCGCGGGAAACTGTTCTCTAATTTGATTAAGATTGAAGTTCATTACGTTTGTCCGTTGCGGTTAATACAAAGACATCCATGTGGCCTGCTTGGTCATCAATCACAGAACGAATTGGACAAGCGTTGTGCCAAAGTTTGCTGTCAGCCAACATCGCCACTTCCCCGTTTTCTAATACTTTGCGGAAAAATGGGGCTTGGTTATGGCTACTGTATAGCATGATGTCACCACCAATGATGTTGTGACGACCAACACCAACCATCGCGATATGATCAAAACCGTCTTGGTGCACACCTTCTGGCGCGACCTGCGTTTCGCTATCTAATGCAGTGATTCGAATCTGGTGAATTTCGATTTCTTGACCATTTGGAAGGTGGTTCGCGCTCACGAATAGCGCACACATTTCGCGAAAGCCTTCACTTGCTAAAATGTCTTTCTCGATAGGTTCAAATTGACGAATGACATCACCCTGAAATCGGTTGATATCTGAAGACTGTACAAAGCTGTTCTTGTTCAAATCGATCACTTGTCCATCTTCAAAACTCACGACTGAGTAGCGTCGTAATCGATATTGCCCATCAGCGTGCTCAGTATGAGGTAACGCTTCAAATGAAGGCGAAAGTTGCTCAATTGCTGCCATGCTGAGCTGAGTTAAATGTAGAGTGTTCTCACGCGAATGTAACATCATTGACTCCTTTAATGAGGCACATTTAATTAACATTTAATTTACAACATAGATTACGCAAATATTCTGCAATTACCAGCTTTTAACGTTGATAGCTTCAACATAAATAAAAAAACGAGATGAAAACCCACAAACAAAAGTTAAATTAGGTATATGTTTTAGATTAAAGCTTAAGCAACATTTGAAACTAGATTTCTCTACTGTAAATAGAATTTTATGCTGGATTGAGACAATTTCTATCACGCGATAGTGAGTTCTAATCTATAACCATTTATTCGATCTCAATCGCCGTTTATGCTTTTAAAGCTATAAGAATTTCCATACAATCGAGAGAAATGTTCAGCCCTCTTTGGAGCCACAATGAGCGACGTAAAACACTGTAAACTATTAATTCTTGGTTCTGGTCCAGCAGGTTACACCGCGGCAGTATACGCTGCGCGCGCGAATCTAAACCCTGTGCTTGTGACGGGAATGCAACAAGGTGGTCAGCTAACCACTACAACAGAAGTAGAAAACTGGCCAGGTGATGCAGAAGGCCTAACAGGCCCAGCATTAATGGAACGCATGAAAGAACATGCGGAACGTTTCGAAACAGAAATTGTATTCGATCACATCAACGAAGTTGAACTGTCTCAACGTCCATTCCGTTTAAAAGGTGATTCTGGTGAGTACACCTGTGATGCTTTGATCATTTCAACAGGTGCATCCGCTAAATACCTAGGTCTGGAATCAGAAGAAGCGTTCAAAGGTCGCGGCGTATCGGCATGTGCTACGTGTGACGGTTTCTTCTACCGCAACCAAAAAGTTGCGGTTGTCGGCGGCGGTAACACAGCGGTTGAAGAAGCGCTGTACCTATCTAACATCGCATCTGAAGTTCACTTGATCCACCGTCGTGATTCATTCCGTGCGGAGAAGATCCTCATTAATCGTCTTATGGACAAAGTGGAAAATGGCAACATCATTCTTCACACCGATCGCACACTAGATGAAGTTCTGGGCGACGATATGGGCGTAACTGGTGTTCGCATTAAAGATGTAAACACAGGCACAACTGAAGATCTTGAAGTGATGGGCGCGTTTATCGCGATCGGCCACCAGCCAAACACCCAGATCTTTGAAGGCCAGCTAGAAATGAAAGATGGCTACATCGTTGTGAAGTCGGGTCTAGAAGGCAACGCGACGCAAACTAGCATTGAAGGTGTATTTGCAGCTGGTGACGTAATGGATCACAACTATCGTCAAGCAATCACATCAGCAGGTACAGGCTGTATGGCAGCTCTGGATGCGGAACGCTTCCTAGACGCACTTAGTGACAAATAACTTTTCACATTTGTGTCATATCCTTAAAGCCCAGCGGTATTCCCGCTGGGTTTTCTTTTGTATACTACCGCCTCATTAAAACAATTATCATTAAGCCTTCACGATGGATAAGAAAAAGCAAAGCAGCTTGAATAAGTGGCTTAAGCAACAGAGCAAGTTAGCCAAGCGCTGGCTCATGATTGCGATAGGCCTAGGCGTACTTTCAAGCGTGTTTTTATTGGCTCAAGCAGCCCTGCTCGCCTCCATTCTTCACCAATTAATCATCGAACAAGTCGATAAAAGTGAGCTCATTTGGCACTTTGTCGGATTAGTCGGAACCGTCATCGGCCGCGCTGCATGTACGTGGGGCCGCGAAATTGCGGGCTACCGCTGTGGCGAACAAATCCGAGTTTACATTCGACAGCTCATTTTAGACAAAGTCCACAAGCTGGGGCCTGCTTACATTAAAGGCAAACCAGCAGGCAGTTGGGCAACATTGATTCTAGAGCAAGTTGAGAACATGCAAGACTTCTTCTCTCGCTACTTACCTCAAATGTCGCTGTCGGTATTAGTTCCTTTCATCATTTTGGTTGTGGTATTCCCAGTTAACTGGGCGGCAGGTTTAATCTTCCTTGTGACGGCCCCGCTAGTGCCTATTTTTATGGCATTAGTTGGTATCAAAGCCGCGGAAGCTAACCGTAAAAACTTCAAAGCAATGCAACGCTTGTCCGGTCACTTCTATGACCGATTGCAAGCGATGACGACTATTCGCCTTTTCGACCGTACAAAGTCAGAAACTGAGACCCTAAAAGGGGCATCAGAGGTATTTCGTACCCGCACGATGGATGTACTAAAAATCGCATTCCTTTCTTCTGCGGTACTGGAGTTCTTCACTTCTATTTCTATCGCTATTACTGCGGTTTACTTCGGCTTCAGTTACATCGGTGAATTGAACTTTGGTTACTACGGTGCTGGCGTCACCTTGTTTGCTGGCCTGTTCATCCTGATTTTAGCTCCTGAGTTTTACCAACCACTTCGAGATCTCGGCACTTTCTATCACGCGAAGCAACAAGCGGTGGGCGCTGCCGAAAGTATTGTCGAGTTTCTTGAACTAGAGGTAGATCAAGTGAAAGATGGAACTCAATCTCTTGAACAGAACACGCCAATTCAAATCGAAGCTCAAGATTTGGTTGTTTTCAGCCCTGAAGGGAAACAATTGGCTGGCCCTCTGTCATTTTCATTGGAAGCCAATCAAAGCACTGCGCTTGTTGGCCCAAGTGGCGCAGGTAAAACCAGTTTGGTTAATACCATTCTTGGCTTTATGCCATACAAGGGCAGTTTGAAAATTAACGGCTGCGAGTTGTCTCAACTTGATCTATCGACTTGGCGCGAAGCTGTCAGCTGGATTGGTCAAAACCCAATGTTATTGCACGGCAGCATTCGTGATAACGTCACGCTTGGTAAACACGATATTCCAGACACACAAGTGAATACAGTGCTCAAAGATTCTTACGCAGCTGAGTTTGTTGAAATGCATGGCCTGGATTACGCAATCTCTGACCGTTCAGGCGGTTTATCTGTAGGACAAGCTCAACGTCTTGCACTTGCTCGAGCAATGCTACAAAACGGCCGTTTCTGGTTGCTTGACGAACCAACAGCAAGCTTAGATGCGCGCAGTGAAAAACTGGTGATGGAGGGAATTAATAAGTATACCCAATCCACCACTAACTTGATGATCACTCACCAACTTGCGCCTTTGCAAAACGTTTCACAAATTCTCGTGATGCAAGATGGTCAAATCGTACAACGTGGCGACTACGCTACCCTAGCCTCACAAGAAGGTTTGTTTAAAGACTTGTTAGCTGCAAACCTAGCGCAGCGTGAATCAGACAAGGGGAACCTAGATGCGTGATTTACTCCCTTATCTAAAACTGTATAAAAAACATTGGTTCGGTTTGTCGCTGGGTATGCTATTGGCGTTCCTAACACTTGCTGCATCTATCGGCTTGCTCACTCTGTCTGGTTGGTTTATCTCCGCAGCAGCAGTGGCTGGTTTAACCGTTGCGCGTGAAACCTTCAACTACATGCTGCCAGGTGCTGGCGTGCGCGGTGCTGCAATGGCACGAACAGCTGGCCGTTGGGGTGAGCGCGTTGTAAGCCACAATGCGACATTTAAGTTGCTAACAGACCTGCGCATCTTCTTCTTCAAGAAACTTGCTCCGCTGATCCCAGGCCGAGTATCAACAATGCGCGATGCTGATCTGCTGAACCGTCTGGTAGCCGATGTGGACGCAATGGATCACGTTTATCTGCGACTTGTCAGCCCAGTCATTATTGGCATCTTTGGCATTCTGAGTTTAACCGCAGTCTTAGCGTTCTTTGACTGGCATCTTGCGCTACTTTTAGGCTCAATTCTTACGATCATGCTTTTGGTGTGGCCAGTGCTTTTTTACAAACTGGGCAAAAACAATGGTGAGCACTTAACGCATAACAAAGCTCAGCTTCGTGTCGCGACACTCGATTGGCTACAAGGCTATAGCGAGCTGAGTATTTTTGGTGCAGAAGAACGCTACCGTAACCTGATTCTTGAAAAGCAAAAACAACTGCTTTCAAACCAGTTTGTAAACGCTAATCTGACTGGTATGGCGTCAGGACTTCTGATGTTGGTGAACGGCCTGACTTTAGTTGTCATGCTTTGGTTTGCTGCTGATGGCGTTGGTGGTCGGGCACCTGATCCTTGGATCGCCCTATTCGCTTTTGCAACAATGGCAAGTTTTGAAATTTTGATGCCTATTGCGGGTGCGTTCCAATACCTTGGTCAAACGCTGACTTCTGCCCGTCGCTTGAACGAAGTGATTCTCGCAGAGCCTGATGTTGTCTTCCCTGAGCAATCTAAACGCGAAGAAAAGCCACTGGATATCGAGTTCGACAACATTGATTTTGCATACCCTGATGGACAACAGAAAGTGCTGAAAGACCTTTCGCTTTCACTTCCTTTAGGCTCAAAAACCGCAATTGTTGGTCAAACGGGTTCAGGCAAATCGACTCTGATTCAACTACTTTGTCGCTACTGGGATGTAAACCAAGGTGAGGTTCGCATTGGTGGCGCTTCACTAAAAGATTGGTGCGAATCCGATCTGCGCTCAGCAATTACCGTAGTGAGCCAACGAGTAGATGTGTTAAACGGCACACTACGTGACAACTTGTTAATGGCGTCACCAAATGCGACTGATGAGCAACTAGCGGAGATCCTAACGAAAGTAGAACTGGGTGCACTGCTTGAAGAGCCGGGTCTTGATGCTTGGTTGGGTGATGGCGGTCGTCAGCTTTCTGGTGGCGAGAAACGTCGTATTGGTATTGCGCGAGCGTTACTACGAGATGCTCCGATTTTGCTTCTTGATGAGCCAACCGAAGGCCTCGACAAGCGTACCGAACAAAAAGTCATGGCGCTTTTCAACGAGTATTTTGCCAACAAGACGGTTGTATTCATCACTCACCGACTCATCGAATTAGAGAACATGGACAACATTTGCCTTATGGAACAGGGCGAGATCATTGAGCAAGGCGACCATCAAACGCTACTCGCTCAACACGGTCGTTACTACCAGTTGCTTCAATCTCTATAAGTAAGACTAAAAAGCTCATCTTCGGATGAGCTTTTTCATTTTGACTAACTCAAAAAATTTGAAGAACGCTCTAACGACCAGACTTCGCCAAGTAAGCTGACATTTCAGCTTCTGGCACCATCCCTCCCCCGGTCGCCCAAACTAAGTGTGTGGCATTTTTCAAACGTTCATCCGTAAGCTGTAAACGAGTCTGGTAGTGTAGAGAACTCGAGACATGCACCGCGCCCATCATTCCGGCTAATGCAGAGGGCTCCAAATTGAGGCCTTCTCGTTCGCTCAACTCTCCTAAAAGCTGATACATACGTTCGTCCGTCACTGTGTAGTAACCATCAATTAGCCGCTCCATGGCTCGCCCAACAAAACCAGAAGGACGACCAACGGCCAAGCCATCTGCCGCGGTGAGATTATCTATACCAATATCTTGCACCGCTATCTCATCATGCAAACCAGTATGTACTCCCAACAACATGCAAGGAGAATGTGTTGGCTCAGCGAAGATGCAATGCACGTGGTCACCAAAAGCCACCTTGAGCCCAAAAGCAACACCACCTGGCCCACCACCAACACCGCATGGTAAATACACAAACAGTGGATGACGTTCATCAACCACAATACCTAAATCATCAAATTGTTGTTTTAAGCGTTCACCTACAACCGAGTAACCTAGGAACAAGGTTTGTGAGTTTTCATCATCGATAAAGAAGCAGTTGGGATCGCTCTCTGCCTGTTTTCGACCTTGCTCAACCGCAACACCATAATCTTGCTCGTACTCAACCACGTTGACACCGTGCGATCGAAGTTTGTTTTTCTTCCACTCTCTCGCATCGGCGGACATATGAACCGATACTGAAAAGCCAAGCTTGGCACTCATCATGCCTATCGACATGCCTAGATTTCCCGTTGAACCAACCGCGATGCTGTATTGTTGGAAAAATTGTCGGAACTCACCACTCAGCAGCTTGCTGTAATCATCACTCTCACTTAACAACCCTGCGGCAATCGCCAGTTCTTCTGCATGAACTAACACTTCATAAATGCCACCACGGGCTTTTATCGAGCCGGATATTGGTAGGTGACTATCTAGCTTGAGCATAAGGCGGCCGAATATTGGGACGTTGTACTGAGTTTCCAAAGCCGCTTTCATCTTTGGAATGTCCACTACAGGCGACTCAATGAGACCAGAAGCGGCTTTGGTTTCAGGAAAAGCTTTCATAAGATAAGGAGCAAAGCGCTTGAGCCTTGCACTCGCGACATGAATATCTTCTGCGTTCAATCCTACGTGCGGCAAACCTTCTTCAAGCGAGGTCACGTTGGGATTAAACCAGCAAACTTCATCTAGGTTGATCAGTTGCTCTACAAGTGGGAATTGTTTTTTAAGCACTTCCACATTCAGCTTGTTCATATCCTCTATCCTGCAATTCGTTCTTTAGAATCTTCCATTCAATTGGTTACGCACATAAACAAAAGCGCCGCAATTGCGACGCTTTTAACTCATTCAATTTGTGCTCTATGCGTAGTTTTGCTCGAACTCTTTCATGAAGTCGACCAACGCTTGCACACCTTCTAGCGGCATTGCATTGTAAATCGATGCGCGCATACCGCCCACCACACGGTGACCTTTTAGCGCCTTTAGTCCTTTTGCATCTGCAAGCTCAAGGAAAGTCGCGTCAAGTTCAGGCTTCGCTAATTGGAAAGGAACGTTCATTAATGAACGGTTCGATGGATGAACGCCGTTGCGGTAGAAATCAGACTGATCAATGTAATCGTAAAGCAGTTTTGCTTTTTCGCGATTCACTGTTTCAATGCTCTTAACGCCGCCTTGTGCTTTAAGCCATTTGAAAACAAGGCCAGACAAGTACCAAGCAAACGTTGGTGGCGTGTTAAACATTGATTCTTTTTCAGCAAGAACTTTGTAATCAAGAATACTTGGCAGCACTTGTTTTGCCATGCCGAGTAGATCGTCACGAACGATCGCGATGGCAATACCTGATGGGCCAATGTTTTTCTGAGCGCCCGCGTAAATCACACCGTATTTCGACACGTCGATTTCACGAGAAAGAATTGTCGAAGACATATCAGCAACAATTGGTTTGTCGGTGATCGGAAGATCATTGATTTCGATGCCATCGATGGTTTCATTTGGGCAAAAGTGAACATAAGCCGCTTCTGGGGCAATTTTCCATTCGCTTGCAGGTAGAACAGCGACTTTACCGTCAATCTCTGTTTTGGCATCAAATACGTCAGGTTCGCAGTACTTCTTCGCCTCTTCGACTGCACTTTCAGCCCAGTAGCCACCATCGATGTAGGTTGCAGTTTCTGCATCACCAAGTAAGTTTAGCGGAACAGCGGCAAACTGAGCACGAGCACCACCTTGGCAGAACAGTACTTTGTAGTTGTCTGGAATATTCAGCAAATCACGTAGATCTTGCTCTGCTTCTTCTGCAACTTTGATGAACTCTTTACTTCGGTGACTGATTTCCATTACCGAAGTACCAAGGCCTTGCCAGTCGACCAGTTCCTGTTGTGCTTGCTGCATGACAGCTTTTGGCAAAGCCGCTGGCCCTGCACTGAAGTTAAATACGTTGTCCGTATTTTGTTCCATGATGCTCATTGCTCCTGCTATGTAAATATTACGAAATTAATATCACGTTTTTATGGTGATAAAAACAAGAAAAGAGGTCTTAAGACCTCTTTTAAACTGAAAACGTCAAATTAACGGAAAGCTCGAATCGTAATCGGCTTATTTCTGCATCAACGCGGGCATTAACAGACCAATCAATGGAAATTCATGACCATTTTCAAACTTAAGCTTGCCTTCACCGATTTGAGCTTTAAGTTCATAACCACCATCGACTTTTTCAATCAACTCCATGATCAAAAGCTCATCAATGCCTTCTTGGATAAATGGATAGTGTTTAACAAGTTCATCTGAGAAGTAAGTACTCAATTCGCCGTTTGTTGCGGTCATCAACTTCATTGGGTCTTGCGTGATATGGTCTGTACCTTGAGGGACAGATAATTGCCACTCGTTGCGGAATTTACCTTCACCAAACGCCAAAGAAAGCTCATTAACTGAAAGCTTAAAGCCCTTACTAAATAGCGTGTCGATGTGAGGCATTAATTCGGACACCTGTTGTTCATCAAGTACTGGTGAGCTTTGATAGATCGACATGATTTGATCGAACGAATTACTATCTACATCTGCAATAGCAAAATTCAACTTAAAGTTATCAACATCAGTGCCATCCGTTAGGCGCATTTTTTGAGCATTAATGTTCAATTGGCTGTTTAGCTTCTCACCGGCTTCGTCATTCGACGTGTTACCGCTGTAGCTCGCCTTTTCAATCAAAAATACCTGTTTAAGCGATGAATCAACCACATCTAACTTTTCTAGAGAAAAGGTTTGTTCACCAAGCCAATAGCCTTTCGCTTGCTTACCCTTACCTTGTCCACTCAGATCATTCAGGTGTAGCTCGTCACCATTTTCAAAATCGACTTGAACCGAAGGAATCGATACTTGGTACTTCAAATCACCGAGCACGGTAACATCGCCAGTCACTTGCGCAGGACTTGTCGAAACCGATACGCCTTGCGCTTCATTGCGATAGTTCCAGCTGTCTAAATCCAACGTAAACGCAGTGTTACCATTAAGCTGTGTTTTGCTATGCATGGTAAGCGGCAGAAAATCATTATCCACCAGCTTAGAGTCTGCTGTCAGGCTAGTTAAGCCATGGCTTACATCACTCGTGACTTCGAACATAATCGGCAAACCATCGCGTTCAAACTGTGTTTTCAGTTCAGGGTCAACCACTGAGTATCGAGTTAATACAACGGAAGAAAGGTAGCCGCGTTGGTATTCAACAACTTCGCCTTTGATCATCTTATCGTTCATATTGGCGATACCGTCTTCAATGATCGACTGACCAATTTGACCAACCGCAAGCGGCCAACACAACGCCAATGAGATTGCACCACCGATGGCGCCTAGTTTTTTTAAGTTTTGCATAACATCACTTTTCAGGTATTTGCGCTCAGTCTACCCGAAACTATTAACGGATAAAACATTGAGATAAATCAGACTATTGATGCTAATTCTAGTCCATTAGTCAGGAATCATACGCAGCTCGCACTCATTACGCCGTTTTATTGATAAAGTTTGCTTGGCCAAGTTTTAACCGGAGCTCAACCACCTGTGAATCGTTACGCTGTATTGTGTCTCGACAATAATCCAATCAGTGCAGAGCAGTTTCGATTGGAACTGTCGGCTTTCTCTAGCAAGTTTGATATTTTTTCTGTCGAGTCGATAGAAGAAGCGCAAAGCGCGTTGGAATATCTTGAAGAAAGAGAACAAACTGTCGCGTTAGTGATCGCCAGCCATCACGCGCACTTTAATGGTGTGGATTTTCTCATTGGGCTGGACAAAACACCGCACACAGAGCGCGCTCGTAAAATTCTCATCAGTTGCTCTTCAGATATTGACGCGATACTCACGGCCGTCAATGAAGGTCGTTTGGATCATTGTTTGACCAAGCCTCTACCAGATAACGTCCTTTTTAATACGGCTCAAAAAGAGCTGACGCAGTTTATCTTACGTAATTGCAAAGAAGACTTGCTCAGTTATAGCCAAATCTTGGACCAGCACAAATTGCTACGTGCTCATATCGAAAATCAGATGAGCAATTACCAAGCCGGTTTCTTACACGACTATCACTCGATGTCTGATAATGAACTGGCAGAACAAGTAATCTCTGCCTTGCAACAATTTTTCAAAGAAAATGACGAAACAAAAGCTTGTCGAACCTACTCTCCTGAGCATTTGCTGACGGTTGAAGGGGAACCTAACAGCTTTTTATGGTTCATAACCAGCGGAGAAGTGGCGCTTTACAAAAGAGACGAACAAGGTATGCAACGAGAAGTGGTTCGCCATACCAAAGGGAACATTGTCGGCGGCATGTCATTTGTAACTGGGGAATGCTCCTTTTCTACTGCACTTACGCTTACCGAAACAAAAGTAATTAAACTTGATAGAAATGTGTTCCGTAAAGTAATGCAGAGTGACTCAAACCTTCTCCCTCTATTTACGAACTTACTTCTTCGTCATTTCAATCGCCGATTACAGAGAAGCATCAACACAAAATTACAATTGCAGAAAACACTCGAGTCACTTGAATCTGCTCATCAACAACTGATTGAAAGAGAAAAAATGGCCATGCTCGGCCAGTTGGTTGCGGGAGTGGCCCATGAGCTGAACAACCCAATAGCTGCGATTTTGCGTGGTGTAGAAAACCTCACTCATACCCTCGAAGGGCTATTAACTCAACTTCCGACAGCAGAAGTACAAATCAAAGGCGTTCAGCTTCTAACCAGAGCTCAAACCGCCAAGCCAGCCTCGACTGCGGAACTGCGCTCACGCGTCAAAGAGCTCAACAGCACGTTACCTGATCGTGCCATTGCCAAAAAAGTCGTCAATTTAGGCCTAGAGAGCGATTCCGAACTCGTTTCCCAGCTCGCCAAGAAGAAAGACAATGCCTCCTCTACGCTAGAGACGTTAGAACAATACCATCAAGCAGGTGCTTCTCTCCGTTCTATCAATGTTTGTGCCGCTCGCATCGCTGACATGGTGAAGAGCCTAAAAGGCTACGCGAGATCTGATGATGAACGCATGCACTACGCCGATATCCATGAAGGCATCGAAGACACTTTAGTGATTTTCGAAAACAAGCTAAAGGTACATCAAGTTTCAACAGATTACGCCCCACTTCCGCGTATGCTTTGCCAACCTATTGCATTGCAACAAGTATGGACCAACCTAATATCCAATGCGATTGACGCCTTTCCTGAAAAAGGGTCGTTAAAAATACAAACGAGAGAAGTTGACAAAAACCAACAGCGTTATGCCGTGATTTCATTTGAAGATAATGGATGCGGTATTCCGGATTCGCAGAAAAAAGCAATTTTTGAACTCAACTTTACAACCAAAAAAGAAGGCAACTTTGGCTTAGGTATTGGACTGTCTATTTGCCAACAAATCGTTGCAGCACACAAAGGCTGGATTGATGTTCAATCGGAACTCAATGCCTTTACTTGTATGACCGTCTGGTTACCAGTCATTGAAGAAGGAGATGAAACATGACTAAGTATCTGATTTTATGTGTCGATGACGAACGAGAAGTCTTGGATAGTGTCCTTCAAGATTTAGCACCATTCGAAGAACATTTCATCGTTGAAGGCGCAGAGTCCGTTACGGAAGCAAAGCAAGTGATTGAAGACATGGCGGAAGAAGAAGTTCAGCTTGCGCTGATTTTGTGCGACCACATCATGCCAGAACAAACGGGCATCAGCTTTCTTATAGAACTGAGTCAAAATGGTGACACCAAAGCAGCAAGAAAAGTACTCCTAACCGGGCAAGCGGGTCTTGAAGACACCGTTGAAGCGGTAAACCATGCTAGCTTAGATTATTACATTGCCAAGCCTTGGAAAGGTGAGGATCTAAGACAAGCAATTACATCCCAGCTAACAGCCTTTGTTATTGAAAATGATGACAATTTGTTGTCTTGGACGACGATTCTCGATTCAGAAGCAATCTTGAATGCAATGGCAGATCGCAGAGCTAGCTTCGGAGAGTAATAGTTGAGAGTAGCTCTCTAACAACTAGTGGCGCGCTTTTTGCTTTTGTTACGTCACCATTAAGTCAATTGACAAAACCTCGACACATTTTTGTTGGTCGTAGACCTTCGTTTTTATTATGATGTCGGACAAATCAGATTACGGTTCAAGCATTTGCCTGAATCCATGGAAATAAAGAACAAGGTTTATCGTTAGTTATGCGTAAAACACTATTAGCCGCTGCCCTATTAATGGCATCAAGCCATGCCCTAGCCGCAGACCGCAACGCGCCTGCAACTATGAGCAACTTTAGCTACGATTATTTCGAAGCTCGTATCGGCGCAAGCCCTGTGACATTTGGTGCTGGCTTCAGCAAATCTATTCACCCGAATGCGCACGTTATTGCTCGTATCGACTCTGAGTTTGATAGCGACTTTGATTCTGCTGCAGGTTTTGGCTTTCACTCACCGCTAAACAACTGGGCAGACCTTACAGGTGAAATGCTAATGCGTGTGGTTCAGCCAACAAGCTCAAGCAGCACAGATGTTGGTATGGAGCTAAACCTAGGCGTTCGCCAATGGCTTGGTCCTCAACTTGAAGTGGGTGGTAAAGTTGGTTACGTTTCAATCGACAACGATGATGATTGGACAGGTTCTGCTTACGCACGCTTCCATTCAACAGAGCTTTTCTCTCTTGGTGCTGAAGCTCGCATCAACGATTTCTACGGTGATCAAATCATGCTCACTACACGCTTCAAGTTCTAATTGGCGTGAAAAAAGCAAAACCGAGGCAATTGCCTCGGTTTTTTTATTCATAAAATGACTAACTCAAATGAAGTGGTCAAAAACATCAACATCCCTTTTCTGCTTTTAACACTTACTTTTCTGACTCGCTAACTCCATTAGAAACGAGTCAATCATTGTGTGGTTCAGTTGCCTTATTCACACAGTGCCAGTAACTGTTTTTTGCGCGGCTCTTGGATTAGTTTCCAGTGCACACCATCAATGGCACCAGCGAACTTCCACAGCAGTTTAACGTCAACATCATTGCCGTAAGCAACTCTTACTTTGTTGAACACTTCAACTGGACCAAGTTCCAAAAAGGTTTCAACATCATCAATACCCGCCTTTTTAACCATGCGCTCTAATGTAAGCTGCATGTTCGGTAGATCTCTCAAACGTTTACTTGCAGAAGACTTTTGGTATTTTCGCTCCTTAATTGAGCAATCAATAGATTTGCGTAACAAATCGTCAAGGCCAGTAAATCCGGACTCAAATAAATCGGTTACGTCATAATAGTTTACAGTAGCCGTCGTCTGTTTTTTGACGTGCTTGTATTTTTCACAATTAAGCAGAGTAAATTCTTCGTCTAAACCATTACCGCCGCGCAAATAACAGCAATCATTGCTGACAAGCGCAAACATGGCGTCATCGCTAAACAAGCCGATACCACCAAACATAGAACGTTTCTGATACTCATTAAAATTGCGTACATATTTAAAAAAAGCTTGGTCTGTCATGTCCATTGACCTCTTTAATCTGAATAAATTACCCCGATTAGCGATGTCACCAGATAAACAGCAGCTTGTAGCGAATTTAAAATGTCGATTTGTTGGCGATATTTTTGTGAGTTGTGCTCACCAACTTGCTTAATCATACTTAACGTTGAAAAATAAGTTAGGACATAGGTCACATATAAAAAAGTATAAATTCATCATACGTGATTAGTTTCACACTTATTGGGTATTTAGCGATATTTTTTTGACGCATGGCGTGCCAAAAACCACGCATCGTTATGATCCGTATACCATTTATAGAGAACTTAGTACGCATTTCATTGATAATGTTCTTCGGGTAAGGGTACACTGTACGAAAGTTCTCTAACACCACGTCACAATGGAACATCTATCATTTTTTTGGCTACCAAATAACAAAGATAAGCTTATACAAGCGCTTGAATCTGAATTCGCCCAATTGGTCGAACAATCCATATCTACCGGTAAAATTTCGTTACCACCCATCCCCGATGTAGTCATCAAAATTCAAAAACTTTGTATAGAAGAAAACACCACGGTTTCTGATGTCGCAAATTGCCTTTTAGAAGATCCAGGGTTAGCTGCTATTGTGATTCGCGTAGCCAACTCGGTGATTTTTAACCGAAGAAACATTACTTGTAGTGATTTAACTACCGCCGTCTCTCGTTTAGGTATCTTCCGCGTCCGAGACATCGTGACCGCACAAGCTATCGAGCAATTGAAACACGCGGTCAATCTGAGTAAAGAGTGTAATGACATACTGGTAAAAAGTGCGGCCGTCTCTCGAGAGCTTGGCGCCACGATGGTGCTGGTCGTACAAGAATTCCACAAACACGAGCCTTCTGTTTACACACATCTAGAGCTGGAAAAGGCACTTCTAGTTGGTTTATTGGCCGATATTGGCTTGTTCTGCCTCATTAACGAATATCACCTGTATCTGGATAGTGGCAATTACCTCGACCCTGATATCGCATTGCAAATCTTCCAAACTCGCTGCTCTGCAACCAGTAAGTTGGTGCTAGAACGCTGGGGGTTCGACAACGATTTTCGAGAAGTCTCTTCAAACGAAAAGTTTGTTACCGCTCGTCCAGAAGTCAGTTATTTAGACATTGCTCGAATTGCAAACCACTTATTGATGTTCCGCAATCAAGACGAACGTATTGATGAACATGAAGTGGAATTCAATTTAACAGGTGCAGAGGTCTTGTATGACCTAAGCAATATGAGTGATACTGACTTTCAAAACGAAATCAACGCAGTACTCAGTGCTAGCGGCTTGTAATTAAGTTAACTAACGTCATCCACGATAAACATTAAACTCAAGGTCGAGTGTTGTTTTGTCAGTGGCTTTTGTCTCCGGCTTGTCTCACTAAGGAATTATCAAGTTTTATGTTCTCAGGGATGCTATTCATTTTTGCCCCTCTTGTTGTGGGGTACTTAATTCCTATTTCTCGCGCAGCTTTACTAGAGAAAATTAACCAATCAACTTCATACCTTATTTACGTCATTCTTTCGTTGATGGGTTTAAGTTTAGCTGCCTTAGACAACTTGAGTAGCAACTTGCAGAGTATACTACTGTACGCTGGTACTTTTTTCGTCTGCTTGAGTGTATGTAACTTACTCGCTCTGCCAATAATCGATAAGATTATCCCGTTACAGACCAATCACAACCAAAACAAGCTTCCACTTTCTTCTATGGCATTAGAATCAGTAAAACTGATTGTTGTCGTTGGTGGAGGCTTAATTGCTGGTCTCATTTTGCCGATAGGTCTGGAGTGGGTAGATACCGCGAGCGAATGGATCCTCTTCCTTCTGCTCTTTTTCATCGGCATTCAACTCAGAAACAGCGGTTTAACTCTGAGACAGATCTTGCTCAACAAACAAGGCATGGCGATTGCTGCCATTGTTATCGCCACTTGTATGCTCGGCGGCGTTATCGCTTCTGTGATTTTAGACTTACCACTTTATCAAGCATTAGCGATGTCTTCCGGATTTGGCTGGTATTCATTAGCAGGCATTTTGATGGGCGACGCATTTGGTCCTGTGTTTGGTGGGGCGTCTTTCCTTATCGAACTCATGCGTGAGTTGATAGCGCTGGTCGCGATCCCACTCTTTATCCGTAGCTACCCTTGTACAGCTATCGGTTATGCGGGCGCAACTGCGATGGACTTTACATTACCTGTGATTCAAACCACAGGTGGCGTCCGCTGCGTCCCTGTCGCTATTGTTAGTGGTTTTATCTTGAGTTTACTTGTGCCCGTTATGATGCTTTTCTTTGTATCACTTGCTAGCTAGATCTCAGGTTTTATCTTTAACATCCATTACAATACGGCAAAAATTTAAATACCCAGTTAACGTTAAATTGGTCAGTACACTGACAACTTATTAATTTGAATTTTGTTATTTAGCCCAACGATTTATACAACAAATCCAATTGATAAGAGCAACATCATTCGATGCGCTTTGACGTTAATGAAGGGATAACAACCAGAAGGAAGAAGAATGAAACGCTTTGTCGTTGCAGCGCTCCTCGCTACAAGCTCAACTTTTACGTTTGCCGCAGATCAACAGTGTCTTGCTAACAAGTACGATGGCTATGTCGATGCTTCACTACAATGGTATCAAGATCTTGTTGATTTAACGGTCTCCCAATATCCTGACTTAAAAGAAGTCAGCCAGTGGTTCTTAGATGGTCGCAAACACCACTTTGAACTTAATCGTGAGGCTGTTCATTACTTTCTTAAAAATGATCCAAGCCGCGTAGCAACAGAACAACCTATCGAAGCTTGGTTGAAATTAGAGCAACACGATGTCAAACAGCTTGCAAGTCGCAGTGATGATTTAGGTGAAGCCGCTAAGAAAACATTTAGTGATCGTCAATCAACCAATCATCCGAAAAACTACGAACTTCGCTCAGCGTTTGCTGATTTGTTAAGTCACCCTCAACAAATTGACTCAGCACTCAACAAGTACAACCAATCGATTGAGAAGCTTGAAAAACAAAAGTGTGACTAATCTCTAACTGACTCTAAAACCTCCGGTTTAGAGCGATTAGATATGACCACGCTTTCATTTCAGTAACATGGGTTTCAATAATTAAAACGGGACTTTGCGCCCGTTTTAGTTTAGATTGTGCCGCTCGCATTACCAAAATAACTACAAATGATTCTTTGCCATGGTTAAGGAACAAAAAACCGCTGACGTTAGCTTTGAGAGCTTGCTAAAGATCTTCACCGTACCTGAAGGTCCTGATTCTACGTTGACAAAAATTGACGAAAGTCTCTCCCGAAACTTGAACCAATTTCTTCGTGAACACATCGTGGCAGAAGAAAAGCCTTTACGTGAAATCGAGAAAGACTTTTCTTCTGCTCAGATTCCTGAGCAACCTGAATTCGTGTCAGATCACACCGAGCACCTGCTAGACACGTTAGTGTCGCACTCGGTTCACACTTCAGCCCCAAGTTTTATCGGTCACATGACCTCGGCGCTACCCTACTTCTTGATGCCTTTGTCCAAGATCATGATCGCGCTAAACCAAAACTTGGTTAAGATCGAAACATCAAAAGCATTCACACCTCTTGAACGTCAAGTTTTAGGGATGTTACACCGATTAATTTACGGTCAAAACGACAAGTTTTATCGTAAATGGATGCACAGCGCGAACCATTCACTTGGTGCGTTTTGCTCTGGTGGCACAATCGCGAACATTACGGCACTTTGGGTTGCACGCAATAAAGCGTTGAAAGCAGATGGTGATTTCAAAGGGGTAGAAAAAGAAGGTCTATTCAAAGCCATGAAGCACTATGGCTACGAAGGCCTTGCAGTTCTGGTTTCTGAACGTGGTCACTATTCACTGAAAAAAGCAGCAGACGTACTTGGCTTAGGTCAAGAGGGTTTAGTCGCGGTGAAAACCGATGCAAACAACCGTATTGTTGTTGACGACCTAAAAGCAAAAATTGCCGAGCTTAAAGAACAAAACATCAAACCAATTGCGGTTATCGGTGTAGCTGGCACAACAGAAACGGGGAACGTCGATCCTCTGTCGCAGATCGCTCAAGTGTGCCAAGAGCACAATTGTCACTTCCATGTAGATGCCGCTTGGGGTGGTGCAACGTTGATGTCTAATCATTACCGTCACCTTCTCGAAGGTGTTGAACTGGCTGACTCAGTAACTATCGACGCGCACAAACAACTGTACATCCCTATGGGTGCAGGCATGGTGTTGTTCAAAGACCCAGACGCGATGAAATCCATTGAACACCATGCGCAATACATCTTACGTAAAGGTTCAAAAGACTTAGGTAGTCATACGCTAGAAGGTTCTCGCTCAGGTATGGCCATGTTAGTGTATGCGGCGATGCACATTATTAGTCGCCCAGGCTACGAACTATTGATCGATCAAAGTATCGAGAAAGCGCGCTACTTTGCTGACCTCATCAAACAGCAAGATGACTTCGAACTCGTTTCTGAACCGGAGCTTTGCCTACTGACCTACCGCTATCTACCGCCATTGATTCGTGAAGCGCTAGATAAAGCGGAAGGGACTCAAAAGGAAAAACTAAACGAGCTCATCAACCAGCTCACGCAGTTTATCCAGAAGCGTCAACGTGAAACGGGCAAATCGTTTGTTTCTCGTACAAGACTGAACCCTGACCAATGGCAAAGAATGAACACCATCGTATTCCGAGTGGTACTTGCCAACCCATTGACGACCAGAGATATCTTGAGCTCAGTACTGGACGAACAACGCGAAATCGCCAAACAAGCACCAAGTTTGACAGCAAAAATCGAAGAAATGGTCTCAGATATTTTAGGCGTGTAAGCCTAAGAATGAGTTACATCAACTTGAAAATTTCTTTCTTTTTGATGTAACTCAAACATCATTCTCGTGCGACTGGCGCAACAAAACTACGATTCCACATTCAATTCTGTAGTTTTTACAACATTTTGTTTGAGGCCTGTCAAATTCTCACTAAATAGTAACCGTATTTGGTTTAGCCAGATTGAAGATCAGGTTTATACTGAAACTATGGCGCTGGTAGTTTTCGTTAACGCCCCTCTCTAACTTAGAAACCGATGTGTTTCCACCCGTTAACAGAGCCAGCGAGTTGTTCTCTATACCCTCGTGAACACTATGAATACATTAGAAAAAATTCAAAAAAACCTGGAGAATTTCAGTAAGTCAGAGCGCAAAGTTGCAGAAGTAATTATGGCGTCTCCACAAACTGCGATTCATTCTAGCATTGCAACGTTAGCAAAAATGGCTGACGTGAGTGAGCCCACTGTAAACCGCTTCTGTCGCCGCCTGGATACCAAAGGTTTCCCGGATTTTAAACTTCACTTAGCTCAGAGCCTTGCTAACGGTACGCCATATGTAAACCGTAATGTGGAAGAAGATGATGGCCCAGATGCATACACGCATAAGATTTTCGAATCGACAATGGCGTGTTTGGATGTTGCTAAAAATAGCCTAGACCCGATGCAAGTAAACCGTGCGGTTGACTTGCTGACTCAAGCAAAACGTATTTCTTTCTTTGGTCTTGGTGCGTCTTCATCTGTTGCTCGCGATGCTCAAAACAAGTTCATCCGTTTTAATATCCCAATTACTTGTTTTGAAGATATTGTCATGCAACGCATGAGCTGTATTAACTGCAGCGACAACGACGTGATTGTTCTCATTTCTCATACTGGTCGCACGAAAAGCCAAGTTGAAATTGCGAATCTGGCTCGTGAGAACGGTGCAACTGTCATCGCTATCACTGCGAAAGATTCTCCATTAGAGAAAGCAAGTTCACTGGCTATCACTTTAGATATTCCTGAAGATACGGACGTATACATGCCAATGGCAAGCCGTGTCGTTCAAATGACCGTTATCGACGTATTAGCCACAGGCTTTACACTTCGCCGAGGTACAGGTTTCCGCGAAAATCTAAAACGCGTGAAAGATGCCTTAAAAGACAGTCGTTATGACAAGCTAAGTCAGTACTAAGCATTGATTAAGGGGAGCCAATTGGCTCCCCTTTTTATTTCTTCTCGCAACGACTTTACTTGTATTTACTCGTTCACACTTGATAAATCGCTTCTCGATTCCAATACCTCTACTGAACTCATGTGCGGCGTGGTTTCTGCAGCGCAATCTCCGCTGCAATCGCACACTTGTTTTAGTATGAACACCAAACGCTCCTGATTAAGAGGTAAAGGGTTACCTTTAATCGCAACAGACTTAAGCGCATCGTTTGCTACCTGTTCAAACGAAGTTTGGCAAACACCAAACTTACCAAGCAATGGCAACTCTAGCCTATCTAACACCATCTTGACCCAAAGCACGCCGTCATGTTCATTCGCATTCGCTCTGTCCGTGACAAGTTGAGCCAGTTTTCGATAACGATTGATCACATCATTTCTGCCCGCTTGCTTTGCTGCATTGATGTTTTCTTGCATCACATGAGGTGCTAAACGTGCAGTTATCACACTGTGCGGAGCATCAAGTTTCCCACCAAGTGCAGAGGCTAACCCATGAGCAGCGCCCAATTTAGCGTTAGTGATCGCCATCCCTCCAAGCAAAGCCGCAAAAGATAAATCCGAACGAGCCTTATGATTATCCTGCTTGCAGCCTGCAATCACTGATCGACTCAATCGACGAAGCCCTTCTTCGCATACCATGTCAGTGAGAGGATTCGGCTCGCCGCACACATAAGCTTCCATCAGATGCGTAAATGCATCCATAGCGCCTCGTCCAGATGTGTATTGATCAGTCCCATAAGTCAATGTTGGGTCGACAATCGCAACGTCAGCGAACATGTCCGGACTTCTTAAACTTACTTTTACTTTGTCCTGCCCAGACTTAAGAACGGCATTTCTAGTCACTTCTGAGCCAGTACTCGCAGTTGTGGGAATCGCGATGAAGTGAATCGGTTTTGCTTTGAGAGGAACGTTTCTTCCAACTACTTCCACATAATCGTAGACATTACCCTGATTGGGAATGATTGCGGCCAATGCCTTGCCCATGTCGATGACGCTACCACCGCCGATCGCGATGACCATATCAGGTTGAAATTTTCGCCCGAGCACCGCCGTTTCTTCCACCATCGTAATGTTGGGCTCCCCATTGATGGCGACGTGCTGATAACGCATATTTTGAGCTTTGAGATAATTGATGATGGGCGTGGCGCGCTGAGTCTCTTTTCCCGTCACGAGCAAGACGCTATACCCAAATTGATTGATAACTGATAGTGAAGATTGGAGCGCTCCTTCACCGAAAATAATCCGTGTTGCAGTCATAAACTGAAACATACACTTCCTCCCCAAAACGACAACTTTTAATAGATTGCTATGGTTTGCGTTAAAAAAAGTTGACCAAATCCACCTTGCCATCAATAACCCTTCAAAAAGTATGTTTTTATGCGTCACTTCACATAGTTACCATGTCATTTTTAAGGCTTATTTTTGTCCGATTAAGCGGTTATTTACGTCTTTTGGTTTAAAGCTCGTTTAGTTTTTATCCGATAGATTTCGCCTATAGATACAAGAGGTAATTGCTGCTTTATTTCCGTATCTGGATAAGGCATAGTTACTTCAACAAAAGAGAGCGCACCAAGCCTCTATGTTTGTACGCTTTCAAAAAAGAATAGATTTAGGAGAAATAAGAATATGTTCGTTGTTATTTTTGGTCGTCCTGCATGTCCTTACTGTGTTCGCGCTAAAGAACACGCAGAAACACTAAAAGCTAAACGTGATGACTTTAACTACCGTTACGTTGATATCCAAGCTGAAGGCATTTCTAAAGCAGACCTTGAGAAGACAGTTGGCAAACCAGTTGAAACTGTTCCTCAAATCTTCATCGACCAAGAACACATCGGTGGTTGTGACGATTTCGAAGCTTACGCGAAAGAGCATCTAGGTCTATTCGACGAGTAATAAGCATTAGATTTTTTAAAAGCCGCATGATGCGGCTTTTTTATTATTTTTCAGCTTGTTACTTCCCTAAGTCAACTAATAGCAAAACCTAAAAAAATTCACTTATCTTTTTGCTATATTTAGTTACAATTTGCAGTTCTAAACTTTTTTTGGCACACACTTTACCGAGCCACACAGTGAACATAGACGTCGTACAACTTCTCGATCAAAACCCCATTCTTCTAATCTTCGTCGTATTAGCCATTGGCCTTGCCATCGGAAAAATTCGCTTTGGAAACCTACAGTTAGGTAACTCTATAGGTGTTCTAATTACCTCGCTGATCATGGGTCATTTAGGCTTTTCCTTCAACGCTGAAGCGCTAACCATCGGCTTTATGCTTTTTATCTATTGCGTTGGCATAGAAGCTGGACCTAACTTTTTTGGCATCTTCTTTAGGGACGGTAAACACTACTTCATCCTCAGTATGACCGTGCTTGTCGCTGCAGTGAGCTTAACTTACGGTTTAAGCCACTACTTTGGCCTCGATTTCGGTCTTTCTGCCGGTATGATGGCAGGAGCATTGACGGCGACACCTGTTCTAGTTGGTGCTCAAGATGCTTTGAACTCAGGTCTTGCGACAATACCGCGCAATATGGATTTTTCTTTGGTATTAGAAAATCTATCCGTAGGTTACGCGATGGCTTATCTGATTGGTCTGATCAGCATGATCATGTTCGCTAAGTTGCTACCAAAGTTACAAAAGCAGAACCTTTCAGACTCTGCTCAACAAATCGCTCAAGAGCGTGGCCTTGGTAACTCAAGCCAGCGCAAAGTTTATCTACCTATTATTCGCGCATATCGAGTTGGCCCGGAGCTTATCGATTGGACAGACGGCAAAAACTTACGAGAACTTGGTATTTATCGCCAAACGGGTTGTTACATTGAGCGTATTCGCCGTAATGGTATTCTCGCCCACCCTGATGGTGATGCGATTTTGCAAGAAGGCGATGAAATAGCACTGGTAGGCTTCCCTGACAGCCACGCTCGTTTGGACCCAAGCTTCCGCAACGGTAAAGAAGTGTTCGACCGTAACCTTCTCGATCTGCGTATTGTGGAAGAAGAGATTGTCGTTAAGAGCGACGCGATTGCCGGCAAACGTCTATCTGATTTGAACCTGTCTGAGTTCGGTTGTTTCCTTAACCGCGTAGTTCGTGCGCAAATCGAAATGCCAATGGATTTAGACATTGTTCTTGCCAAAGGTGATGTACTTCAGGTGAGTGGCGAGAAGAGTCGTGTACATGGCCTTGCTGAGAAAATCGGTTTCATCTCGATTCACAGCCAAATGGCCGACTTATTGGCGTTCTGTAGCTTCTTTATTCTTGGCATTATGTTTGGCCTAGTGACCATGACATTTGGTCAAGTGTCGTTTAGCTTAGGTAATGCAGTAGGCCTTTTGCTGTCAGGTATTACACTAGGCTTCCTTAGAGCCAACCACCCTACTTTCGGCTACGTACCACAAGGCGCGTTAAACATGGTCAAAGATCTTGGTTTAATGTTCTTTATGGTCGGTATCGGTTTGAGTGCTGGTGGCAAGATGTTCGAGCATTTGACTCAAGTTGGCCCACAGGTGATTGGTCTCGCGTTTATTGTCAGTGTCGTGCCTGTTGTGATTGCTTACCTTGTTGGTGCATACATTTTGAAGATGAACCGCGCATTGCTATTCGGGGCGATCATTGGCGCACGTACTTGTGCACCGGCGATGGATGTTGTAAACGAATACGCGAAGTCGACGATTCCAGCTCTTGGTTATGCGGGTACTTATGCGATAGCCAACATCCTGATGACGCTAGCTGGTACGATTTTGATAATTTTGAGTTAACCGGTTTGAGTTTAATGAAACGGCTCAATCATCAAATACAAAAAAGGCGCTCAATGAGCGCCTTTTGCATATCTTTCCAATCAATTAGATTTGAATGAAGTCTGTCTCTACTGCTGGATTTACGTCAGCGTCGTAGTCAACACCTTCGACACCAAAACCGAATAGCTTCAAGAACTCTTCTTTGTACTCAACGTAGTCAGTTAGCTCTTTTAGGTTTTCAGTTGTAATTTGTGGCCATAGCTCACGACAGTGTTGTTGGATATCTTCACGCAGTTCCCAGTCATCCAGACGTAGACGGTTCATATCATCCACTTCTGCTGCGCTGCCATCTTCTTTGTAAAGACGTTGGCTGAACATGCGGTAGATTTGCTCCATACAACCTTCGTGTACACCTTCTTCACGCATCTTCTTGAATACCATTGCGATGTAAAGAGGCATAACCGGAATTGCAGAGCTTGCTTGAGTAACAACTGACTTAAGTACAGCAACATTTGCGCTGCCGCCAGTTGCACCCAGTTTCTCGTTTAGCGCTTTTGCCGCACGGTCTAGGTCCATTTTAGCTTTACCTAGCGCGCCATCCCAGTAGATTGGCCACGTTAGTTCAGTACCGATGTAGCTGTAAGCGACTGTCTTACAACCTTCCGCTAATACACCAGCGTCAGAAAGTGCATTGATCCAAAGTTCCCAGTCTTCACCGCCCATTACGGTTACTGTGTCTTTGATTTCTTCTTCTGTCGCAGGCTCAACGCTTGCTTCAATGATTACGTCTTTGTTGGTATCAACCGCTGTCGATGTGTAAGTCTCACCGATAGGTTTAAGAGCTGAACGAATAAGCTCACCTGTTTCTGGCATTTTACGCACTGGTGAAGCCAGTGAGTAAACCACCATATCAACCTGACCTAGGTCTTCTTTGATCAGATCAATGGTTTTCTGTTTCGCTTCGTTTGAGAAAGCATCGCCGTTTAGGCTTTTAGCGTATAGGCCTTCTTCACGAGCAAGCTTTTCAAAAGCTGCCGCATTGTAGAAGCCTGCCGTACCAGGTTTCTTCTCTGTGCCTTCTTTTTCGAAGAACACACCGATAGTTGATGCGCCGCCACCAAATGCCGCAGCGATACGAGAAGATAGACCGTAGCCACTTGAAGCACCAACGACAAGAACGCGTTTAGGCGCGTTTTTGATTGGGCCTTGCGCTTTTGTGTAAGCAATTTGTTCTTTTACGTTAGCTTCACAACCAACTGGGTGCGTTGTAGTACAGATAAATCCACGAATTCTAGGTTTGATGATCATATTCAACTTCCTTTAAAAAACCTTGTTAGGATAAAAGTTTCGCTCGAAGTTCGCATCTAATTTCTGTAAAAATGCTTCGAAAATGCAAGTGGTTGGAGCACTATCTCTCCTTGTAACGAATAAAAGACACAAAAAAGCACCTCTAGGAGGTGCTTTTCATTACCGAGGTTCACTCATTAGGCTGCTGGATTCAAGTGTGATTTTTTCGGGCTATCAGTACGAACTTCAGAGAAATCATGACTGAAGTGGTCTACTTGAATAGCTTTGTAACGAAGTTGGTCAGCAGCAGTGATCTTTTCAACCTCTTGCTCTGTCAACACACCAGCGTCAAGTGCTTGCTGTAAGCGATCTTGCAGAAGACCTTTACGAGCCACTTTGCCATCTTTCGCTGCTTTCATTAGCTTACGCTCCAATGGTTTGACGTCGTACATGGCTAGGAAGGCATTTTCCATCAAACCTACGCTATCATTTTCGGATTTGCCGATGTAACACAAGTGGGTTAAACGGTCACGCTGCACGCCTGGGGTCATCATGGCTTCAGCAATGCTGACACTTAACTCATCACTTGGTTTGTCGAAGTGATTCCCTAGTGGAAATAGCAAGCCTTTCAACACGCCACCAACATATTTCACTGGGAAGTTTGCGTACGCTTCATTCAGCGATTTAGCCGCGTTGTGCAAACAGTATTGGACAGCGTAATGCACGAAGTTTAAATCGCCTTGCTGACGCCCTTCATCTTCGTATTTTTTCAGCGTCGCGGATGCCATGTACAGGTAGCTCAAACCATCACCCAAACGTGCAGAAATCATCTCTTTACGCTTCAAGTCACCACCTAACGTCAACATGGCAAAATCGGCGCTTACTGCTAACGCTCGGCTCAGGCGGGTGATGTCTTTATAATAGCGCTGAGTTGGACCACTCATATTCGCTTTCACAAAGCGCGAGCCTGTTAGTGCTGCACCTAGCGCACCAAACGTATTCCCCATCGCATGACCAATATGTTTGAACAATAGAGAATCGAACTCTTTCGCACCCTGCTCTGAGTCTGGATTCGCCGCCGCTTCCATCTCTTTAAGCACATATGGATGACAACGTGTCGCACCTTGACCAAAGATCATCAAGTTACGCGTTAGGATATTTGCACCTTCAACTGTAATCGCAACAGGAATACCCAAGTAGTGTTTCGCAAGATAGTTCATTGGACCATCTTGAATCGCACGACCTGCGTGAATATCGAACGAGTCGTTCAAAATCGTACGTGCAATTTCAGTCATGTGGTATTTGGCAATAGCCGTAACAATGCCAGGTTTCTCTTTCATATCGAGAGAGGTAGTCGTCAACGTACGCGTTGCTTCCAAAAGATAAGTCAGACCGCCAATACGGCCCATCGCTTCTGCTACCCCTTCGAACTTACCGATAGACATACCAAACTGCTTACGTACGTATGCATAAGCGCCAGTGGTTCTGGTTGTCAGGTGGCCGATTGCAGTACCAAGTGCTGGCAGTGAAATACCGCGGCCAGCAGACAAACACTCAACCAACATACGCCAGCCTTTGCCCGCGTAATCTGAGCCACCGATGAGCCAATCCATTGGAATGAAAACATCTTCACCACGAGTCGGACCATTCATGAAAGCAGAACCAAGTGGATCGTGACGCTCACCAATTTCAACGCCGTCATGGTCAGCAGGAATGAGCGCACAAGTAATGCCTACGTCTTTCTTATCGCCGAGTAAACCGTCTGGGTCCTGCAGCTTGAAAGCTAGACCAAGAACAGTCGCAACAGGTGCAAGTGTGATGTAACGCTTGTTCCAGCTAACTCGAACACCAAGCACCTCTTCGCCATCGTGCATGCCGTAACACACCACACCCTGGTCAGGAATGCCGCCCGCATCTGAACCTGCTTCCGGTCCAGTCAAAGCAAAACAAGGAATGTCCGTACCATCAGCAAGACGTGGTAACCAGTAATCTTTTTGCTCCTGAGTGCCGTAGTGAGAAAGAAGCTCACCTGGCCCCAACGAGTTAGGAACCATTACCGATACCGCAACACTAATACTGCGCGTTGCAATACGAGACACAATCGTTGAGTTTGCCAATGCAGAAAACTCACGGCCACCGTACTCTTTCGAGATAATCAGTGAGAAGAAACGTTCTTTGCGCAAGTATTCCCACACCTCCGGTGGCAAATCACGATCTTCTTTCACGATTTTTTGATCGTCTAGCATGTCTAAGAGCGTTTCAAGTTCATTATCCATAAACGCTTGCTCTTCAGCTGTTAACGTCGGCGCTGGGTAATGGTGTAGCGTCGTAAAGTTTGGCTTGCCAGAAAACAACTCGGCATCCCACCATACACTACCGGCTTCCATCGCTTCTTTTTCTGTACTCGACAGCGGAGGAAGAACTTTCTTAAACACTTTAAATGCTGGGTCACTAATCCATTTTCTTCGTAGAGAGCTCATAGTTCAGATCCTTTTGTTCACGTCACCGCTTGCGGCTAATCCTTATTATTGGTTTCACTTTTTACTTGTCGTTATCGAGCGACTATTTCGCCGACATACCAGCGGACAAGTAAGGAATCAGTAAATCGACGACAGATTTCACATCGATTTCTTTTTCAAATTTGCTTTCTGCCAGCTCAGTCAAAGCTTGACTTGAGGCCATCGTAAATACGCACGTTCCCAACGTGAAATGTAATCGCCAAAACAACAACTCTTCCGTCAACTCTGGGTTTGCTTTCATGATTGAGAAAGTAAACAAATTCAATACTTCTGAGTATCGAGTGCTGATAAACCAACGCAAATGTCCTTGTACATCGGTGTAACCTCGACCAATCAACAACATAAATAGTGCAGTACCATTTGGTCTAACATCATTAAGTGTACGCAGTGGTAAACGTAATGATTCAAACACTTCATCCATGTTGTAGCTTTCGCGGGTATTCAACTCAATGAGAGACGCCTTTATGCTCGGCATCAGTGCTTCAAGGTATCGGTCTAATACCGCGCGCACTAACGTCTTTTTGTCACCAAAGTGATAATTCACCGATGCAAGATTCACATTTGCTTTGCCTGTAATGGTTCTTAGCGACGTATCATTGAAACCATATTCAGCAAAAAGTCCTTCTGCGACATCGAGTATTTTTTCTTTTGTTGTGCTTCTCGGGGCCATTTTAATCACTCGTATTAAACAACTGTTTGAAAATATACTCCCGAAACTTTAGATTAACAAATGATTAACATCACATTTCCAGACATTGGTCGGACCACGAAGTAGATAAGCCACTTAAAAGAATGAATTTGAAACGAATAAATTCAGTGAAAAATTTTTTGAAAAAAAATGGAACTGTTCTGAAATAGCTCGGTCTGAATAGATGTAACAACTAGGGCATTTAAAGTTTCACTGGCCGTCAAACTTGTTTCAATCTAATTGTTACGTTGCTGCTTTTTTCTTATTAACTCCTATGTTTGTATCCGCCCAGTCAACTTTTCGGCTGGGCTTTTTTTCGCCTGTCGATCAGGCTTAATCTAACGCTCTTCAAAAACAAAAAGCCTCCCAAGTGGGAGGCTTTGAGTTAAAAATCAGTTAAATACGAAGTTAGTCTTGCGCTTTCTTTGGTAATGAGAAATGCAGTAGAGCGTAACCAAGTACCGCCGCAGTAGTTGAGCCCATCAAAATACCTAATCGAGCGTATGTATCAAACTCAGGGCTTACATTACCGAACGCCAGTGAAGAGATAAAGATCGACATCGTAAAGCCAATACCACACAACACTGATACCGCGAAGATATGCTTGAAGTTTATACCCTCTGGTAGCTTCGCAACGCCCAGTTTCACAGCTGCCCAGCTAAAGCTAAAGATGCCTAGAGGTTTACCAATCAATAGACCTAGTGCAATACCTAGAGGCAGCATTGAAGTTAGGCCAGACATCGATACGCCTTCTAGCGAGATACCTGCGTTCGCAAATGCAAACAGAGGAAGAATACCAAATGCAACATAAGGGTGAAGAGCATGCTCCATGTGTTTCAGTGGAGAGTGTTCGCCCTGCTTTCCTTTCAGCGGAATCGCGAAACCGATCACTACACCTGCCAATGTTGCGTGCACACCAGACTTAAGTACAGCAAACCACAAAATAGCACCTACAATCATGTACGGTGTTAGCTTGGTGACTTCTTTCGCGTTCAGCATGAACAGTACACCTGTCATGACGAAGCCGACAAGCAATGCCATTGAAGAAAGATCACCGGTGTAGAACAGAGCAATGATGACTACAACACCTAAGTCGTCAATGATCGCAAGAGCCAACAAAAATACTTTTAGACTCACTGGTACGCGCTTACCAAGTAACGCCATGATACCCAGAGCAAATGCAATGTCTGTCGCCGCAGGAATTGCCCAACCAAAGATCGCTTCAGGGTCATTTGCATTAAAAGCAACGTAAATAAGTGCCGGAGCCAACATACCACCGACCGCAGCAATTGCAGGGAAGATGGCAGTTTCTTTCGATTTTAGCGCGCCTTCAAGCAGCTCGCGCTTTACTTCAAGGCCAATAAGTAGGAAGAACACAGCCATCAGGCCGTCGTTGATCCAATGAGAAACAGACATACCAAATACATAAGTATGCAGTAGAGATTGATAAGTTTCGCCCAGTGGTGAGTTTGCAATGGTCATCGCAATTGCCGCTGCAATCACGAGAAGAATACCACCTGCGGATTCCATTTTGAAAAAGTCACGGATGACATCGTTCATGGTTTCGTCCTTATATTTATTATCTTAATAAACGATTAACAAAGAATGATAAGAGTGTATAGCTGCAGAAAATTTTAGAATAATCGCTTGTTCAGAGTATAAACTTCGATTTTTCCGAGGTTATCTTCATTACTCATCGTATTTTTCAACAAACTATTGAGACGAAGTAAGCCTTCTCGCCTCCTCTTGTCTATCCAGTTATTAACCAAGATCGTTATTAAAGTAGCATAAGATGATGTCTCACTTCACGGTAAGTCTGTGATTTTTTAGACAGAACTAACGTGCTTCAGACACAAAAAAGCCACTTTACTAAGTGGCTTTCGATAGATTTTAGTAGCCGGTGAGCTGCATAAAGCCCCACGCTTCGTTGGAGCCAGAAGCCAAGATTGGACCTTCCCAGTAAGGGATAACAAATGGCAACCACATATCGGATTTTATGATACGAGTCGTCAAATTAATTTTGTGTTCAGGTACATTGATGATCCATTGCAATGGTAAACGTCTGCCATTCGACAGGCTTGTTACCTGCATTGGCGTAATCGAGACCTCTTTCTCTGATAGATTGACCACTTTTCCCGAACGGGTCGATAGCGTACCGAAAATATGAGGCGTCTGACCGTGGTGACGGTAACGGCTAACCGTTAACGCACGTCCATCATCCAAGTTAAAGACAAACCAATCCCAACCTTGTTGGCCTTGGCCGATTAAGCCACTGCCCCATTCTTTTTGCGTCCAGGCTGAGCCTGTTACGGGGATGAGGCGACCATTTAAGTTCAACCTACCTTTTACATTAAGAAACGGTGCGCTAAAGCTAAACGACGCCACAGATTGCAGTGCATGTTTAACTTGAAAGCCTTTGTCTCCATTTACCACAAACGGCCCGCTTGTCATGGTATTCAGTTCGAGTCCGAATGTGTCCGTTGTAACATTGAGGTTGCCTGGAAATGGTGTAGAGCCTAATGAGCGCCAAGTCCAGTTATCTATCCATAAACGGAATGGTCGGTTTGTCATGCCAGCTTGACCAATACCACCGCGCGCAACACGCTGTTCTTTCCACACATGCGAACCATGGCTCACGACAACATGTGAAATGTACAGTTGCGGGTTTTGCCAACCGCTGGTTTCTCGTTCATCGGTGGCGACGCGAAAATAGCTCCACTGCACGTTGTAAGTGCGACCTTGCTTATCTTGCAGCTTTGCAAAGTAGTTCCACCATTCATGTTGATATTCAGGATGGAAGCGAAAGTCTGAAGGCAATGAGACATGCTCGTCCGGTAAAACCGGCTCAAAAATGGTTTTATTTTCTCGCGTCAGTACCGAATTGATTTCGTTTTCTTGGGTAGCAGTAGGCTCTAGCCAAAACGTTGAATACAACGTCGCTCCAGTCAACATGGCAAAAACGACTACGATCAGCATCGAAGCAAAAACGCGTTTTTTAGAGTTTTGTTTTTCCACTACAACGCATCCCTCAACGACTTCATTGGCGTACTCTTAATCATTCGAATTACGGGTAACGCCCCGGCGATCATAATCGCGAGCATTGCCCAAGCGATAGTTTGTGCATATTCCCAAGGAATGGTTTGCAGTTCGAGTGACCAACCAAAAGATTGTTTAATGATGATATCAACAATTAGGTGGGCCAAGGCCAATCCTAACGGTACTGCTATAATCGCAGAAATGGCACCAAAGGCGAACAGTTGCAAGCCCCCTAGGGCAACCAGCTCTTTGCCAGAAACACCCATGCATCTCAGCAGCGAGAAGTGTCTTTGACGAGAGAGTTCTCCTGCTAGGGTTGCAAAGAAAAGACCAAATACAGCAATGATAAGAGTAATGTTGCCTAGCGTGCCAGCGATGGCGAACGTGTGATCAAATACTCTCATGGCTTGATTGTAGATATTGCTGTTGTCGAATACGCGGTCTTGTGGCAATCGGAAGACATTTTCTAAACGATTCTTCAACCCTTCTCCATTCACGCTGTCTTTCAGCAATACGCCTAACCCTACGTTACCCGTTCCGGCAAACGCATAAAGCCAGTTTCGGTGTGACATCATCACTTGGTTGTATGGGTTGCCATAATCGTAGTACACACCCACGACTTGCCAACCTTCACCCAGTGGCGCTTGCAGATCAATGTAATCGCCCGGACGAATATCCAGTTTGAGAGCCATAGATTCACTGACCATCAAGCTCTTAGTTTGATGCAGCTGATACCAGTAGTTTGGAACACCCAGCTTAACCGTTAGCGAATCTAGCTCCCCTTCAGAAGGGCCTGTGCTGACCACTTGCAACGCGCCATGCTCGGTAGGAACATCTTTTTCCCAGCGCCACCAAACCGATTCAACTTCTGGCTGATCTTGTAACCATGCGCTCATTCGCCCAGCCGAGTTGTTTGTTGGATAAATATAGATATCTGCGGCCAAGCGTTGGCTTAACCATTTGTCAGTGGTGTCTCTAAAGCTACCCACCATGGTCTCAACACCAATATTAGCAGCGAGTGCCAACATAAACGCCATCGTTGCGACACCACGATAGCTCATGCTTGCCGCCGCATCAGCAAAGAACCAACGCACACGAACCCAGCGTAACGTGTATGAGAAGCTTTGGAACATGTGCCACATCAAAAATGGCATGAATAGAGCCACACTCACCAACATCAATGCGATAATGGCAAAACCCGTCTCTTGCGTTTTAGGTGCTTGGTAAACCGCAACCGCGGCTACACAGAAAGCACATGCCGCCAATGCTTGCCAAGAAAACTCTCTTCCAGCAAAGCGCATTAACGATAAACGCGAAGACAAACGAATTGGTTGCGATTTCAACAATCGAATCAGTGGCCACAAACAGGAAATCAAAGCGCCCATCGCCGACATAATCAAACTGTATAAACTCGACTGCCACGACCAACCGATAGTAAGGCCAACGTTGGCGTCATATAGATCGCTCAAACTGGAAGATACTGCAGGGATCAACTCGTTCGCCAACATGAGTCCAAAGAAGTTACCGCAAGCCCAAGCGACCAAAACGAGGATCGAGAGCTCAAGTAATAGCGCTTGCGCCAATTGGGTTCCATTCACACCGGTTTGACGCAAAATGCCGACTAATCGCTGACGCTGAATAAAAGACAATGACATCGCTTGATAGAAGATGAACAGTCCAACCAAAAACGACAACATCCCCATCGCGGTTAGGTTCATGTGGAATGCTTTGGTCAAAGATTCAAGCTCAGTACGAGTGTTTCGTACCAAGGTCATGCCATTTGGCAGTATGTTTTTTAATGCGATCAGTTTTTCTTCTGGCATCTCGCCACATGAAATCGCTGAAAGGCCCGAGCTTCGCTTCAACATTCTTAATAAAGAAATGTCGGTAACTAAACGTGTACCTGATAAGAGCTTGTTTTGATCCACTTGGACAGGGCCAAGACGACTGCCGTCATTCAACTCAATAAAGTCGCCGTCTTGCCAGTTCATGTAAGACGCCAAATCTTGACTGATCAAGATCGGATACGGCGGCTTCATCAAGGAGAGAACGGGCATCTCATTAAGTGACTTGCCGTGCTGAAGGGGGATCATTGCGACAGGATCGATGCCAACGAGCATCAAGTTCATGTCCGTTTTGGCATCCAGATGAAGGACGTCAAAAGGCGAACATTGGTTGAAACCAGCACGGCGCAACTGAATGTAAAACCCTTGAGGAATTTTATTTGCAGAATGTTTGGTACGAATTCGGTAAGGAAGAGGGTTTGAGAAAAGCTTCTCACCTGTTTCGTAACTCTGCTTCGCATGTTGGTTGATAGAAGTAACACCAACGAGAAGCGAAACACCAAGCGTTAAGCCTAACCAGACGAGAATAATTTGCAGTGGGTAACGACGGTAATGACCGAGTAGTGCCTTAACTACGGGCCATAACATGCAGTTGCCCTCCTTGAAGACGAATTTTCCCTTCCATGTGTGCCGCAACTTTCTCACTGTGCGTCACTAATAACAAGGTGCAGTCCAATTGGCGTGCAAGACTGGTCAGCAAACGCATTACCGCTTCCGCATTTCGCTCATCCAAACTTCCCGTTGGTTCATCGGCAAGCAGAATTTTGGGTTCCATGTACAACGCGCGCGCAATCGCAGCACGTTGTTGCTGGCCACCCGACACTTCTTCTGGATAGCGTCCTAATAAAGGCATGAGATCCAGAGCCGAAAGAATTTGACGCCAGAGACCTTTATCTTCCGGTAACCCTTTTAGTTGACGGCAAAAACGGATGTTATCGGCGATGTTCAAAGTAGGAAGAAGGTTGAATTGTTGGAAGATGTTACCAATATTGTTGCGGCGGTAGAGCGTTCTTAAGTGTTCTGGAGCATCATGCATCGCAAAGTTTGGAAACTGAACCTCGCCTGAATCGGCGGTATCTAAACCAGCAATGACGTTCAGCAACGTACTTTTACCAGAACCACTTTCCCCCATCAGAGCGACTTGCTCACCTTGCTGTAATGTTAATTCTGCCCCTTGTAGCACAGGATGAAACTCTCCCCCGTCTACATAGCCTTTACATAGGTCTGACAGTTTTAACATTGATTTTGCCGCTCAAATGGTGTTTAAAAATTGGGATCAGAATCTACACTAAAATCCTGTTAGTAGGAAGTATTTTGAATGCTTGATCACACTATGAGAGTACAAATGCAACTCGATTCACTTTCTACAACAGATTTTGTTGACGTTATAAGCAGATTTTTGCAGCAATTTTTCTAGCTATAGCAAGCAAAAAACTTGAAACGGCTGCAAAATGCGAAATATAAGCAAACTATGAACGAGATTTATTAGAAACTTCAACCAGCTTCAATATCGCTACTTTTCAATTAAGTTTTTCATCCATTTTTTGCTCTTCATTCGAGGCAAACAGATACACCACTTCACTACCTCTTCAGTGAGGAAAAGTAGATACACCCACTGTGGTTCCCACCCCAAATATATCGCTGCAAACGCAGCGAGCGGAATACCGATTATCCATTGAGCAAACACATCTTGATACAGGCAGAATTTCACATCTCCACCAGCACGAAGACCCCCCACAATGACCATCATAGGCACTGAGCGCAATATGACACCAAGTGCCAGAATCACCATGAACTGCTCTGCCAAATGACGAGTCTCGGCGCTCAATGCACTGAACGCATCGAGTATGAGCTTATTGGTGAAAAATAGAAGTACCGCAACACCGAAAGCAATCAGGACATTCAAGATTACCGTCGCCCAAGCTTGGTAATACACAGGTTCAAAGTTTTTCGCGCCGAGTTGGTTACCCACTAAAACCGCAGCCGCGTTCGATAGGCCAATCATCATAGCGAGAGCAATCGACTCAACGGGCGTCATCACCGACAACGCTGCCAATCCTTGCACGCCAGCTTGTCCCATGATCGCGTGGTAAGCAAACAGCCCTCCAGCCCAAGCGAGAAAGTTGAACGTCGTGGGTAAAGATAAGCTAAGAAAACGAGTGATTTTGTCCAACACTAAGCTGGCACGAATATCGCACCAACCAAAGGCGATAATGTGTTTTTTCAACCACAAATAACCAAATAAACAACCAACTTCAATGGCTCCACTGATCACCGTTGCAATTGCGGCACCGGTAATACCAAGGGCAGGGAAGCCTAGGTGACCGAAAATCAACACCCAGTTTAAAAACACGTTAGAGAGAATACCGATGCCGCTAAAGAAAGTACTCAACCCTGGTTGATGCATAGCACGTAACCCCACCGCCATACTGGCAACACACGCCACTGCGAACATACTGGCTGATGAAATTACCAAGTAGCTTGACCCAAGCTCAATCACCTCTTGGGAGTCCGTGGTCAAGCCCATGATTGGCTGCGGGAAAAAGACGAATAAACAAACGGCCAGCGCGGCAAACACCATCGCAATCATCCAAGTCAGCGACGTACTTTGTCTTACACCAATTTTGTCTCCCGCTCCCCAGTACTGCGCGGTAAGCAGTGCGCCACCCGTGGTCACCCCAACTAACATGATGGTGGTAACAAACGTCGCTCGAGCTGCGACTCCCACAGCGGCAATTTCGGCTTCACCAAGTTGCCCTAGCATCAATACATCGACTAGGCTTCGGCTGGAAAACATAATGCTTTGCAGCGTGATGGGAAGTGCTATTGCGAACAATCGACGCAAAAAGGCTTTATCTGCGTGAGTTGAAAGTTGAGATAGAAAAGTCACGAGCACTCCAACGACAACTTATTGATAGAATGGGAAAAGTGTCTCATGATTATACCCAGCGGTGATTTTTCCACCAGCAATAAAAGGACGGATAATGAAAAAGGTGTTGGTATTAGGTGCCTCTGGTTACATTGGTTCTCAGCTTCTTCCTCAACTGCTCGACAAAGGTTACAGCGTAACCGCAACATCTCGACATATTGATTATTTGGAGTCTAGGACTAGCCCACATCCCAACCTCACACTGACTTACTTAGACTTGGCGGACGCAGAAAGTACACTTTCATTAGTTGATGACTTTGATTTGGTGTTCTTTCTGGTGCACGGCATGGCACAAGGTGATGATTTTGTTGAATACGAATTGAACCTTGCTTTGAACTTTAAATACGCATTGGAGCAAAGCCGTGTCAAACACGTTATTTATTTAAGTGCCATACAGCCACAAACTGGAAACTCGCGCCATTTAGCCGCTCGTAAAGCCACTGGAAAGATCATTCGACAATCTGGTGTTCCGGTGACAGAGTTACGTGCTGGCGTCATCATTGGTCCCGGCTCCGCCGCTTTCGAGATCATGCGAGATTTTGTCTACAACTTACCTATTTTGATTGCGCCTAAATGGGTCGACTCAAAAGCCAACCCCATCGCCCTACCCAACCTCAATCACTATTTATTGCAGTTGGCCGAAGCATCACCCCCAGAAGAAAGCCAAATTTATGAAGTTGGTGGGCCAGATACACTCAGCTACCGCGAGCAATTTAAAATCATTTGCCGAATCACCAACAAGCCTTATCGGCTGTGGTCGACACCGTTGCTTACACCCAAAATGGCATCGTACTGGCTCGGTTTGGTCACCTCTGTGCCAGCAAACATCGGCAAAGCATTACTCGCAGGGTTAGAGCATGACTACATCGCCGATTCCAAAGCGATTGAAGCACGATTTCCGCAAACGCTGATCAGCTACGAGCAAGCGGTATCCGATACCATCCAAGATGAAGGCACGTTTGTGCGCAGTAATGTTTGGGGCTTTGAGCCAGCGGCACTTCGTCGATGGCAGCCGGGGTATGGCTACTACCCTAAACAAGCCGGTGCGAGCATAAAAACTCAAGCCTCTGCTGCGGCATTATGGAAAGTGGCTCAAAAAATCGGGAGTCGTGAAAAAGGCTATTACTTTGCCAACATTTTGTGGCGCACACGCGAATGGCTCGACATCTTTTTTGGTGGTGGGAAACCGATTCGCGTTTCTCCTCCGGGGCCGGAGCTCAAAGTCGGCGATTATATAGACTCTTGGAAAGTGATTCGCTGCGAGGAAGATCAGTTCCTCTCACTGTTTTTTGGGATGAAAGGCCCAGGGCTTGGACGTTTAGAAATTACCATCAAAGACTATGGTGATGAACGAGAACTGGATATCACCGCTTGGTGGCACCCACAGGGATTTCTCGGGCTGCTTTACTGGTTTGCCATGATGCCAGCCCATCTATTCATATTCAAAGGCATGGTCAAAGCCATCGCGAAAGAAGCCGAAAGTATCAGTGTTACTCCTCAGGTGGGACAGTCTCTGGAGAATCTAGAGAAATAGGCAGGTGATGAGCAATCCCCGCATGGCAATCAATGCACGATTGCTCTCGACTTTCCATCATCTGATGTCGACGCGCAACGGTTCGTCCTTGCGCTTCGAAATCCATCTTGTCAACAGAATGGCAATATCGACACTGTTTTGATTTATTCTCGATAAACTGCTGTGTGACTTCAGCAGCCAACCTCGGACGATGCTCCGCCTCGAAATTCTCAAGTGTAATGTCACCAGTCAGTTTGTGATAGATGTCGGCTGTAGCGCCTATTTTCAATGCGATTTTAGCAAAAAACTCCCTAGGGACATGACAATCACTGCACGTAGCGGCAATCACACCCTGAGCATTTTTGAAGTGTGGGGATGCTTGGTACTCCTCAACTATCGTATCCATCCCAATATGGCAACTGTAACAAAACTCGTTGCGATTGGTGTAATCCATACCAAAGTGAAAAACACTGAGGGCCGCCCCACCAAGGATAAACGCCAATAAGCCACCAATTGGTATGCCGAGCATCCATTTTCTGTTTGGTTTACGCCATAAACTCATTGGTGTTCATCCCAAAGCAGCGCTAGCGATAACTCGCATAGTATTCTACGAGCGCGTTTAAATCATCGGCACTAAGCCCTTTGAACGCCTCATCCATTTTTTTATCAACGGAGCGTTTGCCTTGCTTAAACTGCTGTAACGTAGTGGCGAGATAGCCCTTCTGCTGACCAGCTAAAATCGAAGCTTCATCCAGAGCGTTACTGCCACCATCCGAATGACAGTTCTCGCAACTTTTCGCGTGGATAGCCTTACCTTTCATCGCTAACGCTTGATCGAAAGACTGCTTAGCAGGCACAAACTCAAGCCCAGCATAATGTTTTGCTAACTCTTCAATCTGCGCTTCAGATAAAGATGTGACTATCGTCACCATGTCGCCTTTTTGGCTCGTGTCTCCGTATACGTGATTAACCGAAGCTGAGGGTCTGCCCTCAAGGTAACGCAACATCTGGTCGAAAAAGTTGAACTCGGGAATCCCTGCGATGGTCGGAATATTCGTGTCTGAGCTAACACCGTTTGGCCCATGACAAGCTTCACATTCATGTTGTGAAATTAGCTCACTTGGTGACGCTAAACTGTGGGAGGCCAAAACTGAGCTAATGGCTAACACCGAGGAAAATTTTAGAGATAATTTAATTAGTTGGTGCATATTAGACTGACTCCGTAGTAATTATCTTTGTTAATCAAAACCAGACAGCGAATAAACGATAAGAAAATCATTTTATAAACGCGACTTAAAACCAACGATATCCAAGATAAAAATATTAAGCCGTCAACCATTTAAAGTAGCGTAGTTCAATACCCTTACTTTTTCTGCACCGACCTCTTCAAGAACAACAAACCTCAATACAAATAATTGATTTAAAAACACAATAATTTAAAACCCAAAATTCACGCATAGAAAAAGCGGTTTATTTTCATAATATTTCATATTGCGTCTATACTCTTACAAGCCATGTATTTCGATTTATTCAAGCGATGTAAATATGGATATTTTGCTTTTGGCTTGAATACAAAATTAATATTTCAATCAATTGCTTATTGAGATATTTAACCATTCCAACGCAATCCCACTTACTTTAGGACGAATCGAGAGGGACTATGAACGGTTTAAAGTCGATCGCTACATTAATATTTTTTATTTTACTGCTCACCGGATGTGGTCCAGACAGCAAAAACGATCAGAATACATCACCACCTGCACTTGGTGATTTCGAAATCAGTGTTTCCGAGCCATCATTGGTCACTCAAGAAACCGGAGAAACCAAACTGGTGGTCGATTTTACCGTCAAAGACGGCAGTGGCAGATCTCATGAGCTAGACGAAACGAAAGACTTTCGCATCGCACTTCTTAAAGCAATGCCCTCTCGTGTCGATACACAAAATTCGAGCGATCCAGCCTTTGCCTTCAATGGGCGTCATGGCAATACCTATTGGAAGAGTTTCCATCACTCAAGTAATACCACAAATAACCGTGCCAGCATGGAGAGTGTTTGGGATGGAACACTAGTAAAAACAGACGAAGGGTATCGCTACACGTTTGCCATTCCTGACGTTTTAAAAGTGTCCGATCCTTATACTGCCGACTCTTCTAGCAACAACGGTTTTATCGCTTGGGATGCGGATAAACTCCACCGAATCGTCATGGCGTATGGCGAGCAAGGCAACGGTTTTACCTACGTGTTTGAATGGGTGCCGCAAGAAAGTTCAGATGCAGTGGTCTCCCGCAATGTGATTGAAACTGGCACGTGTGAAAACTGTCATATGGGCGAACCGCTTCATCATGGACCGGGCTATCGCTCAATTGATAACAACATTGCCGTTTGTACCGCTTGCCACAATGACAGTAATCCTGGCGCTGCGCCAGCCAGACGCCCTCTCGCTGCCGTTGTTCATCAATACCACGGTAATGTTTTCAAATTAGGTAGCGACAGAAATAACACCGATACTTACAAACAGCCTGTCGACGAGAATGACGTGCTCGTTACCGACATCAATGGTTTAGTCATTGAAGGCAACCCTTTCCCGCAAGATGCCCGCAACTGTACAACCTGCCATTCAACCGATGTCGCGAAAGCATCAGACGCCAACAATTGGTTTGAACACCCAAGCCAAGTTGCCTGTGAGACCTGTCACTTGTACCGAGACAGAGGCGCGCATGATAACCAAATCGGTACGGCTTGGATAAGAAACGGCGAGCCACAAAACTCCTGCTCGGGCTGTCACCGACCTTATGACCGAGATGACAATGGAGATCCAATCATCGGCCAAGACGCAAGCCGAAGTGCTAAAACGGTTCACGTAATGCGTTTAGAGAATCTTGCAAAGGCACGTGATTCGCTTGAAATCAACGTTGAAAGCGCTCGATTTATTGATGACCAGTTTGAGGTTGAACTAAGAGTGTCGAAAGCGGGCTCAGGTATTGGATCCATCAACGAACTGACCCCTTTCATTAATGAACATGGGCACCTCAATTTGTTGCTGAACTGGGATAACGGCCAAGGCCCGATGGTCGCAAACAACAGTCTCAACGTCGCCGATGATGGCGCACTTGGTGACGGCTGTGAGGCTCAAGGAGAAGGCCTATTCTTGTGTCATAAAGACTTCACTGACGCTGCGATTAAGCCAATCTCCAACTCTACGTTGACGGTTAACATCGCCGACATGCCACTTTGTGCCAACCGTAGAGATGGCGAGCTCGCCGAATGCGTCACGTTTGAAGGCATCGATCTTATCAAATCGCCTTTCGTCATTGCCGCCAATAACGCATCTGGCTCGTTTGATGTGTCTGGCATCAACAAGCAACACAAACTGCCAGTGGGCGCGGACATTTCATCGTGTAACGATTGTCACAAAGAGCTGACTATCCATAAGCTCGGTGAGCATCCACATGCCGCCACCGACTTCCAACAATGTAAAAATTGCCATAACTCTGAACGTTCTGCGTTTTATCCTGGAATGGCGGCTGATCTGAAGTACCACGTGCACTCATTCCATGCCTTTGGCTCCGCTCATAGCGGTGAAGCGCCTTTCCCTGGCGCAGTCAACAACTGTGAGGCCTGCCATACCAATGCTCAATACAACTTACCTAGCCAACAAAATACGCGCCCTTCTCTTGCGAGTGGTAAATACTTTAGTCCTGCATTAGTCGCCTGTGGCGCGTGTCACTTAGAGTCATCTTTAGCTAATGCTGACCCGGATACTGTGGCAGGAGATGCGCCTCTGAACCATATGCTGAATCACGGCGCGGTATTTGGAGCAGACACAGCAGCACAAGCCATGGGCTCCGAACAATGTGCGACTTGCCATGCCATTGGTCAGTCACAAGGGGTAGATAAGGTTCACAAGGTATACGACTACCGTTGAATTCGTCATTGAACACAATGCTTTGACAATTAAGGATAAGAAAAGGAAGAGCTATGAAAGCAATGTTTCTGCGGTGGTTGGTAGCTGGGATACTTGGGTTAGGCGTCATCTTCACCGTCAGTTCGGAAGATGTCGCCAAGCCAGAACCCGAGGCGGCGACGTTAACTCAAGAAGAAATTGAAACCATATTAGACACCAAGTTTTCCGAGGGGAAATATTCACGCCGCGGACCAGATGGCTGCCTTCGTTGCCATGACGATACATCAGACAAACCTGCTACGGGTATTTTCGACAACATTCATGGCAAGTCCGCAAACCTGCATGGGCCAATGAATGATAAACGGTGTGAAGCATGCCATGGCCCAGCGAACAATCACGAACGCAATCCACGAAAAGGACAAGTTCGTGAACCGATGATCACTTTTGGGCCAAACTCCCCTGTTCCGGCCGAAAAGCAAAACAGCGTGTGTTTATCTTGTCACCAAGATGCGAAACGCTCGACTTGGCATAGTAGCGAGCACGCTTTTGAAGGGCTGTCTTGTGCAAGCTGTCACCAACTGCATCAAAAAGACGATCCGATGATGGTTGCCGAAATGCAAGCAGACAAATGCACCGATTGTCACTCCCGCACCAAATCGGATATCCACAAACGCAGTCGTCATCCTATTATCGACGGCGTCATGACTTGTTCTAGCTGCCACAATCCACATCAGACATTAAATGAAGCGAGCTTGAACTGGTCAACCGTCAATAACGCTTGTTACGAGTGTCATGCGGAAAAACGCGGCCCATTTTTATGGGAGCATGAGCCAGTAACTGAAGATTGCACATCCTGCCACACACCTCATGGTTCAGTGAACAAAGCCCTGCTCAATAAACGACTGCCAATGCTATGTCAGGAATGTCACCGTGTGCCACATGCAAACGTAGCCATTCCTGAAAACGACTTGAGAGTGCGCGGCGGAAGTTGTTTAAACTGCCACAATCAAGTGCATGGCTCTAACCACCCACGTGGTCAAACATTAAGTTATTAGGAGGGAGGCATGAAACTATCTCAACTGTGCATCGCTATTTCCCTTGCTTTTGCTGCGCAAGCGCACGCCAACGATTATTCGTTACAACGTTCTCAGCCAGCCGACACTAGCCGCTGGCAGTGCAGTGAATGCAGCAGCGACGGCACATGGAGTGGAGAAGTCAGCGCGGGCGTCGGTTACCTTAACAACGACGGTTCCTCTCGATTCTATAATTGGAATCCGCCCGTTTACGGTACAAACTCTGACAATAAGCACTTTAACGCTAGCCTAAACGCCGATATCGAACAATATGAAGACGATGGATTCTACAATCGAATCGTCGTCGAAGATCTTGGTTTGCAACGCTTCTTACTGCAGTGGGAAATAGGCCAGTACGACGGATTACGTATCCTCGGCAGCTACAGTGAAACTCCGTATTTCTGGAATCAGTCCTCACTCAGTGCGTATCATCCAAGAGAAGATGCACTCGTTAGTGGTGACCTATCGAAATATGAAAACTCAGTGACGCGAGAGACGTTTAAGTTAGAACTCAAGTACACACCACATACGCCATGGAAGCCATATGCATCCATGAAGCACGAACGTAAAGAAGGCACAACTTCGCTCTATTCATCGACCATTCCGGGTTACGCCAACGCGCCTGGATTCATACCCAAAGCCGTCGATCATGAAACCTTAAATACTCAAGTAGGAGTGAGCTACATTGAAGATTTTTGGCTGGTGGATATTGCGTATCGCGGCTCGTTTTTCCGCAATGACAAGTCCGCACTCTATTACGGCGGCATTACCAACCCTTACGCCAACCACATCGCGTATGAGCCTGACAACGACTTTCACCAGTTTGCTGTCACAGGGAATTATCGGTTGAATCAACAAACGTTCAGTGGCCGCTTACTTTGGTCACAGACGTCTTCTGAAGGCGGGTTAAATCCGTTTCCGCAGTCCCCCGTTAACTCCAATACATTCCATGGCGAAACCAACACTTGGCAAATGAGCGCGGATTACCACAACAAGCTTTCGCGAGACACAGCTTTCGCCATTTCTGCTGACTATTCAGACAAAGACGATAACTCCGATAGAAACACCATCATCGGCTCTACAAGAGAAAAATACGACCACACAAAAACCAAACTGGAAACAACGTTAACGCATCGTGTTGCGTCTGATGTGAAGGTGAATGCGGGTTATCACTTCAAACAAGACGAGCGAAGCTATGCCGACCGAAAACGTACCGATGAACAACGCGTTTTTGTTGGTGCTCAGTACAGGCCAAACAGTCCGTGGCAATTAGGCGGTAAAGTCTCCTACTCTTTCCGCGATGGCTCTGATTGGCAGGACGACAGCAACGACTCGCCTAATTTGCGCCAATACTATTTAGCCGACAAAGAGAGGATTGAGCTCCGTGGCGACGGCAGTTATGACATGACAGACGATGTCCAGCTACTTGCAGAACTTTGGTACGGAAATGATGACTATGCAAAACCTGATATTGGTTTAAGCGAAGGGGAAGATTACGGCTACGACCTCAGCCTCAACTTCAATTTACTCGACGGATTAAGCGGGCATGTTTTTTACAATCAACAGATCATCCGCTCCGAGCAACAACAAGCAAACTCTGACGTTGTCGGCTGGAATCGCTACACCACCAAGCTCAAAGATGACATCACAACCATTGGTTTTGGTGTGAGTAAAGAGCGACTGCTGGACGACAAACTTTCTATCTCATTTGATTACAGCTACAGCCAAGCGGACAGTAAATCTTCAACCACATCTGGTGGTTACCAATATCCTGATAACGAGGCGAACTCGTATCGATTTGAAGTCATCGCTGACTATGAAGTATCTGAAAATCAAAACGTGCAGCTTAACCTTCGTTATGAAGACTACTCAGAAGAGGATTACTTGTTTAACAACGAAACAGGAACGATGGGCGACGTTTTGCAAAGCTATGAAGGTCTGTATGGCGGCGTCTATTGGAAATATCGCTTTTAAGCACAGTGTGACGTAACAAAAAAAGCATCAGACGTTTCAAGCGCCTGATGCTTTCGTATTTAAAGTCTACTGCTGTGAGAAGTTGATTAAGCTTGGAAGCTCAAAGGAATCTCAGCCAATTGGTTACCTTCGTTTGCAGGGAAGATAAGGTACTCACCGTGGTATTTCACCATCGATTTGTAGTCCGTCACTTTATGCACCATAAAGCCCGCTTGCGCTGCTTTCTCAACAAACTCAGCATGGTTGCCACGCACAAACCAGCTCATCGGTTTAACGAGCAACTCGCCGTCGAAGCAGCTTTCGCATTGGTCTGCACATAGTGCCAAAGAATTTTGACCTTCCGTGAAGATTTGGATTTTGCCACAACCAACCAATTGTTCAGAGGTAGAAACCTCCCAACCCGCTTGCTCCATTACGTCCAAAAAAGCTTCGACGTCAGAGTCTTTGATCACTTTTGAATCTTCACCTTCAGGGAAGAATTGCGCGTAGAAAGCAGAAATACGTTTGAAGATAAACAACAAACCAGCGTCATTCCCCTTTGAACGACCTGCCTTTTGCCAACGAGTTAAGTCATCGCCGACCGTTCGACCAAAACGCTGAGATTTCAGAGCTTTTGTTACCCAACGAACAAGATAGTGGTTGTTCGCCACTGGCGCATTGGCCAACTTGCCAGAACGATGCTCCTGCTCCAGTTCATTCAGAGCAGAGTTAACCAAGTTTTGAATTTCTTTGGTGTAATTCGACATTACGCCTTTCTTCCTAAAGTCCAATAAAACAGTGCTGAAAGCACAGAACAAGCAAACATAACGATGATCATAGGCCACGCAACATTACCTGGTAGTGATGCCACCAGCGCGCCAACCAATGAGCCGATACCGAATCTTAACGTCCCCGCCAGAGACGATGCCGTACCCGCCATTGATGGGTAGCCACTTAAAAGCAGCGCCATCGCATTACTACCTATCGTCGACAATGTGCCGATAAACAGCACAACAAAAGGCACGATGCCCCACAATCCGAAGTCCATCAACCAACTTACGAACAGACCAATACCCGCCAAAAGTTGCACGAACAACCCAAAACGAAGCATGGCATGAGAGCCCACTTTTTTCACCAAACGACCGTTAATGCTGGTCATGATGATCATCGCCACAATGTTCAAACCGAATAAGTAACCAAATTGGTCAGGTCGAACACCGTATAAATCAATATAAACAAACGAACCCGCAGTTAGGAATGCAAACATCCCCGAAAACGAGAATGCACCAGACAACATCAAGCCCAACGCTTCAGAACTTGAACACAAACGGGCGTAGTTTTTTAATGTGGTGCGAAAACGCAATGGTTGGCGGTTTTCTGGTTTTAGCGTCTCCGGAATTTTCCAAAACACCAACAGAATGACAACCACAGCGAAAATGGCTAACACCCAAAAGATAGAGCGCCATCCGAACCAGATCGCAAGGTGACCGCCAATCATCGGCGCAACCAACGGGGCAATCGTGATAACTAATGTGACGAAAGACATTGCACGCGCAAAGTCTTCACGGTCAAACATGTCACGCACCACAGCTTGAATAATGACCGCCGCAGCCGCGCCAGCAAAACCTTGAGCGGTACGAACATAGGTTAACGCATCAATGCCGTTTGTGGTCGCACTCACCACTGCTGCTAATCCAAAGAAAAGCACACCCAAAATCAGTACAGGTCTGCGGCCAAAACTGTCGGCAAGCGGCCCATGAATTAACTGACCAATCGCAAAACCCGCCGTATAAGCCGTTAACGTAATTTGAACCGCACCAGGTGCAACGCCCAAATCTTTTGCGATGGTCGGCATTGCCGGTAGATACATGTCGATCGCCAATGGCGTTAGCGCGCCAATTGCACCGAGCACAAGAAACAGTAAAAAACTGATTTGAGATTGGGGAGCGCTTTGAGCTTTTTCTGTCATTCTTTTACCTCTAGTTGTGTCCTTGCCATCAGCCATTTCTTTTCAGAAACTAGCAAGGATGCTTCTCGTACCATTGAAAACAAAGCACAGTGCTTTGCTGACTCAATTTTCGAGGATCATAAGGACGAATGTTTACCAAGGTGGCCTTGACGAGCTCGACATAGAAAAGCGCATGATAACGATGCATGTTCACCCGATAATTGCGCGCAATAAACCAAAGATGACAGCATGATTGATTCACTACGAACGGATGTTTCGCGAGAAAAGTATGCGTGAGCCTGTGATAAAACACCGCGGCATATCACTGAGGTTAAGCATGCATACCGAAATTGTCTAGGCACGAAAACATTTTGGTAGGAATCGTCATTTTGAGCCAATTCCTACCAAAAGACTAGTTCCTGCTAGGAACTAAAGAATTTCCGAGAGCGACGATTAATTCCACACAGAATCCACTTCTTCTTGAGTCAGATAACGGTAATCACCCGGTTCTAGAGTGTCATCCAACACGATATCGCCGATTCGCTCACGATGAAGTAGTTCTACTTTGTTACCAAGTGCAGCAAACATGCGTTTCACTTGGTGGTACTTACCTTCAACGATAGTAAGCAGTACTTCGTTTTCTGCTTCATTCACGATCTCAAGGTGCGCTGGTAATGTCGCTTCGCGTTCGTTTCTCAACTCAATACCTTGCGCAAACTTTTCAACGTAATCAGGTTGAATCGCATCCGCTAGCCACACGCGGTATGTTTTTTCGCATTTGTGTTTCGGTGATGTAATACGGTGAGACCATTGGCCATCATCTGTAATCAACACCAAACCCGTCGTGTCCACATCTAAACGGCCAGCGAAGTGAAGGTTTTCGACTTTAGGTTCATCAAGCAATACAAAGGCCGTAGGGTTGTAACCATCTTCGTGTGAACAAACAAAATCCGCTGGTTTGTACAACATGATGTAGCGAGGCCCTGGCGCACCGACTTCTCGGCCATCCCATTCCACAACACCACCTTCTGGCACTTTGAATGAACCACTTTTTTGTACTTCGCCATCGACGAGCACTTCGCCACTTTTGATGATCTTTGTTGCCTGCTTGCGAGTCGCACCCAGAGCATCACACAAATACTTATCTAAACGCATGAATACCTCATTGAATTATACCCAAGTGATCTCCGAATTACGGTTCAAAGGTCACTTGGGTATAAAAGTCAGGTATTATAGCCTTCCTAGTTCGAATAGTTGAGCAATTTCACATATTTTCATGTACACACTTCGCCCATATCAAGCTGACTCTGTTAAAGCCGTTATTCATTACTTTCGCAAACATTCCACCCCCGCAGTGATCGTACTACCAACTGGTGCTGGGAAAAGCTTAGTTATTGCAGAACTGGCACGCCTTGCCAAAGGGCGTGTGCTGGTTTTGGCCCACGTAAAAGAGCTGGTGGAACAAAACCACGCGAAATATGAAGGCTACGGTTTGAAAGGCGCCATATTTTCGGCAGGATTAGGAAGAAAGGAAACCGACCAACAAGTGGTGTTTGCCTCGGTGCAATCGGTAGTGCGCAATTTGGACTCCTTCAAAAACCAGTTCTCACTTCTGGTTATCGATGAATGTCACCGTGTGCCAGACGATAAAAACAGCAGCTATCAAAAAGTGATTACGCACCTTCGAGAGCTCAACCCTGGCATCAAAGTTTTGGGCTTAACGGCAACACCCTATCGTTTAGGAATGGGATGGATTTATCAATACCACACCCGAGGTCAAGTACGCACTGAAGAGTCGCGCTTTTTCCGCGACTGCATTTTCGAGCTGCCGATCCGTTACTTGTTGGACGAAAACTTCCTCACCCCCGCACGCATGATGGATGCACCCGTTTTGTCTTACGACTTCTCGCAGCTGAAACCCGCTAATACCGGACGCTACAAAGAAGCGGAAATGGACATGGTTATCGACAAAGCCAAACGCGCCACTCCTCAGATTGTGGAGCAAATCATTCAATACGCGAGAGAGCGTAAAGGCGTGATGATCTTTGCTGCAACAGTTCGACATGCTCAAGAAATTCACGGCCTGCTGCCAGAAGGCGAAACCGCCATCGTCATTGGTGACACTCCAACGCCAGAGCGCGATGCGATCATTCAAGCTTTCAAAAATCGTGAAATCAAATACTTGGTGAATGTCTCTGTGTTAACCACCGGATTTGACGCGCCTCATGTGGATTTGATTGCCATCTTGCGCCCCACTGAATCGGTCAGCTTATATCAACAAATTGTTGGACGAGGTTTGCGTTTATCGGAAGGCAAAAATGAATGTCTGGTACTCGATTACGCGGGTAACAGCTACGATTTGTATCAGCCTGAAGTGGGAGATCCAAAACCCGACTCCACCAGCGAGATCATTACTATTCCTTGCCCCGCTTGCGGATTTAACAATAATTTCTGGGGTAAATTGGACAGCAATGGCTTTTTACTTGAACACTTTGGCCGACGCTGCCAAGGTTACTTTGAAGATGAAGACACGGACGAACGCGAACATTGTGGCTACCGTTTTCGTGCCAAATATTGCAGCGAATGTGGCGCAGATAATGATATTGCCGCTCGTATATGCCATGAATGTGATGCAACATTGGTCGACCCAGATAAGAAACTGAAAGAAGCACTGAATTTGAAAGACGCACTGATCTTCGAGTGCACAGAAATGGACTTGTCCGTGTTCAAATCAAATGACGGTAAATCACAGCTCAAAGTCACGTATTCGGGAGAACCATACCAAGGCGAAGGTCATGCGTTAGTTCATGAGTTTTGGTCATTAAACACCAAGAAACAGAAGCAAACTTTTAAAGATCAGTTTGTGCGCCCTCACCTTGCAGATAAACATCGCCCGTTTGAAGAAGCATCGCCTACACGAGTCGTCGCTAATCAACACCGTTTCCGTTTACCGCAGTTTGTCATTGCCAGAAAGTCTGGGCGCTTTTGGAAGTTGCGCGACAAGATTTTTGAAGATGAACTTAAATAACGCTCGATTCGCACCAGTGATTTTGCCAAGAGCAAAGTGAATGTGACTGAACCGACAGTTCACACGATGATTCACTTTCTGTTCATGTACAGCTAGATATAATTTTGCCAACTCTTCAGAAAAGGTTTTGCTATGTATAAACCAGTGACCTCTCAAAATCTTGCGTTGTTTTTCAGCCTCGCCCCGATGCTGCTTTCTGCACCAAGCTTCGCGCAGCAAAATGATATTTACACCACGCAAAATGGCCACGCCATCGTGCAAGATGTCGAAAAGCCCGGCACACGTATCGAATTTGATGAAGACCAAGATGAGGTCTACCGCGCCGTACAAAAAGGCTACATTCGCCCTTTCTCTGAGCTTTACGCGGCCGTCGAAAATGACCTTTATGGTCGCATCATCAAAGTCGAGCTTGAAGAAGATGACAATGAATGGGTTTACGAACTGAAAATACTCTTCAACAATAGTGTGTTGAAGGTCGAATATGACGCTGCCACATTGGAAATGCTGGAAGTAAAAGGTCGAAACTTCAATAAAGCTTTAAAACCACCACAAAACTAAATAATAAGAAACGCTGCCATGAAAATACTTGTTGTCGAAGATGATCCTCGTCTAGGCGAGCAAATTATCGAAACGTTGGAAAATAACGGTTGGGTACCTGAGCTATCACAAGATGGCATTGACGCGCTCTACCGAGCGACATCCGAAGAATGGGACGCGATTGTGCTCGACCTTGGTCTGCCGAAACTCGATGGCTTGACCGTTTTAAAGGGCATTCGAGATGAAAACATCAACACTCCGGTCGTGATCCTAAGTGCGCGTGATACCTTAACTCAACGAGTAGAAGGCCTAAACGCAGGCGCAGATGATTACCTGACTAAACCGTTTGAAATGGTTGAGCTTATCGCTCGTCTTCGCGCCCAACTGCGCAGAGCATCTGGTAACGCTTCCCCGGTCATGCAAATAGGCGATTTAAGCCTAGATACCAGAACCTCAAAAGTGATGTGGCAAGGCCAAGCAGTGAGCTTAACAGCGCTGGAATATAAAGTAGTCGCTTACTTTATGCATAATCCTGAAAAAGTCATTTCACGCACGGAGCTTGTGGAGCACATTTACAAGCAAGACTTTGATCGTGACTCCAACACGATTGAAGTATTTATCGGTCGTATTCGTAAGAAAATCGCCCCAAAAATCATCAAAACCGTGCGTGGCTTAGGGTATCAACTGAATGCCGAATAAGAACAAACTGCCGCTGCATGCCTTAAAGCGCTTAAGTATCAAAAGCCGATTGGTGTTGGCGGCGGTTGTATGGCTCACAGCCATGATCCTTGCTGCGGGTGTCACCATTCCTACCCAAGTTTATAACTATATGGTGGACGACACGCGCTCCCAACTGAGCATCTTTATGGATGAAATCGCTGCTCAATTGGAAGTCGATCATACAGGCCATCTTTCGTTAGCAGCTCAACTGTCGGATCCTCGCTTTAGTCGCCCGTACAGCGGTTTATATTGGAGCGCATCGACAGACACAAGCCTCGAACGCTCTCGCTCGTTGTGGGATAAAAGAATCGAGTATAAAGGACTCGATAAAGATGCTTATGGTGCAAGAGACGAAAAACTGATTACTCTGGAAAAAGCGCTATATCTACCCGACTACGATGGTCCAATTCATATCATCGTAGGTATCGACGAAGAGCCAATAAAAAGCACACTGCAAACCCTTATTGGTCAACTCTGGCTAATTCTAGGATTGTTGTTTGCTGGCGTTCTGACTGTCATTCTCTTGCAAATCGTTTGGTCATTGAGTCCACTAACTAAACTGCAAAAAGAGCTGGCAGAGCTCAAAGCTGGAAATAAAAAGAGTTTAGAAGAAACTTATCCGAAAGAGATTTCGCCGCTTATTTCTGACCTCAATGCTCTTCTTTTCCACTATCAGGAGTTACTGGAACGTGCGCGTAACCACGCGGGTAATTTGTCACACGCACTTAAAACGCCGCTATCTGTGTTAAAAAATGAAGTGCAAACGCTAGAGCCCAAAACGCAAGCACGCTTAAGCGCCCCACTCAACCAGATTCAAGATCACATCGACTATCATTTAGGTCGCGCTCGAATGGCGGGTTCCATGAACATCCTTTCTGTCAAAGCCAATCCAGCAGAGCGAGTGGATGCTATCTCAATGGCGTTCGATAAAGTCTATATCGAGCGAGACATCACCTTAATTAATGAGCTTGATTCTGAGTTGAATGTTGCAGTTGAAAAAACCGACCTCGACGAAATGATCGGTAACTTGCTTGAAAATGGCTATAAATGGGCAAATAGCATGATTCGCGTCCACTCTACTCTGGATAAAGAGAGTATCCACCTGATTATCGAAGACGATGGGCCTGGAATCCCTCAAGCGCAATTAGGCCAAGTCATCAAACGTGGTGTCAGATTAGACGAAACAACGCCAGGTTCTGGGCTCGGTTTAAATATTGTGAGTGAAATGGCGCACAGCTATCGAGGCCTACTGGCTTTAGAAAAGAGCAAAATGGGTGGTTTAAAAGCCACATTAACGTTGCACCGTAGCCGTACTTAAAACGAATCACTAAAGACTCTTTTTCATCGGTAAACGCTAATCAAACCGATGAAAATAGAAGCGATACGAGCATTTTTCACGCTAAGTGATGAAAACCATCAACTTCGGATCCGCCAAATGATGTGTTTTTATTGATTTAGATACGATTTGGGTTGCCCAATTCTAAGTGGAATGATAGTATCCGCGCTCGCTTGAACAGTTCCTGTTTCAAGCTTTACCACGAACAACAAGGTCGCATTGTTGATTGTGAACATTTGATTTTTACTAATTTGAGAGTAAATACTATGAAATTCGAAGCAGTAGTACGTACTGAACTAGGTAAAGGTGCGAGCCGCCGCCTACGTCACGCTGGCAAATTCCCTGCAGTTGTATACGGCGGTGAAGAAGCAGCAGTAGCTATCGTTCTTAACCACGACGACATCGTAAACCAAATGGACAAGCCTGAATTCTACGAAGGCATCGTTCTAGTTATCGATGGCAAAGAAGTTAAAGTTAAGCCACAAGACGTTCAACGTCACGCGTTCAAGCCAAAAGTTGAACACATGGACTTCATCCGTATCTAATTCCCTACCAAGGAATTAATCGGATTAAATCCAGACCTTTTGCATAAAAGATAATCGGATTTACCAACCGAGACATCTAAAAAATTTCAAAACCCCGGAGTCTTACCACCTCCGGGGTTTTACTATATATGGCATTTGATTTACGAACGGGCGATGTACTTCACTAAAGTGAGGTCAGTCAGCGTCATGCTATCAATCACTTCGGATTCTTCTTCTCCAGTACGCACAAAACCACACTTCTTGTAAAAGTTCAGCCCTTGATTATTGGTGTTCAGTGCTTTCAGACTTATCTGCATAACTGGCGTGGAAAGTAGACGTGTTTCGAGCTCATCTAACAGTGCACTTCCTGCCCCTTGCCCATAATGTAACGGCGAGACATAGCAACACGTTACCAACGCCGTTTTATCTTCACTGGTGTGGTTAGGCAACTCGTAACTTAAAAAACCGACGATTTCCCCTTGTTTCTCAACCACGATCAATTGAGCCAGTTGCTCCGTCATAACTCGTGTCCACATCCTTTCTCGGCGCTCAATGGTAAACTGCTCTATATAGCTTTGTGGCATTAACCCTTTGTACGCCACCTGCCACGAATCGACATGTATTTTAGCAATTTGAGCTGCTTCTTCTCTAACAGCATTCCTTACTGTGTATCCCATTACTTTCCTTTCTATTCATCCTGAGTAAATACGCGCAATCGGTTATAAGCTTCAAAACCCAAAGATTCGCACAACTTAATCGAAGGTGTATTTTCGATATTTACTCGGTATCTCACTTTACGATCTCGCGTTTTAACCTCCGCCACTAAGTGTGAAAGTAAGCGCTTACCGTACCCTTTCTCTCTCACTTTAGGGCTAACCAGTAACGATAACGACTCAAATGGCTCCTTTCCTTCGTAGCAATATGAAGCTAATGCCGCAACCAATTTACCCTCTTCTAAAATGCCATAGAAGAAGTGGCTATCGAGCTCGAAATCGGCTTTCTCAATATCTTCTGCGCTGTTACTACGTAAAAATGCGTCAAGCAACTCATTGTCAGATTCAATATTCAAAGTGAAAACATCAGCATCTTTATTGAAGGTATTATCATTAAATAAATGATAGTCGACGTCGTCATATTCGCAGAATAATTGCAGATTATTTAATTTTCTCTCTAGCTCACTCGGCTGAAAATGTTTAATTTTATGCCAGAGATTTTCCGGACAGGATAAAAGAGTAAACGCATCAGATTGGAATAAATAAACAGCGGTGTGTTCGGAAAACCTTTTCCAAAATTGGGAGTCATAGTAATAACCGTTGTATGGTTTTTGACTGAGTTCAAACTGATTGTGCCAAGAGCAATCGATTTCTGCTGTTTTCGCAGATGATTTTATAAGCATCCCTACCTCTCTACCTTTGCAGTAGAAAATTATAACTATTTGTTTCGTAGGAACTTAGAAAAACATGAATTTGGCAAAATAATAACCAAACTTAGCGTCATACCTCACCAAAATGCGTATTGATTCACATAAACAACACGCATTCAATTAACTGCCTCACAAAAAATAGCTTAAGCCACATAAAATAAATGCTAAATACCAATTCTGTTTATTTATAGACGTAGTTTGCATGCTTATTAATTCGTATCTTCGATAGAAGTATAAATAAGAGATAGATCACTAAACTTTCACATTAATTCCGTATATTTCACGCCGTAACAATAACAAAATCACAAAGAAAGGATCCCTTATGAAGTTTTCCAAATCTCTATTGGTAGTGGCAGTGGGCGCTGCGCTAGCAGGATGCGGCTCAGACAGCGACAATTCACCAGTAACCTGTGAGACTGCAGATTCTTGTACTAAATTCACCGTTCTACACACTAACGACAACCATGGCCGCTTTTGGGAAAACAGCAAAGGCGAATACGGCATGGCTGCACGCAAAACTTTGATCGACTCTATTCGTGCAGAAGTGAAATCAAGCGGTGGCGAAACCATTCTATTGTCTGGCGGTGATATCAACACAGGTGTTCCTGAGTCAGACATGCAAGATGCAGAACCGGACTTCATAGGGATGAACCTACTTGGTTACGACGCAATGGCTGTCGGTAACCACGAGTTTGATAACGCTTTAGATGTTTTGAACAAGCAGATCCAATGGGCTGACTTCCCTATGCTCGCTGCAAACATCTACAAGAAAGACACCGATGGTAAAGTAACCGACGAGCGTTACTTCGCGCCTTACAAAGTCTTCACGATTAACGGACTTAAAGTTGCGGTTGTTGGCCTAACAACAAAAGATACAGCGAAACTGGTAAACCCAAGTAACGTTGCTGATATCTACTTCGAAGATCCTCAAGTTGAAATCAAAAAAGTACTTAAGGAAATCGAAGCAAACGAAACTGTCGATCTAGTTTTTGCAACAACACACATGGGTCACTACCAAGATGGTAACCATGGTAGCGAAGCACCAGGTGACGTTTTACTAGCGCGTTCTCTTGAAGAAGGCCAACTAGATGCAATTATTGGTGGCCACTCACAAAACCCAGTATGTATGGAGCCGGGTACTAACGAATACGCAGACTTCAAACCAGGTGACGAGTGTGCTCCAGACCAACAAAACGGCACATACATCATGCAAGCGCATGAGTGGGGTAAATATGTAGGTCGTGCAGACTTCGAATACTACGATGGCAAACTGCACCTAGCAAACTACGCTTTGATTCCAGTTAACCTAAAGGCAAAAGATGCGAACGGTGACTACCAATTCATCGCTGAAGAAATCAAGCCAGATGCTGTAGTTAAGCAAATTCTTCGTACTTACCAAGAGCAAGGTCAAGATCTGCTTGACGTTAAAGTATCTTCTACGGATGGCAAACTTGAAGGCGACCGCGGTGTAGTTCGCTCACAGCAAACGAACCTAGGCCACCTACTAGGTGAAGCGTACCGTACATACGAGCTAGTGAAAGCAGACTTTGGTGTGATGAACTCCGGTGGTGTTCGTGATTCAATCCAAGCTGGCGATATCACTTACCGTGATGTACTAACAGTACAACCATTTGGTAACTTCGTAACAAAAGCGACCATGACAGGTAAAGAAGTAAAAGAATACCTAGACGTCGTTGCTACGAAATCTGCGGGTTCTGGTGCTTACGCTCAACTAGACAACATCACTCTAGATGTAGATTGTGATGCTGGCTCAGTAACTATTACTGACATTAACGGTAAAGGCTTCAACCTAGACGCAACTTACACGTTCGCTGTAATTAGCTTCAGCGCTGCAGGCGGTGATGACTACCCAGTTATCCAAGTTGAATCAACTCAAATGACAGACGCATCAGTACTGCGTGAGTTCTTCGTAAACAACCCGCAAATCTCGGCGGATAGCTACAACAAGAACCTAGACAACATCAAGTACTTCAGCAATAGCCAAGCAGTGAAAGGCTGTCCTGCAACTGGTAGCTAATACTCTACACCTTACGCTCTGACTAGAATGGTTCTATCGAATCAATCCGTCAGAGCTCCTAAATCAAAACCGAAGCTTTGTGCTTCGGTTTTTTATTTTCGATAAATTGCTGATAATTCTCCACCTTCACAATCTGTTCAAAAATTGTTCATTTGTGTTGTTGACGCCCCTGTGCTGGGCTTCTATGTTTGATAAGGTCTTTCAAATATGCAGGCTCATCGGCTAAATTTCGCGAGACATTTTTATTCGCATAGTCAATGATTCTGAGAAAGATGTGAATGGCGTTACAAACACTGCTCTCAAACAATTTGTCTTTGGACTTCAAACGATGGTGATGTGCCTCCACGCGCACGCCAATGAGCAGCGATCTGGACGTCAATGTGTTCAAACTGCTGCCATCGAGTTCTGGAGGTCAAAAATGAAACGAGCCAGCAATAGCTACAGACTCCAAATGATCAAAGAAGTGGTCATCCGCCGAGAACGTGAAGCATGTACCGACCCTATGGCAAGGTACATTCACCAGTTAATGGATGAGCTTCCAACAAGCAAATTAGAGGTTGAGCTCAACCATCGATTTGCAGGAAATCACTTTGACGAACAAGCGGGAGGCTGGGTTAGCGACCGTTGGTCGATGAAATAACGCCAATTACCGATTTATAGGGAAAAATGGATAGGAGATTCCCGGTTCTTAAAGGATACCTTGCCGGGCCGGGAATATGTAAAAAGCAGAAACAAGAACGATGGCGTGTCCGCACCTTAATTAGAAATGCTTCTAAAACAAATCTTGTTGAGGTGATGAATTATCTTGAAGCTGTTCTGGCTTCGTCTTCCCTGCCAACATCTTTCTTCTGTATCTTTGACGACACAACTTAATAACGTGCAACTGCTGAGCGGGGGTTAAGTTCAGCCAATTAAACCGTTCCTCTCTTTTTCTCATACACCCCTTGCAATACCCTTTTTCATCGGAGGTACATACTCCAACACAAGGGCTTGGGACAGTGAAAAATTCCAGTTGCTCCATACTATAAACGCTCTTTCCATGTTAGGGCGTGTTTGCCTAGTTTAAATAACTAAACGAGAAGATTACTCACCGACAAAATCTGTTATACACTTCGTTATGTCAAAAACATACGAAACCATAACCGTATGCTGACAAAAACAGTGTTTTATTACTTATACTTACCGCGTTTCTAAAAACGGAGTCTATAAAATGAAGCTTAGCCTAAAAACGTTAGTTACAGCAATCTCTCTCCCTGTTCTTATGACTGCTTGTGCTAGCAACGGTGATGATGTGAAAGAAATTACGGCTCAAGATTTACAGCACCACAACTGGGAACTTGTTCAAGTTGATGGTAAAAATATCGTTCTAGACGAAAACCAAAAAGCGGCTCGCCTAGAAATCGGTGAAAACCTAACAGCAAACGGCAATGCGGGTTGTAACAACTTCTTCGGTCAAGCTGAGCTGAAAAACAACCAACTACGCATCGAGAAAATGGGCATGACCATGAAGATGTGTATGGAAGATCAAATGAAGATCGAAAATGCAATGACACAAACACTATCTAACTGGAGTGACATCACTCTAACTAAAGATGGTCTTGTTCTGAAAAATGCCGATCATGAATTGACGTTTACTTTACGTGACTGGGTAAATTAATCCCAAGTCAGTAAACAAAATCATTTTTAAAAGCAGCCAACTGGCTGCTTTTTTTATGCCTAAATTACGTGCCCTACTTTATGAATCAATGCAGCTAAACTTTCTACTTCCAACTTCTTCATTACATTGGAACGATGTACTTCTATAGTACGAAGCGAAACACACAGTTGGTTCGCCATATCCTGATTTTTCATCCCTTTAACCACCAGAATCAGTACTTCTTTTTCTCTTCTAGTAAGGCTTTGAAGAGTTAGTTTTGCACTTTGTTTTTCTTGGTTTTTTAGTGAACATTCCATAGCATTATCGATTGCCGCTACTAAAGCATTACCGTCCACAGGCTTTTGAAAAAAGTCCAACGCGCCTTCTTTTAAGGCGTCGACTGCCATTGGAATATCACCGTGCCCAGTCAGATATATAACGCTGATTGGACTGCATTGATTACGCATTAGCAGGTGAAGCTCCTGCCCACGCATTTCTGGCATTCGGCTATCCAACAACACACATCCAGCTTGATGCAGATTCACACTCTGTAAGAAATCTTGCCCGTTTGAATAGACATCGACGCTATAACCATAACTTTCTAACATAAAAGCCATTGATTCTAAAACAGGCACTTCATCGTCAACGATATAAAGTGGACAAAGATTACGACTCATTCTGAGCTTCCTGATACGGTAAAACGATAGTCACTTGGCACCCTGATGGGTCAATTGACCTAAAATTGATGGAACCTTGGTGCGCTTCAATTACATCGCGACAAATAGCAAGCCCTAGCCCTAGACCATTTTCCTTCGTGGTATAAAAAGGCTGATCAAGAGGGGTATTTTGCTCTTCGATCCCGACCCCGTTATCCATGACATCAATGATGACAACGTCATCACAAAAGCTGATATGGAGATCAACAAACAACTCTTTTTGCGAAGTCGAATGAGCAAGACAGGCATCTTTGGCGTTATTAAGCACATTAATGATCACCTGTTGCAATCCAGTAACATCCGCATAAACGTTTTGTACCTCGCCAGAATACATCACACCTAGTAGGATATTGTGACGTTGGAACTCATAATCCACCAACTTCATTGCATCATTGATGACGGCAGGTAAGTCAACCCAGCTTTTCTCGATTGGCGTCCGGTGAATCAAACTACGTAAACGCTGCACTATGTCACTCGCAGACGTCACTTGTTGTTGAATTTTCTCTATTATCGGCAACATTTCCTCGGGTGTAGTGCCTTGCTCCATCCGCATCTTTGCACCTTGACTGTAGTTTTTAATCGCAGCCAATGGTTGATTAATTTCATGTGCGATACTGCTGCCTAATTCCCCCACAATCGTAATCCGTTGAGCGTGTTCCAACATGCTACTCTTACGACGTAAATCATTAAGGGTAGCTTTCAACTTTTCTCTACTACGTTTGAACGTCCACTCTAGCCAAAAGTGATAGATAGTCAGTAACACCAATGTTAGCAGCGCTGCGATAGCGACTGCTTGGTTTTTATGTAGCCACTCTTGAACTTTTTGCGCCCAAGGTTTCTGTAAGGGATGTAAGTCCAAATGCTTGTAGACTTTATCTACGTTAACGCTAGGCGCAGGCAGCGTCCAACCCACATTGTTGGCAGCAATAGCGGCTGAATGCGATGCAGGCATTGCAAACAGGGTTTGTGCGACCTTTTGCCCAACATCTACCGGAGCACGCTCCGTCATGGCCATGGTCCAATTTGGGTACAGAGGAGTACTAACTGCGCAAACCGAATCAGCAGGCCTTCTTTCGTTGAGCACTCTCAAATTATGCAGCTCTATCTTGCCTTCGGCCGCCATGTTTTCCAGCGTACAAGCAGGAACAATTGCAACATCAATTTGGTCGTCGATCACATCGAGAATCAACTGATCGGTCGGTGGGCCAGTAAAATGGATTGTTTCAAAGAACGATGAGTTGAAATACCCAAGTTTGTCGAGCTCATAACGTAGAGCAAGAAAACCACCAAACGCCTTTTCTGATACAGCGGCGATACTGGCTTCATTGATGTCTCTCAGTGTTTTAAAAGGCGATTCTTCACGCACAACAACGACTGATGCTATCGACTTGTTCGGCACATTACTGTAAGCCGTTTTCTGCGTTGCTAGCCAGTTAATAGGGTACTCACGAGCAAGCTTAGTTGCCTGTCCTGGGCTCGTTAATATGAAATCCAACCAACCATGTAAAAAGGCTTCTTCTAGTTGGTCAAAATCGTAAGTATGTAAGTTGAATTCATAGTTAGGGTTTTGTTCTTCCAACCATGTCATTGTGGGTTGCCAAGATACTTTAGCGTGAGAATGCCCTCTCAATGCCAGCACACCTACATCAAATGTTGTCCTATCAGACAGATGTTCTGCTTTGACTTGAGAAATACAGGTAAAACAAACAAATACAATAGAATAAAGGAATTTCTGAAAATAATTTTTAGTCACTTAATAAAGCACAACGACAACGTATTGGTTTCGCATTTTAGCACCGTTCCCCTCTCTAACTTTGTTGCTTTAGATCAATCCCACATCATTATTGTGGGAAACCACAATACCGCCTAACTATTGATTTCCTCAGAATGCCTTACCCACAAAGGGGTAGAACGCATTTCCGCTTATTTTAAGCCATGAACATCAAAAATGATTAAGAAACGTTCATGCCTGTACTCCCCCTTCAAAAGCATTCTATCTGTCGAAACGTCAAGGATTCGGCAGCAAAACTTTAAATTAAAATACGGAAGCAACTCATGAAAAAATCGACAATTGCGTTGGGTGTGTTGGCCGCTGTCGCAGCGGTTGGCTACTCAGCTTACAATACGATGTTCTCAGCTGAGGCTGTAATAGTGGATGCTGCTGCTCAAGAGCAGAAGTTCACACAATACGCTCACCCAGAACACTTCATCTCTGCACAACAACTGAAATCGCTGATGGATGGTGACAAAGACGTGGTTGTGATCGGTGCGCTAAACCCTATCAAACCAGATAGCCCTATTTCTGGTTCTTACACTATGTGGCGTAACGATTACTCAGCGACTGAAGACGCCTACGACTTCGGCGGTATGAGTAATAGCACAGAAGAAATGGAAACAATCCTAGGCAGCTTCGGCGCAACAACAGACAGCACAATCGTCGTCTACGCTGCGGGCTCACACCACGATGCTGCGCGTCTTTACTGGCAAATCCATAACCTTGGTCACCAAGACGTTCGTTACCTAGATGGTGGCTTGAACGCTTGGATGGGCGCTGGCTACCCAACTGGCTCTGCAAACCAAAGCGTTGCAGCAGTTGAATACAACGCACCTAACACACAACAAGAGAACAATGCCCTAGCAACGCTAGACATGGTTATCGCAGCGCAAAACAACCCTGATTGGGTGATCCTAGATACTCGCGGCAACGACGAGTTCAACGGGGAAGTTGCGGTTTCTGGCGCATACGGTCCGGGCACTATCCCAAGCAGTGTTCACATTAACTGGACCAAAGCGTTAAACGAAGACACGACGCTGAAATCAGCAGAAGAACTGCAAGCCCTTTACGGCGACATCATCAAAGGTAAGAAAGTTATCGCTTACTGCCAGTCTGGTGTTCGCTCTGCCCACACCACCATGATTCTTACTGAAGTATTAGGTGCAGAAGGCGTCTACAACTACGACGGCTCATGGATCGAGTACAGCCATGCTCACTACGAGCAAAAGAATCCTGAAGTGAACGTTATCAACGGCAAGAGCTAATCAACACGGAAACCGCAGTTAATGAACAATGTAATTTTTAGCCAAAAGCTATACGACACCGCGCAAATGATTGTCGATGGCTGTATGGGTGATGCCGATCCGGCATGTCAAACCGCATGTCCAATGCACACAGACGTAAAACAGTACGTTCGCATGGCTGGTGAAGGGAATTTCCAAGGCGCTTTGGTTCTGATCCGCAGCAAACTATTCCTACCTCAAACGCTTGGCCGCATCTGTGCCCACCCTTGTGAAGCGTCTTGTCGTCGTAACACAGAGTTCGGTCAGCCGATCAGCGTTGCTGGCATCAAACGTTTCGTCGCAGAGAAAATGGATAACCAAGATCACTGGGATCTTAACATTGCGCCCCTGACCAACAAGCACATCGCGATCGTGGGTGCAGGCCCTGCTGGTGCGCAAGCGGCTATTGAGCTTCGTCGTCAAGGCCACGAAGTAACGATTTACGAAAAGCTAGACGTTTACGGCGGCATGATGCGTGTGGGTATCCCTGAATACCGTCTACCACGCGATGTTATCGACTTCGAATACAGCTACCTAGCGATGCTGGGTATTAAAACTCAGTTTGGCGTTGAGATCGGCAAAGACATTAGCTTCAACACACTGCGCAACGAACATGATGCTGTGATTCTGGCTCACGGTGCACACGTCGGTTCGATCATCCCTCTGCCGGGTCATGACAACGATGGCGTGTTCTCTGCGGTTGAATACCTAAAAGAGATTTCTGAAACTCGCCAATTTCCACGTGCAGGTAAACGCGTAATGGTTATCGGCGGTGGTGACGTTGCAATGGACTGTGCACGCTCTTCATGGCGTATTGGTGCAAGCGACGTTTACCAATGTTCACTTGAGAGCCTAGAGAACCTACCTGCAAGCCAAATCGAAATCGATGAGTCGCTAGAAGAAGGTGTCGAGTTCAACGCAGGTTGGGGCCCTGTTGCTATCGAACACGAAAACGGCAAAGTAACCGGCATCACTATCAAGAAAGTCCTGTCTATCTTTGATGAGCAAGGCAACTTTGCACCTCAGTACAGCGAAGAAAGCAAAACCATCTCTGTAGACACCATCGTTTTTGCAACCGGTCAAATCGTGGCAGACATTACTGACGGTGCACTAGAGCAAACTCGCGGTGGTCGTTACGTGGTCGATAAACAAACACTAGCATCGAGCCTAGAAGACGTCTTCGTAGCCGGTGACGCGTGTGGCGGTAACATCGTGATTGAAGCGATGGCATTAGGTCGTAAAGCCGCAATGAGTGTTGAGCGTTTCCTAACGACTCGCCCACTAACTGAAGACCGCGACTTTGAGCAAGAATACAGCTACTCATCTCGTCTAGACGTACCACTACCAAAAGGTACGGTAGATACCCCTCGCCTACACGGTGAATTGCGTGATGCTGAAGAGCGTAAACAAGACTTTACACAAGTGGATGTAGGCTTTACTGAAGAACAAATCAAACAAGAAGCATCTCGCTGTCTGCAATGTAGCTGCAAGCTATGTATGACCGAGTGCATCATGATGAACGACTTCAGTGACTGTCCAAAGACCATCTTCTCTGACTTTGTGAACAACAAGTCGATGGATCCATTGCTGGCTTACTCATGTAACGCCTGTGACCAGTGCACCATCGTGTGTCCGAAAGACTTCCCGATGAAGGAAATGTTCCTAGGCGCACGTGCTGACTTTGTTAGGGCAAACAATGGTGAATCACCAATGCCGGGTCATAAAGCGATCAATATGCACCAAAAACTGGGCTTCTCAAAAATCTTCACTATGGCAAAACGAGCGGTATCGACAAAATGAGTAATAAAGTATTTATGCCAGGATGCAGTTTGCCATCCTATTCACCAGAAGGCGTAGCGGCCATTGCGAGCTACCTAAAAGAAGTATTCCCAGAAATGGGCGCAGTACAGAAATGCTGTGGCAAACCGACCGCGGCTATCGGTCAAACAGAGAAGTTCAAAGAACGCTACGGCCAGCTTCAAGCAGACTTCGACAAACTAGATGCACAAGAAGTCATCGTGGCGTGCCAAAGCTGCTACGGCATGATCAAGAAGTCTGGCGGCACACAAAAGCCGGTTTCATTATGGAAACTGCTTCCAGAAATCGGTTTGCCAGAAGCGCTACGCGGCAAAGCAAAAAACAGTGACGTGGTGTTTACCATTCATGATTCTTGTTCGACTCGCTACGAGAAAGAACTGCAAGACGGCATTCGCTGGATCTTAAACGAGCTTGGCTACAAAACCTCTGAACCAGAACACACACGTGAAAACACGCGCTGTTGTGGTTTCGGCGGCATGGTTGTACCTGCAAACCCAGACGTGGCAACACGCGTAATCAAGCGCCGTGTTGAAGAGTTCGAGACAGACTACGTCGTGGTTTATTGCTCAGCTTGTCGTGCATCCATGATGGGGGTTGGTACGAAATCTTGGCACATTCTGGATCTGATGTTCGGCCCTGTGATCATGCAAGGTGATGAACCGCCAGTAAACGTACTCGCTAGCCCTGTAAAAGCTTGGTTCAACCGCTACAAATCAAAAGCGGGTCTGATCAAGTGTATGTCTGTGTAGCTATGTCTATGTAACTACGTCTTTGTAGCTATATCTTTTTAATTATTAGGTTTAAGTGAAGTTGAACTTATGAAATTCGTAAAAATCGCTCTTATTGTCGCTGTTGTAGCTATTGCTCTGTTCGCGGCTAAACAAACTGGCATTCTTGAAATCATCACAGACATCAAGAGCCTACAAGATTGGATCGCCAGCTTTGGTGTGTGGGGCTACGCCGTATTCGTAGCAGCATTCGTGTTTGCGTGTGTTTTCCTACTGCCGGGCAGCGCGTTCACCATTGTGGCAGGTATCGTATTTGGTCCTATCAAAGGCGGTATCTTAGCGCTGTTTTCTGCAACGCTTGGTGCAGTAGCGGCATTCATCGTGGCGCGCTTCCTGCTTCGCAACACCATCATGAAAAAGTTTGGCGATAACCCAATCTTCAAGAAAATCGATGACGGTGTAGCAGCAAACGGTACAAGCTTCTTAATTCTGACTCGTCTTGTGCCTGTATTCCCTTTCAGCCTACAAAACTACGCTTACGGTCTAACCAGCCTAAACCTAGGCACATACGCTTTGGTTTCTCTACTAACAATGGCACCAGGTGCATTCATCTTCGCTTACATGGCGGGCGATATTGCGACAAACGGCGTGTCTGCGATGCTGCTAGTGAAGTTTGCGGTTGCGGGTCTTGTGCTGTTTGGTATGTCTCTGATTCCAAAATACATCGCGAAGAAAAAAGGCATCAACATGGAAGAATTAGCGAAGTAGTCCGGTCTATCCAACATTGATGCTAAAAGAGTGCAGCTATCGCGCTGCGCTCTACCCTTTACATCATTGATAGTAATTCTCTGAATCAATTAATAAATCCTATTGGGATTCACATTGATAATACCGCGAGATAGATTACTATCCTTGTGAAGGACAGAGGCCATTCGCGAACAAACTCGGCGAAGCTTCAAACAAGAACCAGAAGAAAAACACGGACTACGTATGAAAAAGCTACTCAGTACCATTGGCATTTTAGCCACCACTTTTGCGACTTCATCTTTTGCTGACTCATCGGCCGCTAGTGAATGGCAAAAAATCGAACAACAAGCCGACGGACAAACCGTCTATTTTCATGCTTGGGGTGGTAGCCAAGAGATCAACCGCTATATCCAATGGGCAGGAAAAGAGCTTAAATCTCGCTACAACGTGACGCTAAATCACGTGAAAGTCACTGATATTTCCGAAACCACCACTCGCCTAATCGCAGAAAAAGCCGCAGGCAAAAACAGCGGTGGCAGTGTTGATATGGTTTGGATCAATGGCGAAAACTTCAAATCAATGAAGGATAACCAATTGCTGTTTGGTCCTTTTGTTGAAGGCTTGCCAAGCTGGCAGTACGTTGACAAATCATTGCCAATTGATGTGGATTTTTCAGAGCCAACTGAAGGTCTGGAAGCACCTTGGGGTGTGGGGCAATTAGTGTTTATTCACGATGAGCAAACCCTACATAACCCTCCTCGATCTTTTGCTGAAATGCTGAGTTACGCAAAAGCGTTTCCAAATCGCCTAACTTACCCTCGCCCACCAGAGTTTCATGGGACAAGCTTTATTAAAGCCTTGTTGATTGAGTTGACCAACAACGATCCCGCTTTGCAAAAACCAGTCACTGGTGAAACATTTGAGCAAATCACTCAACCGCTATGGGCTTACCTAGATGAGTTCCATAAAGTTGCTTGGCGTGGCGGTAAGCAATTCCCAGGAGGGACGGCTGAAACGCTTCAATTACTGGATGATGGTCAGATTGATCTTGCGATTACCTTTAACCCAAACGCGGTTTTTTCTGCGCAATCGAGTGGTAATCTTGCAGAAAGCACCAAAGCGTATGCGATGGACGCAGGTGCACTCTCAAACATTCACTTCTTAGCGATTCCTTGGAACGCAAATGCCAGTGCCGGTGCGCAAGTTGCGATAAACTTTTTATTGAGCCCTGAAGCACAATCTCGCAAAGGTAACCTTAACATCTGGGGCGATCCTTCAGTGCTAAGCAGCCAATACCTAACAGGTTCGGCTAAAAATACTCAACAATTCAAATCTATCGCTGAGCCGCATCCGAGTTGGCAATCTGCCTTAGAAAAAGAATGGTTGAAACGCTACGGGAATTAATAAGAGCCCATGTTAAGAGCGCTATATTTAGTCATTATCGCTGTTTGTATTTTACCTACCATTCCGGGACTACTCGGAGTGGTGGTTTCTGCGCTCGGTTATGTACCTCCTATCGGCTTGCACCACTTTTCTTTGGATGGCTTTAACGCTGTTTTTGATTGGGAGGGTGTTTGGACATCCATCGGGCTGACTTTCTACTCTGCCATTTTTAGTAGCTACTTGGCTTGCTTAATCACATTTGCAATTTTGCAAGCATCGTGGGGCAGCAAGTTTTGGCGAAAAATTGAAGTTAGCCTCTCGCCACTTCTCGCTATGCCGCATGTCGCGTTTGCAATTGGCTTTGCGTTCTTGTTTGCACCAACAGGTATGGGCGTTCGTGTTCTCAACCAACTGTTTGGTTACGATCCCAATGCGCAAACGGTGAATGACTTAGCATTGCTGATTAAAGACCCGCATGCACTCGGTTTGGTCATCATGCTTGCGATTAAAGAAGTGCCGTTTTTATTGTTGATGAGTATTCCAATTCTTCAGCAATTGAAAGTCGATAAGATTGAAAAAGTCAGTCACTCAATGGGCTACAGTTCGGCGCAAGCGTGGTGGAAATGCGTATTCCCACAATGGATAGCAAAACTGCGCTTTCCAATGCTGGCGGTATTGGCTTACAGCTTGTCGGTTGTTGATGTTGCATTGATTATTGGCCCTACCAACCCACCAACGTTTGCGGTTTTGGTATGGCAGTGGTTTAACGATCCTGATTTATCACTTCTACCAAGAGCTGCCGCAGGCGCGGTCGTGTTGTTTGCTATCGCTAGCCTTTTGATTGGATTTGCACGCTTAATGGAATGGTGTATTACCAAAGGCTTCAAACGCTGGCAGTACTCTGGTCGAAACGGGTTTCGTTTACCCGGTAAAACCCTATTTTCACTGATTGCGCTACTCGCACTTCTAATGATTCCACTCATGGTGGTGTGGAGCTTTGCTCAACGCTGGCGCTTTCCAGATTTACTACCGAGCCGCTATAGCCTGCGTTTTTGGGAATACGAATGGCACAACATTCTTGGCACACTGGAGCAGAGCATGCTAATTGCCGTTATCAGCGCGACTGTCGCTCTAGCCCTTGCCTTGATCGCACATGAGTATCGCCTTCGTTATCGCTGGCAGGTGCCCGGTTACATCATCGCCATCCCAATGCTGATTCCTCAGCTATCCGTGCTATTCGGTATGCAAGTAGTGACGCTGTACTTAAACAGTAACGCGTATTTCTTTTGGGTATGCTGGGCGCACGTATTCTTCGCGTTCCCATTTATTTACCTCTCGCTAGACGGTCCATGGCGCAGCTTCGATAACGGCTTAACTCGCGTCGCACTCAGCTTGGGTAAAACACCGATGCAAGCTTGGTTAAAAGTGAAACTGCCAATCCTCCTACCTGCGATTGCATTCGCATGGGCGGTTGGGATTAGCGTAAGTCTGGCGCAATACCTGCCGACATTGGTGCTAGGGGCTGGGCGCATTAGCACCATCACCACCGAAGCCGTTGCGCTATCCAGTGGTTTTGACCGACGTGTCACCGCGATTTACGCCATTTGGCAAGCACTCTTGCCGTTCTTGTTCTTCTCTTTTGCGATACTACTAAGCAGCTTACACGTGAAGTATCGCCGCTTGTCTATAAAAGGTTTACTACTGAATGAGTCTTTGTCTCGAAAACCTCGCCATCCGTAAAGCCAATGGCGACACGCTTTTTTCAACGTTCAACATGACCGTAGAGAAAAGTGAAATTGTTACTCTGATGGGACCAAGTGGTTGTGGTAAATCCACTTTGTTGGATGCTATTGCTGGGCACCTATCCGCCGAGTTCAACTACTCTGGATCCATTACGCTTGATAACGAAAAGTTGGATGCCCTCCCTGCCCATAAGCGTCAGGTCGGTATTCTGTTCCAAGACGATTTGCTCTTCCCTCACTTAACGGTGTGGGAGAACCTTGCCTTCGCGCTACCAAACTCAATCAAAGGTGAAGAGCGTAAAGCTCACGCCATGCAAGCACTGAAGAACATTGCATTGACCAAACTTGCCGAATCCTTCCCAGATCAAATCTCCGGAGGACAACGTGCCCGTATTGCTTTGACTCGTATGCTGTTGGCAAAGCCGAAAGTTGCGCTACTCGATGAGCCTTACAGCAAGTTAGATAAAGATCTGCGCGTGCAATTTCGTAATTGGGTGGTCGAGCAATTACAGCAAGCGAACATCCCTACTTTGATGGTAACGCACGATGAAGACGACATTCCCAATGGCAGCCGCTGCCTAAACTGGCCGTGGGAGACAAATCATGCTTGATAGCCTTAGTATAAAGCTCATCCGCAAACCGCTGGCACTCAGTGCGACATACCTCGACAAATGTGGCATCACCGCAAACCAAACGACAGTATTTGGTTTTGTGCTTGGCTGCTTTGCCCTACCGGCTTTGATCACCGAACAATACTTGTTGGCATTGCTGTTTATTTTGCTGAACAGAATCTGTGATGGATTAGACGGTGCACTGGCGAGGATTCAAGGCATTACTGATGCGGGCGGCTTTCTCGATATCAGCTTAGATTTTCTATTCTATTCCCTGATTCCTTTTGGTTTTGTGTTAGCAAACCCAGAACAAAATGCCATTGCAGGGGCATTTTTGATTTTTTCCTTTGTCGGAACGGGAAGCAGCTTTTTGGCTTTTGCCATCATGGCTGGGAAACAAGGCATCGATAATCCGGTGTATAAACACAAATCCCTCTACTACATGAGCGGTTTAACCGAAGGCACGGAAACCATCGGCTGTTTTGTGCTGTTTTGCCTGATGCCACAGCACTTTTCGGTCATTGCTTACATTTTTGGTGCGGCATGTTGGTTTACCACATTCACGCGAATTTACTCTGGGTTTCATACGCTAAAAGGCCGTTAACATCGCTCAGAAATGTACGTATTCTTGAGAAAAAACATCACTAAGCGACTGTTTATTAACGCATCAAAGCACATGCTAAATTGAGGTATATACTCTTTGGGTGGAGAAACCATTCGGAGGCTATATGAAAAAACACATCAAGTTAGGCATGTTGCTCACCATTACTTGTGCGATCGTGCTTGGCGGCTGTAGCTCACCTAACCCGTACGGAGATGCATACGGCTCGTCCGACACTCGCAAAGTTCAGCAGGTGTACTACGGCACGATAGAAAAAGTAGAACCCGTAACCATTGATGCCTCTACCCAATCCAACGCCATCGGTACAATAGCAGGGGCTGCCGTGGGTGGCATTTTGGGTTCGAAAATTGGGGGCGGTTCTGGCTCGGATATCGCAGCCATTGGTGGTGGTTTATTAGGTGGTTATGCAGGTAGTAAAGCCGCCGAAGCAACCGCGAAAAGAAATGGTGTGAACCTGACCATTCGATTAGAGGATGGAAAGATCATATCTGTCGTTCAAGAAGCAAACCCAAACATGATTTTCCAGCCAGGCCAAGCCGTTCAAATCAACATGTCTGGTAATGACGCAAGGGTTGTACCTCGCTAATTTGAACACGATGACTCCGTTCCATTGGTCTGCTGTTTTGGCTCAAAGAGCTTAATCCGCGCAAGCGTACGTTGCTTACTCATCGGCTTGCGCGGTTCTATTTGTATCAAATTTGATCGTCGTCAATGGAACATCAATCTCCCACACCTTTCGATGTTCAAATGACATCAAATTGCTAGCATGAGCCCATTCCTGATAACTTTGGGCTTTTTATGACACCGACTGTTGACCACGTACTCCTTAATATCGCGCTAAACCTCAGCTCAAATCGCTCTCACGAGAAGCAATATCAAAACCTTATTGATGGGGTCGCGCAAGTATTCCCATGTGATGCGAGCTGCCTGTTTATCTTTGATGAGGATGGTTTTTTGACTCCTGTCGCGGTAAAAGGCTTATCCAGCTCGGTCTTAGGTCGTCGCTATTTCCCCAAAGCACATCCACGCTTAGATGCCATTATTCATAGCCGTGAACCGGTGCGTTTCGATGCCGATTGTTCATTGCCTGATCCTTTTGACGGCACACTATTAACCGAAGACCAGTGCATTGATGTTCACGATTGCATGGGCTTTAGCTTGTATGTAGAAGGACAACTTGTTGGCGCACTAACTATGGATGCCCTAACGGTGGGCGCGTTTGATGACATTGACCCTGTCGCTATCGAAACCTTTGCGGCTTTGACCGCTGCGACATTGCGTAACATTGCTCAATTAAAAGCGCTCAAAGCGCAAAACCAGAAGCAAAAAAGCGTCACTCAAACCCTTATCCAGCAAGCCCGTTCTCAACATGGCGAAATGGTGGGTTTGAGTCCGCAGATCAACCAGTTACGAAACAACATTGCGACCGTTGCTCAATCAGATTACGCGGTACTTATCACAGGAGAGACCGGAACTGGTAAAGAACTGGTCGCGCACTCGGTACACGCGCAATCTCATCGTAGCGATAAGCCGATGATTTACGTCAACTGTGCGGCCCTGCCTGAAGGTCTGGCTGAGAGTGAACTGTTTGGCCATGTCAAAGGCGCATTTACAGGTGCTAATAGCCACCGTGCCGGTAAGTTTGAACTGGCAGACGGCGGAACGATTTTCCTTGATGAAGTGGGCGAACTGCCTTTGATTTTGCAAGCAAAATTGCTGCGCGTAATTCAGCAAGGCGAGCTGCAACGTGTAGGTAGCGATCAGCATTTGATGGTCAATGTGCGCATCATCGCCGCGACCAATCGACAATTAGAAAAAGAGGTCGAAGCTGGCACGTTTCGAGCAGACCTTTTCCACCGTTTGAACGTGTTCCCAATCCAAGTCCCCCCACTGCGTGCCCGTGACGGGGATATTCCCGTTTTAGCAGGATATTTGTTGGAAAAAGTACGCCAACAATTCAATGCACCCAATCTGCACGTTCATCCTAAAGTGTTGACTCAATTGGAATCTTTACCTTGGTACGGAAACGTGCGCGAGCTCGAACATACTTTAACTCGCGCGGCTTTGCACGCCATTCAACAAGGCGCAAGCACGATCATGCTTAACCATTTCGACACCTCATTGGCTCTCGATGATGTAAAAAACACATCACATTATTTACCCAAAGAAAGCCAACCAATGCGAGAGCTAATAGAAAGCTATCAACGTGATTTAATTGAACATGCTTTGAGCCAAACTGGTGGCGTTTGGGCAAAAGCTGCGGAGTTTTTACAAATGGATCGCGGTAACTTATATCGAATGGGTAAAAAGCTCGGGATCAATAAATAACCAACCACAAGAATCCGATGTAATTAAGACATCGTTTATGTTGTCTTAATTACATCACCCGCCCTATCAAAAACAAACAAAAGCATTAAAAATCAACAAGATAATAATTGGCACGCATTCTGCTCTCTAGTGGTCAACATCACGACTATTAAAACAATCACTGGAGAACCCAATATGTTCTGTATTCAATGTGAACAGACAATTCAAACCCCTGCTGCTAAAGGTTGTTCTTTTGCACAAGGCATGTGTGGCAAAACTTCTGAAGTATCAGACCTGCAAGACGTGTTGGTTTACACACTGCAAGGGGTTTCTTTTTGGGCATCAAAAGCACTTGAATTCAACATCATTAACGATGAAGTCAACCAATGGGCACCCAAGGCATTTTTCTCTACATTGACGAACGTTAACTTCGACCCTGAACGCATCCTAGAGTTAACTTCTCAAGCTGCAACGTACAAAGCATTGCTAAAAGAGCAAGTGATGTCTGCAGCAACGCTTGCCGATACCGAAGTCGCTGACATTCCTGCGGTTGCCCACTTTGAGCTACCAAACAGCGCAGAAGCGATCTTAGCTTTTGCTCCGCAAGTCGCGGTTAACCGTGGTAAAGACCAAGTACATGAAGATGTTATTGGCCTACGCCTACTTTGCCTATACGGACTTAAAGGTGCAGCCGCGTACATGGAGCACGCACGCGTTCTTGAGCAAACCAACAACGATATCTATGCCGAATACCATGAAATCATGGCCTGGTTGGGCACAGACCCTGAAGATCTTGGCGAACTACTTGATTGCTCAATGCGCATTGGCCTGATGAACTACAAAGTGATGGAAATGCTCGACCAAGGTGAAACAACGACCTTCGGCCATCCAGAACCAACCACGGTGAACGTCAAGCCAGTAAAAGGTAAATGTATTCTTGTTTCTGGCCATGATTTGCATGACCTAGAAAAAATCCTGCAACAAACCGAAGGCAAGGGCATCAACGTTTACACCAACGGTGAAATGCTGCCTGCACACGGCTACCCAGAGCTGAAGAAATACCCTCATCTTGTCGGCAACTACGGCAGCGCATGGCAAAACCAACAGAAAGAATTCGCAAACTTCCCTGGTGCAATCGTAATGACGTCAAACTGTTTGTTGAATCCAAATGTGGGTCAATACGCAGACCGTCTATTCACCCGTAGTATTGTTGGCTGGCCTGGAGTGGCTCACATCGAAGGCGATGATTTTAGCCAAGTGATTGAATGTGCTCTAGCGCAAGACGGTTTCCAACACGATGAAATCGAACACCACATCACGGTTGGTTTTGGTCGCAATGCACTGATGAACGCCGCCCCTGCGGTTATCGACCAAGTGAAGCAAGGCAACATCAAACACTTCTTCCTAGTCGGCGGCTGTGACGGCGATAAAGCGGAACGTAGCTACTACACCGATTTTACGGCTGAAGCGCCAGAAGATACGCTCATCCTGACGTTGGCGTGTGGTAAGTTCCGCTTCAACAAGAATACGTTTGGTGATATCAACGGCATCCCTCGCCTATTGGATGTGGGCCAATGTAACGATGCTTACTCTGCAATCCAGCTTGCACTTGCACTGGCGAAAGAGTTTGACTGTGACATCAATGAACTGCCACTCACGCTTGTACTTTCTTGGTTCGAGCAAAAAGCGATCGTTATCTTGCTAACGCTATTTGCATTGGGTGTGAAAGGCATTTACACAGGCCCTACTGCACCGGCATTCCTAACGCCAAACCTAATCGCCATCATCCAAGAGAAGTTCGATATGCGCAGTATTGGCAATGTTCAGGATGATCTAAAAGCCATCCTAGCAGCCTAATAAACCTACTTGTTACGCGCCTCCTTACGTGGAGGCGCTATCTATTTCGAACTAAAAATAGCCACAACCAAAGAGATTGTTATGTTTTTTGAATGGCAAGGTAACCAACCCGTCACACTCCGTTGCATCGACAAATACTTCGAAACACACGACACCGTCAGCATCAAATTGGCCGAACTAACCGAATCACTTCTGTTTCAGTTTAAGCCTGGCCAGTTTATTAACTTGGGCGTCGAAATTGATGGAAAAATGGAGTTTCGTGCCTATTCAATCAGCTCGATCAATGAAGACGATCACCTTCAACTCACCATCAAACGAGTATCTGGCGGTAAAGTATCGAACTACATCGTTGACTCGCTGCTGCTTGGTGATACCGTTCAAGCATTACCACCAGCGGGCGAATTTAACTGCATTGACCATCCACCCGTTTTACGTGATGGCGAAACAAGAGCCTTGCTTATCAGTGCAGGTTGCGGCGTCACGCCCGTATTTTCGATGGCAAAACACTGGCTGAGTGAGCAAGATGAAAACGACAACGATGTGGACATCTCATTTCTTCATATCGCACGCAGCCCTGAAGAGACGATTTACTACGATCAGCTAGAAACGTTCGACGCTGTGTATCCCAACTTCCATTTAAAGCTGTTGCTGAAAAACCGCGAAGGAACGTCACACCCACAAGGTCGTTTGAATGCCGACTGGCTTAAAGAGCTTGTTCCTGATTTCAAGCAACGCACCGTTTACCTGTGTGGTCCAAGTCAGTTCATGCAAGATGTTCACGGCTATTTGAATGACCTTGGTTTTGACATGACGAACTTCTACCAAGAGAGTTTTACGCCAGCGACTGGCGCAGAAACATCGGTCTCCGATGAAGTTGTTCGTGTTTCTGTTCCTGACTTTGCTCAAACCATCGATGCGCAAAAAGGTCAGGTACTGGCCGATGTGCTTGAAGGCGTAGGTTTACCATTAATCGTCGCTTGTCGTAGCGGCATTTGTGGCTCGTGCAAATGCAAGGTTCGTCAAGGCAGCGTCTCTTCCACCAGCCTAGAAACATTAACGCCAGAAGAAATTGAACAAGGCTATGTGCTCGCCTGCTCATCAACCATCAAAGCGGATCTTGAAGTGCAGATAGGTTAGTTTTCCAAATACAAAAAAGCGCCGCGATACGTCTGTCTAGTTGTTTCGCGGCGCTTTTTTTGATGTTACTTCTGTTGCAACAAAAGTCTTTTAGCTAAATAACAACACTTTCAATGCAGCTTCGCTGTCTACGTCCATAAACTCTGGTGGGTTATCCAGACGCTCACGGAATGTCAACTCTGGCGCTTCTTCTTTCATGCTTTCAATCAAGAAGTCGCTTGTCACAGATGGCGAGTTCACACATGCCATCACTTGACCGCCTTCTGCCAACAAATCTGGCAACCGACGTAGAATCTTTTTGTAATCTTTCGTCAGCGCAAAGCTGCCTTTCTGGAATGAAGGCGGATCGATGATAATCAAGTCATACTGACCAGATTTTTTAATCTTACCCCACGATTTAAAGATATCGTGCCCCATAAAGCTTACCTGGTTGATGTTATGACCATTTAGCTTGTGGTTCTCACGACCTTTAGACAGCGATGCTTTTGCCATGTCGACGTTAACCACTTTATCTGCGCCACCCGCAATGGCAGCGACAGAAAAGCCACACGTGTAAGCAAACAAGTTGAGCACGTTTTTATGCTTCGCATTTTCGCGAACCCAATCACGACCGTAGCGCATGTCCAAAAACAGACCGAAGTTTTGATTGCGGCCAATATCCAATTGGTATTTCAAACCGCTTTCTTCAACGACAGGGCGAGCGTCTAATTCACCGACAAGCACTTCTGAAGGCGCACCATCGGCATAACGGTGCTGAAGAACCATAGTGCGACCTTGCTTATCTGCCCACAGTTGTGATTGTGCCAACGCATTGAGGCCGTTTTTCAGCTCAGCGAGAAACGCGTCATCGACTTCTTTAAACAAGTTGATAATCAACTGACCTTGTAACCAATCACAGGTGATTTGCTCTAGGCCCTCAAAACGACGGCCACGACCATGAAACAGTCGACGAATTTCGTTAGGAGCTTGCGCGAGCTCGGTTTCTAGATGCTGAAAGAACAGCGGAAGTTGTGATGCTTGCATCGAGTTCTCTTATTAGTTTTCTTTGTGACGGTTATTTGATCGTAGGCCAGTTCAGTTCCCAAGGGGAAAGCCAAGTATCCAAACCCTGAGAGACGATTTCACTGTGCCATTTGTTACCCAGCACTTGGTATTCTCGTGGATCGCAAACAAAGCGATATTGCTCATCTCGGTATTGGAAGCAAAGTGAAAATGCATGCAGGTAACCGCGATCAGCCTCATTGCCTGCATTGTAAATCGGGTCGCCAACAATACCTGAGCCAACCGATTTTAATGCCACGCGGATTTGATGCGTTTTACCAGTGTGTGGCTTACATAAAAATAGGCGCTCTCCGGGCTCTGCCGTAAGAGAGAAAAACTGGGTGACGGCTGGGTTGTTTTTGCTGTTGACCAGCTTCCATGATGAACGGCGCGAACGCTCCATATCACCAACGACCAAACCTTGTTTCTTTTTCGGCTTTTTAGAGCCAATCGCCAGATAGAACTTTTCCACTTGGCGGTCAGCGAAGGCTTGTGATAACGCACTGGCCGCTTTGGCGTTGCGTCCGAGGAGCAGAATACCCGATGTCATTTTATCCAAGCGATGGATAAGATAGAGCTGCTCATCACCACTCTGCTTAGCCACTTCTTGCAACAGCATTGTGTCGCCATCGTCTTTATGAACAGAGACGTTGGGATGCTTATTGATGATCAGAAAATCGGGATGGGTATGTAGAATATCGAACATAAAAAACTGGCTCCACGTTTGGAGCCAGAAGTATACCGATTCTGATTGATTAGGCGAGCTTAAACTTACCCACTAACGTTTCCAACTCTTGTACCTTGCGGTTCAAACCTTCTACGCTTTGTGAGCTGTCATTCGCTAGTTGCAGTGAGCGAACCGAAATATCGCTGATCGACGTAATATCTGCGGCAATTTCTTTTGTCACCGCAGTTTGCTCTTCGGCTGCGGTCGCAATAGAGTTCACCATGCTTTGCACGTGCCCTGCACCAGCAACGATTTCTTCCAATGATTCCACCGCTCCCGAGCTTTGGCTTACACCAATTTCCACCAAACGGCAACCATCTTCGGTGTAAGTCACGGCTTCTTGCGTGCCAACTTGAATCGCTTGGATAATCTCGCCTACCTCTTGTGTTGCTTTCGTCGTACGCTCGGCAAGTGCACGGACTTCATCAGCCACAACCGCAAACCCGCGACCAAACTCACCCGCACGTGCAGCTTCAATTGCCGCGTTTAACGCAAGTAAGTTAGTTTGCTCTGCGATGTCTTCAATCACTTTAATCACTGCGCCAATTTTCTCGCCATGAGCACCAAGGTGATTCATCTGAACCGACATGTCCGCCATTTGCTTCGATACCTGTTGAATGCTCTCTACCATTTCAACAATTACGGTACGGCCTTGCTCAGCTGTGGCTTCTGATTTACGAGCTTCTTCAAACGTAGACGCACCTTGTTCCGCCACTTGTGAAATGGTCAAACTCAGCTCTTCTGCTGCCGTTGCGATGAGGTTCGCTTTGTCGGCTTGGCTACTCGCACCAGAAACAATGTCTTGGCTAACAACAGACAGCTCACTCGTGACCGACTTAACTTCTTCAGACACGACGGAAATAGAGCCAATCAACCCCGTTAGAGATGCCTGCATTTTGTTTAAAGAGGTCGCTAAGTTAGAAAGCTCATCACCCGATTCGTCTTTGATAGGAGAAGCTGTCAAATCGCCTTCCGCCACACGTTGTGCCAAAGTATCCAGCGCGGTCAAACGCCCTGTGATTGAATTAGACAACAAGTATGCAATGAACACTGTTGCGATCGCCGCAAGCGTACCTAGCGCGTAAATGGTGTTCTCGATATCGTTGAATGAATCGGTCAATTGGAGAAGCGCATCATGTGTGCTTTGGCGGCCTTCTGCCGTCGCCGTATTGAGCATGTCTTCAATTGGGGCTAGATTCACCTCGTACAACTGACGGACTTGCTCAACGTTTTCTTCTAAACTGCGATGCCCAATATTCGGCTGAATTTGGCTCTCAAAGCTCGACGTAAAATTCGCCATAAGCTGCTCAATTTTTTCGATATTGCGATAGTCTTCTCCACCAGCGGTTTCAAGACGTTTTACATCAGCCAACGCAGAGGCAAACTCTTTCTTGTTCGATTGATATTCACGTTGTGCACCACTGGTATTGATGATCATACCGACAGCATCTCGATAAATATCCCCAGCTTCATCGATCAAAGCCATGTATCCAATGGTCTCTGGGACGTCGTCTGTTCTGACTTCTTGTGCCACTTTATGTGAATTAATCACTTCAAACGTAATAATCGCGATCATCACCAACATTGTTGCCAAAATGGCACCAAAGCTCGCATATAACTTTTTACGAACTGACATTTTCACTGACAAGGTTCCTTATAAATTATGTTCTGTGCAGACATTGCTGTATCAATCTGCACATGAATTATTTCGGGACGATAGACACCCCTTTGCAGTGGTTGCGCATTTTATGTGACAAGCATCACATTGCAATTAAAGTTTTATAAAAAGACACAATTAATCTAAAAATGTCAGTCTTATCCTACAGACACAAAAAAAGCGGGAGCCTTACTAAGCCCCCGCTTTTCTTTATCTTTTTAAGCTGTTTACAGTTTCTTCGAAAGTAATCCTGCAAAACCAATAATCGCGATACCTAAAACCATGATTTCGCCTTTGCCGCTATCGAAGCCAGACTTAATGCCCATGAAGGCAACAATAGCAATCGCTACCGGAATGACGTATTTAACGAGGTTGTACCATAAGCCAAATAGTGGGAATGATACTTCGCCAGCATTCGTGATTTCTTTTTCAAGCTCTGCACGGTTTAAGCGCCAGCCAGCAAAGATACATACCAACATACCCCCAACCGCTAGGAAGATTTTGTCTGTCAATAGGTCGAAGATATCGAATGCGCCGGTACCAAATAGCGTTGGTCCCATACCGCCTAGCGAAAGCGATGCAAAGACACAAAGTGATGCCATCACGACACTTGCTGAAACTACTGCGTTAGAACGTTTCATGCCTTTCTCATCGATAAGGTAAGAAACCACTACTTCTAACAATGAAACCGAAGAGGTAAGCGCCGCTACCGTTAATCCGATGAAGAACAGAAGCGCAAGTAGCAAACCAATCACACCGCCCATTTCCGCGAACAATTGAGGAACAACGACGAACACCAGACCTGGGCCGGCTGCTGGCTCCATGCCAAAAGCAAACATTGCAGGGAACATCGCGACACCAGCAAGGATCGCTACGCCGGTATCCATTGCCGTAACCATGCCTGTTGTTTGAACGAGGTTTTCTTTCTTCTTCAAGTAAGAGCCATAAGTCATCATACAACCCATACCAAGACTCAATGAGAAGAACGCCTGACCTAATGCTGCAAGTACCACGTTACTGTCTACTTTAGAGAAGTCTGGCATGAACAAGAACTCAAGACCTGCCATCGCACCTGGAAGCATCAAACCTTTCACCGATACGATGATCAAGATGATGAACAGCAGCGGCATAAGAACTTTACCCGCTTTTTCGATACCGCCAGAAATACCTTTCATTACGATCAGTACGTTAAGGAAAAGGTACACACCCATCCAGAACAGCGGTTGTAACGGATCAGAAATGAAACCACCAAAGCTGTCACCGATTGCCTCCGGCGTGCTTAGTAGACCACCACCGACTTTAAAAATGTAAGCTAACGCCCAACCACCTACGACAGGGTAAAAACCCATGATAAGTAGCCCGCTAAATACACCAATTACGCCGGTGAACGTCCAGCGTCGGTCAGTGGATTTAAATGCGCCTACTGCTGATAGACCTGTCTTACGACCAATAGCGAACTCAGTAAGCATGACGCTAAAGCCGATAAAAATAACAAAGAAAAGGTAGATCGCAACGAACGCACCGCCGCCACTCTCACCTGCTGTGTACGGGAACTTCCAGATGTTACCCAAACCAACAGCGGAACCCGCTGCTGCCATTACGAAGCCTAATTTAGACCCCCACGTATCACGTGGTGCTGCTGTATTAGTTGTAGCCACGCTTATTCTCCAAAGATTTGTTGTGTTGTGTATGCATAGAGATAGGCGTCTAAAATGTTTGTGTAAATATTTATATACACTTATAAGAAGTTTGTTCGACGCTCTATGTATAGCAAGTAAAGCAGTTCCCCATTAGAATTGGAACCCCAAAAAGTACATTTATCGCACAAGTGTAGTATTACGCACGTTAAATGCTGCTTTTTTGTTCAAAAGTTAAAGAATAGCCTTATTTTTCACATTAAAATAACAGAATCACCTGTTATGAAATTTGTTCCTCATGTAGGGTCAATCCCACTTCTCATTGGGAAATCTGTTCCCCCAACCCACTTTTATGCTTAATATCCTAGATGGGCATATTACTTTGAGCGTATATGGACAAGTTCTATCATTTTCTTACTCTTACTGGCATTGGACTGTATTGGTTCTTAGTTGCTGGTGTTACTTTACGCGTTGTTTTGAAGCGTCGTGCGGTGAGCGTGTCTTTAGCTTGGCTAATGATCATCTATATCCTTCCAGTGCTTGGCGTCGCGTGCTATTTCCTATTTGGTGAGCTGAACTTAGGCAGAAAACGAGCTGAACGAGCAAAAGAGATGTTTACCCCTTTTGCCAAGTGGTTTAGTCAACTCAATGATTGCCACGCGCACATGCCTGAAACCATGGGTCGCCATATCTACCGCATCGATGAACTGTGTAACAACCGTCTTGGGCTGCCTGCTCTGAGCGGGAATACTCTGTCGTTGCAACAATCTCCTGATGAAATTCTGCACTCCATCATCGAAGACATCGAGAATGCCAAAACGAGCATTCGAATGGTGTTCTACATTTGGCACCCCGGCGGCTTGGCCGATTCGGTAGCATCCGCTCTTATCCAAGCATCTAAACGTGGTGTGGATGTGAAGCTGCTATTGGACTCTGCGGGTAGCCCACGCTTCTTCAGAAGTCCTTGGTACAAAATGATGAAAGATTCGGGTATCGAGGTTATTCAGGCGCTCGAAGTGAAGATGTGGCGTATGTTCTTACGTCGTCTTGATCTTCGCCAGCACCGTAAAATCATCGTCATTGATGATGAAATCGCCTATACAGGGTCAATGAACCTTGTCGATCCTGCATACTTTAAACAGAGCAGCGGCGTTGGGCGTTGGATCGATATCATGGTGCGAGTTACAGGGCCAACCGTAAACGTGTTAAGTGCGATTCACTGCTGGGACTGGGAAGTAGAAACGGGCGAACGTTATCTGCCGAAGTTGCCGGAGTGCAAAATTGACAACAGCAAATACCAACATCCGATTCAGGTGGTTCCATCTGGCCCCGGCATGCCAGAGTATTTGATTTATCAAGTGCTTACTTTGGCAATTAACCAAGCCAATCGTTCGGTACGAATCACAACACCGTATTTTGTACCTAATACCGACTTGCTTGAGACGTTAAAAATGACAGCGCAGCGCGGTATTGATGTTGAGCTGATCATACCGCACAAAAATGACTCACTTATGGTTCAGTGGGCATCGCGCGCTTTCTACAGCGAGCTTTTGGCCGCTGGCGTGAAAATTTACGAGTTCTATGGTGGCTTGCTGCACACCAAATCGGTCGTTATCGACGACCAGTTCTGTTTGGTTGGTACGGTGAATATGGACATGCGCAGCCTGTGGCTAAACTTTGAAGTCACTCTGGCTGTCGACGATGAAGAATTCACCAAGCAATTGTCATGGTTGCAAGATGGCTATATCAAGCAATCTCATCCTGTCGTTTTGGACGAGTGGGAAAAACGTAGCCTTTATTCTCGTTTCCTTGAGCGTGTGTTCTACCTCTTCAACCCATTGCTCTAAATCAGTGACCATTTCAGTTCAAACCTCCAGTAATGAAAGTCCATGCTGGAGGTTTATTTTATCTGCGTCTTACTTTTCGCATCGACTATTCTGTGCTTTCCCAAGTACATCTCATGTAATCATCGCTACCACACGGCGCTCTAAACGTTCAATCCAAACGGTTATTGGTCGATATGTGACTTTTCCCTTGCAAACCCTATGTCGTCCATGTTTTAAATAATCCAAATTGTAATATTTAAGACAGGGAATATTTATGTCAGAGGGCAAAAAGACCAAACTCATTACCGCAGGCCGCGATAAGAAGTGGACCAACGGTGTGGTAAACCCACCAGTACAACGCGCTTCTACTGTCGTGTTTAATACTGTTGCAGAGAAAAACCAAGCCGCAATAAACCGCGCGAACAAAACGCTGTTTTACGGACGTCGTGGTACTAACACTCACTTTGCTTTTCAAGATGCAATGGTCGAGATCGAAGGCGGCGCAGGTTGTGCTCTTTACCCTTGTGGAACGGCAGCCATTTCTAACGCGATCCTTTCTTTCGTCGAAGCTGGCGACCATATTTTGATGGTTGATACGTGTTACGAACCAACACGTGATTTTTGCAACGTGATCATGAAAAAGATGGGCGTAGAAACCACTTACTACGATCCGATGATCGGCGAAAACATTCGTGATTTGATTCAACCAAACACCAAAATACTGTTTCTTGAATCGCCGGGGTCAATCACGATGGAAGTTCAAGACGTTCCAACCATGGCGCGCATCGCTCACGAGCACGATATCATTGTGATGCTCGATAACACGTGGGGCGCAGGCGTGAACTTCTCACCTTTCGAGCATGGCGTGGACATTTCTATTCAAGCGGCGACAAAGTACATCGTTGGACACTCTGACGTCATGCTCGGCACCGCAGTAGCGTCTGAGAAATACTGGGATCAGCTTCGCGAACAAAGCTACCTGATGGGTCAATGCGTTTCTCCTGATGACGCTTACCTTGGCCTACGAGGCATTCGCACTTTGGATGTTCGCTTACGCCAGCACGCTGAAAACAGTTTGAAAGTCGCACAGTGGTTGGCAAGCCGCCCTGAAGTGGATCATGTTCGTCACCCTGCCCTAGAGACTTGCCCTGGTCATGAGTTCTTTGAGCGTGATTTTACTGGCGGCAATGGCTTGTTCTCATTTGTGCTGAAAACCTCGTATCCAAAAGCGACCACAGCTTTGCTTGATGGCATGAAACACTTCAGCATGGGTTACTCTTGGGGTGGTTATGAGAGTTTGATTTTGGCTAACGAACCTCGCAGCTTTAACAGCTTACGCACGGTCGCCAATCCGAACTTTGAAGGCACTCTGATTCGTATTCATGTAGGCTTGGAAGATGTTGAAGACTTAATCGCCGATTTAGAAGCCGGATTTGCTCGATACAACGCCCTAGTGCTTGAAAAAGAAGTCTCTCTGAAATAACTCATGTTATCGCCCTGCTCAGCAGGGCTTTTTTATAAGCTAATGAAATAACTGGAGATCTACCGCCTCCCTTCTTCCTCTCCTTCAATGTTCATCATTTGTGTTGTTTTTCATTTGAGCAATCACAGAATAAAAACATGTGCTTCATGAAGACTTCCCATCTTCTCAATTTGTCTCCTACCTTTTACCACTCATAAGAGGTCATACCACAAGGAGATAACTTTGAAACTCAAACTCATAGCAGCGTTGCTTTTTACTCTAATTACCCTGCCGATTGCTTCAGCCAACGCCGCCACTAGCTATACGCAAACCAAATACCCCATTGTGTTGATTCATGGTTTATTCGGCTTTGACTCGCTGGCTGGCGTGGATTATTTCTTTGGTATCCCTCACTCATTAACCAAAGATGGCGCTACAGTTTATGTGGCACAAGTTTCTGCGACAAACAGTAGCGAAGCCCGCGGTGAGCAGCTTCTTTCTCAAGTCGAAACCTTACTCGCCGCTACAGGTGCTAGCAAAGTGAACCTCATTGGTCACAGCCATGGTGGCCCAACAGCGCGTTATGTAGCCTCTGTACGCCCTGATTTAGTGGCTTCTGTCACCAGTATCGGCGGAGTCAACAAAGGCTCAAAAGTCGCAGACTTAGTACGCGGCACCATTCCAGAAGGCTCGGGGACAGAACAGTTGGCCGTTAAACTCGCGCAGGGGTTAACCACTCTGATCAATCTGCTTTCAGGTGGTTCAGATCTTGATCAAGATCCACTGGCTTCGTTAGCCGCATTAACGACGGAAGGCTCGCTAGCTTTTAACCAACACTACCCTGAAGGTATTCCAACCAGCGAATGTGGCGACGGTGATTTACTGGCACCGAACGGCGTGTATTACTACTCATGGACCGGATCATCCACTTTTTCCAACGTTTTCGATCCGACAGACGCAGCCATGATGGTACTCGGCTTGGCATTCGATGGGCCAAACGATGGGCTCGTTGGCGCATGCAGCACTCATTTAGGAAAAGTCATTCGTGATGATTACAAAATGAATCACTTGGACGAAATAAACGGTTTACTCGGTATCCACCATCTTTTTGAAACCGACCCCGTCACGCTGTATCGCCAGCATGCGAATCGTTTGAAACTGCAAGGACTGTAACAGGAATTCCCCATGAAGAAAGTCGCTCTTATCGCTGTACCCATTCTTTTGCTTCTCGGTGTGGGAGCGGCTTCCCTCTACGTATCGGACTCACCACAACCCAAGATGGCTCAATCGCAACATGACACTACTATCGACCTCTCCTCTCAGAAAGACTTTTTTGAGTTCTCATTGAGCAGCTTGGGAGAACATAGCCTTGAAGAAATCCAAGAAAATATTGAAGAAAGTATCTCGCAGCAAAACTCACTAGGCATTGATGTTGAGTTGTTTCAAACCTATCTCGCGTACAAACGGGCGCTTTCTAAATTAGAACCACTTGAAGATACGACGTTGTCATTAAGCCAATTGCAACGGCTGAATGAAGCCATTCTAAATTTGCAACTTGAATACTTTAACGATCAACAAATTTCCCAACTATTTGATGAAGAAAATCGACTACGCCAACTCGCAATAGAGAAACTGGTGATTAAAACGTACGAGCAAGACTCTGATTCTCAGCAACTACTACTCAACCAAGCGTTATCTGAACAACCTGAGTACATCCAGCAAAGTGAACGCAACAATGCCTTGACGAGGCAACTCGACCAAACCGAATTACTCAGTTCACAGGATAAGTATCTTGCTCGCGTCGAGTTGGTAGGAGAAGAAGGCGCGCAAAGGCTGGAAAAATTGGATGAACAACGAGCGGCGTTTGAAATAGAGCTGACAAATTACCTAGAAAAACGTGCAGATATTCTTAATGATGAGTTTTTGGGTCGCGAAGAGAAGCAGTTAGAAATTGCTAATTTGAGGAAGCAAAGCTTCGAGACAACTCAATGGCGCCGTATCGAAGCCTTGGAACGTATTCATGACAGCCAGAACTAGCTGTATAAACTGAACAGTTATATAAACGAAACGTTACTGGTTTTGTTTTTTAGGGCATCCAACGATGTGGTCATCCACCATGCCAACGGCTTGCATAAAGGCATAACAGATGGTTTCACCGACAAACTTAAAGCCTTTCTTTTTGAGAAACTTACTCATGGCTTTGGACTGTTCTGTCGAAGCAGGTACGTCACTCATTTCATGCCACTGATTTACCACAGGCTTGCCATCGACAAACTGCCACAACGCCTCTGATAAGCTGCCATATTCAGTAATAAGTGCTTTGGCTGCTTTAGCGTTGCTAAATACCGAATTGATTTTGCCGCGATGCTTCACTACATCGAAGTTTTCGACGATGAACTCTGCACGCTCTTCATTTCTCTGTTCCAACGCGTCCAAATCATAATTTTCAAACGCTTCTCGGTACCCTTCACGTTTTTTCAGAATCGTAATCCAACTCAATCCCGCTTGCGCACCTTCCAACGTAATAAATTCGAACAACACTTTGTCGTCATAAACCGGAACGCCCCACTCTGCATCGTGATATTCGCGCTCTAGAGGGTGGTTCATCGCCCACGCGCACGTTTTGTGTTCTGTCATTTTTCGTCCTTATAAAAAGCGCCTCTAACTCACCAGCTAGAGGCGCTGAACTTTACATCGTTACTTTACATTAAGCCTATTTCGGCACCGACACTTTATGGAACAGACGATACAACACTGGCACGACAATAAGTGTCAGGATGGTGGCAAAACCTAAACCAAACATAATCGTTACCGCCATCGGTTTAAAGAAGATATCAGGTAGAAGAGGAATCATACCCAAAATGGTGGTGATCGCTGCCATACACACTGGGCGAACACGACTGACTGCCGCATCAACCACTGCGTCATATGCCTCTTTCCCCGACTTCATCTCAATTTCAATTTGGTCGAGCAGAACAATGCCGTTTTTGAGTACCATACCGGATAAGCTCAAAAAGCCCAGCAACGCCATAAAGCCAAACGGCGTATTGAGTGCCAACAAGCCCGTGGTGACACCAATCAATGCCAGTGGCACAGTGAGCCAAACAATCAGCGGTTCTTTAATCGAGTTGAATAGGAACACGGTGATCAAGAACATGAACAAGTAGCCCATCGGCATCGTTGTGAACAGAGACTCTTGAGCATCACCTGAAGACTCGTACTCACCACCCCATTCTAGAGAATAGCCAGGTGGCATTTGAATCGCTTCGATTTGCGGCTGTAGGCGTTTTTGCAACGTCGATGCAGTTTCTTCACCGAGAATATCAGGGTCCGCCATCACAGTAAGCATGCGCTTACGGTTCTTACGCACGATGATAGGGTCTTCCCAACGCATGTCGTAACCCATTGTGACTTGCTGGAGTGGGATAAACTCACTCTGCGCAGGGCTCCAAATTTTCATGCCTTCGATGTTACGAATATCGATACGCTCGTCTTCTGGTAAACGCGCCACAATCGGCATCAACGTAGTACCGTCACGGTAAAGACCTATCGTCATTCCCGAGAACGACATCGATAAGAAATCATCCACATCAGATTTAGTGATACCGTAACGACGCGCTTGACTCTCGTTGAACTGAGGCTCAAGCACTTGAGTACGCTCACGCCAGTCGTGGCGAATATTGGTCGCGCACGGATCGGCGTACATGATATCCATTACTTGCGCCGCAATCGTGCGAAGCACCGTTGGATCAGAGCCGATAATACGCGCTTCAATTTTCGCGCCACCACCAGGGCCTAATTCAATCTGTTTGAGCTTGTAATTGATCTCTGGATAGTTGGCTTTTAGGTGATCCCTAAACCGTGCCATTAACGGCGCAAGCGCTTCGTAGTTATCAACTCGCGTAGTGATTTCACCATAAGCGGCATAGCTTTTTTCCGGAGCATACGTCAGCATAAAGCGTTGCAGACCTTTACCCGCAGTTGTTGTGATGTGATCAACGTGCTCTTGCTCAGCAAGCCAAGATTCCAGTTCTTTTAGCTTATCGTTAGTCGCACGAATATCTGTACCTTCCGGTAGCCACACATCCAGTTGGAAAATTGGCGTGGTTGAAGATGGGAAAAACGATTGTTTTACCAAGGTAAACCCATACACACTTGCACCAAGCCCAACAATCAAAACTAAGACCGTTAACCACGCGCGACGCATACAAAACTCTAAAAACTTTTTATATGCTACAAAAATAATGCCGTTATATGGGTCGTTTTCCTCACCTTCACCTTGCTTGATTTTCTGCCCCTTAAAGAAAATATCGGCAAAGAACGGCGTTAGCGAAATAGCAGTAAACCAACTCAGCATGAGGGAAATCAGCAGCACCGTAAACAAGGTGCCACAGTACTCACCCGTGGAGTCTTCAGACAAACCAATTGGCGCAAATGCCGTTACCGCAATTACAGTTGCACCCAATAGCGGCCATTTGGTTTGAGTGACAATATCCGTCGCGGCTTGTAATCGCGTTCGCCCTTTTTGAGTGCCGATTAAGATCCCTTCCACCACCACGATGGCATTATCCACCAACATACCGAGTGCGATAACCAATGCACCCAGAGAGATGCGCTGCAAGTCAATCGCGAGATATTTCATGAAGATGAACGTACCTAAAACCGTGAGTAGCAAGATCAGGCCTATCAGTAGACCCGAGCGCAGCCCCATAAAGAACAGCAATACAATAATTACGATGCCAACCGCCTGCGCCAAACTGATCACAAAGCCGCTGACCGATTTATCTACCTCTTTCGGTTGGCTGTAAATCTCTGAGATTTCGACACCAACCGGTTGTTGATACTTCAACTCGGCAAGGCGACGATCAAAGGCCTTACCGACTTCAACCACGTTGACACCTTGGGCAAACGACACGCCAACGTTCAGCGCTAAGCTGCCATTAAAGTTGATGATGTTACTCGGCACTTCAACATAGCCACGTTTAATTTCCGCTACATCTTTGAGGAAAATAAGCCCTTGCGCACCAGATTCGGTGATCAACAGATCCCCTAACTCATCAACGCTTTGGAACTCACCCGTAGGCTGAATTCGAATGTACTCATCCCCAATACGAATAGCGCCAGCATCAGACACAATATTTTGCGTGGACAGCAAGTTAAAAACCGTATTTGGCGACAAACCAATACTGCTGAGCTTCTTCATCGAAACTTCAATAAAGACTTGCTCTTGCTGCTGACCAGAGACAGAAACCTTGCTGACACCATCGACCAGTTCAAGCTCACGGCGTAAGTAGTCGACATAATCCAGCAACTCTTTATAGCTGTAGCCATCCCCTGTCACTGCCAACAAGATGCCGTACACATCACCGAAGTCATCAATAACCTGAGGCTCATTAACACCTGGAGGTAAGGTGACTTTTAAGTCGTTCACTTTTCGACGCAATTCATCCCAAATTTGTGGTAAATCATCGGGACCATAGTTGTTTTTCATCGTCACGGTGATCTGAGATAAACCACGGTTGGAAATGGAGTTCACTTCGTCAACGTAAGTCAGTTGCTGGATGGCTTTTTCCAGCGGGTACGTCACTTCTTCTTCCACTTGTTGCGGCGTCGCACCTGGGTATGACGTCACTACCATCGCATCTTTGATGGTAAAGGCCGGATCTTCTAAACGTCCCAACCCGAAGAAGGCAGCAATACCACCAATCAAGAAGATCAAAGACACCATCCAGCTAATCACGCGATTTCGAATGAAATAAGCCGCAATGCCAGTTACGTCATCATCACTTTGAGGCACTTTATTTTGCTCGCTCATAAACCAGCCTCCTGCTTAACCACTTCCACTTTCATTCCATCTCTGAGTCGCGAAACGCCAGCAACCACCACTTTGTCGTTAAGCGCTAATCCATCAAGCACTTGAATCGACGTTTTAGAGGCTTTACCGGTTCGGATTTGTTTTCGTGAAATGGTACTGTCGTCATTCAGCACCCAAACAAACTTGTTCTCACGTCCAAGCTCGTCACCATCAGCATTGAAAATTGCCTCAATCGGCACATTGATCCCAACGTTCAGCTCTAAACCCACTTTTTCATCTTTCGAGGTCACTTCAACGGCCATGCCATCAAGGATGTATTCCTCTTTTGGCATCGGTAAAGAAAGCGTCACGGTAAACGTTCCTGTGGTTGGGTCAGGCTCAGTGGTGAACTCTTTAACCGTCGCCTTGTACTCGTTGCCACTAGGAACACGAACCACCGCATTAATTGCCGTTAATCTTTCTTCTGTGGGAGGCTGTTTGACGTACAAGCGATCTGGCAATTGAATCAGAACTTCTACGCGATCCAGACTGTGGATATTGACGATATGTTGCCCAACTTGAACATTCTCAAATTGATCAATATTGACCCGAGAAATGATGCCATCAACCGGCGCTTTTAATGTGGTGAACGATAAACGCAACTTAGCGAGTTCCAACTCCGCCAACGCGATTTGGCGCTGCGCAGCAATTTCATCAAACTGCGACTTCGCCAACAAACCTTTATCCACCAAAGGCCGAGAGCGGCGATATTGACTGTCGACCACAGAAAATCTCGCTGTGGCATTATCGACATCCAGTTGATAATCCGTTGGGTCTAGGGTGGCGATAACAGCGCCTTTTTGTACTTTATCCCCTTCTCGCACCATCACGCGACTCACTTCGCCCGCCACACGGAAACTCAAATGAGAGCGGTCCGCGGCGTTCGCAACAGCTGGAAAATACAGATTGTCATCAACGCGATTACCTTCTAGCGAAACCACTCTTACTTTGGGGGTTTCGACGGTTCTTTCTGGCCTTTTTTCACCACAGCCAGCCAAAGTAAGCGCTGCGAAAATCGCGGTTAAGGTTATGATTCCTTTCATACTACAACCCTCGCTCCTTCACCCAAGCCCGGACTTTGATTCCCGGCTCAATGACATTAATGCCTGAGATAATGATTTGATCGCCATCCGCTAACCCTTGCAAGATCTGTCCATTGTCATTCATCGTAATGTCGGCTTTCGCAACCACGCCTTGGTCATCGACGCGCCAAACGTAAGTTTTTCCATTTTCTTCAAAGAGCGCAGAATCTGGAATTTTGGTCGCTCCGGAGTTTTGTGACACGAGATACGCATTGCCTGACATACCTGGAAGAATGCCTAGCTCTGGCGGTCTTTCCATCACCATCGTCACTTTATAGCTGCCCGTTTTTGGGTCGGCTTCGGTGTCAATTTCTTGGAAAGTCAGATCGAAAGAGCGTTCGGGAAACGCGTCGAATATCATTTTTGCTGAAACATTCACGCCTTGCGTATAGCGGTTGAGCAAATAGTCAGGCAGTTGAAAAATCACCTTCATTACCTGATTGGTTTGAATGTTCATCACCCCTTCTTTGGCGGCAACGTATTCATGATTTTCGGCAGGAAGATAAGAAATGGTGCCATCGTAAGGGGCAACGAGTTGGGTGTAGCGCAAGTTCGCTTTGGCTTGATCCCATTGAGCTTTAGCGGAGTTATGATTGGCTTTCGCTTCATCAAAATCTTGTTCAGAGACCACTTGGTCTTTCCGCAACTTTTTATAGCGCTTGTACTGAACATCAGCTAACGCAAAATTCGCTCTTGCTTGCTTTTCCAATAAGGAATATTCATCTGGGTTAAGAACTGCTAGCACATCGCCTTTTTTAACGACTTGCCCTTCATTAACTTCGATAGATTGAAGCAATCCTGGGACACGAAATGCGAGTACAGCTCTGTCACCGGCTTCTGTGGTGGCGGGGAAATGGCGTTCAAATTGTGCGTTGCCAACAGAAACAGTAAAAAGTTTTGCGGGGCGAGATTCTGGCTCAGGAACTGGTGGAAGCTCTTTACCACAACCCGACAATGCAGCCGTGACGGCTATCGGAATGAGCAGTTTTCTCATCACATTCATCCATAAAAAGTAAGTGATTACATTTAAAGTAGATGAATTATGAATTAACTTCCAGAGCACAAAAGATTAATTATGCTTAAAAATTAGTAATTTGTGATAAAAAAGCAGGCTTGTAGCCTGCTTTATTTAAATCATTGGTAGATGCATCAAGTTTAGAGTTTGCTGAACTCTCGGTTCACCCTAAATGTATCGGACGTCACATACGCTTCCATGTTACGAATTTTGCCATCAAGACGGTCAAAATCTCTTTCCAAAACACTGAGTAATTGATCCGGACTTTGTCCTTTCTGCCAAGGCTTACTTTTAAGCGTATGCTCTTGCTGCTCTCTTATGTTTTCAGAATATCTCACGGGTTGCTTTTCGAGCATAAATGCCATCGCGATATACGCTAACACCACTAAGAATGTACCACCTAATAGGGCAGCAGAAATCACTACAATACGAATCAACCAAACTTCTGCACCAAAGTAGTTGGCAAATCCGGCACAAACACCGGAGATTTTGCCATTTACTGGATCACGATACAGTTCTCGATTATTCATACTTACGTCTCCATGTTGGTGACTCAGCATCTAAGATGCGCTCCAATGTATCAACTCGAGACTGCATCGCTTCCGCTTTTTCAGACAGTACCTGAAGGCGCTCTAAGTCTTGGCTCGACAGTGCACTATCCGTTTTGCGTTTACTGCGATAGTGTAAGAAGAGCCATAGTGGAGCGACAAAGATTAAAAAGACAATCACTGGTCCTACTAAAAAAAATGCCGACATAAATGGCTCCTCTCTTATTTATCTTGCGATGACATCTGCTCTTTCAGTTTTGCCAACTCTTTTTCAATTTCGTCTTGAGCCTGAAGCTCTGCAAACTCTTGCTCTAGCGATTTTGCATTCCCAGTTTGAGCGTACAGATCGGCTTCCGCTTCCATTTCGTCAATTTTACGAGAATATTGATCGAACTTCGCCATTGCCTCATTTGTGCGGCTAGTATGCAGATGCTTTTGAACATCGCGACGGTTAGACGCTGTTTGATTACGAATCGCTAGCGCTTGTTGCTTTGCTCGTGTTTCTGCGATTTTGTTCTCAAGCTTACCGATTTCACCAGTCAACTTGTTGATCGTTTCTTCCACCAGCGTTTGCTCTGTGTGCAAACCTTTTACGACTTGCTCAAGTTTTTGCTTTTCAATTAGGGCTGCACGCGCCAAATCTTCGCGCTCTTTAACCAACGCTAGGCTCGCTTTTTGACCCCATTCGCCAATTTGCTCTTCTAGCATCTCAACTTTACGAGCCAGCTCTTTTTTGTCTGCAATCGCTTTAGCCGAGTTAGTACGCACTTCTACAAGTGTGTCTTCCATTTCTTGAATGATAAGACGGATCATTTTTTCAGGATCTTCCGCCTTGTCTAGCAATGCACTGATGTTTGAGTTAACGATATCTGCAAAACGAGAAAAAATACCCATAACGGAACTCCTCTTTTTTCCTATTAAAACTCGACAAGGTGGTGATTCACCTTGTGTCTCCCTGAATATATAACAAGTACCATGCCAACTTTTATAATCTATTAAAATCAACAAGTTATCAGTAATCTTGTTGTTATACACCGTTATGCTATGATGTTTTTCACCAACAGTTGGTAAAATTCACCAACTCTGCGCTTAAATTAGGCTAGGTAGCAAAAATAAGAAGGATTTTATGAAGCAAAACCTTATTGGTGAATCTCCCGCTTTTCTCGCTGTATTGGATAAAGTATCACAACTCGCCCCAATTGAACGTCCCGTCCTCATTATTGGTGAGCGAGGTACCGGTAAAGAACTGATCGCTCAACGTTTGCATTACTTATCAAAACGTTGGGATAAGCCACTTCTTTCTCTCAACTGTGCGACCTTAAGCGAAGGTTTGATTGACTCCGAGTTGTTCGGCCATGAATCCGGCTCGTTCACTGGTTCAAAAGGCAAGCACAAAGGCCGTTTTGAACGAGCGGAAGGTGGCACCTTGTTCTTGGATGAGTTGGCAACTGCGCCGTTACTTGTGCAAGAGAAGCTGCTGCGAGTGATTGAATACGGTGAATACGAACGCGTCGGTGGTCATACCGCTCTTAACGCGGATGTGCGCTTAGTGTGTGCTACCAATGCAGATTTGCCACGACTGGCTGAGCAAGGTGACTTTCGTGCCGACTTACTCGATCGTCTAGCCTTTGACGTTATCATGTTGCCACCACTGCGAGAACGCAAAGAAGATATCCTGTCGCTTGCCGAACATTACGCAATGAAAATGTGTCGAGAGTTGCAACTCGAATACTTCGTTGGTTTCACTCATCAAGCGCAACAAGCCCTGCTCGATTACTCGTGGCCAGGTAATGTGCGTGAGCTAAAAAACGTAATTGAGCGCGCTATCTATCAACACGGATTAAATGCCGAACCGATTGATGAGCTAATTTTTAACCCTTTTGCCACAGGCTGGAACAATGCGCTTGGTCATACTGCGGCAAACGAAGACCCTCAGGAAGAAGCCTCGTCTCAAACGACTTCGATCCACTTTCCTCTCGATTACAAACAGTGGCAAGAGGAGCAAGATATCAATCTTCTCAATCGTGCCTTGGAAGAGGCAAAATTCAACCAACGACAAGCAGCCGAATTGCTGGGATTAAGCTATCACCAGCTACGAGGCATGGTCAGAAAGTACGGTTTAGTCGGACAAAGTTAACAAAACCAAAAACACCACTAGCCATAGATAACGCAACTCATGTCTGCAAAATTCGGGCTACAGTGTTAAATAGACATCGTATTTTGATCTAACACCCTACCAGCAAAAGATTTTGTGTTTGGAGCGAGTTCACAAAGGTGTTAAATTAGCGAGATCATTTTCGCTTGTGAGCTCCGGACGAGTAAGATCAAATGAAACAAGCAAAATCCAATGAACATTTCATATTATGAATGCTTTTATAAGATTATCGCTGAGCCTTATTGGTATTAGCTTACTGACTGCCTGTGGTGAAGAAATCGATCACAACGATATTCGCCAAGCAGGTTTTGTGTTTTGTGGGCAAGGTAAACCAACAACATTTAACCCTCAGCTTATAGACAGTGGTATTACAGCCGAGGCGTTAAGCCCTCAGTTGTACGACACCTTACTCACGCTTGATCCTAAAACACACCAACCTATTGCAAGCATTGCGGAAAGTTGGTCTGTGAACAAGGAAGGTACTGAGTACACATTCAAGCTCAAACATGGCGTTCAGTTCCAAACGACACCGTGGTTCTCTCCGACTCGCCCGTTAAATTCAAAAGACGTGGTATTCAGCTTTAAGCGAATCATTGATGTAGACCATCCTTTTCATCAAGTTGGTGGTGGTTTTTATCCATGGTTTGCTGGTTTAGATTTTCAAAATCTATTGCAAGATGTGATTGCTGTCGATGATTACACAGTGACGTTTAAACTCGCGCAACCAAACTTTTCATTCTTGGCAAACATCGCCACCAGCCATGCGGTAATACTGTCAGCAGAATACGGTCAACAATTGGCGGCAAAAGACAATAAAGAGCAAATCGACCAACTCCCTATTGGTTCAGGGCCTTACCAGCTCAAAGAGTATCAAGTAAACGATTTGATTCGCTTGGAACGTCACCCGAACTACTGGAACTCGCCAGCGAAAATGGAACAAGTAGTGTTCGACATTTCACACCGTGGTACTGGCACGTTAGCTAAGTTGCTGCGCAATGAATGCGATGTTTTGTCTTCACCTATCTCTAGCCAGATCCCAATCATTCAAGAAGATGAAAACCTTGAGTTGACGGCAACACCAGCAAATAACGTTTCCTTTATTGCGATTAATACCGAGACTCCAGCACTTCGCGACCCAAGAGTCCGCCAAGCGTTGAACCTTGCGATCAATCGTCAAAATATCTTGGATTCGGTTTATTACGGTACAGGTACCCTAGCTTATACATTGCTGCCGCCGAACTCTTGGGCGTATCAAAAAGACAGTGCGAAAATTCGTTATGACCGAAATTACGCTCTCGCTCTACTTCGTGAAGCGGGATACGAAGATGGTCTAAAACTGTCGATGTGGGTGCCGCTAGAGCCAAGAGCATTCAACCCAAGTCCACGCAAAACTGCTGAGCTCATTCAGGCGAACTTCGCCGATATCGGCATCAAGCTGACTCTGCTCACCGACGACCGTTTCGAACGAGTGGATCTTGAAAACATCAACGATATCGACTTGCTCCTTACTGGCTGGATTGGCGATACTGGCGATCCGGATAACTTCTTCCGTCCTTTACTATCGTGCGAATCAGACCGAGTGGGCCTTAACGTTTCGATGTGGTGTAACGATGATTTCGATTTTTTGCTGGATCTCGCGCTAGAGACGCAAGAGCAACGTTACCGCCTAAACCTGTATCGTCAGGCGCAAAATATTTTGAATGAAGAGTTTCCAGTTATTCCGTTGGCACATGGGGTTCAATTCCGTGTGCACGACAAGTCATTAACTGGCTTCAAATCGAGCCCTTTCAATGCCCAACCGTTTGATAGAGTTGAGAGAATCCACTGATGTTTTGGTACACCGTTCGACGATTTAACCTCTTTTTCATCACTTTGATGATTCTCACTTTGGTGGGCTTTTCTCTGCTGCGCCTTGACCCGCTTTCACATTGGGCAAATGTTGAGTTCTGGTCTGGCTGGCAAAGCTACTTGATTAACCTTTCTCAGCTCGATTTTGGTTTGAGCAAAAACGGCAATGCGATTTACGACGAACTCGCCGTTGTTTTTCCTGCCACATTAGAATTGTGCTTTTTCGCCTTCCTGGTTTCGCTCTTAATCGGTATCCCGCTTGGCACGATTGCAGGGATGAAACAGGGTAAGTGGCTAGACACTGGTATCTCGTTTCTTTCGATGTCGGGTTACTCTGCTCCGATTTTCTGGGTGGCACTACTGCTGATCATGGTCTTCTCGTTGGAATACCATATCTTCCCTGTTGCTGGACGCTACGACTTGCTGTACGAAATCGACCATGTGACTGGATTTGCCATTATTGACGCCTTTATGGCGAAAGGTGAATACCGAGCTCACGCACTGCAAAGTGTCATCGAGCACATGGTTCTGCCGTGTTTGGTTCTGGCGTTAGCACCTACGACTCAAGTTGTTGGTTTGATGCGTGCATCTGTTGCAGAAGTTATGAGCCAAAACTACATTCGCGCAGCCCGAATCAAAGGTTTATCGAATCGTGAGATCGTCACTCAGCACGTAATGCGTAACGCCATTCCGCCTATCATTCCAAAAGTTGGGGTTCAGCTATCTAGCATGATCACTTTAGCAATCATCACCGAGTCGATCTTTAACTGGCCGGGAATTGGTCGCTGGTTGCTGGATGCGCTTGCCAATCAAGATTACGCCTCAATCCAAGCAGGAGTAATGGTGCTTGCGACTCTCGTATTAACTGCCAATATCCTTTCGGACTTGATTGGCGCCATGATCAACCCTCTGGTGAGAAAGGAATGGTATGCTAACAAATAACGTTTATCAGGAAGAACGCATTCCAACTCAGTTTGAGCGATTTTGGCGTAGTTACCGCGCTAACGGGTTAGCGATGTTTGGCTTGTGGTGTTTAGGCTTGATCGTATTGATCACCATCTTAGCTCCGTGGCTTGCTCCGTTTGATCCACAAGCACAATCTGGTGAGTTACTCGTTCCCCCTTCATGGGCACCAGCGGGCACCGTCGATTACTTTTTAGGAACCGATGACTTAGGTCGTGATATTCTGTCGCGCTTGATCATGGGCTCTCAACTGACTTTTGGCGCAGCAGTTGGCATTACTGCGATTGCGACCATCGTAGGTTGCTTTATCGGAGTGCTGGCGGGGATGACGAAAGGTCTGCTTTCCAGTACTTTGAACCACCTTCTCGACACCGTTATGTCGATTCCATCGCTATTGCTCGCGATCATTTTTGTGGCATTCCTTGGCTTTGGTGAATTTAATATCTTGCTGGCGATTTGTTTAGCCCTGATCCCACGTTTTATTCGCTCGGTGTATATTGCCGTGCATACTGAGGTAGAAAAAGATTACATCATGGCAGCCCGCCTAGATGGCGCAAATGACTTCTACTTGCTGTGGAGCTCGATTCTTCCAAACATTTTAACCGTCATTGCAGCAGAGATTACTCTCGCTCTGTCGGCAGCCATTTTGGATATTACAGCTCTTGGATTTCTTGGCTTGGGTGCTCAAGCACCGAGTACCGAATGGGGTGCCATTTTGGGTGATTCCGTCGAGCTGATTTACATCGCACCATGGACCGTGACGCTTCCGGGTCTGACCATCATGTTCACCGTAATTATCTTAAACTTAGTAGGTGAAGGTGTACGCCAAGCGCTGAATGCGGGGATCGAATAATGCCGTTATTAGATATTCGACATCTGACTATCGAGATCGAAACACCACAAGGGATGGTGAAAGCCGTCGACCGAATGAGCCTAACGCTCAACGAAGGTGAAATCCGAGGCTTGGTGGGCGAGTCTGGCTCAGGTAAAAGCTTAGTTGCGAAAGCGATCGTGGGGGTTTGTAAGGACAACTGGCGAATCACCGCGGACCGAATGCGCTTGGGTAACATCGACCTTTTACAGCTTACGCCGAAAGAGCGTCGACGCGTCATTGCCCGCGATATCGCGATGATCTTCCAAGAACCCTCAACCTGTTTGGACCCTTCCGAAGAAGTAGGACGTCAATTAATTGAGTCTATCCCCTCTCGCGCCTTTGAAGGCAAGTGGTGGGAGCGATTCAAATGGCGTAAAAAACAGGCCATTGCGCTACTGCACAAAGTTGGTATCAAAGATCACAAACGCTTGATGGGCAGCTACCCGTACGAGCTAACAGATGGTGAATGTCAAAAAGTCATGATCGCCATGGCCATCGCAACCAAACCTAAATTGTTGATTGCCGATGAACCAACTAACGACTTGGACCCCATCACTCAATCGCAGATTCTGCGTTTGTTGAGCCGAATGAACCAGCTCAACAACACCACGATTTTGCTGATCGGTCACGACTTGGCTACCATCACGCAATGGGCAAGCCGAATTACCGTCATGTACTGTGGTCAGTCGGTTGAATCTGCCGACACCGACAAAATCATCGAAGCACCTAAACACCCTTACACTGACGCGCTGCTAAAAGCGATGCCAGATTTTAATGATTGGGTACCGCACAAGCAGAAACTGCAATCGCTACCTGGGTCTATCCCTCCTTTGCAGCATCTGCCAATTGGTTGTCGATTAGGGCCGCGTTGTCCGTACGCGCAAAAACAGTGTGTTGAAATTCCACACACGCGACGCATTAAAAACCATAAGTTTAACTGTCACTTTCCATTGAACACGGAGAAGAAGTCATGAGTGCGTTACTCGAAGTCGATAACTTATCGAAGCAGTTTGTCACGCGTTCTCGACTGTTCAGACGTCAAGTTAATGAAGCAGTTAAGCCCGTGAGCTTTACGCTAGAACCGGGACAAACTATTGGCTTTATTGGCCAGAATGGCTCCGGTAAATCAACACTTGCACGTATGCTCGCAGGCGTTGTTGAACCGAGCTCTGGTGAGATCCGAGTCAATGGTGAGCGTTTAGAACACAAAGATTACGCAACGCGATGTAAGTTGATTCGCATGATTTTCCAAGACCCAAACACGTCATTGAATCCTCGTATTCAAATTGGACGAATCTTGGAAGGTCCGTTGAAACGAAACACCAACATGCCGCCAGATGCACGAATGAAACGTGTAAAAGAGACGTTGCTTCGCGTAGGGCTTCTGCCGGAGCACGCCTACTTCTATCCTCAAATGCTTGCTGCTGGTCAAAAACAGCGTGTCTGTTTAGCTCGTGCACTCATCCTTCAGCCATCAATCATTGTGGCGGATGAAGCGCTAAACGGTTTGGATATGGCGATGCGCTCGCAGATCATCAACCTGTTCTTGGAGCTGCAAGAAGAGATGGGCTTGTCGTTTGTGTACGTGTCTCAGCATATCGGTATCGTAAAACACATCACCGACAAAGTGATGGTAATGCACGAAGGCGAAGTGGTTGAGTTTGGAGAGACAAACCAAGTCCTTACTAATCCAGAACATGCGATTACCCAGCGCTTGGTAGAAAGCCATTTCTACAAAGCGCCAAGCCACTAAACAGACAGCTCACGAAAAACAAAAAGCCTGCTTTCATGCAGGCTTTTTCTATTGGGTGAAGCGAGTAAAGGCAGATTAACGACGGCTTGCTTGTTTGCGCAGTTCGAAATCAAACTCGTCAGGAAACAACACCACGCCTTCTTCGTTTTGATTCGGGAATACAACAACCGATAGCTCATCATCTTCTAGGCCAGTAGTCCAACGGCTATGCCATTTGTTAAGAGAGATCGCTTCTGGTTCACACTCTTCCCAGTCACCCGTTGCCCACTGCTTGGCAAATTCTTCATTTGGCCACACAGGAACGCAATCATCGTCTTCTGTGTTTAACATGACACAGCCGTGCTCATCTTTAAGAATCCAAACTTTACGATTCGCGACAATCTCTTTGACACAATACTTTAGGCGCTGCTCTTCGTCGTAGCGATTAATCGTATCGATTTGTTCTTGGGTGAGTTGCTCAGACATATCAGTCTCCTGTTTCCCATAGAAAAATGCCCGCAGCTAAGCGGGCATTTACAGTATATGCTGGTAATAATGAAATTACGCTAGCTCAGTTTGAAGCCAAGGCCAACCTTGCTTCTTACGGCTTAGTGTATTTTCCATCATTAGCATGCCGTCTTTCTCGTGCTTAACAAGTTTCTCAGCCCACTCACCTTTGTATAGAAGACGAGTTTGAGCAGTTGTGATGTCTGTTAGCATAACAGCAGCGAACGCTAGGTTATCTTTCTCACAACGAGATTCTAGGTCTGCTTCTAGTGCTTCGATCATACCGTCAACTTGCTCAAGAGTTGCAAGTTCAACCTGACCAACCACTACGTCACGACCGTTGAATGGGTAACCTTTAAGGTCCTTTTCAACGAGTTGAGCCGCAGATAGACCTTCGATGTTTGTCTTAGCAATTAGAAGATCTTTCGTGAATGCATCCACATCTTGTACGTCAGCGATTGCAGCTAGCTCAGCAACAGCATCTTTGTCTTTTTGTGTACAAGTTGGAGAAGCGAAGCCTACTGTGTCAGATAGGATTGCTGACATCATTAGCTTAGCGATTTGAGGCTTGATCTCGTGACCTTCAATCTTGAACATGTTGAATAGTACTGTGTTAGTACAGCCAACAGGCCAGATCCATGCTTCCATTGGGTTCACTGTCATCACGTCACCTAGACGGTGGTGGTCAACGATACCCGCAATTTCAGCTTCAGCGATGTCGTCTGGTGCTTGCGCTAGATCTGAGTAGTCTACTAGCCAAACGGTTTCACCCGCTACTGAAGTGCGAAGTTCTGGAACTTCTGCGCCAGCTACTTCAAGAATGTGCTGAGTTTCACGGTTGATTTCGCCCTGACGAATTGGCATTGCTTCAACGCCACGCGCCTTTAGAAGTTCTGTTGCAACTAGTGCACTACAAATACTGTCACTGTCTGGGTTCTTATGACCTACAACTAGAATCATGTTTCTTCCTATCCAAGTCAATTTGATACGCTTCCGAACAATGGCACGGTGTGCCGTGGAAGCTGTTTGCTCACAAAGGCCGATACTTTACCTGATTTGAGGGAGTTTGACACGAAGAAAAGTTCACAACCCTATTGCGAATAAATCTCATTTACATATAATGATAATTATTACCATTTGCATTTGAGTTAACGATGAACGCGACCCGATTTTTGCACTCCGCACAGCAGCTATTTCAGCCAACTCAGTTCCAGTTAGCTTATAAGCGACTGCTTATCCCCATTATCATGCTTGTCTTATTAGCGAATGAGAACACCCGAGAGATCACAGTGACCACGCTTTCCGATTCTTTCTGGGCAGTATCTTGTTATGTCGCAGCAACCTTGGCGATTTATCATTACCTCTCCAACTTTATGTCGAAGACGAATCGCATCACTCAGCTCTATCATCGTTCTCGTCATCATCAGGTGTTTTTTGCGGCCCTACTCGGTGCGCTTCCGGGCTGTGGCGGCGCTATTGTTGTTACGACTCAATTTATTAGTGGACGAGTAGGATTTGGCGCAATCGTAGCCGTACTGACATCAACCATGGGCGATGCGGCATTCTTGTTACTCGCGGCAAAACCGTCCGTCGGCGTTGGCGTCGTCGCACTTGGCATTGTGGTAGGTACGGTTTCGGGTTTGATCGTCAACGCATTTCATCCTGATGATTTTCTACGCCCCGAGCCAAAGCAAGCGAGCGCTCACCACCATTGTTGTCAGCATCAAAGCGAGCGATACACACCTTTAGAGCAACGTGCGATTAATCTTCAAGGCGCATTCTGGAAGTGGTTGATAATCCCTGCGAGCATGGTGGCCGTAATGACCTCATTCCAAGTGGATATCAATCAGCTACTGAATTTGAGTCCAAGTAGCATTGAATGGTTAGGAGCGATATTTGCGGTGGTCTCCATGTCGTTGTGGGCAATGACAAAAGAGTTGGGAGATTATCAATCGACGGTGTCAGAAGATGAAAAAATCATTGATTCACACCCGATTCAAAAAGCAGCCCAAGACACCAACTTTGTCAGCGCGTGGGTTATCGTGGCGTTTCTTGCGTTTGAATTAACGACCTATTTTTCAGGCGTTGATTTGGCTGCTACCTTCTCAAATTGGGGCATCTGGATGCCATTGGCTGGCTTAGCCATCGGTATGCTACCAGGCTGCGGCCCACAGATTCTCGTCACCAGTTTGTACATTACTGGTGCCGCACCATTATCCGCGCAGATTGCGAATGCGATTTCTAACGATGGAGATGCACTGTTCCCCGCGATTGCCATGGCTCCCAAAGCGGCATTGATGGCAACGATCTATTCTTCTATCCCTGCGTTCATTGTGGGCTATGGTTATTACTTTCTGTTTGAGTTTTAGTAATTCCGCTCTCAACAAAGAACGCGTAAAAACAAGAAAAGAGCCCAAGTGGCTCTTTTCGTTTAATACGTTGTTTTCAATGATCTTTACGCGGTCACTATTGCTTTGGCATTCAGACCTCTATCGACACTCACTAGAAGCAACTGACAAGGATCTTGGTTGAGCTTTTCTCCGGTCCAGTAGTCATACCAATCAACGGGCTGATCCGCTGTGAGAGTAAATTCAGTCGCATTGTGATTCGCGTAATTGAACAAACAATGTAGATCATTCTTGTCCGTCAGTTTCAAAAAAGCATGGCTCAAACTTAACGCCGTGAACTTAGCAGATTCTTGGCTGCGTCGTTGTCGCAACATCAGCTTCGCCAAGGTTTTACTCGCAAATGGCGTGATTTCCGGGAGCGGGTCGCCAGACAAAAGCAAGCCGCCAGACGCCAATAATACGGTACGGTGAAACTCGTAGTCTTCACGTAATGCCGCTTGATTAGCAAGAGAAGTAAGCGTCGCGCAGTCTGGGTCAATTTGCCACAACTTACGGTGCTGCCAGCTACGGAAAAACGTCTCTTTAGCGATCTGTTCAAAACGGTGGCTATGGCGCTCGACGTCATCAGACACACGCATCGCATCCACCAGTCCCAAAGATGGCCACATTGGTGCGTTGCAGCCAAGCAACCACGCGTCTCCTGCGCCTCTGGCGATCGCCTCCATCCCTAATCGATACGCTTCAACACCCGTAATACCAGACTGACTACGTTTTCCTTTTAGTGTTCCCCAGTAGTTTGCATCGAGCTTAAACAGCTCTACGCCCCACTCTAGCCTCATCACTGACACCACGTGCGTTAGATGATCTTGCACTTCGGGGTTAGACGTATCGAGAATATACCAAGGCGTGCAACGCCAGCCGCCGTAGGTAACATCTTCGGCTTTAAGGAGCTGACCGTCAGGATGACGAACAAACCATTCAGGATGTTGCTTAAAGACCTCAGATTCTGGCTGCGCTATGAAAGGAGCCATCCAAATCGCCGGCTTTTTGCCTTTTGCGCGAATGTTTTGAATCAGCTCCTTCACACCGCCAGAGAATTTATCCGACGGCGTAAGCCAATCCCCCATGAACGCTTGATAGCCATCATCCAGAAGTACCCATTCTAGGTCTTCGAGCTTGTCTTGCATGCAATCAACATTTTCTAAAACATTTTGCTCGGTCACATCGGCATAGTACGCATACCAAGAGCACCAGCCTATCGGTGCATCCTGCGTGACACCGTTGCGAATAGGATGATGCGCGGCAATCATCTCGCTGAACTCTTGATACAGATCGGATAGCGAGTTGCCAGTTAAAATCGTAATGGACTCAAGTTGATTGTGTTCCCAATCCGCCACTTGCGTGTGTTCACCATCGATTGCTGCGGTCAGTATCCACTGCCCATTTCGCTGTTGTATATCAAAGTAACCAGCAAATCGACGGCACGTCGTGAAGCCAAACAAGGTGTAACCAGCAGAATCCTCAATCACTAGATAGTTGTAGTAACGCTTGGGGGCATGTTGCGAGTACACACGGTATGGGGGAATGTTGTCGGGGCATCGACCTATTTCAATCGGGTGCGTGATCGTTCCTGACGTTTGCGCCAACATTTGAAAACCATCACCAATCACATTGGCTTCGTGCTCGTATAGAAACGGCATTTCGAACAGCACTTCACGGTCAGTAAAGGTCTTATTGTGAAGCCCAGAGAAAGAGAAATGGGCTTGATTACCAATCACATCCACGTGCAGATCGTTATCGATGATCGTCATTTCGGAATGGTTGGCTAACTGAATGGTCTGAGCCATATTGCATCTACTCACTGATTATTATTGTTTTGTGTCCAATTGACCCCACGATGCTTGGTTGCGCGTGAAGCCTTTTGAATATGACTTCATTATCCTGTGAATGATGCGAGCAATTCGTTATTTTCGTCACGAATCCATGCACTCTGACGCTCAAAAACGGTTATTGAGATAACGCTCACTGAAATTTTGGTTAAAAAAATACCAGCCCGAAGGCTGGTATTTCGATTTATGCAAATTGCACTAATTAAGCAACTTCGATTGGACCACCGAATGAAGTCACTGGCGGTACTTTGCCTGTGAACTTCTCGAAGTCTACGATACATGTGTTCGCAGAAGTCGCTTGAGCAAGCTCAGAAGAACCGATGTCCTGCGTTAGCGTATTAGGGTCACCGTAAGTACAGATTGCGCCTTCTTTCTCGTTTAGAGGGCCGTACCATGCACCTTCTTCGATACGGATAACGCCACGTGGGTAGCTGTCAGTTAGAACAGCACCAGCTAGTAGCTGACCGCGGCCGTTGAATACGCGTACCAAGTCACCGTCTTTAATGCCTTTTGCTTTTGCATCGATTGGGTTGATGTAAACAGGCTCACGACCTTGCACCGCGTATGTCGCGCGGAACTCTTCAGACTCACACATTTGAGAGTGCAGGCGCTTGTCTGGGTGACAAGACTGCAACCAGAATGGGTATTTGTCTGAACCAGGGCCACCGTGTGAACGCTCTGATTTTTCGAACCACATTGGGTGCTCTTGACAGTGTTCGTAACCGTAACGGCCGATCTTACGTGATGTAATCTCGATGAAGCCAGACGGTGTACCTAGAGGGTTAAGCTCAGGGTCTTTACGGAAGTCCGCGTGACGAACCCAAGGTTTACCTTCACCGAAGTCTAGTACGCTCTTCTCCCAGAACTCATTGAATTCTGGCATTTCGAACTTACCTTCGTTCGCTTTCTTACAATCGTTGTATAGGCTTTCGATCCACTCCATCTCGCTCATACCACGAGTGTATTCTTCGCGGCGACCAAAACGCTGAGTTAGTTCACTCATGATTTGGAAGTCAGGCTTAGATTGGAACAATGGATCAACGAGACGATGCATCGCGATCAGACCTTTGTTCGAGTATGAACCGTACACGTCGATATCGTTACGTTCCCATTGCGTACACGCAGGTAGAACGATGTCAGAGAAACGACATGTTGCAGTCCACGCAAACTCGATCGTTACAACCGTTTGAAGTTTGCGGAACGCTTTCTTCATGCGGTTACGATCTTGATGGTGGTGCCATGGGTTACAACCAGAGATAACCATCATCTTGAAGTCTGGCAGTTTCACTTTACCGCCGTTGTAGTTGATCTCTTTGCCTGGCTCAAGCAGACAGTCGATCCAACGTGCAACTGGGATAGTACGGCTGTAACCGTTAAAGTCGTTGTTGTCCCACTTCGGCTTCATACCTTGGTCAAGGTTACGAGGGAAACCACCAGGGCCAGCGAAACCAGTAGAAGGCACACCGATACTTGAGTAGTGGTGACCGTAAGAGATACCACCGCCAGGTAGACCGATTTGACCAACCATTGCCGCAACCACAGCCGCCGCCCAGTATGGCTGCTCACCGTGCTCTTGACGCTGGATACACCAACCCATCAGGATCTGTGTACGGCCGCTTACTAGCATGCGTGCGAATTCACGAATCTTGTCCGCTTTCACGCCACAGATAGCCGCTGCCCATTCTGGTGTCTTCTCTACTTTGTCTTTTGTCTTACCTTGAACGTATTGGATGAACTCTTCAAAGCCTAGACAGTAAGTATCAATGAACTTCTTGTCGTACAGGTTTTCGTTGTACAGAACATGAGCCACAGCCAGCATGAACGCTACGTCTGTCATCGGGTTGATGTACAGGTGATCGTTCTCTAGGTAGCGTTGCGTTTTGTTCTTAACTGGGTCAACAGACAGAACGTTGATCTCGCCTTTCGCTACTTTTTCTTTTAGCTCTGCAAGGTACTTGAATGATTCGTGAGTTTCACAGTTCCAACCTACTTGTAGGTTTTTCACTGGGTCGTTTGCCCACAGAATGATGTTGTCTGAGTTCTCAAGGATTTCAGACCAAGACGTACCTTGTGCGTAAACTTCAGTTGAACCAAGTACGTAAGGCATGATGGTTTGACCTGCACCAGTCGAGTAGTCGCCTACTTTAGTGATGAAGTTACCGTGCATACCTACTGCACGTTGCATGTGCGCGGTACAGTTGTTGAATGAACCTGTTTGGTTCCAACCAGTTTGACCAGCATGCAGAGCCCAAGGACCGTATTCTTTTTGAACACGTTCTAGCTCACGGTAGAACAAGTCTAGAGCTTCATCCCAAGTCACACGGATGAAACGGTTGTTACCGCGAGTATCCGCGCTGTATTTATGTTTCTTCAACCAATCTAGACGAACCATTGGGTAACGAACACGTGAAGGGCTGTAGATAATACCCTTGATGCCGTTCAACATTTCTGTTGGGTTTTTGTCTAGTTCTAGCGGTTTGATCTCTTGAACTTTACCCGCGTAGATGTGGGCGCGGAACGCGCCCCAGTGTGAGCCTGTTACTTTCCAAGTACCAGTCGACTCAGCTGCGTTTGCAGAAGCTGACGCCAATAAGCTTGGACCGATAACTGACGCTGCACTTGTGGTTGCTACACCTTTAAGAAAACTTCTTCGTGTAATAGCCATTTAAATTACTCCAATCCGCGCTTATTAGTGGTGGCCTTCAGCATAATCTGAAGAGTGCTTCTGTAGATATTTCAAGATCAGTGCTTCACTGTCTGTATCTAGGTTAACGAACGCAAGCATGCCGTCGAACATACCTGGCCAAGTGTTCGCATCGAAGTGCGCTTCAGCTGGTTGTGTATGACATACAGAACAGTTTGTTTTGTATGCTTCTTTCGATTTTTCCCATACAGGGTTGATGTCGTTCAGCATAGACTCTTTCTTGATCCATACTTTCGCTGCCACTTTCTCCCAAGGAAGACCAGTCAGCTCGTCCACTCGTTTTTCACCAGTCGTAACGATGTTGCTGTCTGTAGACGCTTCTTTAAGTAGAGACGCGGTTGCAATGTTCTTACCGAAATCTTCTTGAATTACGCGACCAAAGCCTTTCGCTTTACGCCAGCCGTCAATTTCGATTTCGATGAAGTCACCTTTATCTTCCAGAACTTTTACTGTTGATGCAGGGTTTAGAAGACCCGCTTCTTTCGCACCTTGCGCGTCAAAGTAAATTGGAAGGTGACGAATACTCACGAGCTCTTGACCTACTGCGTAGTCAGTACCTGATGTCATTTGCTCTAGATCGCCCACGATACCGCCGATGCTATCCATACCTGCTGGTAGGTTGTGCGCGATACCTTTGTGACAGTCAACACAGCTTTGATCTTTTTCTGCCGCTTGCTTCATCTGGATACGAGCCGTTGGAGACATTTGCTCGAAGTCCATAGACTCGTAGTTGTGACAGTTTTTACACTCTAGAGATTTGTTTGCAGAGAAACGATCCCATTCGTGTTTAGCAAGTTCGATACGACGCTCTTCGAAAACGCCAGGTTCAGAGTAGTTGCCAAAAACTTGCGCAAATACTTCTTTAGAAGCCTGCATTTTACGAGCGATTTTGTCAGTCCAGTTGTGAGGAACGTGACAGTCAGGACAAGTAGCACGAACACCAGAGTGGTTTTTCCAGTGAACCGTGTCTTGCAGCTCAACGTATACGTTGTCACGCATGGTGTGACAGCTAATACAGAATTCTTCAGTGTTGGTTGCTTCTAGCGCGGTGTTAAAGCCACCCCAGAAAATAACACCAGCGATGAAACCGCCCATAGTCAGCACGCCAAGGCTGATATGAACTGCCGGGCGCGTCATCGTACGCCACAGTTTAATGATTAATGATTTCATTATTTGCTCTCTTAAAATCTTTTCAAAAGTGTGGTTGTGAGCTCACTGGCTTACATGCCGTGTGCGCCTGGAGGACCAAAGAAGAACACTTGTAGTGCCCAAACGATAAATCCGTAGCCGCCTACGAAAGCCACACTCAGAATTGGGAAGAGAACAACTGCAATGAAGAGGAAAGACTTCCACTCCAGTGAGCGTTTTTCGCCACTCTCAATTTTATTAACATCACTCATACATTTGCCTATTTTGTATCTAGTGTTATTGAAAAGCCCGTGTAACCAAGCTTAAGTTTTTACAATCTCTAATTGAAAATGTTAGACCATACTAATAGTAAGGTTCAATCAAATAACTCCCTTCAAGCCTTGTAATTCAACACTTTTTTGAGCTCATCCAGAGTTGTGTGGGATTGATATTATTTATTAAAAAACATGAACAGATATGAAAAAATAAGTCTTTTAAAACCTTGTTAAACTTACAACATTTACAAAACATAAATTACATTTGAGCGGTAAAATTCGTGCCGAAAAATTACTCAAACTCCTGAAAAAGATAATGACTTGTAAACAAAATGATAAAAAACATTTTATAAAACCTCTCGCAATTTCCACCATGAAAAAAGCAAAAATTACCCATTGAGATTCATATAGAGAATGGGGTTGGTTACAATTCTAAGCGGCAATTTCAAGGAGTGATTATGAACAGTGTGGTGGACATTAGTTGGGCAAAATTAGCGGCTTTCAGTTTGATTCTGTTAGTGCCATTTGCGATCAATGCACGCTATAGATTAGGCATCGCGAAAGATGCATCAGTCAGCGTTGTGCGTATGACTTTACAGCTCGTTCTGATCGGGGTTTATCTTGAATATCTCTTTCAATTAAACAGCTTGATCATCAACTTACTTTGGCTTGCGATTATGCTCGTCGTAGGAGCAAGTTCCATTGCAGGGAAAGCACGTTTACCGAAAAAGCCGCTCATGTTGCCACTTCTCACCGGGCTTGTATGTGGCTTGTTTCCATTGCTAATTGCGATCACCGCTGGCTTGGTGCGCCCTACTCCGCTTTACAATGCACAATATATGATCCCATTGGCAGGCATGCTGTTAGGCAATAGTCTGAGCAGTAATATCATCGCGCTACAAAACTTATTCTCTGCTTTTGAAGAGCGTAAATCTGAGTACGAAGCTGCCATCTCACTGGGTGCCGCCCCTAAATACGCTTCCTTTCCTTTCGTTCAGGAGGCTCTGAGAAAATCGTTAGCGCCAACGCTAGCCTCAATGACCACGATGGGCCTTGTCACGCTTCCTGGTATGATGACGGGGCAAATCCTAGGGGGCGCAAGCCCATTGGTTGCCATTAAATATCAACTGGTCATCATGCTAGCTATTTTTGTCATGATGAGCGTCTCTGTTGCCATCACGCTTGAAATGACATTGAGCTTTGTACAAACAAAAGAAGGCCGTGTTACGGTCAAAGTACGCCCAGTTGATGGAATGAAGCGAGGTCAGTAATTGGCCACATAACCCCCTAATTTTATGAAATTTTCTGGATCTTCAGAGATACTCACGATCTTTGATACAGGTTATCCACAGAAAATGTGGATAAGCCACCAAAAGATATACGCAACCAGAAACATAGCCACATTTCTGAGTCTCCTGTCTTATCAACATGCAATGGTCACATTTCAGTCAACTCAATGACATCTTCGGCTTCTACATTGTGCTTAGAGACAAAATGGAGCAGATATCATGGACGTATTGATCATGGCGGAAAAACACGATGAGTTACTGTCTGACTTGCCGGTTGAATGGCTTGTGCAAGAGCCACAAGAGATAACATCTCACTGGTTGCCAAACGAATTTGGAATCAATGAAGAGCTGATTTAGAAAGCACTTTACCCAACTACAATGCACAAAAAAGGCGAGCTACCTAGCTCGCCTTTCTCTTTCTTTGGGCTCTATCGCAGATGTTTGTCTTCATCACGTAGATAGATCATCCAGTACCACATACCGACGAACACACCGCCGCCGATGATGTTACCGATCGTGACTGGGATAAGGTTGTTAACGATAAAGCCCATCATGTTCAAGTCCGCATAATTTGCGATATCAGCACCTGTCATTTGCCAGAAGGCTTCTGGCGCAAAGTATTTGATACCAATAGCCATTGGAACTTGGAACATGTTCGCAATACAGTGCTCAAAACCAGCGGAGACGAACATCGCTACTGGCAAAATCATTACCGCGATTTTGTCTGTTAATGTACGGCCACTGAATGTCATCCAAACCGCAATACAAACTAACACGTTACACATGATGCCAAGTGCAACCGCCGCAAAAAAACCATGGTGCAACTTATGTTGTGAAATGGCCATGGCATTCAAACCAACTTGGCCGTGATCGAACATGTATTGCTTTGTCACCAACATACACGCCACCAGCAAAATAGCGCCAACCATATTGCCGAAATAAACCACAAACCAGTTTTTAACCAGCGTTTTCCATGAAATTTTGCCACTCGCACGCGCAACCAGAGTCAGAACCGAACTGGTAAATAGCTCGCCACCAGTAACCACCACCAAAATCAAACCAAGGCTAAATGCTAGACCGCCAATGAGTCGTGTGATGCCCCAAGGCAGATCGCCCGCACCTGTCGTTACTGTGGTATAGAAAATGAAAGCAATACCAATATGAAGCCCCGCAGAAATGGCGAGCAGAAAAGATTTGATTGGAGCTTTCGTTGCTTTGCCTACACCTACTTCGGCGGCACGTTCAGCAGCCTGAGGTGGCAATAAAGAGTCAAACTGATTGAAGTTCATGGAAGTGTAACATTTAGAAACAATTAAAGAGGCGCGGATAATCGCTCCATTTCCTGACTTTTTCAAGGGCTATTTTTCATGTTTACTAAAAATGTTGTTGGTGAGACGGAAATCGATAAAACTCAACTATAGTTTGTTGTCTTAACTATCATTGATATTAAACAAGATACTCAGCGTTCGAACAAAAATCCCACGTTATATCAGTCTGATAGCAATGCAGTTAACACTTCTTGTTGTTTTGTGTTGCTCAACACTGGTTTTAAGACTAGCTTGGATAAAAAAGCGCAAAGGAATTATCTATGAAATATTCAGCTGAACACATCGCCGAACTGAACCTTCTTCTTCAATTCGATTTAAGCAGTGCAGCGACAGGCATTAAAGTCCATTCAGATGCCTCAGAAGAGATGCAAGCAGCAGTTGCGCGTCTTTACCAAAAGCAATTGTGTACGCAACCTGATGGTGGTTATCTAACCGACGAAGGCATTGAAGTTGCAGAACACGCAGACAAAATCTTACGCGTACTTTCTGCAGAATAACGACCGCCCACTGACCAATAAAGCCACCGAAATACGGTGGCTTTTTTCTAGTTAATCCAATCGCATTTGGGGAATCTCACTCGGCTACACCAGTAACTTTCTCATTTTCCCAAACGGTTGAACTTTATCGTACAACCAGTTAAAGCCTGTGGCGTAAAACAAGAAGAAGACTAGAAACCCTGCTTCGAGCATCAATGCTTGAAGGAGCGTAATCTCCAAGAACCATGCGATCACAGGTATAGAAATAAAGATCAACCCACCTTCAAACCCAACGGTGTGACCAAGGCGCATTGCTAAACTTCTGTCTGCTCGGTTGCTGCCAAACCACTTATCGAAGTACAAGTTGTAAATGTAGTTCCAAACTACGGTGTACAAACTCAAACCGATCCCTACTAGCGCCAAATCACTTGAACCTTTACCTGTGATCAACGCAGCTGCAGGCACAATGATCGCTAACGCCATCAATTCAAAAAGTACTGCGTGGAAAATTCGTTCGTTACGAGTCATGATTATCTACCCATTTGTTCTACTCAATGACTGAAATTTTATCTATGATTGAGATAATAAAAAGTTAGATACCATCGGTAAAAACGATATGTTTACTATCGAACAATTGCAGGCGTTTGTTGCCACATCCGAATCCGGCTCATTTTCCGCAGCAGCGAGAAAGTTAGGTCGAGCCCAATCCGTGATAAGCCAACACATTATGAACATGGAACTCGACTGTGGTGTCGATCTGTTTGATCGATCCGGCCGTTATCCCAAACTGACCGAGAACGGCCATGCTCTGATGCCTTACGCACAAGCGGCGATCAGTCAACTCGACCGATTAAACAATAAAGCGACTCAGCTCTTTTCTGCGCAGGCGAGCGAGCTTGTTCTCGCGATTGATGAAGGGATTCCGCTGACTCGATTACCGGATGTGCTTAAAAACCTAGAACAACAATTTCCGCAACTACAAGTCGAATGTTTAACGGCATCTAGCCCAGATATTATTGAACTGGTGAAATCTGAACGTGCGACCACCGGAATTATTCTGAGCGACCTGCAAATGCCTAGGCATATCGATTTCACCAATCTTGGTAATATCGCATTCGATGTGTATGTCTCTTCCGATCACCCATTAGCGGCTCAGCGAATTACCCATATCGATCAACTCAAACAATATCGCCAACTGGTGATACGCTCAAAGAGTGCAGAGCCAGGTAGCCTCAACCAAGCATTGAGCCCAGATATCTGGTACGCTGATAACTACTACATTTTGTTAGAATTAGCGAACAAAGGGTTTGGATGGTGCTTCCTACCGGAGCACTTAGTCGCAGACTCACCAAACACGTTAAAAAAAGTTGGGGATGATTTCACAAAGCTGGCTTGGCAAGTCAATGTTGACCTGATTCAGCATCAAAAATGGCATTCTGATCCCCTCCATCAACAAGCCAAAGCAGAGCTCATTACTCTCTTTGAGCAAACAGTTAAGTAGGATAAATAATGGCAAACACATTGATTGTCGGTGCAGGTTGGCTTGGTACTCCACTAGCGCAAGCCTTGTTAGTCGAGGGACATGATGTAGTTATTACACGTCGTAGCCAAGCTCGGTTAGATGAACGGCCATCCACTATTGCTAACGCCGCCCTGCTTGATCTCAACGATGAAAACGCAGCGCAAAAACTGGATGAAATAATTCAGTCGAATCATATTGAGCGTATTGTTGGTGCGTTTCCACCTGGGTTTCGTCGAGGGTCTGGTCGAGAGTATGCGCAGCAATGGTCAACGTTAGTTAAAGCAGCAAAACAGCATGCGATTGAAAAGCTCGTCATGATCAGCTCTACAACGGTCTACCCTAATTTACCAACGGATATGAAAGAAGAATCCGCATCGCTCGCTCTCGTGCAAACCCACCCTCACTTTTCTGACAATGCGAAAATCATGCTCGAAGCAGAGCAATCCGTCATCGACTCTGGCATAAACTACGCCATCTTACGTTGCAGTGGTTTGTTTGGCCCAGACAGACACCCCGCTCGCTTTGCCATGCGCCTAAAACAAGTCAGCCGTAAAGCTCCAGCCAACATGCTTCATCAAAGTGACGCAGTCGCTGTGGCACAATTTGCATTGGATCACCTGAGTAATCAGATCATTAATGTCACAACGCCTCACACCGTGAGCAAAGCTGAGTTTTACCAAGCAGCAATCACCAAAAGTGGCGCAGAGATTTCGCTACCTCCCGTCACAGAAGATGCCGATAAACGCATCTTAGCGGACAAGCTGGTTTCACTTGGGTATCAATTCCGATTCAATTCAACGCTGGATGCACTATGAAGTTATATCAACATATTGAAACGCTTTGGGATTACATGCAGCTCAAACAGGATTTAAAGCCTGCCGACTGCTTGTTTGTTATGTGCAGTAACGACGTGCGAGTTGCTGAGCACGCCGCTGCGCTTTACCACCAAAAACTCGCGCCATTGATTGTGTTCTCCGGTGGTGAAGGCCGTTTTACGGATGGGTTGTTTGAAAAAAGTGAAGCCGAAACATTTGCAGACATTGCGCGTTTAGCTGGCGTACCAAGCGATACCATTTTAGTAGAAACACGTTCAACCAATAGTGGAGAAAACGTCCGTTTCACCGAGCAGTTATTAAAAGAGAAAGGCATCCAATGCGAATCGATTATTTTAGTGCAAAAGCCATTTATGGAACGCCGCGCCATCGCTACGTTTGAGAAGCAATGGCAATCGCCCTACTCGCAAGTGCAAGTCAGTTCTACCGCTCATCCATTCTTCGAATACATCAACGAAGACATGCCGCTAATGATGGTGTTAGAAGCGCTGATGGAAGATTTTTCCCGCGTCAAAAGCTATCCCGAAAAAGGATTTCAAACTAAACAAGACATTCCAAAGCAAGTGGATTCATCTTATCAAGTCTTGTTAGAGCGATTCGGTTTTGATCTCGTCTGAGCGAAATGAACAATTAAAAAGCCACCGAATTCGGTGGCTTTTCTGTATTGCTTTGAAGCTAAATGGATAGGTTTATTTACCTAGGGCTTCTTTGTAGTGCTGACGGCAAACTGAGACATAACGGTCGTTGCCACCAATCGCCACTTGGTCACCTTCTTTGATTGCGACTCCGTGTTCGTCGGTGCGGATAACCATGTTTGCTTTTCGGCCACAGTGGCAAATCGTCTTCAACTCAACCAGCTTATCAGCCCAAGAGAGTAGGTACTTACTGCCTTCAAAAAGTTCGCCAAGAAAATCGGTACGAAGACCATAGCAAAGTACTGGAATATGCAGCTTATCCACTACCTCTGTAAGTTGGTAAACCTGCTCTTTCGATAGGAACTGACACTCGTCAATAAGAATACAGTGACGTTTTTCGACTTCATGCAGGGCTGCAATCTCTTGATATAGGTTCGTATCTGGACGGAACAAATGCGCGTCCGATTGTAAACCAATACGAGAACTTACTTTGCCTACACCATAGCGGTCGTCCAACGCCGCAGTGAAAATCACTGGCGTCATACCGCGTTCTTGGTAGTTAAATGAAGATTGAAGAAGAGTTGTCGATTTACCCGCATTCATTGCTGAGTAATAGAAATACATCTGAGCCACAGAGCATTACCTAAAGTTAAAATTTTATTGATGAAATTGGAAAATAAAAGGGCTGAATCATCAGCCCTTTTAAAAGATTCAATTACTTACGACGCCACGTTGTGCCTTCTGGGCCATCCTCAAGGACAATGCCCATTTCCGTCAGCTTATCACGTGCCATGTCGGCGTTTGCCCAATCTTTCGAAGCACGCGAGTCGTTACGCAGCTTGATTAGCGCTTCAATTTCAGCGACTTCATCATCGTTGCCAGCATTACCTTTTAGGAAAGCTTCAGGATCTTGATAAAGAATACCAATCACGTCTGCTAGTTCGCGCATTAGCGCACCAAGTTCACTCGCTTTCTCTACGCTTTCTGTCTTAAGGCGGTTAACTTCGCGCGCCATATCAAACAGAACTGAGTATGCTTCTGGTGTGTTGAAGTCGTCGTTCATCGCAGCAGTAAAGCGAGATACATACTCCTCACCACCCGCTGGTGCTGCATTTAAATCCAGACCACGCAGAGAAGTGTATAGACGCTCAAGAGAAGCGCGTGCTTGGTTTAGGTTATCTTCACTGTAGTTCAATTGGCTACGGTAGTGACCAGACATTAGGAAGTAACGCACGGTTTCAGCATCGTAGTGACCAAGAACGTCACGAATAGTGAAGAAGTTGCCTAAAGATTTAGACATCTTTTCGCGATCTACCATCACCATGCCACTGTGCATCCAAGTATTTACGTACTTAGTGTCGTGTGCACAGCAAGATTGTGCGATTTCGTTTTCGTGGTGTGGGAACTGTAGATCAGAACCGCCGCCGTGAATATCGAAATGATCGCCTAGGATCGTGGAGTTCATTGCTGAACATTCAATGTGCCAACCTGGACGACCTGGACCCCATGGAGATTCCCATGTTGGCTCGCCTGGTTTAGACATTTTCCAAAGAACGAAGTCTAGTGGGCTACGTTTTGCTGTTTCGATATCAACGCGCGCACCAGCTTGAAGCTGATCAAGATCTTGCTTAGAAAGCTTGCCGTACTCGTCAAACTTACCTACTTCAAACATGACGTCGCCGTTGTCTGCAACGTATGCGAAACCACGTTCGATAAGCTTTTCAACCAATTCGATGATTTCTGCGATAAATTGTGTTGCGCGCGGCTCAACGTCAGGACGCTTCATGTTCAATGCATCAAAGTCTGCGTGCATGTCGCCAATCAAACGTTCTGTAAGTGATTCACAAGATTCGCCGTTTTCTGCTGCACGTTTGATGATTTTGTCATCAATATCTGTGATATTGCGAACAAACGTTAGGTCGTAACCAAGGTAGCGCAGATAACGTGATACTACGTCAAAAGAAACGAAGGTGCGGCCGTGGCCGATGTGACAGAGATCGTAGATGGTTACCCCACAGACATACATGCCAACTTTACCGGCTGTAATTGGTTTGAATTCCTCTTTCTGTCTTGTGAGTGTGTTATATATCTTTAACATGATCTCTATCTATGATTGTGAATGAATACAAGAACGTCGAGTATATCAAGTCCGACCTTATTAGGTAATAGCAATTAACCGATAAAACGATAATCGGCTAAACTTCAAGCACAAAACGAAGAATTTACTCTTCTCGAGTTTTTAATGCGTTATAACTTAGGCTAGAATCTCGGGCTCAACACAACACAGTAAAGGAAAGTAGCATGATCACCCTTCACACTAATTTTGGTGACATCAAGATTCAACTAAACGAAGAGAAAGCGCCAGAGACAAGCGCAAACTTCCTTCAGTACTGCCGCGACGGCTTTTACGACAACACTCTTTTCCACCGTGTTATTGACGGTTTCATGATCCAAGGCGGCGGCATGGAATCAGGTCTACGTGAAAAATCAACACGTGCACCTATCAAGAACGAAGCAAACAACGGCCTAAGCAACAAAGTAGGTACGATTGCTATGGCTCGTACGATGGAACCACATTCTGCAAGCTCTCAGTTCTTCATCAACGTAAACAACAACACTTTCCTAGATTTCCGTAGCGAAAGCCTAGATGGTTGGGGTTACTGTGTATTCGGTGAAGTTGTAGAAGGTATGGACGTTGTAAACAAGATCAAGGGCGTTAGCACTGGTTCTTACGGCATGCACCAAGACGTACCACTAGAAGACGTGGTAATCACTGGTACTACAATCGCAGAGTAATTCTTGCGAATTATTCCCAAGAGATAAGTAATTGGGGAGGCTTCGCCTCCCCTTATTTCTATGACGACATTATTTATATCAGACTTGCACCTTACGCCGTCACGTCCTGACATCACAGAATGTTTCATTACATTTATGCGTACGGAAGCCAAAAATGCCGAAGCTCTTTATGTATTAGGCGATCTTTTCGAGTTTTGGGTCGGTGATGATGACAAAACACCGTTTGCAAACCAAATTCGTACCGAGTTCAAAACGCTCACCGACCAAGGTGTCCCGGTTTTCTTTATTCAAGGCAATCGTGACTTCTTGTTGGGCGAACGCTTTTGTAAAGAGACGGGCATCACTTTGCTTGATGACGTTTGCACCATCGACTTATATGGCACAAAAGCGGTGATTTTACACGGCGATACCCTGTGTATTGATGACGTGGAATATCAGAAATTTCGTAAAACTGTGCATCAACCTTGGTTACAATGGATCTTTAAACGCATCCCATGGTGTTTAAAGAAAAAAATTGTCTCTAAAGTTCAATCAGACATTCGCAACGATAAACAGATGAAGTCTTTAGATATCATGGACGTGAATCAAAGCGAAGTTGAAAAAGTGATGTCTCAGAATTGCGTCAACTTGATGATTCATGGCCACACTCATCGCCCAAATACACATTTTTTTGACGCAAATGGTGCTAAAAACACGCGCATCGTCTTAGGGGACTGGTATACGCAAGGCTCAGTTTTACAAGTGAATTCTGATGGTTTTGAACTGCAAAACCGGCCTTTCAACACATAATTTACGCTAAGCATGTCGAACATGTAGAAGATTCGCATTCAAAGCGTAGATATTTTGTAAAAAATCGCTATTATCATATTACTAAGTTAAACAGAACGAAGTACCTAATTGAAGTATTCTTACGTAGCTCGCCAACCGATTCTAGACAGAGAAAAGCGAACCATAGGTTACGAACTTCTCTTTCGAGACGGCCCCAAAAATACCTTCCCTGAAGTAGAACCTGAGCTTGCTACTAGTCGACTGCTATCTGATCATTTTTTGTCGACGCATTACAACACGTTAGGTAACAAACTCGGTTTTGTTAACTTTCCCCACCAAAGCTTGGTCAACCTTGTTCCGACACTGTTTCCGAAAGATTCTCTGGTCATTGAAGTACTCGAAGATTGTGAGCCTACGCAAGAGCTTCTCGATGCAATAAAACATCTGCACGAATGCGGCTACCGAATTGCACTGGACGACTTTGTACCAACTAAGGCTTGGAAACGCTTTCTTCCGTACGTATCGATGATCAAATTTGATATTCGTTTAGTACCAATTGAAAAAGCGGCAATTTTCATCCAAGCATTGAGCCAGTTTAATATCGATTTTTTGGCTGAAAAAGTCGAAACCTATGAAGAGTTTGAACAAGCGCTTGACGCTGGTTTTAACTACTTTCAAGGTTACTTCTTTAGTAAACCAGAAATGATCCAAAAGAAGCGCCTCAACCCGGCGTTTTTAACCGTCATCCAGTTGTGTAAAGAGATTGCTGATAAGCCCATCGACTTCAATGAAGTGGAGCGTCTGTTCTCTATTGATGTGACGCTTTCTTATAAGTTGCTCACTTACGTCAACTCGGGTTACACGCTCACAACCAAGATCAAATCGTTTAGACAGGCGCTGATTTATCTGGGCGAAGAACGTTTACGACGCTTTATTTCACTGGTTGCAATCGCTTCTGTGCAAGAGGACAAGCCAGATTCACTCTACTCGCTTGCTATTCAACGCGCTCGTATGTGTGAAATTTTGCTTAGCCAAATGAACACCAAGTACGATCCTGGACAAGCCTTTCTAACTGGTATGTTCTCATTATTAGGCTCGCTTCTCGATCAGCCTCTGTCAGATGTAATTGAAGACATTCCCGTCGATGAAGACATCAAGCTCGCCCTGACAAGCCGAAAAGGTGTGCTTGGGTATCTCCTTTCTATGTGTATTGCTTACGAACAAGCAGATTGGGAACTGGCTGAAAGATACTGCTCTGTCTTGAAGTTAACGGAAACTCAGCTAGCTGATGCATTCAATGAATCGACAGAGTGGGCTCAAGAACTGCTTTCTCAAACACCTTAACTCGCTATAATGCTTCTCTCCCACTCTATTGGGATTATTTGTTTCATCGCTTTACCTAACGAGATTTCATCTTATGGCTTCTTCTTGTCCTTGCGGCGCTAACCGTACCTACCAACAGTGTTGCGAAATTGCGCACAACAATCACGCTAACGTCAAAACACCAGAACAGTTAATGCGCTCTCGCTATAGCGCTCATGTGCTAGGCCTCGTTGACTACGTTGTGAAAACATATCACCCAAGTTGTAACGCAGAAGAACAACGTGAAGGTATCGCACAATCGATCGACAGCGATTGGTGCAAACTGGAAGTCGTCAAAGCAGAAGCTGGCAGCCATGAAAATGAAGGCTTTGTTGAGTTCAACGCCTATTTCAATGAAGACGGCCAACGCTACTGCCTGAGCGAGCGTTCACGCTTCGTGAAAGAAGATGGGCTGTGGTATTACATTGATGGCACCTTCCCTGAAGAAGAATCCGAGCAAGATCCGCGACTTAATCAATCCATCAGCAGCTTAAAAGTAGGCCGTAACGATCCATGTATTTGTGGCAGCGGTAAGAAATTTAAAAAGTGCTGTGGATAAAATCGCACTATCAAGAAAAAACAAAGGCTTCCAAATGGAAGCCTTTGTTTTATTTCTTTAACTTGAACTACTTGTGACGCTCTTTAAGCTTATTCACCACATCGTTCATTGATAAACCTTGGTCTTGTAAAAGCACCAACAAGTGATAGATCAAATCTGCAGATTCACACACTAACTCCGCCTTATCGCCCGACGTCGCCGCAAGCGCGACTTCAACGCCTTCTTCGCCCACTTTCTGCGAAATACGTTTGGTACCACGGGCATAAAGGCTGGCGGTATAAGAGGAGTCAGGATCGGCACTCTTGCGGGCAGCCAGTAGCTGCTCAAGTTGATGAAGCCACACCATTTGTGATTCCTCTTGTGCATCGCCGTCCCAACACGTTGTTGTGCCTGTGTGGCAAGTAGGCCCAATAGGGTTCACTCGAACCAGCAAAGTATCATTGTCACAATCTAGAGAGATATTCACGAGTTGAAGAACATTGCCAGACGTCTCACCTTTAGTCCATAAACGCTCTTTAGTGCGAGAGAAAAATGTCACCTGACCCGTTTCACCCGTTTTTGCTAGCGCGTCTTGGTTCATGTAACCCATCATAAGCACTCGGCTCGATTGGAAGTCTTGCACGATGGCAGGTACCAAGCCATCCACCTTTTCCCAATTGATTCGCTCCGACAGCGAACTGACTTCGGCGGCTTTAAAACTCATAGTCGTACCTCAATGCCTTGTTGTTTCAAATACTGCTTTAGTTCACCAATATTGATGACTTGCTTGTGGAATACCGAAGCGGCCAGCGCACCATCCACGTTTGCTTTTTGGTATGCTTCTGCAAAGTGCTCCATGGCACCTGCACCACCGGAAGCGATGAGAGGAACTTTACACACTTCGCGTACCATATTGAGCTGTTCAATATCGTAACCGTTACGCACGCCGTCTTGGTTCATCATGTTGAGCACGATTTCACCAGCACCGCGCTTTTGCACTTCTTGTACCCATTCGCGCGTTTCCCACTTCGTCGCCTTTGTACGTTCTTCGTCGCCAGTAAACTGGTAAACCTGATATTTACCAGTATCTTTGTCGTAGTAGGAATCGATACCAACTACGATACACTGAACGCCAAATTTATCCGCTAAATCAGTAATAAGCTGCGGGTTAGCCAACGCAGGCGAGTTGATAGAGACTTTGTCTGCACCAAACTCCAGAATACGTGCAGCATCCTCTGCGGATTTAATACCACCAGCCACACAGAAAGGAATGTCGATCACTTCCGCGACACGAGCTACCCAACTTTTATCAACTACACGACCATCGCTTGATGCAGTGATGTCGTAAAACACCAGCTCATCAGCGCCTTCTTCAGCGTAGCGTTTAGCGAGAGGAACAATGTCACCGATGATCTCGTGGTTGCGAAACTGAACGCCCTTCACCACTTGTCCATCACGAACATCAAGACATGGAATTATTCGCTTTGCCAGCATGCAAATGCCTCCTCTGCTGTGAACTTACCATCTAACAACGCGCGACCAACAATCACGCCTGCCACACCGCTGCCTTTTAGCGCTTCGATATCCGCTAATGAGCCGATACCACCTGAAGATTGGAACTGCACTTGTGGGTACTGTTTACATAGGTCGACGTAAAGCTCTACGTTTGAGCCTTCTAGCGTACCGTCACGAGAAATGTCAGTACACAGCACGTGCTGTAGACCTACCGTCAGGTAATCGTTGATCAGAGCTTCAATAGTCACGCCTGAATCTTCTTGCCAACCAGAGATCGCCACTTTACGCGTGCCGTCTTGGTCGATGTTGATGTCCAACGCGAGAACGATTTTCTCTGCGCCGTATTTTTCCATCCAACCTTTTACTAACTCAGGCTGTTTTACTGCGGTTGAACCAACCACAACGCGCTGTGCACCCGCTTCTAATAAGTCCACAACGTCTTGTTCGGTACGCACACCGCCACCGATTTGGATGTTCGCAGGCGTGCTTGCTAATAGCTTTGCAATCAAATCAAGTTGGCGCGCAGATGTATCTTTCGCGCCCGTCAGATCCACCAAGTGCAGCCAGTTAGCCCCTGCTTGGTGATACAAGTTGAACTGCTCTGCTGGGTCGACTTTGTACTCGGTTACTTGGCCATAATCACCTTGATATAGGCGAACTACCTGTCCTTCAATTAAATCAAGAGCTGGAATAATCACACTAAATCCCTTTTATAATTCTAAGAAGTTTTGAATAAGCTTCGCGCCCGCTTTTGAAGAACGCTCTGGGTGGAATTGCACACCATAATAGTTACCACTTTGAACCGCAGCAGTGAATGGATTTCCGTAATCACATTCGGCAATGGTGTAGTCTCCAACAGGCATCGCAAAGCTGTGCACAAAATAGAAGTACTCACCCTCTTCAATGTCTTTGAACAACGGATGGCCTGCTTTTGCAGAAACGGTATTCCACCCCATGTGTGGCAGTGGCAAATCGCCAGTTTGTAGCAGCTTCACTTCGCCATCACAAAGCCCAAGACACTCAACTAACTCATCTGCTTTCTGCCCTTTCTCTTGGGAAAACTTACCCAATAACTGCATACCTAAACAGATACCAAGCAATGGCTTTTCAACTTGCTTGACGAGATTGATAAGATCACGCTCTTCAAGGTTTTTCATCGCTTCGCTGGCTGTACCCACACCAGGTAGGAACAACTTGTCTGCTGACAACACCACTTGAGGATCTTTTGAAATCGTTACGTCATAGCCTAAGCGTTCAATGGCAAACTTCACCGAAGAAACGTTGGCACAGCCCGTATCGATAATGACAACTTTTTGTTCTGTCACTGTTTTTCTCCTTGCTCACGTGAGCCTTAAAGGACGCCTTTGCTGCTTGGCAGCTCCGTGCCTTCCACCTTGATTGCTTGGCGTAACGTTCGACCAAACGCTTTGAATAGGCTCTCAATGATGTGGTGATCATTATCGCCAGCAGAAGAAAGGTGCAGCGTACACGCTAGTGTGTCAGTTAAAGAACGGAAGAAGTGAACCACCATCTCTGTCGACAAGTCTCCAACTTGATCACGGCTAAATTTCGCGTCAAATTTCAGGTAAGGACGACCAGACAAATCCAACGCACATTGCGCCAAGCACTCATCCATCGGCAGGCTGAAACCAAAGCGACCAATGCCACGCTTATCGCTCAACGCTTCTTTTAATGCCTGACCAAGGGCTAATGCGGTATCTTCAATCGTGTGGTGATCATCAATGTGTAAATCTCCGTCGACTTTGCACACCATTTGGAAACCACCGTGAGTGGCAATTTGATCCAGCATGTGGTCAAAGAAACCAAGACCTGTTGAGATATCATTGCCACCTTGCTCATCCAGATTAACGGCAACTTTAATGTCGGTTTCTTTAGTAGTACGAATCACTTCGGCAACTCGTGCTTTCACCGTCAGATCTTTCAATATCTGCTTCCAACCCATAGTTTCTGGATTGTATTGAATACCGCGAATCGCCATGTTTTCCGCCAATTGCAGATCCGTCTGACGGTCACCAATCACGACAGAATTTTGGAAATCCACTTTACCGCCTTGAAGATACTCTTTCACCATGCCTAATTTAGGCTTACGGCAAGAGCAATTGTCTTCTTCAAAATGCGGACAAATCAGCACATCATCGAACTTCACACCTTGAGACTCGAAGATCTCCATCATCATGTTGTGTGGCGCATCGAAGTCTTCTTGAGGGTAGCTGTCTGTGCCTAGACCATCTTGGTTTGTCACCATCACTAGACGGTATCCCGCATCCTGCAACGACAACAGGCTTGGAATAACGAACGGTTCTAGTTTTAACTTATCCAAGCGGTCAACTTGGAAATCAATCGGTGGCTCGACAATCAGCGTGCCATCTCGGTCGATAAATAGGATTTTTTGTTGCTTGCTCACTCGAACTTCCTTATTACTAATCTTGTTTCGTTCTCGGCATGAACCGAGAACGTTGAGAATTCTATTTATGAATAGTAGTTTCTAATGAAACCCAGTGTCTTTTCACACTCGTCGCGGTTACCAACGCTGATACGCACGCAGTTTTCAATTGGTGAGTTACGTAGAATGATTCCGGTATCCCACGCCGCTTTAAACAGCGCATCACCATCTGGGAATTTAACCAATAGATAATTGCCCCACCCTTCGAAAACTTGCAATCCTGGAATCATCGACAAACCAACCTGCAGATAAGCGCGGTTTGCATTAAGGTCGAGGACTTGGAATTTCGCTCGAGCCAAACCTGCTTCTGACAAGGCTTGAACCGCAATTTCAGCAACAGGCACTGGTACTGGGTACGGCGCGATGACTTTAAGTAGGACGTTGATTAGCTCCTCGTTTGCAAGCGTGAAACCACAGCGTAAGCCTGCAAGCGCGAACGCTTTTGATAACGTACGTAGAATCGCGAGATTTGGATATTGAGCTAACAAATCCACCGTTGACGCCTCAGGGCAAAAATCGATGTACGCTTCATCCATGACCACGATTGCTCGGTCTTTTGTCATCTCAAGCAGAGAGACAATATCTTCACGCTTAACGAGGTTACCGGTTGGGTTGTTTGGCGAACAAACAAAAACCAGCTTGACGTTATCGAGATTGGATTCGATGCCAGCAAGGTCAAGCTGCCAATCCGATGTTAGCGGTACAGTCTTAGGTTCAACACCAAAGGTTTCAGCACTGATTGCGTACATACCGTAAGTCGGTGGGCAGTACAAAACCGCGTCTTGTCCTGGCTCACAGAAAGCGCGAACTAAAAGCTCAATACCTTCGTCAGCGCCACGAGAAGTAAGCGTCTGTTCTGGCTTTACACCCGCGTAGGCAGCGTAAGCTGAAATAAGCGCTTTTGGCTGGCATTCGCTGTAGCGGTTTAAGCGAGCAAAATCCGTTTTGTACTCATTATTAAATGGAGATTCATTGGCGTTGAGCCAAACGTCACCCGTGCCGCCAATTCGGCGAGCAGATAAATACGGGGTTAATTCTTGGACTTGTTTGCGTGCTAGCTTTTCCATCTCTTTACTCTCTTATAATCTATTTTTGGTCAGCTTTTCTACTCGGATGGTGACTGCACGTTTGTGAGCGTCGAGACCTTCCGCCTCCGCCATCGTAACCACAGTCGGAGCGAGATTCTGTAAACCTTCAGCCGACAACTCTTGCACTGTCATTCGTTTAGAAAAGTCGGCAAGGCCAAGGCTTGAGTAAGTACGAGTATACCCGTAAGTTGGAAGCACGTGGTTAGTTCCCGACGCATAATCACCTGCAGATTCAGGAGACCAATCGCCAAGAAAGATTGAGCCCGCATTATCTAGTAGTGGAAGTAGCTCACGCGGGTTCTTCGTTTGCACAATTAAGTGCTCAGGGCCGTAGTAGTTAGAGATAGAAACCGCTTGTGTGATTGACTCAGAAATAATAATCAGACTTGAAGCCAACGCCTTCTGCGCGATGTCTGCTCGAGACAAGGCTTTTAGTTGACGCTGAACAGCATCCGTTACTTGATCCGCGACAATTGGTGATGGTGTCACAAGAACCACCTGTGAATCAGGGCCGTGCTCAGCTTGGCTTAACAAGTCTGCTGCGATGAAGTCTGGATCTGCGGTTTCGTCGGCAATCACAAGAACTTCAGAAGGGCCAGCCGGCATGTCAATCGCAGCACCACGGAAGTCATTGCTTACTTGACGTTTTGCTTCCGTCACATAGGCGTTACCCGGGCCAAAAATTTTATCCACTTTGGAGACGCTTTTCGTACCGTAAGCCATTGCAGCGACCGCCTGTCCACCACCGACATTGTAAACTTCATCAATGCCGCACAACTTGGCAACGTACAAAATTTCATCTGCAATCGGTGGAGGAGAACAAAGCACCACTTTACGACAACCAGCGATTTTTGCAGGCACGCCCAGCATCAATACTGTCGATGGCAATGGCGCGCTACCACCAGGAATATACAACCCTACTTTTTGAATGGGACGTGTCACTTGCTCACACATCACACCAGGTTGTGTTTCCACTTTAATTGGTTGTGGCTTTTGCGCTTTATGAAATTTAGCAATATTGCTGTAAGCCTGCTCTAGTGCTTGTTTCATTTCCGCAGAAAGGCGCTCTGAAGCCGCATTAATTTCTTTGGATGGAACTCGGATTGATTCCGGTTTTACACGGTCAAACTTTTCTGTAAGTTCTAATAGCGCTGCGTCACCTTGAGTACGCACCTTTGCGATCACATCCGCAACTGCAGCGGTAATATTCGCACCTTCCGCAATGGCAGGACGCTCCAAAATTGCATCTTGTTGCTCTTCACTCAGTGATTGCCATACAACAGTTCTCATTGCCGTTACTCCATCATTTTTTCAATTGGTAGCACTAGAATTGAGCTCGCACCCAGTTCTTTTAGCTGTTCCATGGTTTCCCAGAACAAGTTCTCTGTACTCACCAAATGAACGGCAACTTTCTGTTTGTCTGCTGATAGTGGTAAAACGGTTGGATCTTCTGCGCCCGGCAGTAATGCTTTAATTTGCTCCAACTTTCCAGCTGGTGCGTGCAGCATGATGTATTTTGACTCTTTTGCCTGTTGAACGCCTTGCATGCGAGTTAGCAATTTATTGATCAACTCTGCTTTGTCTGCGTCGAACTCACCAATGCGTTGGATAAGCGTCGCTTTGGATCTGAAGATGACTTCGGCTTCTTTCAGGCCGTTTGCTTCTAATGTTGCACCTGTAGAAACCAAATCTGCAATCGCATCCGCTAAGCCCGCTCGTGGCGCAACTTCCACAGAACCAGTGAGCATACAAGTTGAGAATGGCACGCCGGCTTCATCCATGTACGCTTTAAGAAGTTGAGGGTAAGTCGTTGCGATGCGTTTGCCTGCGAGATCTTGTGGACCGTTGTATTCTTCATCTTTATCGATGGCGATGGACAAACGGCAGCCACCAAAATCCAGTCGACGAAGTTGAACAAACTCACATGGCTCACCCAAAGCTTTGCGATCAAGACGAACTTCTTCTAGTTCGTTTTCTCCGATGAAACCAAGGTCAACCACGCCATCCATGATCAAGCCAGGGATGTCGTCGTCACGAACCAAAAGCAAGTCAATTGGCATGTTCTCTGAGTGAACAACAAGACGCTCACCCATTACGTTAAATTTCACGCCGCATTGCTTTAGTAGAGCTTGGCTCTCTTTGCTAAGACGACCTTTTTTCTGAATTGCAATTCTTAAGCGTTGTGTTTGCATTGCTTTATCCCTGTGCAAGATTTTGATATCTAAGTAATTTTTAAACCAGTAAAACTAAAAAAACCCTCGAGAGATTGGCGTCTCCCGAGGGTTTAAAATCTGTTCTTACTTTGATTTTCACCTCCGGGAGTTTCCTGCCTCCCGGGTATGCGTACATCTCCCGAAAGACTAGGCTGGGTGATGATGGTGATGAATGTTCATTACAAAATTACGCATACTTATTTAAGACTTTAGTTAGTTGCTTCGTTAGTAACCACACTAACCAAGGATTCTTAATTTTTCAATACCGAAATTGAACTTTTCTTAACTATTTTTTCAAGTCTATGTTTTTTAAATGTTTATTTTTAGTTTCATTGCGATAGAGTGCAAGAAATGAAGTTGCTATACAACGATTTTCCTAGCAAAAAAAGTCCCTAGTATAAATTTTCTCCGAAACAAACATTTAGACTTTACCACCCACAGTAATTAACAAACTTCTCAATAAAGAGACATTCACTCACGATTGAGACGGCTAATTCAAAACTATTATTTCAGTGGGGCAAAAATAGTGATTAATGATGAAACTGCGAAAAGGTAGTACCAAACCAACGGTGCAATTCAGCGAGGCGGAGCTATATCCTCTGATTGGGAGTAGCGCTTGTATCCACGAGCTTCGAAATGCCATTAAAAAGTACGCGCAATGTGACGCGGAAGTACTCATACAAGGTGAAACTGGTGTGGGTAAAGGGTTATGTGCTCGATTGATCCATCAGTTATCTAGTCGGCGCTCATCACCCTTTGTAGAGGTTAACTGCGGTGCGATTCCAAGTGGCTTGATTGCTTCCGAACTTTTTGGCCACGAAAAAGGTGCATTTACAGGTGCCATTTCTGACCGGATTGGTTTTATTCAAAAAGCACACAAAGGCACTTTATTTCTCGATGAGATTGGAGATATGCCTTCGGATCTTCAAATACATCTCCTTCATTTTTTAGAAAGCAAACAAATACACAAAGTAGGTGCGGATAAATTTATCGATGTTGATTGTCGTGTGATTGCCGCCAGCCACGTGGATTTAAAAAGCGAAGTCGTACAAGGAGAATTTAGGGAGGATCTATTTTATCGACTCAATATATTACCGCTAACCATTCCTCCACTTCGAAAAAGAGGCAAAGACATTTTGATGCTGTCTGAGCACTTTTTAACAGATTTATCTCATGGTCAAGTACACAACATGTCCGAAGAAGTGAAAGCAAAACTGCTTAAACATCGTTGGCCTGGAAATGTACGTGAGCTGCGTAATGTGATTCAGCGAGCAATTGTCATGTGTGAAGACAATACCCTACTCGTTGCTGATTTAGGGCTTGAGAACAGTGAAAGGCAATTACTCCCTTCTGTTGATCAAATTGACCTTGACTATTTGTTACAGGCCATCGAAGAAAATAAACACAATATGAGTGCAGCCGCACGCCATCTAGGTATTTCTAGAACAACACTTTATCGGCTGATTAAGAAGTACAATATCAACATCTGACAATGTGTACATGTGTAACGCAACACAGTGTAACAACGAAATCACGGCATATCATTTACTTAGCTTTTTCATATAAAACACGTCATGTAAGGCTCTTTTAAATCAATAAGTTAAAATAGGCATACTCTTTGCCTTTGTATCCTGTGTCGTCACTCATGATGACACAGGAGCAAAAAATGAATATCAACAGGTTTTTATCCAAATTAAGGACAACAACTCTTGCGATATCTTCGTTAGCTATCATGTTTGCTGTACCAGCTTTCGCTAGATTAGACGGCGCAATATTCACGACGACACCTGCTGGTGATATCGTCAATGAAAATGTCCGCTACGAGTCTAAACAAGAAGTATTTTTAGATGGAGGCCCAGGGCCTAACGCCCCAAGAACAGCCGCAGCACTGCCTGCTGGTTTGTATTATTTTCAAGTTACCGATCCATCAGGTAAATGTTTGTTATCAAGCACTTTAGATAGCGCAGACACCAACGGTGGTACCTGCTATCAAGATGTAAAAATCAAAGGCAAGAACGCTAGAAACGCCGAAGAGTTTTACGCAGAACCATTAGCCTGTCGTCTTTTCTATTTCGACGGTGAAGGTGGTGTGACATATATGAATGACGTCGTCACGATCACTCAAGAAGTTAAAGTGCGCGGCAAAATGGTCACCCAATCGATAGACATAGAATGTCGACATCAATTGGGAAGTGAGTATTTAGATGTCGACCCTACTTCTCTGCCTGATGGAGAAACCATACAGCTATTTCCATTTGCCAACACACCTAACTCCGGTGGGGTTTACAAAGCTTGGGTATCCACAGCAGCGAGCGTAGAAGCCGCTTGTGAAGGTACTGACCTGTATGGCGAAGAAACTGGTGAAAACTGTGCAGGGTTCTTTGGGTTTATCCCTCGATTCTCGAAAACAGATAACTTCAAAGCGAAGACTGCGGAGCCAGAACCGCCAAACTTTGATATTGCTTTTCGTGCGTTCCACGACAGAAACCTGAACTGCCAATATGATCCTATCATCGATGAAGTTATTCCTAATTGGGAGTTCGGTATTCGTGACTTAGCGATTGAAATGGGTGGTATGCGTAATACTAAACTTTCCAATGATTCTCCTGACGAGCCAATCACGTTTAGTGTTTTTGGGGTTGAAGACCATCAATGGAGCTTAGACCAATTCATGTGGTGGGCGAAAAAAGTTGGCTTTACCGCAATGAACACCCCATTCACTCACTTCACAACCTTCGCAGATTTAAGAGACTTTGCACCGACGTTCGAAGATGGCGATCTGCATATAGGCTTTGCAAACGCTCTAGCATGTCAAACCAACTTCGACGAAACCATCAAACGTTCTGCTGGTGAGGACACAGATGAAGCCAGCGGTAATGAGGAGAATGACGTTGGTTTCATGCCTAGTGCTTGGGCTCAACCAACCTTTGATGATGATCCCGTGTTAACCATCCGTTTTGGTTCTATCGGTATTGCCAATCTTAAAGTGTGTAAGTCGTTCGATATGAACGGTAACGGTATTCATGATGAAGGCGAAGGCTTGATTCCGAATTGGCCGGTCAACCTTTACATACCCGACAGTGTACCCGTTCCTAAACCATTCAACCCTGAGTATCCAGAAAATGGTGAATTCTTAGTGATAGAACAACTTCTTCTTGATGCCGGCGTTCTTCCAGAAGGCGAGAATTTAGCGGAAGTCGATGCCAATGGTTACGTACAGCGAATGACAGGAGAGGATGGCTGTGCCACATTCTTCGTTCTCGTTCCAAATGTTCGCGGTGAAGATCCCGCGCCTTATGAAGTGAGCGAAAGCCTTTCTGCTGCATGGAACAATACCAGTGATCACACCATTTCGTTCGACGTAAAATCTGTCATGAAAATGGAAAATGGCGTCCCTCTCATTATCGGTGAAGTATACAACCGCAGTGACTCACTTGATGGTAATGAAGTGCACTTCAATAACATTTGTGAAATCACTGCAGACTTTGACACCAAAGGTTACTGGCACAACAAAAATGGCTTAAGTGAACTAACTGAAGCCGACAGAGTATATGTGAATGGATTAACCCCTTACGCCTCTCCAAGTAGCTACTTTGGAGCTGGTGACGAGCCATTTGACGGTAAATTTACTGGTGGAGAGCCAGTTGAAGCAGCATTTAGCGGCGATTCTGCTATTTGGATGGCCGGGACTTGGCAATCCGAAGTGTCACAATTCTTGGTCGATAGCAATGGCAACGCAGACCTTAACGAGCATAAAGAGCAGCTAGCTCAGCAACTACTCGCATTTATCTTTAACACTCGACATCGTCCAACCTCTGAGGGTTTAACCCAAACTACCGTTATTTGGTTTGGCGATCAGTGGATGTCTATTGGAGATATCATTAGTAACGCGGTCAGTGCTTGGGAAGGTTCAGACATCAATCAAATTGATCAGATTAAGACGGTTTTGGATGGTTTGAATAACAACGATGATGTTCCAATTCTGCCATCGTCGTATGAAGACTGTCCAACACCTGACTTCACACAGCCAGAATCTTAAAGGTTATCCCCAAAAACGCGATTGCCCCCCTCACCTAAATCGCGTTAAAAAAAAGCTCCGCTAGTTACTAGCGGAGCTTCCTCTTTTCAACAAATCATATTGCCATTAAGCGCTCTGACATGATGCTATTTTCGATTTCGACAACCATGATAGAACAGCACAGACGATAACAAATGTAATCGACGCTGCAATGAAAGAGAACGCGATTGACGTTGTCATACCAAGTGCAATAAAGCCGACACAAGAAACTAAAGCAACAGACAGCGCATAAGGCAACTGAGTCGATACGTGATCGATGTGATTACAACGCGCACCTGTCGAAGACAAAATAGTCGTGTCCGAAATTGGTGAACAGTGGTCACCGAATACTGCACCGGCCAAAACCGCACTTAGCATAGGAAGCATTAGTGCGATGTCAGTTGCACCCGCCATATCACCAGCGATTGGTAACATGATACCGAATGTACCCCATGAAGTACCGGTTGAGAACGCCATTAGACCCGACAACAAGAACAGGATTACAGGTAACCAATGCGGATTAATGTTACCTTGAGCCATAGTCGATAGGTACGAACCCGTCTTCATGTCACCGATAACAGAGCCGATCGTCCACGCAAACACAAGGATAAGAATCGCACCAAACATCGATTTAGCACCAATCCACAGTGTACGAGTAATCTCAGTCAGTGGTAGTCCTTGTTTTAGAACAGTAAACAGAGCAACGGCCAAACCAAGCAAGCTACCATAAATAAGAGACGTACCCACATCGGTATTCTCGAATGCACCTAACAATGCAAACTCTTTACCGTCAGCAGCCAACGCTTGACCACCGGTGTACATCATCGAAGCAATTGTCGCGATGATAAGCGTAACAATCGGTAGGATTAAGTCAGAGACTTTACCTTTTTCGCTCTCACGAATGTCCAACTCTTCGTTAAGCTCATGCGCTTCTTGAGTGTCGTTCTCTTTGTCTTTGTCAAAACCACGACCTTGAGACGCTGCAATTTCATGCTCGCGCATCTTACCGATATCTAGACCAAACCACGCTACTGCAAACACCATTAACAGCGCAAATACAGCGTAGAAGTTCATTGGTATAAGACGCACATACGCCCCAAGCGCTGAATACTCAGTAATACCATGTGATACTAAAATACCGCCGATGATAGTAATGATGTAAGCACCCCAACTAGAAGCTGGCATGATGACACACATAGGTGCAGCGGTTGAATCTAGGATGTAAGCCAGTTTCGCACGAGATACATAGAAGCGATCCGTTACTGGGCGTGAAATCGCACCTACAGCAAGACTGTTAAAGTAATCGTCGACAAAAATGAATACGCCTAAAAAGGCTGCAAGAAGTTTAGAGCCGCGTTTACTTTTCACACGAGACTGTGCCCATTCAGCGAATGCGCGAGTACCGCCAGAAAGTGTCAATAGAGCCGTTGTCATGCCTAATAGAATTAGGAAACCAACAATGCTCATGTTCCAAGTGTTAATTCCACCATCTTCAATGAAGACAGAAGACACTTGAGTACCTACATAGCTTGCAGTACCACCAATTGACCAGCTGTTAAGTAGAACCGCACCAAGCGCGATACCTACACCAAGAGAAACTAATACACGTCGAGTCAGAATCGCCAATGTCAGAGCAACAATAGGAGGCAATAATGAAACAGGAGAATGAGAAAAATCTATTAAATTCATGATCTTCAAAAACCAAAGTTTGGCTAGAGATCTACTGCAGACAAGTCACGCCTTCTTTATAAGAAACGTGCTCATGTTGAACTTAGCGACAGGGAAGCGAACACTCCACCCAACCCTACAGTAGCGCTCCATAGTTTAATGTAAATATACTATGGCAGTGTTGTTCCTTTCAGATACAACCCCAGCAAGGCGTTTTGATATACGACTTACTTCGGCAATCTTCGCCTTCCACTATTATTCATTGGCATCACCCCAATAATAGCTACTCTTCGAGACTGCGCCTCTACGGCAACAACAAACAATTAACCGTTAATTGTACAAATTAACAACAAATTGTCTGCAATATTGCATCAGGTAGCAGCCATTGTACTTATGATGAGAACCAATGCAACACATCAAACTAAATTAAACTAATAAATAATCGCCAACCCAATTTATAAACGTCGAACAAACAAATTGAGTATTGTGCAACTGAAATCACGTTAATTGGGTTGTTTATGAAACTTTATTACTACCATAAAAATATCATGGATTATCTAATATCGATAATTTAAAGAAATATGAATAACAAATACCGTACACATTACAGCTTTCGTTTTCTGTTGCGCAAATACAAAGCTCGCCTTTTATAAAAAACACCATTCAATAGCTCGCTTGATTAGAATAATCACGTAAAACTTGAATTCACTATCAATTAAGATTTATTTCGAGTTAATTAATATTAGTTTTCAGTCAAAAAATAGCTCAATTTAAACAAAATCATGATTTAGCATTTGCACATAAGGAAAAGATAAAGTTAAATATAAGGACTTATCTTTATTTGTAGATTGGTATTATTTAATCGTAACGATTAAAAATGCCAAACACGTTAACCTATTAATAGGAATCGTTATGTCAGAGCTGACTAAAACACTTCTAAATATCCGTAGCCTTCGTGCATTTTCTCGTGAGCTGACTCTAGAACAATTGGAAGAAGCTCTAGATAAACTAACTACTGTTGTTGAAGAGCGTCGTGAAGCTGAAGAAGCAGAGCGTGAAGCACTAGCACAACAAGAAGCTAAACTAGCAGAGATTGCAGAAAAAATTGCTCAAGACGGTATCGACGTTGAAGCACTAATTAGCGCACTATCTGGCGAAACTAAGACTAAAGCAAAATCTAAGCGCGCTCCTCGCCCAGCTAAGTACAAGTACATCGACACAAATGGCCAAGAAAAAACTTGGACAGGCCAAGGCCGTACACCTTCTGCAATTCAAGAGCAACTTGACGCAGGTAAATCACTAGACGATTTCCTAATCTAATCGTTCTTGTTTAAAAAAGGCTCCCGTTGGGAGCCTTTTTTATTTGTCTTGAGTAAATAAAAAATGGCGTATTTTTTCAAACACGCCATTTTAACATTAGTTATAAAGTGGTTAATTCGATATGAATTAACGTTCCCAGTATGCTTCTTCCAAACTGTCTTCTCGCTCTGGTAAGCCACGAGACAGACGAGGAGAATGTTGCACGAGAACTTCGTAGCTCGCACGGTTCGCATATTTACAAACCTGAGAAAAAGATGAGTAAGTTAAATACTCATTGCTGTGCTTGCTAGAGTTAGGCACATTTTCTTTATGGTATTTATTCGCCGCCATGTCATGAAGAACAGCAGACAACGCAGCATCACCCGCACCGTTTGTGTTCTTAATTTTCTCTGGACCACCCATGTAAGGAGAAATATGCGAATAAACTCGAATTGGATTCTGACAAGCATCTTTTTTAGCCGGACGGCTGAACTCGTAACGATTAAATTCAGCAATCGAGCCAGGAAGTAATGGCAACGTGGTTTCACGCTTCGCAGTGTCTTCAGTGTAACCCGCCATAAACAGACCAACAGGACCTGCGGTACATAACACCATATCAGCCCACTCTAGCGTCTTATCAGAAGCGGCTAGCGGATCAGTTTCGCCTGTTAGAGCTTCTGCTTCGTCTTCGTTCATTGCGACAACAGAAACGTGTTCACGAATAAAGTCTTGCCAGTATTTAGGATCGTCTTGAATAACAAACTTTGTACCTAGCGTTAATACAACAGGAACGTCGTTCTTCTTCGCAAACTCAATGGCTTTCATTGTTGCTTCAGGCATTGGATCGCCTTCTTTACAACGAACTAAGTAAGAAGTCAGTACAAGAGCAGATGCATTTTTGAAAATTTTCTCAGGAATGCTGTCTGGATGAAGCTGGTTCATTTGACCTTCGCTGATCGCAAAAGTACGTTCACCGTCTTCAGTGATCAAAGCAAAACAACGACCGATAGCACCATCAACACCTTGCAGGTAATTCAGGTCCATGCGGCTCGATGTATTACAAAGGTAACGATAGCCGTAGCTGCCGATTTTGATATCCTGGCTCATCACACCAAGCAGCGTAGAACGATCGTCTGCAAGAACCGAGTAGTTATGAAGTGTATTGCCAATCGTACCACCAGCGTATTCGTTAGTGATCAGATTCTCTTCTTTTAATTGCTGGTATAGCTCTTCTGCTTTTACATCATCAATAACCAGCGAGTGACCTTTACTCAAACCGTACTTTTCAATCACATCTGACGTTACTTTTGCCTCGATATCCACCAAAGTTTGGTCAATACCGATGATGTGAGTGCGCGTCATCTTCTTGCTTTCTTGTGCTTGGCTCACCAAAGGATCACGAGCATGAACAGGAAAATAGTGCTTCGATTTGCGTTGTCCAGGAAATTTCATATTGTTAGTCTGAGTAAGGGGATGAAAAGGAGAACGGATTCTATACCGCTAATAATAAAGCGGCAATAAAAGCAATTATAGCAAACGTTTGCTGGATGCTTTTTTCTTCCGGGTTACTTATTCGCCTTCCATGAAGCTCAAATCAGGCAGCTGATTTAGGTGTTCAGTGTAACGCTTTAAATTGAACTCCCCTTCGTTTTTCATTACATCAAAGATTTCAATCGACATAGCACATGCCATCATAGCTACCGCTTCTTCTCTTGGTGTGCCAGTCATCATCAAACGCATCAATGTTTCTTTAACTTTGATAGGGTTCCCATCTTCAAGCTGATTCTCAACAATTTCAATCAACTCGGCTTCTTGCATAAATTGGTTTTCGTCACTCATTTATATTGTCCTCTTGGATTTTTGCCAACTATGCCATATATATCCTTTCTATACTTATGAAATTACTATTTAGTGATGCTGTTGCGGAAAAAGGCAGCAAAAACGAATTGTGATTTCGATCTCGGATCTGTCACCGGTCTGTGGATTCTGTTAGAATCTGCGTCCCGTTTATTTTAGTGGTGTTTAGTAATGTCTGATAACAGCCAAAAGAAAGTCATCGTCGGTATGTCCGGCGGCGTTGATTCATCTGTTTCTGCGTATCTTCTAAAGCAACAAGGCTACCAAGTAGAAGGCCTGTTCATGAAGAACTGGGAAGAAGATGACAACGAAGAATATTGCACAGCAGCAGAAGATTTAGCCGATGCTCAAGCAGTATGTGACAAGCTAGGCATCCACCTTCACACCATCAACTTTGCAGCAGAATACTGGGATAACGTATTCGAATACTTCCTTGCAGAATACAAAGCCGGTCGTACTCCAAACCCAGACATCCTTTGTAACAAAGAAATCAAGTTCAAAGCATTCCTTGAATTCGCTGATGAAGTGCTTGAGGCAGACTACATTGCCATGGGTCATTATGTGCGTCGTTCTTTCCCTGAAAACGGCGAAAAGCCACAAATGCTGCGTGGCCTAGATAGCAACAAAGACCAAAGCTACTTCTTGTACACACTAAGCCACGAACAAGTTGCTCGTAGCCTATTCCCTGTGGGTGATTTGGAAAAACCAGAAGTTCGCCGTATCGCGGAAGAACAAGGTCTAATCACAGCGAAGAAGAAAGATTCAACAGGCATCTGTTTCATCGGTGAACGTAAATTTACTGAGTTCCTAGGCCGTTACCTTCCTGCTCAACCAGGCAACATCGAAACGCCAGAAGGCGAAGTTATCGGTCAGCACCAAGGCTTGATGTACCACACACTAGGCCAACGTAAAGGCCTTCATATCGGTGGTCGTAAAGGCGGCGGCGGTAACGAAGACCCATGGTTCGTAGGTGAGAAAGATCTCGACCGCAACGTGCTTATCGCCGTTCAAGGTAAAGACCACCCGATGCTAAAATCAGAAGGTCTACTTGCATCACAACTTCACTGGGTAGATCGTGAACCAATTCGCGATGTTATGAAGTGCACAGTGAAAACTCGTTACCGTCAGCAAGATATTCCTTGTACAATCATTCCTATCGACGACGAGAACATTAAAGTGATCTTTGATGAGCCACAAATTGCCGTGACTCCAGGTCAATCCGCCGTGTTCTACAAAGATGACGTTTGCTTAGGTGGTGGTATCATCGAGCAACGCATTAAATATTCTCAAGCTTAGGAGTTGTTACGTGGCGAATACACTTTATGACCGTACTATCGCTTTCGCTGGTATTTGCCAAGCTGTTGCTTTGGTTCAACAAGTTGCGAGAAACGGACATTGTGATCAAGATGCTTTTGAAACATCCATGAACGCCATTTTGAACACAAACCCAGCCAATACTATTGGCGTATTCGGTCGCGAAGCCGACCTAAAACTTGGCCTTGAGTGTTTGGTGAAAGGGATTGATAGCACCCCATCTGGCAGTGAAATCACCCGATACATAATTAGCCTAATGGCATTAGAGCGTAAACTAACCGCACGCACTGATGCCATGTCTCAGCTTGGTGATCGCATCCAAATGGCGAAACGCCAAACAGAACACTTTGAATTGCTAGAAGATCAAATGATCAGCAACCTAGCAAGCATTTATCTTGATGTAGTTAGCCCAATCGGCCCTCGTATTCAAGTAACTGGCACCCCATCGGTATTGCAGCAAACAGCCAACCAACACAAAGTTCGCGCTTTGTTGTTATCAGGCATCCGTAGCGCGGTACTTTGGCGTCAAGTGGGTGGCAAACGTCGCCACTTAATCTTCGGACGCAAGAAGATGGTTGAACAGGCTCAAATCCTGTTAGCCAGAATGTAATTCCATAGCTCGCGTTCATCGCGAGCTAATTTTTTTGACTAAAACAAATCTCGCGCAAACGTTTGCGCAATATTCGTGACAATTGCCACAGTTATTGGTATAAAGCTCACGAAATTTAGAAACCCAATTCAGGAGAACATCATGGAACTGTCAGCATTGACTGCTGTTTCACCAGTAGACGGCCGCTACGGAAGCAAGACAATTGCGTTACGCGAAATCTTCAGTGAATACGGTCTTTTAAAATACCGTACTATCGTTGAAATCCGCTGGCTACAAAAGCTTGCTGCTACTGCTGAAATTGCAGAAGTGCCAGCGTTTAGCGCAGAAGCAAACCAATTCCTAGACGACCTTGCTGCAAACTTCTCTGAAGCAGACGCACTACGTATCAAAGAGATCGAGCGCACAACTAACCACGACGTAAAAGCGGTTGAGTACTTCCTAAAAGAGAAAGTCGCAGACGTTCCTGAACTGCACGCAGTAAACGAGTTCTTCCACTTTGCATGTACTTCTGAAGACATCAACAACACATCACACGCTCTAATGCTAAAAGAAGCGCGTGAAACCGTGATTCTTCCAGAAATTCGCAACCTTATTGACGCTATCAAAGCACTTGCTGTTGAGTACCGCGACATCCCTCTTCTATCTCGTACACACGGTCAGCCAGCTTCTCCATCAACAATGGGTAAAGAAATGGCAAACGTGGCGTACCGCATGGAGCGTCAATACAAGCAAATCGAAAACGTTGAAATCCTAGCGAAAATCAACGGCGCGGTAGGTAACTACAACGCGCACCTATCTGCTTACCCGGAACTAGATTGGCACAAGTTCTCTGAAGAGTTCATCACTGAATCTCTAGGCGTAACTTGGAACCCTTACACAACACAAATCGAACCACACGATTACATCGCTGAGCTGTTCGATGCTGTGGCACGTTTCAACACTATTCTGATCGATTTCGACCGTGACGTTTGGGGTTACATTGCACTAGGCCACTTCAAGCAAAAAACCATTGCTGGCGAGATCGGTTCTTCGACAATGCCACACAAAGTTAACCCAATCGACTTTGAAAACTCTGAAGGTAACCTAGGTCTTGCGAACGCCGTGTTCGGTCACCTAGCACAGAAACTGCCTATCTCTCGCTGGCAACGTGACCTAACTGACTCAACGGTTCTACGTAACCTAGGTGTTGGTGTTGGCTACGCAATCATCGCCTACACTTCTACGCTAAAAGGCATCAGCAAACTGGAAGTGAACCGTGACGCGCTTCTTGCTGAACTAGACAAAAACTGGGAAGTTCTAGCAGAGCCAGTACAAACGGTAATGCGTCGCTACGGTATCGAGAAGCCATACGAGAAGTTGAAAGAGCTAACTCGCGGCAAGCGCGTAGACGGTGAAGCAATGCGTAACTTCATTGACGGCCTTGAGCTTCCTGAACACGAAAAAGCACGTCTAAAAGAGATGACGCCAGCGAACTATATCGGTCAAGCAATCGAGCTAACTGACAAGCTATAATCTCTCAATAATGAGCGAAAGACTAAAAAGGTTGACGTGAAAGCGTCAACCTTTTTGTTTGGAAGCTTACCAACCGAGGCATTCCAATAGAGTATTTTCGCCCAATACGTGTTGAGCATCGCGGATTTAGGGTTGTTTTTGAAAGAACAAGGTTATTGTCCCCACCTCCACGCCAAACTTTTTAATTTTGGTCAGGTTGAATACGTGTTTGTCATCTTGTCGGTAAAGCCAATCATCAAAGGCAACAGTCACTGTCGAGTCGTCCATTTTTAACTCAAAGTCATATTGCCATTGCAGAGCGTTACCCTGCTCTTTTCCGTTTGCGAAACCAATAATGTCATCTGCTTTGCCTGTATACCTGCCATCCTCTGCACGAGAAATAGTCCAAACACGCTGGTCGGTTTCACCATCGTCAAAAACAAAGTCCTCAACAAGAACCAATTCATCACCCGTTATCGTACCGACAATATCAACCTCAAAGCGGCGTGTTTGTTTCTCGGAATAATCTTGCACCATTCCCCATGCCTTCACATTGCCATCAAAATATTCAAATAAATTAAATGGCGGCGTAGATGCTTGGTAATTGTCTATATCCACCGAGCAAGCACTCAACGTAACAACAACGCACGCAGCAAAGTATCGCAATAATGTTTTAAAGATGTTCACGGTCTGACTTGTCCTATAAGTTGTTTACGCAGCTTCGGAAATTCCGTTTTTGGTGACAACCAAATGGACAGGAATGCATCATTCATACGTTCGTCCGTTATTTCGCCAACCATTTTTTGCGTTTTAGTTCCTGCTTGGCGATAGATGATCTGTCCCTTATCTCCATCAGTGACGTAGGTCAGTTCATCGCCATTTTTGATACTTGGGAAGATAAAGCTCAATTGGGTAATCCATTGTTGGCGGCTCGACTTAGGGAAGCCCAGTTTTTGCCACTGTTCCTCCGTCACCTCAAGCAACTGCTGCTTGCTTATGTCTCGTTGATAGTTGATCTCTAAAGCAAATGGATGCGGAGAAACATCCGTAGAAACTAGGTATTGCCCATTGGGTGCTTTTAGGCGAGAGCGATAAATATCAAACACAAACCAAGTGAGCTGCGCTTCGCCTACTGTTTCCCATTCCTGCCAGTTTTCTACATTCAGTCTGTCAGTACTTCCTATATCTTGTGCCTGCGACGGTATTGCGCCCACTGCAAAAACAAACAAGATACCGCTACCCATACCCCTTACGAGTTTTCTCTTTAAGTTTGCCATTGTTATACACCTTGAGAATCACCAGCATTAACACCAACCATTCCACAAACAAGGCCAGTAACGTAATACTTGTATCGAATCCAAACTCTACCGCTTGAAGCTTGTAGCCAGCGAAGTAGCTGAGCATTCCTCCAAGCCCACCTAATATTGATACGTAGATTTTGGCGAAGCGGTGCAAAAGCACTTTCAGTTGGTAGGCATACCATGCAAACAATACCCATAGACCAATCAACCACACAGGGAGCCAAGGGGTAGGGAAAACCAAAAGCGAGAAGTGTTGATTTAGCGTATCGAGAACTAGCCCGAAAATGGTGACAAAGGAGATCGCTTTCACCGAGTGAAACGCCGTCAGAATGGAATACACCAAAGTCGCCAACGCCAGTATCATCATCAACCATTGCCACTCAAACGTACCAAGCACAGCAATAAACCAGCACAGTTGAAACCAAGTGGACGCAATCAACACTCTCATAATTGTTATGGGCGCTGGAAAGTCATATGAACGGCGCTGATCGTACGAGCAAGAAAACCGCCTTCACAATAACTAAGGTAATAACGCCACATGCGGACAAACCGGTCATCGTACCCAAACCCTCGCACAGCATCCTCTGCGCGGTTAAAACGGCGATGCCACTCATTCAGTGTTTTTGCGTAGTCTAGGCCGATGTCAAACAAATCACGAACCACCAAATCACTGTGCTTAGTGGTCGCTTGTGTCAAAGACGTCACCGATGGCAAGAAACCACCAGGGAAAATGTATTTCTGAATAAAATCGACATTGTTGCTGTAATAGTCGTAACGCTGATCCGCAATCGTAATCGCTTGGATAGCCATCAGGCCGCGAGGTTTTAATAACGACTCGCATTTTTTGATGTAGGAAGCTAAGAACTGTTTCCCCACGGCTTCAATCATCTCGATAGAAACCAATTTATCGTACGTCCCAGTAAGGTCACGGTAGTCTTCTTTAAGTAAAGTAATTCGATCGGCTAAACCTCGTTGTACGATTTGCTGTCGAGCATACTCATGCTGCTCTTTTGAAATGGTCGTTGTTGTCACGCGGCAACCGTATTGCTCAGCCATGTATATCGCCATCGCACCCCACCCTGTGCCAATCTCAATCACATGGTCGGTAGATTGAAGATCCAACTGCTGGCACAAGCGTTCCATTTTATTGATTTGAGCTTGCTCTAAGGAGTCGGCACTTGTGTGGTAAAGCGCTGATGAGTACAGCATATTGGTATCTAAAAAAGCTTCATACAAATCATTGCCTAAATCGTAATGAGCATGGATGTTCTTCCGAGAGTTTTCTTGCGAGTTTCGATTCGTCCAATGGCTAAACTTGTAAAGTAACTTGGTAAGCCAACTACCCTGCTCCTCAAGCTTATCAAGGGCTCGCATATTGAGCGCCATCAGCTTCATCAACGCAGTTAAATCTGGACTGTCCCACCAGCCATCCATGTACGCCTCACCGGCAGCGATGCTACCGCCTTGTAATATTCTGGAGTAAAAACCTGGGTGCTTAACCTCAATGGTCGCAACGACAGGTTGGCCACTGTATTCTCCGTTTGGCGCAGTAAAACGTTCACTGCGCTCCTTTGTCTCAGTATGAAACGATTCAATAATGGTTAAGCAACCCATTTCCATCTTTTGCAGACATTGAAAAATAACTCCGCGAGCCGCTTTCTGAGTCGTCGTCAGTTTGCGCGGCAATGTTATAGAAGTCGTATTTAACATGCAGAATTCTCCTTGTGCTTATTATTTTTCTTATCTGATTTGTCGCTAGAGGCTCGACGTTCATTGGACGCCAAATATTTAGGGTGGGAATAAAACGGCGCACCTTTAACCCATAACTTCAACGCATGCCAGTAGATTCCAACCATCACTTTTACTGTTTGAATTGGTGTTCCGATCAAGCACTTCAATAAAGAACCACTGGAAAATGGCTGTGCTTTCATGACCATTGTGGCGTCGAAGTGTTTTTCACCTTTATGGCATTCAAGATGGATATTTAACTTGTCTGTAAGCGGTTTTATTTTCCAGCGGTACAATTGGTCTATCGGGTTGAACGGTGACACGTGGAATGCTTTGTCTTGCTCCCAACCAAAATCTTCATCCTTTGGGTCAGCCGCTATCGCGTAATAATGGCGCTCATTCCAAGGTGTATTGCTGACTTCAGCGAGAAGATATTGCCATTCACCTTTTTGGTCATACAGGTAGTAAAAATTCACCGGACTAAAATAAAGCCCGAGATAACGCAAATGACAGACAGCCAGCACTTTGCCGCTGCAACGTACGCCCGTAAGTTCTGCGACTTTATCTTGCACCGCTTTTTTCAAACTCCCTTCACCGAGGTAATCATCACGTTTGAATCGAGCCCAATGCCACCAGCGAGTCCCAAAGCCCCAAACTTTTTTCTCAAGTATGCCAATTTCATCCAAATCAATCGCTGGCATAAACATTGAGTAATTCAGCTCGTGCTTAACGGGCGTAAAACGACGATGCCTTACATTGCCTATAAATAACTGGCTGTGAGAAGGGATACTCATATTACGCAGCACCTTGTTCATAAAGTGTGTCGTTTTTCTCGTTATGTTTAGCGGCAATTCCTTTCACAACATCCAAAGCACTGCGCACGCCATCTTCATGGAATCCGTTGTACCAATAAGCGCCACAAAACCACGTATGTTGAGTTCCTTGTATTTCTTCTTTGCGTTGCTGGGCAGCGATAGACTCCGTCGTAAAGACAGGGTGATGGTAGGTGAACTGACGCAGAATCTTGTTCTCGTCGATATCTTCAGTACGGTTTAAGGTGACGCAGAATGTGTGAGAAGAGTCGATATGCTGCAAAATGTTCATGTTGTACGTCAGGGACGGCAATCGTTGCAGCTCCTCTTCGCCTCCTTCCAGCAAATAGTTCCACGATGCCCATGCAGATTTTCGTTTCGGTAATACACTCGTGTCAGTGTGAAGAACCACATCATTTGCTTGGTAAGCCATATTAGACAAAATGTCGTTTTCACATGACGAGGCATCACTGAGCATCGCTAAAGCCTGGTCGCTATGACAAGCAAAAATGACTTCATCAAACCACTCACACTGTCCATTTGCATAAATCGCTACGCCTTGTTCACTGCGAACAACTTTTTCAACCGGACTATTCAGTCGAATCTTGTCTGCAAACCCTTGCGTTAAAGGTGAAATATAAGCACGTGAACCACCCTTGATAACATACCATTGCGGACGATTCGTCACGTCTAACAAACCGTGATTGAGGAAAAAGCGTAAGAAGAACATCAATGGAAATGCACGCATATCAGCGAGGGAAGATGACCAAATCGCCGCGCCCATTGGCAGAATATAGTTGTCAGAAAAGAAATCACTAAACTGGTGCTCATCCAAAAATGCACCCAGCGATTGAGAACTCGATATTTGCTCAGTAGCAGACGCTTTTGCTAGTTTATTGAAGCGTAAAATCTCAAGAATAAAGCGATAGAATTTTGGATTAAGCCAATTTCGCTTTTGTGCGAACAATGTTGTTAATGTGTGGCCATTATATTCCAAACCGTTGCCATCGTTTCTCACGCTGAAGCTCATTTGCGTCGGAATACCTTCCACGCCAATTTCGTTCATCATTTTGATAAAATTTGGATATGTACGGTCGTTGTATACAATGAACCCTGTATCAATCGCATAATCCTCATTCCCGACACGTACATCAACCGTCGCCGTATGGCCACCAATATAATCGTTGGCTTCGAACAAAGTGATATCGTGTTGTTGGTGCAGATAGTACCCACATGTCAGTCCAGAAATTCCAGTGCCTACAATAGCGATTTTCATGCTTCTTCCTTTTAAGATACGAGTTTAGCCGTCAGCCTTGCTTGCCAACTGTATGGAAGCAACGAGATAAAGCGGAGAATGCCTGTGAATCTCGCCGGAAAATAAATGTGGCTTTTATTCGCCGCTAGCTGCTTTCTCAATAATTGAGACGCTTGCTTAGTTGAAATGATCATAGGCATCTCAAAGGTGTTTTTATCCGTTAGGGGCGTTTCAACAAACCCAGGAAACACAGTAATCACTTTGATGCCTTTCTTCTTAAGATCCACTGCGAGCGTGCGCGCAAAGTAGCTCACTGCCGCTTTTGAGGCGCCGTACGCTTCCGCTCTTGGCAGCGCGACTTCGGAGGCAATGGAGCCAACAATGACAACGCGGTGCCCTCGCTGAAAATACGGTTGGCAAGCTTCTATACAGTTAGCTACACCTACGACATTAACATTCATCACGCGCGCCATAAGTTGCGCATCTACAATGCCATCATCCATGTATTCACAATCACCCGCGTTAAGGATCCATGTATCTGGAATCGTCTTAAGCGAAGACAGCACTCGCTTCGTCTCCTCATAATCGGTTACATCAAACTTCAGCGTTTCAATAGATGAAGATGTTGCCGCTAGCTCAGCAAGTACAGCTTCATTGCGTCCACATGCGATCACACGCCAACCAGACTCAGCAAAATCGACAGCCAGCTGTTTACCTATCCCGGAGGTCGCCCCCGTAATTAAAACGACACTACTCATCGCCCCAACCTTTGCTTAATGGTTTTGATGACAGAGCCAAGCAAAGGCAAATGCTCATAAAGCATTTCACCCAAATCAAAGTAATCTCGGTGATATATGACTTGGCCATCGGAGAACTTCATGTGGGAAACGCCGCTCACAGCGATTGGAGCCCCTTTGTGTAATTTCGGATGTTGAAGATCCATAGTCCAAGTCAGGAAACCCGTGTCCCCAACCTGCTGATGATCATGGATGATGAATTCACAGCGAATCACATTCGCGTACAATGACTGGAAATAATCTGAAAGAGCAGGCAGTCCTTCTAAGCGATGAGCCGAATCTTCAAACACCACATCTTGGTGATAAACGTTTTTCAGAAGATGCAGGTTCGCTTTGTTAAGCTTCTGGTAAATGTCTCCAACCGACTGTATGTCCATTCTTTCGCTCCCAAACGTCACTGATGGTTGTACAAAAATATTATATGTACAAGATAGAACAATTAGAAAAAGTTCTACAAAAAAAAACTTGTATAACTTTGTTTCTGCGCTTTGATTTTTAGAAAGTAGTACGTAATCAAATTGGTGAGCGATCATCAGGCAAAAAAAAGGCTTGGTAAAAACCAAGCCTTTTCAAAAAACTATGTAAGTCGTATTACTGGTTACGTAGCGCCGCAATACGTTTATCTAGTGGTGGGTGGCTCATCAGTAGCTCTGTTAGAGACTGCTTACCGTTGATACCGAACGCCATCATTGTGCCATCGAGTTTCGATTCTTGGCTCATCTTCAAACGCTCAAGAGCAGCAATCATTTTCTCTTTACCTACTAAACGCGCTGCACCTGCATCGGCATGGAATTCACGGTGACGGCTGTACCACATAGTGATGAAGCTTGCTAAGAAACCAAAGACAAGTTCCAACACCATAGACACACCAAAGTACACCATCATGTTCGTGCCTTGTCCTTCTTCATCGTCGTTCGATGCCACGATATTGGCGATAAAACGCGATAGGAAGATAACAAACGTGTTCACAACACCTTGCATTAGCGTCATCGTGACCATGTCACCATTCGCAATGTGGCTCACTTCGTGCGCCAGAACAGCTTCAGCTTCATCACGCGTCATGTTGTGTAGAAGACCAGTCGATACAGCAACCAGTGAATCATCACGCTTAGCCCCTGTCGCGAATGCGTTGATGTCTGCAGAATCATAAATCGCTACTGTTGGCATACCAATGCCCGCTTGTTGCGCTTGACGGCCTACCGTCTCAAGCAACCAATGCTCTGTTTCGTTACGTGGGCTTTCAATCACCATGCCGCCAACTGAGCGTAGTGCCATGCCCTTTGACATCATCAACGAAATCAATGCGCCACCAAAGCCAAATACGGCTGCCATGACAAGTAAACCAGACAGACTGCCTGGTTGCATTCCAGTGGTCGCGTAAACAATATTCAGAACAACACTAAGAACCAGCACAACAGCTAGGTTAGTTGCTAGGAATAACATAATTCGCTTCATTACTTTTCTCCGAGGAAGCTTATCGTTTTTTTAAAACGGATTGTTATATGGAACATCTTTCAAGGGAAATCAAACGCTATAAAAGCCGATTCCACTTAGTTTCGTGCTCCGTTGCGTTATAGATATAGTCTATCCGCGATAAAAACAAGGTTAAGCAATAAATTGCAACATTTGTTTTCGAGACTGAAAAATCATAAACAAGTTACCAACCTAAAAACAGCACCTTAGGCTAAGTATAGACTTTGGTCTTATTGTGATGACAAATGAACATGCTAGATTCAAGCGAGATGAACAAAACAGAGCACGCTCTAAGAGCGTTATTGAAGCTCGAAACTTCCATGTCTTGAGGGAAATATCATGGTAGAAACTAACGACTATCAAATGGCTATCGATTTACTACGTTGTCACCTAGGGATCTCAGAGGATGAGGCCAAACAGCAACTCGGTATTTCAACCGATCATCACTTGTCTAAACGTGTTGCTGAGACACAGCAAGCGCTGATGGGACTTAGCCAAGAAAAGTAGCAGTAATCTTATTAAGCTACACCAATAGAAAGGGCTGCAAATTGCAGCCCTTTGGTTTTGAGTATGTTTACAAGAAATGCTCTTAATCGATGTTCAGTAATGGCTCAACGTTAATGTATTTACCCAACTCTTTGCGCTTCGCACTTGGAATGTAAGGGATCTCGCCTAACTTCGGTGCATCGATGCGCGATTCAAGCATTTCAATAATGTCCGCGTAATGCTCTGTGCCTGGGTTAACTCGGTTCGCAATCCAACCCACTAAGTTTAGACCATCTGCTTTGATGATTTCCGCCGTTAATAAAGCGTGGCTCAAACAACCCAGTTTAATACCCACGACAAGTACCACTGGTAGCTGCTCTTGCTGTACCCAAGTAGACAAGCTGTCTGTGTCTGACACAGGAACACGCCAACCACCAGCACCTTCTACCAATACAACATCGGCTTGCTCTTTATGTTGAGCGAGCTTTTCACTCAGCAAATCGTATTCGATTTCAACCTGCTCGTGCTTGGCTGCGATGTGAGGAGAAGCTGGTAATTCCAAAGCGTATGGGTTCACATCTTCATAAGCCACTTCTAAGGTTGCGGCTTTTTGCAAGTGCAGAGCATCTGAATTGCGCCAACCTTGCTCTGTTTTTTCGCTTCCTGCAGCCACTGGTTTGTAGCCAATGGTATTTAGTCCTTTTGCTGCGAGTGCTTGCAAGACGGCTTTCGACGCCACCGTTTTGCCTACATCAGTATCCGTACCAGCAATAAAAAATGCATCAATCATAAATGTATGACTCCAAAACAAACCTGATAAGTTGCAGGTAGAAGACCTTGATCGTTTTTGAATGCTTGGTACGCGCGCTCGACTTGCAACAAAGTACGACGACTTGTTAGACCATGTGAGCGCCCGCTTACGTGATTTGCACCAATACCTTTGAGATCACGCATAACAGAAAATGCTGAGTCGTACCAAACTGTGATGGTGGTCGAGTCTAGATGATGGTTATGGCATCGAGATTGCGCTAACGCAATTTTTACCTGATTGAGAGTAATAAAGTTATTCACGTGTTGATATGTGTCAATTTTTGCCCACGAATCACGCAGTTCGCGTAGCGAGCCATCAACAAGTGTTGAGAAGCACCCTTTCCCATTAGCAGTTAATATTCGGCGAATTTCTCTCAATGGATAACTTAACTCGACACACCACTGTAGCGCGAGACTTGAAAACACATAGTCAAAACTAGCGTCCTCGAATGGCAAGCTTTCCGCGTCTGCTACCACATAACGAACATTATGCTCACCACAACGCTCGCGCGCTTTGTCCAACATTCCTTGCGAAAGATCGGCACAAACAACGCGTGCGCCTCGCTCTAGCAATAGCTGAGAAAAATATCCGGTTCCACACCCCAAGTCCAAAACGCGCTTGTTGGTAAGATCGCTTGGGAGCTTTTCCAACAAACGATGGCCAACATCTCGTTGAAATGCCGCATGTTTGTCATAGGTGTCAGCCGCTTTGCCAAAAGACGAAGCAATCGCCTCTTTGTCTTGATGTACGTTGTCCAACACCATGTTTTCGGCATTATCCATTACAGCGCTCCTAATGCTTGTTTCAATGCGATTGAAAGCGTTTTAACTTGTTCTGTACTATGGTTCGCAGTGAGCGTGATACGAAGGCGTGAGGTACCTTTCGGAACGGTTGGTGGACGAATCGCGGTGACCCATATGCCATTTTGTCGACAAGCGTTCGCAACCTGCAAAGCAAGTTCTGATTCGCCAATCACAAATGGCTTGATCGGGGTATCTGTTTCAACAAAGCCATCCAGATCGCTTAGATTCGTTTGATAAACCTCATTTAGCTCCACCAGCTTTTCGCGTCGCCAAGACTGCTCTTGAATCATAGAAACCGCATGTGTCAACGCATAGGCCTGCGCAGGTGGCATTGCTGTTGAATACACATGGTGACGAGCAAACTGGGTCAAAAAGTCACCCGTTGCTTGATCACACAAAATCGCCGCGCCGGACATGCCAAACGCTTTACCGAAGGTCACGACCAAAATCTCTGGTTTGACATTAGCAAGTTCACAAGAGCCTCCACCCGCTTCGCCGAGCACGCCAATACCATGAGCGTCATCCACTGCTAACCATGCATTACGTAAGCGAGCTACTTCCGCAATGTCTTTCAACGGCGCGCAATCGCCGTCCATACTGAAGACACCTTCAGTCACGACCAGATGATTGCCTTCGTTAGTAAACAGCGTTTCTAAATGCTTAATGTCATTGTGCTTAAAACGCTTCATTTTCGCCGTTGACAGTGCGCCGGCTTCCATCAAAGATGCGTGGTTTAATCGGTCTTGAATCAATACGTCTGATTTTTCTAGCAGAGTAAAAAGCAACGCTTGATTAGCACTGAAACCAGAGCCAAATAATATCGCCCTCTCGAAGCCCAACCATTCAGTTAACGCCGCTTCTAAGTTGCTGTGCGCAGCACTGAAGCCAGTGACCATGGGTGATGCCCCACTGCCACTGCCATAAACGCTCAGACCTTGCTGCCAAGCACGTACAAGCGCTTGGTCATTGGCTAAGCCCAAATAATCATTGCTTGAGAAGTTGATGTAGCGTCTGCCTTCATGTTCTAAAATCGATTGGTTTCCGGCGAATACCACATTCATTGAACGATTCAACCCTTGCGCTTTACGCTCAGCAAGGGCGGACTCGATACGAGATTTAAACGCTGGCATCGTAGAAAAGGTCGTCTTTTGTCGGACGGGCAGCAACGCGCTCTACGACGCGATCGAGTAACTCGTTTTCTTCGATTTCATCAGGTTTTTGAGACACCTCTTGGCTGTTAATGCCGAGCTTGTTGAACAGCATCATGTCTTTGTCTTCTGAAGGGTTTGGCGTGGTCAGAAGCTTGCAGCCATAGAAGACGGAGTTTGCACCCGCCATAAAACACAGCGCTTGCATTTGTTCGTTCATATTTTCACGGCCAGCAGATAAACGAACGGCTGATTGAGGCATCATGATTCGTGCGATTGCAATCAGGCGGATAAAGTCGAATGGCTCAACATCGTCCACAGTCTCCAGCGGTGTGCCCTTCACTTTTACCAGCATATTGATTGGTACGCTCTCAGGGTGTGTAGGAAGGTTCGCCAATTCAACCAGCAAACCTGCACGATCGTTGGCACTTTCACCCATGCCGATGATACCGCCAGAACAAATCTTCATACCAGCATCACGAACGTGAGACAGCGTATCCAAACGGTCTTGGTAAGTACGAGTGGTAATGATGTTGCCGTAGAACTCAGGCGACGTATCTAGGTTGTGGTTATAGTAATCCAGACCCGCGTTTGCCAGCTGCTTTGCCTGCTCTGGCGTTAACATACCTAACGTCATACACGTTTCCAAACCCATGTCTTTTACGCCTTTGATCATATCGGTCAAATGCGGCATGTCGCGCTCTTTCGGGTTCTTCCACGCTGCGCCCATACAGAATCGCGTCGAACCTGCATTTTTCGCTTTTTGAGCAGCGTCGAGTACACGTTCGACTTCCATCAGACGCTCTTTTTCGATGTCTGTGGTGTAACGAGCGCTCTGAGGACAGTACTTACAATCTTCTGGACAAGCACCCGTCTTAATCGACAGAAGCGTGCTTACTTGAACATGGTTGGTTTGTTGGTATTGACGATGAACAAGCTGCGCTTCAAATAGGAGATCCATGAATGGCTTTTCCATGAGATCGCGCACTTCAGCATGCGTCCAGTTATGACGAACTTCCACGTGTATTCCTTTAATCACTTTTTTGTTGTGTTGACAGTCTACTTAGTCTCGATAAACTGTCAACACAACAGGAAATAACAAAGTTTACATTGGTTTATTTTTTAATCTCAACAGCTATTGGAATAGAACATGGATCTCGCCTTCGACCGCCATCACATCTGGCATCCTTACACTTCAACGTTGACACCTCTGACCTGCTACCCAGTGTCCTCAGCAAATGGTGTACACATTAAATTGGAAGATGGGGCAGAGCTTGTCGATGGCATGTCTTCTTGGTGGTCGACTATCCACGGCTATAACCATCCCCACCTAAATCAAGCGGCGCACCAGCAAATCGATCAAGTGTCACATGTCATGTTTGGCGGGATTACCCACCAGCCTGCAATCAGTTTGTGTAAGAAGTTGCTGTCCCTCGCACCAAATAACCTTGAACATGTATTCCTTGCCGATTCAGGTTCCGTTGCCGTAGAAGTAAGCTTAAAAATGGCTCTGCAATATTGGCATGCGAAGGGCGAACGCCGACCGAAGTTTCTTACTTTGCGACACGGTTATCACGGCGATACGTTTGCGGCGATGTCGGTTACCGATCCTGACAACTCAATGCACTCTCTCTACAAAGGCTTTTTACCTGAGCATATCTTTGCCCAGTCACCAACTTGTGGTTATTGGGATGAGTGGAAGCCAGAAGACCTTGCTGACTTTGAAGACAAGATTGACTCGCACCATCAAGAGCTTGCAGCGGTGATCCTAGAGCCTATCGTTCAAGGTGCGGGCGGCATGCGTATCTACCATCCAGAATTTCTCAAAGGCGTGCGTAGGCTTTGTGATAAATATGACTTGTTATTGATTGCGGATGAAATCGCAACAGGGTTTGGACGCACAGGCAAATTGTTTGCCTGTGAACATGCAGATGTTCAACCAGACATTCTGTGCGTCGGCAAAGCACTCACTGGCGGCTACATGACCCTTTCAGCGACGCTGGCGAGTAAACATGTCGCTGACACGGTTTGTGGTGGTGACGCAGGTTGTTTCATGCACGGACCAACCTTTATGGGTAATCCCCTCGCCTGCGCTGTAGCAGCGGCGAGTTTAGAATTGATCGAACAAGGTGACTGGCAGCAGCAAACCCAGCAAATCGAAATGCTGTTTTCTGAATTACTGCCAAAACTTGAAGAATACGACTTGGTGAAAAACACCCGTTGGTTGGGTGCCATTGGCGTCGTAGAAACGCATCGCCCAGTGAATATGGAAACCATCCAAGCACTGTTTGTTGAGCACGGTGTTTGGATTCGTCCATTTGGCAAACTGATTTATATGATGCCGCCATTCATCAGCAAACCAGAAGATATTGAAAAGTTAATTAATGCGATTGATGCAGCGTTGCAACGTAAAGACTGCTTCGCTTCATAGTTCAACTCAACACGAAAACGGTTTGAGTATGAGACTCAAACCGTCTCTTTATTTACAAGAACAGCAAAGCTATCGAAGTTGACTGTCTTTACTCGCTCGTCGATTAAATAATGCTTGGCGTTGAGACACCAATTCGATTGTTGACTGACATTCGATACAAAGACGAACACCTTTCATTGCAACTCGACGCGCTTCAGGTATCTCGTCTCCACATTCATCACAATAGTGAGCACTTTCGCCCCCTTTAATATTGCCACGAACACGGGAAATCTCGTCGTCGATGGTATTTTGAATTTGTTGGCTAACGCTATCGTCACTTGCCCACCCTACGGCCATAAGCCCTCCTCGTTACTTGAATGAGAAAATCTACTTACCGTGGTAAGGGGGATGATTATATCGATTACAAATAACAAGATAACTAGGGTGAATTAGAAAACACTATTACACCCTGGTAATAATTATGCATTCAACTACTCTGTGCTCTCTTTGAAAAGCAATGCAAGGTTACTAATACTCCCTTCTTCACACTCAAAATACTCTGTTTTCCCTGACTGCCTAAAAGTAACACTGAGTGTTCTCTGTACCTCATTAAACTCCTCGCTAAAGTACTCACTGACTAATATGACACGTTCACCAATACTAAATTCCAGTGACTTTTCATCCACTAACGCTCGGTGATAGTGTCTAACGTGATAATCTTGAGGTCTTATACATTGGGAAAGCTGACTTCGATTGGCAATAAACTCTTTAAAGTGAAGCCCTTCCTTATCTTGGTCTATCGATATACTAAGCTTCGTAGTTTGGCTTACCGTGCATTCAAAGACTTTTCTAGGCGGAGTGTCTGCGAGAGCAAACGTGCTCACCATGGCAACAGCTAAGAACCAAATAACCGCCATGAGTTTCATTACCATTCAGCCAGCACAGTAAATGAAGCTTGCTCAGACATGCGAGTTAATACATATCCGTGTGAAGAAGAATACGAGCCACTGAGTACACTATTTTCTTTCTCAATAACGATATCCTCGATGCCGTCAGCGTTGTAATCACCTTTTGCTACAACCGTGATGACTTGAAAACCACCGGTCGCGTCGAAGTACTCTGCTCTCACTTCACTGACGACTCGAGTACTTTGGATATGGTCTGCTTCATCCCACGTTGGTAGTGTCTTTACTTTCTCCTCACTTTCGTCAGATATAACAAAAGCAAGTGCACTTGGAGCGAATTTAGGAAAGTTATCGTCTAACTTCAATTTCGATATAAATGAGCGCTTAGAGGCAGCTAACTTTGCCATCTCACTCCATGTTTGACACTGCATTAAATACGCTTTAAACGCGCCGTATTCATAGGCTTTGGCCGCAGTAAAACCCGCTAAGTTTGCTGTAGTCAGGTCTTTGCAATTAGATACCGATTTTGTTTCGCCAGATGTACGACTCAACTCAAGCTCATATCCCCAGTCGAATGAATTGCGCATATCTATATTTTCTTGGGAAGGCTGCGCTATTTCGCGTGCGAAAAAGAGGTCGGTTCGCTCACTATCTAGATATTGAGGCTGGATAAGTCTACTTGCGATAACACTCTCGCTAACGAGCAAGGTAAGAGGAAAAATAACAAGCAAAGAAAGATGATTTAATGGCATAACGTTTAACAACAAGGACAAATAAGGCCGTTAGCTTGTCATTTTAAAACCGCTTAGAAAATATCATTTATCACATCCTGTCAAATTCTGGGCGAGCTCTTCACTATTGCGTGCGCTATCTACATAACAACGTATTTTCACTCGACACAGATAACAAAAAACCCAGCGCTGAGGCTGGGTTTTGGTGTTCTAGTGGCTAATGAATTAACCGATGTGCGTTGCGCCGCCCATGTACTTCTGAAGTACTGCAGGGATTGCAATGCGACCGTCTGCTTCTTGGTTGTTTTCTAGGATAGCAACCATGGTACGACCAACTGCTAGACCAGAACCGTTTAGCGTGTGTACAAGCTCAGGTTTCTTCTCACCTTTACGACGGAAACGCGCTTGCATACGACGAGCTTGGAAGTCCCACATGTTAGAGCATGAAGAGATTTCACGGTAAGTTTCTTGAGCAGGAACCCAAACTTCTAGGTCGTAAGTTTTACGAGCGCCGAAGCCCATGTCGCCAGTACATAGAACGACTTTACGGTAAGGAAGTTCAAGAAGTTGTAGAACTTTCTCAGCGTGACCTGTTAGCTCTTCTAGCGCGTTCATTGAATCTTCTGGCTTCGTGATTTGTACTAGCTCAACTTTGTCGAACTGGTGCATACGAATCAGACCACGAGTATCACGACCGTATGAACCCGCTTCTGAACGGAAACATGGCGTGTGTGCTGTCATCTTGATAGGTAGATCCGCTTCGTCGGTGATAGTGTCACGAACTAGGTTCGTTACTGGTACTTCTGCTGTAGGGATTAGAGACAGTTTACGTGGCTCTTCGTCGTTTACTTTTTCCGCTAGAGGCTCAGTGTGGAAAAGATCTTTACCGAACTTAGGAAGCTGACCAGTACCGAATAGGCTGTCAGAGTTCACTAGGTAAGGTACGTACATTTCTGTGTAGCCATGTTCTTCTGTATGAAGATCTAGCATGAACTGAGCAATTGCACGGTGTAGACGAGCGAATTGACCTTTCATCACGATGAAACGTGCGCCAGTGATCTTAACTGCACTTGCGAAGTCTAGACCGCCACCCATTTCGCCTAGGTCAACGTGGTCTTTCAAATCGAAGTCGTAAGTCTTAGGCTCACCCCAACGAGAGATTTCAACGTTGTCATTTTCGTCTTTGCCATCTGGCACTTCATCTGCTGGGATGTTTGGTACAGAAAGCGTGAATTCGTCTAGTTGAGCCATTACTTGCTCAAGTTCAACTTTCTTCGCGTCAAGATCGCTACCTAGAGTACCGATTTGTTTCTTGATCTCTTCTGCGCCTTCTTTGTCGCCAGCCGCCATTTTTTGGCCAATTTGCTTGGAGATGGAGTTACGCGTGGATTGTAAATTTTCTACTTCTACTTGAATGGACTTACGTTGTTCTTCAAGTTTACGAATAGTCTCTACGTCTAGCTTAAAGCCACGACGCGCCAGTTTAGCAGCTGTTTCATCCAGCTCTGTACGAAGTAATTTAGAATCCAGCATTGTTAATCCTATGCTTTTTGTTGTGAAATCACGCGCACTTTCCAAGCGTACGCGTTAAAAAAATTTACTGAACAAATGTATCCAAAAACGCCTACTTTTCATAGCGCTTTTGTTGGCTATTTGCGTCTAATTTAGCCAAGTAATCTAACTTTTCGCCGATTTTGGTTTCTAGGCCGCGATTTGTCGGCTGATAGTACTTACGATCTGCCATTTCTGGTGGCAAATATTGCTCACCCGCAGCATAAGCACCCGGCTCGTCGTGAGCATATCGATATTCTGCGCCATAGCCCATGTCTTTCATCAGACTGGTGGGTGCATTACGCAAGTGATGCGGCACTTCATATTCAGGCAAGTTATGTGCGTCAGTGAGCGCTTGTTTCCAAGCAACATAAACGGCATTACTCTTTGGAGCGCACGCGAGATAAACAATTGCTTGAGCAATCGCACGCTCACCCTCTGCTGGACCAACGCGTGTAAAACAGTCCCACGCGGAGAGTGCAACTTGCATGGCTCTAGGGTCCGCATTGCCGACATCTTCCGATGCTATCGCAAGTAATCGGCGGGCAATGTAAAGTGGGTCACAACCTGCAGCTATCATACGAGCAGCCCAATACAAAGCGGCATCTGGGTTTGATCCACGAATAGATTTGTGCACAGCGGAGATCAAATCGTACCAAATGTCGCCTTTATTATCGAAGCGAGAGACTTTCTCCCCGGCTACTTCAGCAAGCAGTTTGAGTGTTATCTCTTTTTCACCCTGCGCATTGTCCTCTGCCATATCGTAGAGAAGTTCAAGGTAGTTAAGCGACATGCGAGCATCGCCGTTCACCAACTCGGCTAGACGGTCTAACACATTATCAGCAAAGTTCGCTGGCGTATCGCCCAGGCCTCGTTCTTTGTCGTTAATCGCTTGATTTAGTGCGAGTGAGATCTCTTCTTTATCCAGTGAAGTCAGCTTGTAGACTCGAGCACGAGACAACAATGCGTTGTTCAGTTCGAAAGATGGGTTCTCTGTCGTTGCGCCAATAAACGTGACGGTTCCATCTTCAATATGTGGTAAGAAAGCATCTTGTTGCGATTTGTTGAAGCGATGAACCTCATCCACAAACAAGATGGTGCGGCGACCCGCCATTTTGTTCTCGCGCGCTTTTTCGATTGCAGCACGAATCTCTTTCACACCGGACGTCACCGCAGACACGCATTCAACTTCCGCATTGGCGTAATTAGCAGCGACTTCCGCTAACGTGGTTTTACCTGTACCAGGAGGCCCCCAAAGGATCATTGAGTGGACATGGCCAGCCTCTAACGCGCGACGCAGGGGTTTACCCGGGCCAAGAATGTGTTGCTGACCGATGTACTGCTCAATAGTTTGCGGTCTCATACGAGCAGCAAGGGGACGAAAATCTTCGTCCCCCGAGAAATCTAATGTGTAATTACTCACTACCTATTAATTCCTTTGATCGTCCACTTCCACGCCTTTTGGAACTGTGAACGTAAATCTGTCTGCTTTTGGTTTGCCAAGCTTAACATTACTGAATGTAAAGAGCCCTTTCTGACCATCTTGCTCGATGACGTTAAAGCCTTTCACTACGCCTTTCGCATCAATATTGATCTGGAACTGACCTTGAGTAGAGTCTACTGCGGTTGGGATAAGCGTAAATTCATTCCCTTTCTGGAAGATCTTATAATTATCCCAATCACTTGCTCTGTTGCGAGTTAAGAGCACAAATGGTGTTTGCTCGGTCGCTTGCTCTTGCCAGTAAATGCTAACTTGCTCAATAAACGGGCTGTAGTACCACAAAGTTTTACCGTCTGAAACCAACAAGTTCTCATCTGGGAATGTCGTGCTCCAACGGAACAGGCTTGGACGAGCGATTTCAACCGTTCCTTCCCCTTCCATGACCGTTTCCCCTTCTGGGCTGATCACTTGCTGAGAGAAATCGGCACTGAAGCCCTCATTCATCGCGAGGCGTTTGTTCAGCTCATCTTTTGGAGAGGCTGCATTTGCAGCAGAGAAGAAAGAAATGCTTAAAACTAGCGCTGAGAAAAGTTTCGCTGAAAATCGTTTTTTCATTCAGATACCTATCAGAGGGTCAAAGACCTAAAGTTACTCACCTCAGTTGGACTAAGGTGAGTAAAACAAGTTCATTAATCTTTTGGTGGCGCAGGAGCCAAGACTTCACGGTTACCATTGTGACCCGGCGCACTCACAATGCCTTGAGCCTCAAGCTGCTCGACAATTCGTGCGGCACGGTTATAACCGATTTTGAATCGACGCTGCACGCCAGAAACCGAACCACGGCGCGACTGAACCACGTGCTCAACCACCTGATCAAACAATGGATCCATCTCTTCATCTGATTCCATTTGTTCGCCCGGAAGCAAACTTTCTGGGCCTTGGTCACCACTGATGATTTCATCGATGTAGTTTGGCTTACCTCGCGCCTTCCAGTTGTTCACCACAGCATGTACATCATCATCCGACGCAAATGCGCCGTGAACACGAATCGTATGGCTAGAACCTGGAGGCAAGTACAGCATGTCACCCATACCAAGTAGCGATTCCGCGCCGCCTTGGTCAAGGATAGTACGCGAGTCCGTCTTCGTTGATACAGTAAACGCCACGCGTGTTGGAATGTTTGCTTTAATCAGACCTGTAATAACGTCAACCGATGGACGCTGAGTTGCAAGAATCAAGTGAATACCAGCCGCACGCGCTTTCTGAGCCAAACGAGCAATCAGTTCTTCAACCTTTTTACCCACAACCATCATAAGGTCGGCAAATTCGTCAACAACAACGACGATGTATGGCAATTTCTCAAGCAACGGCGGTTCTGTATCCATACTGTCGCCTTCTTGCCAGAATGGATCGTGAATTGGGTGGCCGGCTTCTGCTGCCATCTTCAACTTCTCGTTAAAGCCTTTCACGTTACGCACACCCAGTGCCGACATCAGTTTGTAACGGCGTTCCATTTCACCCACACACCAACGTAGAGCATTGGATGCGTCTTTCATATCAGTAACAACTTCGGCAAGAAGATGAGGGATACCTTCGTAAATAGAAAGCTCCAACATTTTCGGGTCGATCATAATGAAGCGTAGATCTTCTGGAGAAGCTTTGTAGAGCATACTCAAGATCATGACGTTTACACCGACCGACTTACCTGAACCTGTCGTACCCGCAACAAGTACGTGAGGCATTTTAGCGATGTCAGCAATGACAGCTTCACCCGCGATATCTTGACCAAGTACCACCGTCGTTGGCGATTTAGCTTGCTCAAATTGAGGGCTGCTGATGACGTCTGATAGATAAACCGTCTGACGACTCATGTTTGGCAACTCAAGACCGACATAAGGTTTGCCTGGAATCACCTCTACAACACGTACCGCCATCGCAGATAGAGCACGCGCCAAGTCCATAGACAGACCAGAAATTCGACTTACTTTCACACCTGGCGCCAAATCGAGCTCGAATCGAGTGATGACTGGGCCTGGGTAAATGCCGACTACGTCAGCTTTAATTTTGTAGTCTGCAAGCTTGCTTTCGACTAAACGCGCGACTTGCTCAAGCGCTTCACGATCGATGAAGTTTTCACGTTTTTCCGGATGGTAAAGCAATTCAAGTGTTGGCAGCGGCTCTTCTGGCACTGGTAAATTCTGTTCTTGCTTCATCAAGAATGGGTTTTGCGTCGCGGCAACTTTTGCTTGCGCGCTGGATACCATGCTTTGGAATGCGGCGACATCTTGATCGCCATCTTGCACTTCCTCAACCTCAACTTCTTGTGGCGCTGGTTCAAACACTACACTCGGCTCAGGTGTCTGTTCTGGTTGAATTTGAGAAACCGATTGTGGTTGAACGATAGGTTGAGGCTCTGGTGAACGCGACTGAGGTTGAGGAGCAACATATGCATCCTCTTCATCTACTACATCAAAATCAGAGATGGTTGGTTCAATATGTTCACTTGGCTCAGCGTGGTCGGTAATGTCATCAAGCGCACGAGTGTCAATAACAGGCTCTTCGTGTGGCGTTGGTTCCACATGGCGTTGCTGTTCTTGCTGAGCAGCAAACTGTGCATATTCTGCATAGTTTGATTCACGTTGAGGCGTATCGTGTTCAACAACCTCTTCATGCTTGGCTTGCACCTGCTCTTGATAGACTGCGTTTGTATCCGCATAAGATTGGCTTGTTTGTTCTTCTGACACCCAATCATCTGCTTGCTGCGCTGCAGCTTCCAACTCTTCGATGGTTACATTCAGCTGCTTGGTACGCTCAACCATTGGGTCCACGTTATCTGTGCTGACCGCTTTAAGTTGTGGTTCTGGTTCAACATACGTTGGCGTCGCATTTACTGCCGCAACTCGTTGAGGTTGGGGCTCTGGCGTCGGTTTTACCGCAGGCGTTTCTGATTTGGCTTGCGGCATATATATAGGATATTCGTGTACTGCCGCTTTCTCTTTTGGTTCTTCAACTTCGTAAGCCGTTAAGTGAGGAAGCGTCTCGTCGTCTTGTTGATCGTCTTCAACGTGTTTTGTTGATACTTTATCCTCAACAAACTCATCAAGCTGAGGCTCTAGCGTCTCTTGTTCTGAACCTCTGAACTTATTCGCGATGGCAGCCAATACCGCTAACGAGCGATCACCAAGCCATTCGACGATGTTCAGCCAAGAAATCCCCGTAAACAGAGTAAAGCCAGCCCCCCACAGAAATAGAAGGACGAGTGTTGTACCCAGTACATTCAACGTCGGCAAAGCAAGGCTTGATAGAACATCGCCTACTACACCGCCCGATGAGAAGTACCAAATATCATCGAAGTTAATATCGGCAAGGCCGCAACTGGTCATGATAAGAACGGTTAGGCCCAGTAAACGGGTTCCCCACAGCATAAAATCAATTGGCTCATCTTCCCCTCGCTTACGACAAATCACCCACGCAGCCGCAGCCAGTAGGAAAGGAATCGGATAGGCGAGAGAGCCAAAAGTGAAAAATAGAGTGTCGGCAAGCCATGCGCCAAACAGGCCACCAGCGTTATCGATCTCCCCACCCCATGCAGTTTGGGACCAAGATGGATCAGCTGGACTAAAGGTAAATAGTGCTACAGCGAGCAATACCGAGCTAAGAACGCCAACGATAAAGCAGCACTCTTTTAAGCGTTGGAAGCCATTTAAGCGTGAAGACTGAGGCTCTTCACTGGTTTTAATGATGGTTTCGACTTTCTTTGCGTTCTCTTTGAACATAAATCAACTTGAATATGGAAATGAAATAGGAATTTGCAAAACATTCCGAGCGGCATCAAGCCGCTCGGTAAATTGATTTAACCATATCAAAGAGAAAAACCCAATTACTCTATGGCGAAAGCGGAAGCATATACCGCTTTCTTTGCAAGAAATTAACGAGTTTTAATCACAAGCTGGTTAGATTGTTTCACTTCTTCCATAACTACGTAGGTGCGAGTGTCATTTACGCCAGGTAGACGTAGTAACGTATCGCCAAGTAGTCGACGGTAAGCACCCATATCAGATACACGGGTCTTTAGAAGATAGTCAAAGTCACCTGAAACTAGATGACACTCTTGAATGTCGTCTAGCTTTTGAACAGCTGAGTTAAACTGTTCAAACACATCTGGCGCACCACGGTTTAACGTAATCTCAACGAATACCAGTAGTGATGCATCTAGGAACTGCGGATTAAGTAGCGCAGTATATCCTGTGATGTAGCCTTGACGCTCTAAGCGACGCACACGCTCCAAACATGGCGTTGGAGAAAGTCCTACACGTTTTGAAAGCTCAACGTTTGAAATACGACCGTCTTTCTGCAGTTCATTAAGAATGTTGCGGTCGATACGGTCTAGTTCCTTGGACGGCTTTTTATAGTTGTCTGCCATTTTTTATTCCACCTTATTACTTCCTTGCAAAAAAATATACTACAACTTTTTAATATTTGGTGCCAAATTTTACAAACCTATAACTATACTAGTTACAAATTCGACAATAACACCCTACAAATAGTTTTTACAACCATTATAGAAAGAGGATACAGGATGATCATTGGCGTACCTAAGGAAATCAAGAACCACGAATACCGTGTGGGTATGATCCCTGCTAGCGTGAGAGAACTCATCTCACATGGCCACCAAGTTTTAGTTGAGACCAATGCAGGTGCCGGCATTGGTTTTTCAGACGATGATTACATCGCCGTCGGCGCATCCATTCTCCCTCATGCTGCAGACGTTTTCGCGCAAGCAGACATGATAGTAAAAGTAAAAGAACCCCAAGCAGTTGAGAGAGCAATGCTCCGCGAAGGGCAAATTTTATTTACTTATTTACACCTAGCACCAGATTTTCCACAAACTGATGAGCTAATCAAGAGCAAAGCTGTCTGTATAGCCTATGAGACTGTAACAGATAATATGGGTCGTTTGCCACTGTTAGCACCAATGTCAGAAGTGGCAGGTCGGATGTCTATCCAAGCGGGTGCGCAAACGTTAGAAAAATCACACGGTGGTCGTGGTTTGCTTCTTGGCGGCGTACCTGGTGTTGAGCCTGCTAAAGTCGTTATCGTTGGTGGTGGTGTCGTTGGTGCAAACGCAGCTCGTATGGCTGTTGGCCTTCGCGCAGACGTAACAATTCTTGACCGCAACGTAGACACTCTGCGTAAACTGGATGAAGAATTCCAAGGCCAAGCGAAAGTCATTTATTCTACAGAAGACGCTATCGAGAAGCATGTTCTAGAAGCAGACCTTGTTATTGGTGCAGTTCTAATCCCAGGCGCGGCAGCTCCGAAACTGGTAACAAAAGAGCATATTGCTAAGATGAAGCCAGGCGCAGCAATCGTTGACGTAGCTATCGACCAAGGTGGTTGTTTCGAAACATCTCACGCGACAACACACGCCGAGCCTACTTACGTGGTTGATGATGTCGTTCACTACTGTGTAGCAAACATGCCTGGTGCAGTTGCACGTACTTCAACTTTCGCATTGAATAATGCCACTCTCCCTTACATTGTGAAACTTGCAAACAAAGGCTATCAACAAGCTCTTCTGGAAGACAAAGGCTTCCTAGAAGGTCTAAACGTGATTCACGGTAAAGTCACTTGTAAAGAAGTCGCAGAAAGCTTTGACCTTGAATATGTAGATCCTGAACAAGCTATCGCTATGTTCAACTAACAACAAAGTTAAGCAATTTTGTCACGTTTTGTTTACAAAAGCCCACAATAAAGTGGGCTTTTTCATATAGTCGATTTAGATATAAAAAATAACTAATTCTTATATGCACAAATTAAAATATTTCTCGGCGTAACTGATTTAGGGCAAAACTCTGCCAATCTAACACGATAACCACGTTCTTCAAGATAAAGCACTTTGTCTAATGCGAGCCAGATCTCCAAAGATCGCTGAAAAACCAGTTGCACTAAGCTCATTCTTTCCATATGCCAAAAACGTTTTATTGCCCGCTTTTCAAACTCGGCAAAGTCAATCGCTTGGTTAATCTCGATACCTTTTTCTTTCGCAGCCCAGAGACACAATGCCTCAAAACCATCACTTAACTGTGATTTTCGAATGCTTGGCACGGGTTGATACTCATCAACTCCCAAAATCTCACGTGTCAGTAAATCAAAACCAAGCCTGAATACCATCTCTTGTTGACGATGGCGACGCACACGTTCACCGCCTGTCACCGTCTGTTGCAATGGAATGCGCAGTTCATGCTTAGACAAAATGAGTTCAGACGCTCGTACTGATTGGGATAACGCTTGGTACGTCTCGCTTTGAATCAAATGATAACAGCAAGGTGAAATCGTCATCGCCGCGATGCCGGCTTCACTTCCATATTCCATCAACCGAACATGAAGGTCACCACAAGCATGCAGTGCGACAGCATGTTGCGTCGGTTTGAATACTGCCTTGGTTTGAGGATCAAACGCGTCACCTTGGATAAAGGTCATTTTCCAATGATGTTCATTCGCGGCTTGTTGGCCGGAGTCGCATAACGCTTGTTGATATTCAAAACTGGTCACTGGTTGATTGGTTTGCGTGGTTAAGATCCGACCTAAATATCCTTTACCCGAGCACCACTCTAACCATTCCTCACCTTGATGAGATCGAATCGCTGCCTCTCCCATCGCCGTGATCTGTTCTAGCTTGCGCCCTGGGATTCCACTGTCTAACCCTCTTTCTAGCGCTAGGCCATCTAATGCCATCGACTCTAACTGTGTATGCCTAAGTAAGGATGGTAAATCTGGCAAAAGCACACTGATTTCAGCCAACGCAAGGTCTGGGTCAGCTTTGAGAGTTTCTATTTGTGAGGGAGAAAGCGATTCTAACCACTGGCAAAGCTGAGGGTGTGTTTCCTGCCAAGGTAATGATGGTTGAATGCTGCTTTGAAATGGCTCGAATCGCCATAATGGTTGATGCTCAATTAAGCAGTCATTAATAAATTGAAATTGCGTTTGCATAGCTCCCCCTACAATTTGGGATGGATTGTAGGGGGAATCGTAACTTGAATGAAGTGTTATCTTACCGGAAGCTCGATGTCTTTAAACATCTCTTCAATTTCAGCATTCGACTTCAGAGAAATCGCCTGTTCTACAACAGGGCGCGTTAAGTGCGGTGCGAAACGCTCCATAAAGTCAAACATGTAAGAACGCAGGAACGTGCCACGGCGGAAACCAATACTTGTTGTACTTGCACCAAACAAATGGCTCGCATCAATAGCAACCAAATCGCGGTCTTGCTCTTCATCGACGGCCATGCTCGCAATCACACCAACACCGATACCCATGCGCACATACGTTTTAATCACATCCGCATCGGTTGCAGTGAACACGACTCGCGGCGTCAAACCTTCACGGTTGAAGGCCGTATCTAACTCAGAGCGACCAGTAAATCCAAACACATAAGTCACCAAAGGATAAGCAGCTAAATCGTGAATAGTAACTAAGTCTTTCTTCGCCAACGGATGATCTTTGGGCACTACAATAGAGCGATTCCAGTGGTAACAAGGCAACATGATAGCATCTTGGTAAAGATGGAGAGCTTCTGTCGCAATCGCAAAGTTGGCTGTACCTTTTGCAATCGCTTCAGACATTTGAGAAGGCGTACCTTGATGCATGTGCAAAGACACTTTCGGGTAACGTGCCGTAAAACCTTTGATGACATCAGGCAATGCATAGCGCGCTTGAGTATGGGTTGTTGAAATATTTAACGTGCCCATTTCAGGGTGAGTATGCTCGCCCGCCACCGCTTTGATGCTCTCAACCCGAGCAAGGATTTCTTGGGAAATACGTACGATCTCTTCACCTGCTGGTGTCACTTGCGTTAAATGTTTACCACTTCGTTCGAAGATCTGGATTCCCAGCTCATCCTCTAGTAAACGAACCTGCTTACTAATACCAGGCTGAGAGGTGTATAAACTCTCTGCCGTCGCAGAAACGTTTAGGTTATGGTTCACAACCTCAACAATGTACTTCAGCTGCTGCAGTTTCATCGTAATCCCTTACTCATTCACGAGATAATAATGTCATAACTAAATTGACCGCTCTTACGAGCGATATAATGATTAGTTATAACGCGATCACAACGAAATGAACAGTAATTTCTAACATATAGCTGATAACCTTAAGCAAAGAAACAATATGCACAATGTTGAGCTTATAAAAACATCGATTTTAGTGATGTTGGTTCTATCAGTAACGAAAACGTGGGTGAGGCAAAATAATCAAACAAATAAGGTGCCGAGTAAGATAAGATTCATGTATTCTTGAACGCTAGCCGTAGAAAAGTAAAAGCAGACGCAAAGATATGAATATTGGTTTAATAATCGCTTTGGTAGCCATCCTACTGGTATTAATCCTAGGCTATAACATCATGTTGCAATACAAGGTTAAAGTTGAAACCGCCAAAAGGCAGGAATCGGCACGCTATGTTGCACTTATTGATGGCACTGAAGAACTGATTGGTCACGCACACCATATTCCTTTTAGTAAGGAGCTTCTGCTGTGCCTAAACAATCGTATTCTTGATGCACTAGAAAGCATGCATGAGCTTGACCCGAAAAATAAGCAGCTCACTCAACGCATAGAGAATATGAAGCAGCAAATCGGACAGCTAAAAGAAAACGGTCCGACTGGTGAAAGTACCTCTTTCAAAATGCCAAGCAGCGATAAGCAAGCCATCGTGATGCTTAAGCTGGTTAAGCGCCTGCGTGACACCGTTCGAAACGAGCACAACAAAGGCCGATTAGACACCCAGACTTACGTAACCGAAAATGCGCGTTTGGAAACGATGCAAATTCGCATCAACATCGAAAACGTGATTAAGCGAGCGAACGATTCCATTGCTCGCGGCCAACCGGGCACTGCGTTACAACTGCTTCGCAAAGGTATCGATGCGCTGAGTACAAAAAGCGATCCGTACTCCATCCAAGCAAAACAAAAGCTTGAAGAGATGCTTGGCGACTTAGACAAAAAACGCCAAGACAAAAGCGATGCAGAAATGCAGCAAATGGCAGACAAAGAGCGTGACAACGACATGGAAGCACTCTTCGGCGAGAAGAAAAAGTGGTAATATCCCCACCAGCTTTTCGCCCTATCCGATTAAAGGCTGCGTTTGCAGCCTTTTTTCTATCCAGATTTCCGTTTTACTTATGCTCTGGATGAACCAAATTTGAACGTAACGTACTAAAAATAAAATGATTAATCTCGACGCCTATCAAGATCTTCTTGCTCCTATCAATCAATTTCTGCAATGCAGCACACCCAACGAATGGGTTGAAGAAGCAAAGAAACCAGAAAACTTGCAAACCATTTTATTGGATCACTTACTGTGCGAGCTGAAAGCAGGTCAGTCAGCCATGTTCTTGATCCGCAAATACGCAGTAGATAAAGACAGTTCACATGCCTTACTTGACTGGTTCAAACCGTATGAAGATTTCGCTTACCGAAAAATCGGCTCATTAGAGACATTAAAAGGTAAGAGCAATATTTCGAAAGCCATCATGGCAAAATCGGATTCGCCGTATAGCCAAGATCTGATCGATAAAATGGTTCTCTTGATCAAAGAAGAATTACATCACTTCTATCAAGTACTGGAAATCATGGAGAGCCGTGGCGTGGAATACAAAAACATTCCCGCAAGCCGCTACGCAAAAACGCTGATTTCACACATGAAGACTCATGAGCCTGAGACGCTTATCGATAAGCTCATTATCGGCGCTTACATCGAAGCTCGCTCATGTGAACGTTTCGCTAAACTTGCGCCGCACATGGATGAAGACATCGCTAAGTTTTATGTTTCCCTACTCCGCTCTGAAGCACGCCATTATCAAGACTACCTTGTACTGGCTGAGCAGATTGCAGGCAAAGATATCAGCGAGCGTATTGCATACTTCGGCCGTATCGAAGCTGAGCTGATTTCAACCCCCGACGAAGACTTCAAGTTCCACAGTGGTATACCTGCTTAGCCGTGCTAAACCGTCACTAAAAAGCCAGATGTGAGTCTGGCTTTTTTGTTTTAAATCTCACCATTTCAACCTACCTCTCCATCTGTATAAACCGCGCCTGTAACTTCATTTTGTTTACAACTCAGTTAGAACCAAGGTCACAAGTAGCGAACTATTTTCATCGAACCATAAGCTGTCATCCATCTTTAACGCTCGAGTAACATTTATAAATAAGAATGATTGCTCTAACACAAATCATGGATAAACAAGATGAAATTTTCGCAGTGGAGTCTTTTGCTGAGCACTTTAGTAGCATTGCCGAGCTTGGCTGATACGGACGTATACCTCACCAATAACTCAGACCAACCATTAACCATTCAGGTCAAACACAATGGCAGTGATTTGCTGCAATACGGAGAAGAATGGCAGCAACACGTAGAAGTATTAGGCCCTTGGGAAACAAAGCCCGTACTGAGTTTTAATCGTTGGGAAGGGGTGAAATCGGGTCAAAACTATCGCTTTGAAACTGTCGTATCTAACCCGCAAGGTGAAAGCATTACACTCCACCAAGTCATGGAAGGACATTGGTACAACTCAACCATTGAATACGGTTTGTCAGCCGCCGACGTGAACTTGGCATTAAAAGACGATCGCACGATTCATCGCTCAAACACGGAGGCGTTTGGCTCTCGCAGTGCAGAGCTAGCGTTTAACTCCGATAGAACCGCGCGTTATGACGATTTGTACTACACCGTCACACCAAGCAAAGTGGCTGAAGCCGTCGATAACAACGAGCAAAATCTCAAATTGATGACTTACAACATTTGGGCCTTGCCTGCGATTGCGTCGCATATTGGTGAGCGTTACGAGTTAATCCCCGATTACGTAAAAGGTTATGACGTACTGGCATTGCAAGAGGTTTTTGCTAGTGGTCGTGATGCATTTTTACGTGAGCTTGCAAAAGAGTACCCATATCAAACGAAAATGTTGAATAAAGAAGGCTTCAACGTTTACGACGGAGGCGTAATCATTGTGAGTCGTTACCCTATCGTCAACGAGGCACAATACGTGTTCCCAGATTGTTCGGGTACCGATTGCTTCGCTGATAAAGGCGTAAACTACGCAGAGATCATCAAAGGTGGTCAGGCCTACCATGTTTTTGCTACACATACCGCATCTTTCGATACTGATACAGCGCGTGAGTATCGTCAGCGTCAATTTCAACAAATGCGCACTATGGCGCAGTCTCTCAACATTCCGAACAACGAAACGGTCGTGTACAGTGGTGACTTTAATGTAAACAAGCTGAAGTTCCCTGGAGATTACCAGCAGATGATCGCAAACCTAAGTGCGATGGAGCCTCAATACTCTGGCTATACAGCGTCTACGTTCGACCCTCGTATCAATAACTTCGCAGGCGAAGCGCTATCTGGTGGCGAAAATGTGGAATACCTCGATTACGTCATGGTGAGCAACGAATATGGCGTGAAATCGTTTAACGACAACCGCGTTGATGTTCCACGTTCAACGGCAGAGGGGTTGTGGAAACATTACAACCTGTCGGATCACTTCCCTGTCAGCGCCGTGATCAAGCCATGAAGCTTAGCTTACTAATCACTGTGTCCGCCGTTTTGGCGGGCATAGTTTGGTTTTCAGTCAATGTCGACGAGCGCGATCAATTAACGCAGCTTTCTTCGGAGTTGCAGGATAAATCAATCGCATTGGTTGATAGTGATTTGACGCCACCCCAGCGCCAAAGCAGTACACAAAAGTCCAAGTCAAAATCAGACAACATGCCCACTGAGACTCAAGATCTTGCAGAGCGACTAAACCGCTCTAAAGGTCGAGCATTGAAAGCAGAAATCGAGACGTTTTGGCACACCTGTATGTCCGAGCTCAATTGCGAATCCAAACTTAATGAACTAGCTATAGATTTGTCTTCAGATCGTTTTAATTTGTTAGCGAACTACCATCAACTCGATGGTCTTTGGCAGCAAAGCGTTGGCAATTTGTTGTTTGATGAGCAGCAACCGCTCGCCTCTCGTGTCGCACGATTAAAATCCGAAGCGAGAAAGATTTGGGGAGAGCTCGCTGAGGTTATTTTCGCCGATGAGTTCGCACTTTATGATTTCAGCTTACAAGCCGAGCAACTTGACGCCGTATCGGCTCAAGATTACGTGAAAGCATTCGAGGATTTAATCACCGAATGGCAGGGGAACGAAAACGCCTTGGGGTTAGACAGCAACCAAACAAAATATGAACGAGCGGTGGCTCTGATCCCTGTAAGTATGAAAGGGATCGAGCGAAAAGCGTTGATTCAAGGGTTGCAGAAAAACTATCTGTCTGAACAAGAAAGAAAACAAATCCGCACTCGTGAACAACAAATAGCAAAACAAAAGCAGCAAGTTCGCAGTTATCAAACCGAGCTAAAACAGCTCGAATCCAGATTGGCAACGCAAAGAGCCACCAGCCACGCGAGTTGGTCTGAATCTGACTGGCAGCGTTACTATCAACAAGAGATAGCGAATTTTCGTCGCGAGTTCTTTGCTTCATAAGGTGCGCATACAAAAAAGCACGTAGCAGGTTAGCTTTCGTGCCTTTTTACTTTGTGCTCCCGAACCTATTTCAGAACAAGTTCAAGCCAAATACCCCCTTAACATCGAACAAAACTTGTTCTGTTTTTTCTCGAGAGACTTGGCTGCCATGTTTAAGAATCTCAATAAGTTGCGCTTTGTCGTTCAAATACAACGCCCGTTTCTCTCGGATCGGACGCAGCATTTCTTGAAGGCATTCTTCCAATACTTTTTTCATGGTTCCATCTCCTAGCCCGCCACGGCGATAGTGCGCTTTGAGTTGCTCGACATACTCTTTGTCGGAGTGAAAAGCATCGAGATAAGTGAACACAATGTTGCCTTTTACTTGACCAGGGTCTTCGATGCGCAAATGGCTTGGGTCGGTGTACATGGATTTTACTGCAGCTGAGATTTCCTTTTCAGTCGCCCCTAAGTTAATGGCATTGCCCATGCTTTTCGACATTTTATTTTTGCCATCAGTACTCGGTAAACGTGGCGCATCACTAAGCAACGGACGGCACTCTTTTAGGATCTCTTGTCCGCCAAGGTGGTTAGTCTTTCTCACGATTTCATTCGTTTGCTCAAGCATTGGTAATTGATCATCCCCAACCGGAACAAGTGTCGCGCGAAAACCCGTTATATCAGCGGCTTGAGAAATTGGATAAGTCAGGAACCCTGCAGGAATTGAACGCTCAAAACCTTTGCTTTGAATTTCATTTTTTACGGTTGGGTTACGCTCTAAGCGAGCAATTGAAACTAAGTTGCTGTAATACATCGTCAATTCTGCGAGGGCTGGCAGCTGAGATTGCAAACAGATAGTGGTTTGAATGGGGTCGATGCCAACTGCAAGGTAATCTGCGACTACGTTTAGAATGTTCGAAGATACCTTTGAAGGATTGTGCGCGTTATCGGTCAGGCCTTGCATATCGGCGACCAGAATGGTTTGGTCATGCTCCGATTGTAATGCCACACGCTGTTGTAACGAACCGACGTAGTGACCAAGGTGTAAAGGCCCTGTAGCTCGGTCTCCCGTGAGAATGATTTCGCGTTGTTGATGCGTTTCTTTGATGTTCATGGTTATCTCCTAGTCAAAATAGATCGCTACTGGAGATAAAAAGACAAGACACTCTTCGCTACCTTCCAGCAGCGTAAGAATGTAAGAATTCCGCGCCGCTCTACATAGAGCGCCACCAGAAAAAGTATGATGATGAAGGTGTGAAGAATAAGTTCATGCGTCTTAAGCTAACAGGGACTAAGACAATGCTCAATCCCAATGTGAAGAAAATGCAGTGTGTGAAAATTTGCCCGATTACATCGGCAAGGACATTGCGATAACGAGAACAGCACCAAATACCGAACCAGAAACAAATGCACATAGAACGGTTTTGTTGTGTTTACTTTTCATCGATGGACTCCTATTTATCACCACCAGAGCCGCACAAGGAATGAGCACGGCTCAACTTCATTTCACTTGTCTGCGCTGGAGTTCTGTTTTATCTCCAGTGCGATAAGTCGGAGTAGTAAACCAATATATGCAACCTTCGACCAGTCGAGCTTGGTCAAACTGAGATATTAGGCTCATATCGGAATGCAACGTACATCCTAATCAACATAAGAATAAAATTTCATCGCTTCCCTATTCACCGCCCCCTAGTTTGTGGCTTAATAGCGAAACAATAATGACTTTTTTCTTTTTGCTGCGGATACTTACATGGATTCTGTTTTACATCAGTTGCAATTCTCTTTGTCGATCACCGGCCCCATCTGCTTAATGTTGGTGCTTGGCGTTATCTTTAAACGGTTTGGTCTCATCAACGATAACTTTATTGAAATTGGCTCTAAGCTGGTTTTTAAGGTCACGCTGCCAGCCATGTTGTTTGTCAGTATTGTGGCTTCTGAGCATGATTTTTCTGCCGCCAGTGGTTTCATCAACTACGGCGTAGTCGCGAGCATTCTGTTTTTTATTTTCACCTACATGTCCGTTTCTGTTCTGTTTAAATCTTCTCCCGATCAGGGCGTGTTGATTCAAGGTGGGTTTCGCGCCAACACTGGCATTATCGGCATTGCATACGTTGCTAATGCTTATGGTTCACAGGGTGTCGCATTAGCTGCTCTTTATGTCGCCATCACCACCTTTATCTACAACGTTCAAGCGGTGATCTGCCTATCACCCAAAGGCGCTACGTCTGCCTCTCAAGCAGCAAAAATGATGGGAAGAACACTGACCAAGAACCCGCTTATCATCTCCATCGTTTTAGGTATGCTTTTCTACTTGTTGTCGATTCCGGTTCCAAACGTAGTCATTGATGCGGGTAACTATCTGTCGAAAATGACGTTGCCGCTCGCATTGTTATGTACAGGCGGGTCGTTGGATTTTAGTTTGATGAGAAAGGAAAAAGGCCCGTCTTGGTTTGCAAGCAGTTACAAGTTGATTGTTGCCCCAGTGTTGATCACGTTAGGCGCGTATTTTGTTGGTTTTCGAGGTGTTGAATTGGGGATTTTATTCTTCATGAACGCCTCACCCGTTGCGGCAGCGAGTTACGTCATGGCCCGTTCAATGGGAGGAAATGCGGTACTGGCAGCCAACATTATTGCTTTGACAACAGTGCTTTCAACCGTCACCTGCACATTCGGTATTGTGGTTCTAAAATCGTACGGTTTAATCTGAAAAATGATATAAAAAAGCCTCAGAACATAGCTGAGGCTTTACAAAAAGGCTTAGATTTAACGCAGAGAAGACGCTTACGAATGATTGGCTAATGTCATTTTCCTTACCAAACGAAAAAACTCTGCCGACTCATCTTCTGATAAACAAGAGAAGAATTCGCGCTGCAAGTTCTTCATTATTTGATGAACTTTCTTAATCGTTACTTCACCTTCTTTCGTCAAACTGAGCATTTTCAGTCGTTGGTTCGCCTCACTCTTCGAAACGCACACAAAACCACGTTTTTCCAAGTTATCGACCATGCGCTTTGCAACGCTTCGTTCGGTCAGAACGGCATCGGCTAACGCTTGTTGACTCATGGGCTGAAACTCTTCTAACGCTGCCAACGCACTGGCCATCTCTAAGGTCATCTGATTTTGACGACATAACTCTGCCTGTGCTCGGTTGCGATACATCCGTTGCATCACCCCAGAGACAAACATTGGGCTTTGATCCAAAACGGAGATTGGTGAAATTTTTTGCTCTTTCATAGCCGCCTATTTAACTTATGGCTTCATGTTATGCTTTCTGACCTTTTTATGAGGAATTCGAAACGTGATCGCTCTTCCTAGGCTTGATTCAAAATCGGTGGCGTATTAAACCATCGAGTTGAAAGCATAAACAAAGAGCGCTTACGCGCCCTTTTATTATGTTTATTGTTATTAGTATAACTCAGTTAAGCTTACGAAGTCTTACTCCGACTTTTCCGTTGCTGGAGCGAGTTCTTGAGATCGCTCTTTCTGCTCTTCTTTTTGGGCACGGCGATCAAACAAACGCTCTACCACAACAAAGAACACCGGAACAAAGAAGATACCAAGCAAGGTTGCACTGATCATGCCGCCAAGCACACCAGTACCTACCGCGTTTTGACCAGCAGAGCCCACACCAGCACTGATTGCCAACGGAACCACACCCAAGCCAAACGCCAAGGACGTCATGATGATTGGACGAAGACGCACACGCACCGCGTGCAGTGTAGCTTCAATCAGACCTGCACCTTTCTCGTAATATTCTTTCGCGAACTCAACGATCAAAATCGCGTTTTTCGTTGCCAAACCCACTGTGGTTAACAAACTCACTTGGAAGAACACGTCGTTGTCCATTCCACGACCAAGTACTGCGAGCACAGCGCCTAATACGCCCAAAGGTACAACCAACACGACCGCAAGCGGTACAGACCAGCTTTCATACAACGCAGCAAGTACTAGGAACACGACCAAAATGGACAACGCGTACAACATTGGAGCTTGGTTGCCGGACAAACGCTCTTCATAAGAGATGCCGTTCCAGTTCACCGTAAAGCCTTCTGGTAACTGCTCAACCATCGCTTCAATCTCAGCCATTGCTTCACCCGTACTGACACCTGGAGCTGCACCACCTTGAATGTTCATCGCGGCCAGGCCATTAAAGCGTTGAAGCTGTGGTGAACCATACGTCCATTCACCACTTGCAAACGCCGAAAACGGCACCATTTCACCTTGCGCATTACGTACATACCACGAGTTAAAATCTTCTGGCTGCATACGGAACTCTGCGTCACTTTGCACCATCACTTTTTTAACGCGACCACGGTCAATGTAGTCGTTGATGTACGCACCACCCCAAGCGGCGGATAGGATTTGGTTCACGTCGTTGATGCTGACATCCAGCGCGCGCAATTTAACGTGATCTACATGAACTTGGTACATTGGTGCATCAGATTGGCCATTCGGACGAACACCAACTAGTTTTGGATTCTGCGCTGCCATTCCCAGTAATTGCCCTTGTGCGGCAACCAATGCTTCGTGACCAAGGCTCAGGGAGTCTTGTAGATAGAAATCAAAACCCGTTGCGTTACCCAACTCTTGGATGGCAGGAGGTGCAAACGCAAATACCATGGCTTCTTTGATGGTTGAGAAGTAACCCATAGCACGGCCAGTCAAAGATGCAGCATCCGAACCCGGCGCTTCGCGCTCAGACCAATCTTTCAAGCCAATAAACGCCATACCCATGTTTTGACCTTGACCAGCAAAGCTAAAACCAGCCACGGTAAACACGGATCTCACGTTGTCTTTTTCTTCTTCCAAGAAATAGCTACGCACTTTATCGAGTGTTTTTTCTGTCTGCTCTTGAGTCGAGTTCGGCGGCAAGATTGCCATCGAGAACACCGTACCTTGGTCTTCATCTGGTAGGAAAGACGTCGGCAGATTCATAAATAACCAACCCGCACCAGCGCTCATTGCCACAAACACCAACAACATACGCCCAGTGCGTTTTAGCAACTTGGCTACACCAGCCTCATAACCTGCGGTCATCGAATCAAATTTACGGTTAAACCAACCGAAGAAGCCTTTTTTATCCGTAAATTCAGCGTCACCTTTTTTCAGTAACGTAGCACACAGCGCTGGTGTCAGGATGATCGCAACCATCACTGACAACGTCATCGCAGCAACGATGGTGATCGAGAACTGACGGTAAATTACCCCGGTCGAACCTGACATAAATGCCATCGGGACGAATACTGCCGATAAGGTCAAACCAACACCAATCAACGCGCCAGTGATCTGCCCCATCGATTTCTTAGTTGCTTCTTTTGGATCGAGCCCGTCTTCGTGCATCACACGCTCAACGTTTTCTACCACAACGATGGCGTCATCCACCAGCAAACCAATCGCCAGAACCATCGCAAACATCGTCAGGGTATTCACGCTGAAACCTGTCGCGTAAAGAATGGCAAACGTACCCAAGAGTACAACCGGAACAGCAATCGTCGGGATGATCGTTGCACGGAAGTTCTGTAAGAACAGGTACATAATTAAGAACACCAACACAATCGCTTCCAGTAGCGTTTTCACTACTTCTTGAATCGATGCTTCTACAAACGGTGTTGTCTCAAATGGATAAGCGACTTTCAGACCATCTGGGAAGTTTTCACTCAACTCTGCTAAACGCTCTTTAACTGCAGCCGCCGTTTCCAGCGCGTTCGCACCTGTACCAAGTGAAATACCTAAACCAGACGCCGGCAAACCGTTGTACTGACCTTGAATATCGTAACTTTCTGCTCCACGCTCAATACGAGCAACGTCTCTTAGATAAACGTTTGCACCGCTCGCATCTGATTTCAAGATGATGTTTTGGAACTCAGCCACACTGCTTAAACGACTCGCAGAAGAAATCGTCGCGTTAAGCAGTTGACCTTTCTGCGCAGGTGCTGCACCCAATTGACCAGATGACACTTGCGCATTCTGCTCGCTGATTGCATTCGCAACGTCAATTGCCGTCAGGTTGAACTGAGTCAGCTTAAACGGGTCAAGCCACACACGCATCGCGTATTGAGAACCAAAAGCCTGTACTTGACCCACACCCGTCACACGGCTGATTGGGTCTTGAATGTTGGTTACAACAAAGTCGGCAATGTCGTTTTGTGTAAAATCTGGATCGTCAGAATAAACCGCCACCACCATCAAAAATGAGGTGTTAGATTTGTTCACCACAATACCTTGGCTTTGCACTTCCATAGGAAGCGAAGTCAACGCCAATTGCAGTTTGTTCTGCACTTGAACCTGCGCGATATCAGGATCGGCTTCGCTATCAAAAGTCAGTGTAATAGTCGCATTGCCGAAAGCGTCACTGCTCGAAGACAAGTAACGTAGGTAATCCAGACCTGTCATGTTTTGCTCGATAACCTGCGTGACAGAGTCCTCTACCGTTTTAGCAGAAGCACCAGGATAGCGCGCGCTGATGGTGATCGTGGTCGGCGAAATGGTTGGATATTGCGACACTGGCAAGTTGAACAAGGACATGATCCCCGCAAGCATGGTCAGAATCGCCAGTACCCAAGCAAAAACCGGACGATCAATAAAAAATCGAGCCATGATTATCCCTGCTCTCCCGTTTGGATGGTGACTGGGCTACCCGGACGCACCTTTTGCAAACCCGCCGTAATAACTTGGTCACCGGCTTTTAATCCATCAATGATGCGCCATTGGTTGTCTATAACTTCCGCCGTAATGACTGGCGTAATCGCAACGGTATTATCAGCACTCACCGTCATCACCGAAGCTTTGCCTGTTGCATCGCGAGTCACGGTGTTTTGCGGGATCAAAATCGCGCTAGGGTCAACACCAGTAATCACGGTCGCACGCACGAACATACCCGGAAGAAGTAAACCATCAGGATTTGGGAATTCCGCTCGCAAAGTCACGCTTCCCGTACTTTCATCCACGTTAACTTCCGTGAACTTCATTGTGCCTTTGTGCTCGTAAGTCGAGCCATCTTCAAGCGTCAATGCAACTTGCGCAGATTGATCTTCTTGCATGTGGCCTTGAGAAAGCGCCGCTTTTAGTCGTAGCAATTGAGCAGAAGACTGAACGATATCCACGTTGATCGGATCAAGTTGTTGAATCGTCGTTAGCTTGTCGGCTTGGTTTGCCGTAACCAACGCTCCCGCAGTCACATTTGACTTGCTGATCACGCCACTGATCGGCGCTTTCACACGGGTATAAGTCAAATTGATCTTTGCAGTATTGATCTTCGCTTTGGCTACGAGCACTTGCGCTTTCGCTTCTTTGTAAGCCGCTTCTGCTTCATCCAGATCTTGTTGACTGATCGATTTCTTGGTAATCAATGCGCGGTAACGTTTAACGGTTGCAAACGTCGATTCTTCAGAAGCTTGCGCACGAATCAGCTCCGCTTCTGCACTAAGCAAATCCGCTTGAAATGAAGAGTCATCAATTTGATACAACGACTGACCTTTTTCCACAACGCCACCTTCAACAAAGTTACGTTCTGAAATAATACCCGTTACCTGTGGGCGGACTTCCGCCTCTTTAAATGCACGGCTGCGGCCCGGCAACTCAACCGTCAAAGCTTGTCGAACAGGTTCAACCGTCAACACATTCACTTCGGTTGCGGGAGCGGCGCCACCACCTTGCTCAGTTCCTTCTTGGCTTGGTTGACATCCCGCCATAAACAGGCTCGATGCAATCAGCAGCGATAGCGTGGTTCTACGTCTCATGAAACATCTCTCTTATTTTGCAAGCCCTACAAATATCCAATTCAATGCGTTCTGAATGGCTCGATTATGATTAGTGGATATGCATTTATCCCAAACAAATTAGTTAGAATGATAATTACCCAGTGTTGTACATACAACAAAATTTACGTTTCTATACGCTTGTCGAATGCGTTTGTTGTAAAGGTGCAATAGAACTCTCAGATTTGAAGATATTGTGTTGGAAATCACAATTTTCTGTGTACAAGTGGACGGGTCAAAAAGTGTGTAAATTGATGATAAAAACGGCGAGTGTTTGTACAGAGTTTTGAGGTCAAGTCCAGATTTAATTGATTAAATCCAATTGGCGAAAAGCTACGTTAAACATCAGCTAAAAAAGAGCCCGCACATCAGCGGGCTGTTTCGCATCAATTTCAAATATCAGAGCTTAAACTCGGAACTGGCTGACTTGCTGATCCAATCTCTGAGTTTGTTGTGACAGCATCGCAAGTGATTGCTGAGCCTGCGTGACAATATCAACAATCGATGTACTGCTGTCTGCAATACCCTGAACGTTGGTATTCACTTCATCGCTCACTGTGCTTTGTTGACTCGCTGCAGTTGCGATGTGCGTGTTCATCTCATTCATGCGTGAAATTGCATTGAGAATTTCAGCCAGAGATTCGCTTGCTCGCCCGGCAGATTGAATGGTCTCTTCACTGCTATTTTGGCTACCACGCATCACTTCTACAGCTTGCCCTGCACCAGACTGAAGCTTTTCAATCATAGCTTGGATTTCACCCGTACTTTGCTGCGTACGACTTGCAAGAGAGCGTACTTCGTCAGCAACCACAGCAAAACCACGACCTTGCTCACCCGCTCGCGCCGCTTCAATCGCCGCATTCAGTGCAAGTAAGTTAGTCTGTTCTGCAATGCCGCGAATTACATCTAGTACAGAGGCAATATCGCTCACATCATTATCTAGCGTATTGATCACATGGCTTGCGCTTTCGATCTCTCCAGCCAAGTCACGAATCGAGCCGACCGTTTGCTCCAAAATCACATTGGTATTAGAAAGCTCATCATTCGCGGTTTGGCTTGCAACTGCTGCTTCATTTGCACTCTCGCTCACATTGCGGCTAGTCACTTGCATTTCATGCACTGCTGCAGCAACTGCTTCGCTATCGCGCTGTTGAGATACTGTCGAATCTGCAATCGTCTCAGTGAGCGAGCTTAAGTTTGCCATCTCTTGACGAAGCGTGTTTGAGCTATCAATCACCTGTGACACGGTCGCTTGGATTTTAGAAACAAACTCGTTAAATGCCTTGGCCAGCTGACCAATTTCATCTTGCGTATTAATTTGGATTCGTTGGCTAAGATCACCATCACCCGAAGCGATTTGCGCCATTGCGTCTTTGATGTCGTTTAATGGTTTAAGTACTGTGCGTAGCAGCAGGAACACCATGCCAAGCGCCGCTAAGATCACAACGATGATGCCCATTTCTAAAATCGATTCTGCTCGTGCAGTCGCCGCTGAAATGTCTGACTTCAACTCACCTTGCTTATCTTCGATAGCACTTTTCACGACATTGAGCTGGGCTCGAACATCAACAAATTGCTCCTCAAACGTGTTCTTGTGCTCGTTGTAGTAGCTTAGCCATTGAGATTGAGGCTTGCTCAACATCACTTCGTAACTTTGTAGCCACTTTTGACCTAAAGTCACCAGTTTTTGCACATCAGCACCGTGTGATGCAGGCATCACTCCCGCACGTGATAGCTCAATCACTTTTTCCATACGCGGCAACGCTTTGTAAGCATTGTCTTTGTACTCGTGAATGTGATGATCAATATCTGCTTGTGTTTCTGCTAAGGCAATGCCTTGAACAGCAGAAGTCGCTTGGTAAAGATCGCGGTACGCATCTTCAATCGTGAACAGGTTGGGTACGATCTGTTCATTTAAGGTGTCGCTTAATTCAGATTGCTTGCTCGTTGTCATAACATTTAATACTGAGCTCACGGTGAACAATCCAATTATCAAAGATAGAGGAATCACTATCTTTTGTTTGATTGTAAAGTTTTGGAACATGAATAGATTCCCTTAATATATATGTACAATTCGTTCACTATCATATCAAACAAATGGACTATTCAACTGAGTAACTAGATCAACTTTATCTAATATTTTTTGTCTTTTTGATAACGGTTCTGTTTTCAACAATTAATTGATTTATATGAAATTTTCTTTAATCGAGGCAAATCACAAGAATGATGAAAAATAAATGATTCACGACGTGAAAAATGTAACAAAATAGTACTTAAGTTGATTTCAACGTAGCCTGATTTTATTCATATTTTCCTTAGAATCACACCAAACAGTGAATGACGTTAGGCAGATGATCTATTTATGTTTAAAGCTTACAGCAACAAATAAATTGAGATAGATGGATATAAATAGGCGTTTCGAAAAGAACAAGGAAAGGAAGAAGAAAAATACGAATTGATAAAACGAAAAAGCCCTAGCATTTCTGCTAGGGCTTCGAATGTGGCGGTGAGTGAGAGATTCGAACTCTCGAGTGCTAGCTACCAAGTTTAAAACAATTAAAATCAACCACTTAATATTAGTTTAATTTGTTAGTTTGTACCAGTAGTTTGTACATCTTAAACTTGATTAATGTGGTTAGTATTTACGCATTTGAGCTTCTATAAATCTCTTGCATTAACATAATGAACCTCACCTGGAGTGAGACGAGAAATGTCAGCCATAGTGACAGTAAAATTCTGTTTCTTCAAAGAGTTACCAAGCTCCTCTAGATAATTATAGTCATACGGAAAAACTCCTAATTTCAGAATTTCTTCACCCAGTTTTGTAACTTTATACCCACCTAACTTGATAGTTCGTTCAGGATTGTCATTTTTGATTATAAGTATCTTACCGCCGTACTGAATGGTCTGTACAAAGTTTTCAGAGTCGAGACTCCTAGTAGTTTTACTGAGACCTCCCGCAGTCAAACCTGTTATTATACCTAGTTCCTCAATCTCCAATAGGACACCAAAACTTAGACCACTAGTCTCAAGACAACGAGATTTATATATAAAATCCCCTAGCACATAAGGTGCTAGTTTAGAGATTTTTTCCGCTTCTAATTGAGATAGATTTTTCAAAAACTCCAATGTTCGGAGAGAATAAGAGCCTGGTGTTGTGACCTCTCCAGCCAGAGCTTTAGCCCATAATTTTCGTAGTTCTTCGTTACTAACTTTCTCTGCACTATCACGCCAACGTGTAAACCAATCAGGATCTACCGGGTCATCATTAGCCTCATATTTACCAGACTCTAACTCTTGCTCAGCAAGTAATACCGTTTTAGTCAGATTTATTTCCTCCTGAATAACTTGAGCCTGCTTACGAGCATTAGCTTGCCTATCAAGAGCTTCAAGATCAAAATATGGCTCTACTCTTCCACCTTTGAGTTCAGTCGTGCCACCTAGAGGTTCATCTTCCTCTTCCTGACATACAGTTATTAGCTGATGATCGGCAGTGTATTGCTTCTTGCCAGATTTTATATCCTCAATATCTTGTTCAGTCTGAGCAAGCATTAAGAGTTCTTCTCTCTTTGCTTCAGCTTCAGCTCGAGCTTTACGCCTTGTTTGCCAAGGAGCAAAAGCGCCACCTGTTCCTTCTGATACTAAGTCACCTAGTTTTATTAATGCTTTTTCACCCGGCCAATCCATCCTAACCTCATAATATGCATGCCAATCAAATGATTATAGACCAATTTAACCTATTTCAGGATTCCAAAAAGTGAGCATTTTTGTATGTAACGTTCAGAATAATTTCTACAAATAGCATTATGGATACTTTAATTAAGTTGTGTCTATGTATCCGTACCCGTTAGGTATACCCAAACGACTACGGTCAAACCTTGATCAAACAGTACCCAATAGGGTTGAATTTGAATTGTGACCACAATAAAATTTCTATCATCTAAGAGTTAAACGGGTACACCTAATGGCACACATAGCTTATCTACGTGTTTCGACCACAGACCAAAATACAGACCGTCAACTTACAGATTCTGGTATCACCTTTGATAAGAGCTTTACAGATAAATGCAGTGGTGGTTCAACCAAACGACCAGCATTAGAAGCTCTTAAAGACTACGTTCGAGAAGGAGATACAATCCATGTTCATAGCATCGACCGCCTAGCGCGTAATTTGGTTGATTTAAAGCAGCTAATAAACGACTGGACTAACCAAGGCGTTAGCGTGAGATTCCACAAGGAAAACCTAAGCTTTAATGCTGGTGGAAGTGATCATATGTCTGAGATCATGCTGAACATGCTAGGAGCTGTAGCTCAATTCGAGTTAGCAATGATTCAGGAAAGACGTCAGGAAGGTATTGAGAAAGCTAAAGCAGCAGGGAGATATAAAGGTAGACCAACGAACAAAACAAACCATCAACGTATCTCAGAGTTACGCTCTCAAGGAGTATCTTTACGGAAGATAGCCGCCCAAGTAGGCGTATCTCTTTCAACGGTACAAAGAGCACTATCAACGAGCGCCATGTAAGTAAAAATCAAAAAATCCAATCACACATGGTTTTTAAGAATAGCTAGGCAGTGCAATCGAAGAACAAACTATTTACCCCTAACCCTCCCCCCTACCCAGATTACTTAGGCGGTAGCGTGGTTGTGAGGTTAATTCATACCAACTAATAATCAAGATAGAGTTCCACCAGCAGTATAAGATGATGAAACATTATACTTTAGAGCAAATTGACCCTAGACAGCTTGTTCTCGATGAAAGGTTTCAAAGCAGACAAACACAGTTGATCGGTAACAAAGCAGACAGAGCAGCTTCAATAAACAGCAGACAAAGACAACTCAAAAATATTCTTACCAGTATAGAAAATGGCAATGGCATCAGAGAACCAATAGAAGCCTATGAGATTTATGGTGAGTTGTATGTGGTTAGTGGTTTCCATCGCACTGAAGCATGCCATGTGTTCCTTAAAGATAACCCAAGCAAAGTCCTTTTAGTACCAGTAAAGGTCTATCGAGGTTATACAGAAGCTGAAGCCTATCTGGATTCTCTCACTAAGAACATAGAACACGGTACAGCCTTAGATCAGTCTGAAATGTGGCAAAACAAGTTTAAGCAATCTTTGATGCAGGGGGAGAACCTAAAGATTCTTTCGAAAAGAGAAACCGCTAAGTTATTTGATTGTAGCCACTCTCAAGGATTACACATTGTGAACGCTCAGAAAGCCTGCGCTGAAGTTGGTTTGCCTAGTTTTAAAGAGTGGTTTAGTGATTATCAAAAAGCCGCAGAAAAACTCAGAAGAAGATTAATGAAGAGGTTTGAGGTAACGCTTTGTGACTTTGATAAAGATGGGTTTCCAATCATTAGTAGGTTAGCAAAAGCTTATAAGGGTAATAAGTTTGAGGATGATTTATCTGAAGAAGAGATAGAACAAATAGAAATATTTCGTCAACAAAGCACCCTTATTGAGTTAATCAAAAGAAACCCTATAGCTTTCAGGAAAGCCTTAAATAGCCTAGACAAGAAATCACTAGGGATAGTAGTCAAACGTAAGTGGGATGAAGACAAAGTTGTCCTTAAATACTGTGAAGACAATTCTACTGACGACGATATGTTCTAACGAGTCATAGTGAACACCTAGCGGCCACAGCAGAACCCCACAGAGAGGTCTCAGCGGTAGCCGCAAGGTAATGCGGAACTTTGGAAAGACGCTAGGGTGGTCACTTGTGACCGCCAAGATCTCTAGGTGGTCACTATAGGGATATTTAAAATAAATCAATAAAAGTTAATAACTAAAAAAACAATAACTTAAATTAAAACACCTCGTGAAGAACGTTTTGACAATAGCACCTGTAAACCGTAACTAAGTGATACTCTTATAGCCTACTTAAAGCTAAACGAGGGAGACGGTCGATAGCTTCTTTCTTCGTCTCTAACTCAACCGTACCATATGAACCGCCTACACCCGCTGGAGTGTGACCAGTAATAGCGTCACTAACAGTATCAGCAATACCCAATCTGCGCAGAGCCGTCTTGAAAGTATGCCTAAAGGCATGAGCTGGTTGGGTTGTGTGTACACCTAGAGACCTGACTGTTTGACCCCACCACTTACTGAGTGCCGCTGATTTCTTACCGTATTTGTTCTCTTTAAGCTCAGGGAACAAGAAGCCAACTGACTCCGCAACATAATCTAAGAAACCTAGTTCTATCAGATGAGCAGGGATAGGTACGTGTCTCAGTGAAGAGTTATTCTTAACACTTTGCCCCTCACCTCTACGGATGTTGAGGTAATGTATGCCTGAATCTGATTGGGATACATCTGACTTATGTAGTTGAGACATTTCCTCTAGGCGTGCACCTGTATATCTGCACAACAAAGGTACCCAATAACAAGCCATACCATAAGGTTTACGAGCATTAGCATCATTAAATACGTCAGCTTGGAACAGTCGACGCATTTCTGAGTCAGTGTAGCCTTTTCCCTCGCTTGCTTCAGTCTTCTTCTCCGCCGTGGCAACACGCACACCTACGTGTGGATTAGAGTCGATGATGCCTAGTTCAATGGCATAGCTAAACACAACAGAGGTCTTGCGTAGACAGTTCTTCACCGTAGTAGCACTTAAAGTCTCTAGACCTTGTATCTTTACAAGTTCAATTTGTTCTAGAAGAGGTCTATTCCTGATACTTGCAATTTTAGACTTAGGTAACTGAAGCAATGTATCTCGAAACTCAACGATATGCGCACGAGTTACCTCAGTAACATCCAGATCTCCGATAACTTCGATTAGACGCTCAATCTGAAGGCCAGCCTCGTACAATGCTTTAGCGTCTTTGTCTTTAAGAATCTCAGACTGGTGATACCTCTTAAACACATTAGATATGGAGTATTGAGATGCCTTTTTGCGTTTAGGCTGATGTTTATTGGCTAAAGGGTTAACTGATAGAGGTTTATCTGCAATAGGATTAGATATTGCTTCGTAGCCATAGTCACGGTTGTAACGCGCTCTACATAGCGCTTCGATGCGATGAATGTAGTGATAGAAAGCTACTGCTAATTGACGGAAAGACTCACTGTGAGAAGAGACAACTAAACCCTCTCTATCTAGTTGAGCAACAATAAACTCTTTTAGTTCATCTGCTAGCTCTTGAAGCTGGTCAGGGGTAGCAGTATCAACCTCGTTGCCACATATGGACAAAGTATCAGACAAGCCAAATTCACGGACTGTGCCTTCCGCATCTAAAACCCTTTTTAGGAAAAAATCGTAGTTACCAGAGGTGTCAACTTCATTCTTTACGTACTCATACCAACGCTCTGCGATGATTGCGCAGTCTCTAACATTGAGTTCGACATTGGATGAATTAGATAGCTTTAACTGAGCAACGGCGATCTGCTTCTGTGCATCGGATAGACACTCAGTAAATCGTGGTTTAGCTTCAGAAAGATTTTTAGTTTGAAGAGATTTTTTGAAGACTGTCTTACCGATTATAGGAACCAGCTTTTTTGGGACAGCCATTCTAAAGTAGTAAACACCAGTTTGAGGATGCTTATAAGGACTTGCCATGATGTTCGACATTGTACCTACTCTTTGTACCAGTAGGCAGCTTACATTAAAACACCAAACCCCTGTATTATAAGAAGTTCTTACACTACAAGGGCTTATAGAATGTGGCGGTGAGTGAGAGATTCGAACTCTCGATACGTTGCCGTATACACACTTTCCAGGCGTGCTCCTTCAGCCACTCGGACAACTCACCGAATCAAATTGTGGTTAGCATTCTTGGCTAACGAGGCGCTAATTTAATGATTATGAGCCTCATGGTCAAGGCTAAACCGTAAAAAAAGCCTTCTTTTACACTCGTTTGCTCACTAAGTAACTAAATTGAACAAAACAGTGTCAATCAAACGCCTTGATGATAACCTGGAACGCGGAACCAACGACGGCACATATCCAAAAAGTAGCCGTATAACACGCCCATTCCACAAGAAACCACAGCGTTGCTCGCAACTGCCGTAACAATTTGATCATACGATGCACCAACGGCTAAAAGAATGCCGGCGTACACAGGTGATTGGAAAAGCACATACGATACAAGATCAGACACATTTTTCATGAAAGAGGAAGGTGAAAGTTTGTTACCTTGGCGCAAAACCCAATCACGGAACATGCCATAAGGCCAAGCAATCGCGATATTTACTGGTATAGACAACGTGCGTGATGCCAGAGACTGCTCAAACGTCATTCCTGAAATCAAAATCTCGATAATCATCCCTGTAATAAAGCAAAAAACAACCATAGCAAAAGTATCCGCTGCGGCATGACGAATACAAAATGGTCCACGAGACTTCATTTACAACCCCTAAAATCAAACACTGCAATTAATAAAGAACTAAATATGATTAACTGCCACACAACTTAATTACCAGTTAATGACACTATTAAATCACAACATTTGTAGATTATGGCTCCATATTTAAAATGAAGTTGTAAATTAATAACCAACTTTAGAAACAAAAGTAGTTTTTTTCACCGTTTTAGCGAAAAAACAGGATTTTACGGGTAAAAAAGGCACAAAAATATGGAAATGACTTACTTTTAAGAGGGTTGAAAATGAGTAGATGGTATAGAATTGGAACAAAATTTGGTTTTATTACACCAATTGCAAACGCTTATGCTACCTAGATGTAAAAACTCAGAGTATAAATGACGGCACAAAGCACTACCGATATGGTAAAAATACGCTGAAGTTCAGGAAGAGCCAAAAGAGCGGCGAAGAAAACAAATGGACTGCTTTTTTATCTGTAAATTACGGCGTAGCAAGTAACATAGTTAATGTGTCTATATCTTCCTGATCGGGTAGAGATTGACGCAGTAGATCGCGTTTAATCCTACTGATTACCTCCGACAATACCTCATCTGTATTAGGTTGAAGGCTATCCATTATAGCAAGCAGCGCATCAAGCGCGTCTCCGAGATTGCCATTATCTAGAGCGACATAAAAGCTAATCAGCAAAGAATCGGTTCCCAACACTTCTAATGCTTGTTGATTTTGCTTGGTTTGATATTGATACAGCAAATCGGCATGTCGGTACAAGGCATCATCCAGTTCGGACTCCACTATTGGTTTAGCAATGATATGGTCAGCGCCTACGCCTAACATGCGCTCTTGGGTCTCTTTGAACACATCTGCAGTACAACCAAATATCAGTACCGACTTCGCAGCGCTGCTCATGGAGCGAATTGCTGAGATTGCCCCAACTCCATCAAGGACAGGCATATGGTTGTCCATCAATATTAAATCGAACGGCTCTACAGCTATTTTATTTACCGCTAGCTGTCCATTTTCAACACTTGAGCATTCAAAGCCCTTTGCTCTTAAGAAGGTTTCCATAATGATGGCGTTGGTTCGATTGTCCTCTACTATCAAGGCCTTCAAACCATTGCAATTGAGCTTGTGCCTATGTCCTGATTCCACTTTCCCAGGTTCGCAAGGAGAGATCTCAACTTCAACCGTGAATGTAGTGCCGATATTTTCTTGGCTTTGCACAGTCACATGACCGCCCATGTGCTCGGCGATCTCTTTAACAATTGCAAGGCCAAGGCCAGTCCCGCCGAAGCGCCTTGTGGTTGATGATTCTGCTTGCTCAAATGGGCGAAATATACGTTTTTGCGCCTCTTTAGATATCCCTATTCCCGTGTCTTTTATCGCGATAACCAACACAGTTTTGTCATAGTGAGTTTGCTCACTCAGCGTCACTTCAACAATGCCTCTGTCAGTAAACTTCACGGCGTTATTGAGTAAATTAAACAACACTTGACGAAGGCGCGCTTTGTCGTTGTCATACCAGCGTCCCACAGGAACTAACGACGTCACCTTAAACTGCAATCCTTTCTCTGCACACAAGGTATGATAAACGCTTTTTATACTGCCAATGATCGATTCTATGGGGAATGGCGAGTTCGAAAACTCTACATGTCCCTGCTCTATCTTGGAGTAATCAAGAATCTCGTTCAGTAGCGTCATCATGTGATCACCAGAATCGTATAGTGTATTAAGGTGTTTTCTTTGTTCGTCCGTTAACGGCGTTTTGAGCAGGATTTGAGCGGTGCCGAGTACCTCATTCATCGGCGTACGGATTTCATGCGACAAAGTGGCAAGAAAAGCAGTTTTGGCATTTGTCGAAGCTTGGGCTTTTACTCTCTCTTGTTCGAGGTAAATGGTCTTCTCGTTGAATTTGGTAATGAGATGGCCGATTTCGTCCTCACTTCCGTAATCGATATCAATGATCCCGCCAGTTTTGGAATCATCAATTTTTGTAGCGATTCGTACGATAGGTTCGACAATGTATCGGTTAAGTAAATAGTACCCAACGAGAACGCATAGCAATAAGAATGGGATGATGCCGCCTTCAACACTCATGACTTGCTCGAACACTTGATCTGCCACTTTCGCCTTAGCATTGACAACTTCTAGCTTCCAATGAAATTCACCAAAATCGAGTTTACTAATGTACATTTGTTTGGTGATTTGAAAGTTGTGTTCGATGATGACATTCGAGTTAGCATCTCGAATGACCACCCCCAAAGAGTATTGGTTGGTGTGCTCACGAATGAACTGGAATAAGGCCTCCAAAGAAAGGTCGACCGTCGCAACGCCTGCAAACTCTCCATTTTTATAATACGGCGCAGAGGCGGTAATCATTTGAACTTGAGTGAAAGTATCAATATACACCGCAGACCAACTCACCGAGCCTGACGGTCGTTCAGCGGCTGCGCGATACCACGGCTCATTGTCATAACCGCCAGATTCTGGATTGTTGTATGAATGAATCTGATCGATGTTCCCCTCACTGTTCTTGTTAAAGAACAAACTGGTAAACCGCCATCGTTCTTCTTTGAGTTCTGGTTTAGGCCACAATCCACCACTGACGATGATCTCGTCGCTTAATCTTAAAATCTGAGGAATGGTCGATTTAAGGGAATTGCTTTGGTTTGAGCTTTGCGCCAGCCCAACCAAGCTATTCAGTACGCCTGTGGATGTGATGAGCGGCTCTTTTATCTGGGAAGCAAGCAGTTGGGTACGTAAATCGAGATTTCTTTCTAGTTTGTCACGGACAGGTGGCTCAACCACCAAGTACACCACCGACCCTATCGTAGCGATAAAAAAACACAGGTACAGTGTGAGAGCGAGAATGCTTTTTTTTCTAAGTGACGAACGAATTTCCATATCTGTAGACGAATCATTCCCTAATATCGATTTATCACTGATTGATTGGTAAGATGAGCGCAACCAATCAGCCCATTAACAAATGGTATTCTATTTTGAAACTACAAGACATGCTTTCTCTTCCAGAACTTGATGGAAAACTACTAAACCTAGCGAAAACTCAAGGCTTTGTAACCGCAATGGCATCAGCGCCAAACGTGTTGAACCCTCAAGAGTGGCTACCATTCTTATGGGGCGGCGAAGAGACAGCACCTTTCTCAGATGGTGAACAACTAGAACTGTACATTGATGAAATTGTACAAATGTGGAACCAAACTCGACCAGCTTTGCTAGAAGGTTCTTGGCAATGGCCTGAAGGTTGTACTCTCGATGAGCAAGACATTGTCTCAGCAAGTACTCGTGATTTCTGTGAAGGTGTACTTCAAGGTTGGCAACTGACACGTGATGATTGGGAAACGTTAATGCCAGAAGACAGCGAAGACAGTGCCCTATTGGGTGGTGTACTGCTCTCTCTTACTATGTTGTACGATCCAGAAACCACTATTGCAACGCTTGCAGAGCAAGGCATGGAAGGCTTAGAGCAATTTGAAGAGATCTTCAATGCTATACCTGTGATGCTATGTGGTCTTACTCAACGCGGTGTTGCGTTGGCTGAAGAGCAATAAAATAACGTAATCGTTGATCATTGAAATTGAACATCTGATATGAAAAAGCTCTCCGAATGGAGAGCTTTTTTGATTACGTCAAAATCACATGTGGAATGTAGCGCGCCATATCTTGTGTCACTAGGCTACTATCTTCACGAATCGAAATACCCGCCGCTCTATCATTGACGAGCCAACTACCGATTAACGTATGGTTCTGCCCAAACTTAGGCAACGGATGATATTTCTGAACGATATTGAACTTCGATTCATAAGGCCCCGGCGTTTTCACCAAGCGCTTTCCATCTTTGACGATCTCAATATTCGCCCCCTCCCGTGAGAATAACGGTTTGATGACATAATCGTTCAAACAACTCGCTTTTGGGTCATTAGCAAAATAGGCAGGCAAAAGATTGGGATGATTTGGAAAGCGTTCCCACAACAATGGCAAAAGTGCTTTATTGGATAAAATCGATTTCCACATGGGTTCTAGCCAGTTGACATTTGCAGTCGCTAAGTATTTCGCGTATTCCTCTTCAAACATGAATTCCCAAGGATAAAGTTTGAACATCCAACGAATGGCTCGTTCGTCCACATCCACAAATTTTCCGTCTTCCGTTACACCAATATCTTCGACGTGCACAAAAGCTGTCGCTAGCCCCGCCTCGCGCGCGCAATCTTCTAAATACTGGACAGTCGCTTTATCTTCTTCTGTGTACTTGCAACAGCTAAAGTGGAGAGTTTGTCCCGGTTGATATTTGGCTATCTCCGCAAAACGCTCAATCAGAAAGTCTTGAAGAATATTGAATTGATCCGCAGCTTGATGAATTCGACCTTTGTTAACTACATCTTCCAGCCACACCCATTGCCAAAAACCCGTTTCAAACAAACTTGTCGGTGTATCGGCATTGTTTTCGAGTAGCTTTGCTGGTGATGTTCCGTTATACGCAAAATCCAAACGAGAATAGAGTGAAGGCTCTTTTCGTTGCCACGAAGACGCGACCTGTTCCCACATCAACTCAGGAATCGCACATTTCGTCAGTAGTTGCTCACAGCGAACCACCTCATCCACAATAGACAAGCACATCTGATGCAGTTCTTCAGTGGGAGATTCTAGGTCGTGCTCGATTTGCTCCAGCGTAAATTGGTAGTAAGCACTCTCATCCCAATACGGTTGCCCATACATAGAATGAAAACCAAAACCAAACTGGCGTGCTAATTCACGCCAGTTTTCTCGTTCTTGTATCTCTCGTCGAAACATAATCAACCGCCACGACTGACCGAAACCGCCTTCCCGAATCCACCTCGAGACATGGCTCTTCCAATGGTTCCGCCCCCACGTTTGTTTAAGTTACTGGTCGCGACTTTGGTCGACTGGTTACGATAGGAGCCAAAAAACTGGCCTGCACCGTTATAAAATTTGGACTTATAGCGGTACATCGGTTCCGAATAATAACTCTTGTTGTAACCTTTCAAATCATTAACTGAACGACTATAGAAAAAGCCGCCAAAATGAGGGACATAAGCACGAGAGCCTGAGCTGTAGTAACAATCGTCTTCGTAAAAGTCGTTTTCACATTCGAATTCATTGTTATAACGAGGAGCATTTCGTTCAGCACGAGCCAATGCCTCTTGGTAAGCTATATCACACTGCTCACTAAACTCTGGCGAGTTGGATTTACATTCATCGGCGTCAGAAAAAATGTAGCCTTCAATCTTTGATTCTTGGGTCGCAAGGAAGAAAATTCCGCCAAATGCCGCGAACGGTATGATTTTTCCAAGCTTTAAGCTTTTATCCATGGAAGAACGTTTAACGTTGGAACTGCGCTTCATCGTTCCTCCTAGTACGTCATACAAGCAGCATTCAACATGCCGACCGATATAGAAACCGCTGCAAGTACAATGCCTGCAGGCAGCTCATCTTTTTCGATACGCTCAGTAACTCTTGGCAGCAAAATGAAACGCACGATGGCAAATGCGATGATTTGCGCAAGCATGGCAACAACGCCCCAAACCATAAAGTCGACAATGTTGACTGAGTTTTTTGCCGCACCCGAAATCGCAATACAATAACCCAGAAAAGCGCCACTCAACGCCACTGCGGCTGCGGTATTTTGCTTTTCCTTGATCAGATGCCATTCATCATAAGGCGTAAGCTTGACGTAGATGAACTTAAACGCCAAAACAAAAATAATGGATACTGAGAAGTAGAGTAAAAAGTTTGGAAAACCTGCTAACAGGCCGGCAATCATGTGCATTATTGTTCCTTGTTCATTTCTTTCCATGCAAAATCATCAATACGTTCATCTGCAATGTAAAACAGCTTGGTACCCGGTGGCACTTCCGCATCTAAATCTGGGTTGAGTTGGATACCGTTGCCGATATCAAACGCAATCAATGTCGCGTGGTGACGCTTTTTGATAAAGCCAAAGATGCTCTCAATGGTGGTGATAGGTTGATTCTCAGGATAAATGACTGAGTACTGTGTCATCCCACGGGTGGATGCCAGTAATTCTTGGTGCAAGGCACTAGAGCCAGGGTCTACTGCCGCTTTCGCCAACATTTCTGCTCCTACGGCAGGAATGCACTCTGCTTTAGGGCAATGCTGACTGAGCAATCGACCTAAGGCGTCGTCTTTAAAATAAGCCAGCAAGTGTGCGTCAGGATTCACAGAGGCACAATAAAGCGCAGCGGAGAGCGTAATGTCATCCGAAAGATTATCAACAATGATACAACTCGCATCAGTAATGTTGGCGTTCTTCATTTCCTGTGCGTCGGTATAACTGGTCACTTTGATAAAATGAATTTCACCCGGCAATGGGTTTTCAATATCAGAGCGACTACACAACACGATAGGGCGCTTGCCTTCTTCTTCGTGTTGCAACATACGAATCAAGTGCATTGTTCTCGACCCGTTCCACCCAAGCAATACGATATGATTTTCCACTCTCACTCTCCGTTTACCCAAAATACCCGCTCGCCAATAATCGATTGCAGAACCAGCTACACGCCCCAATAACGCAGCAAACAAACTCAAGCCACCGGGAATAACAAACAACACAACAACCCACTTCCCTAAGTCTGTGACCGGAGAGTGATCTCCATAGCCCACCGTACTAGCGGTAACCATGAGGTAATAAATGAAGTTGGAGAAGTTGTCCGTTAGCGCTTTTTCACCCGCAAGAGCCAAAAGCCCCCACGATAAACTGATGTACAAAATACTAATAACAAGAAGGTTTCGGTTGCTTAATTTAAATAGGTGCGAACTAAGCCACTTTTTAACTACTAGCCACACAGCCATAAATATCCGATCCCTGCATTTACAAAATCAATCAATATTAAACCATTGATAATCAAAAACAAAAAAACCAGCCATATTCGGCTGGTTTTTTGGGATTTATCTTAATAAATAGAAGTGATTACGCGTTACCTTTCACTTGCATATTTAGCTGCTCAGCAAAATCTAGCATGCGGTTCAGTGGAATAAGAGACTTCACTCGTAGCGCTTCATCTACGAAGATTTCGTGCTCTTCTCCACCTTCACTAAGCGCTTTTTCAATCGCTTTCAAGCCGTTCATTGCCATCCAAGGACAGTGTGCGCAGCTGCGACAAGTCGCGCCAGCACCAGCCGTAGGCGCTTCGATCAATTCTTTTTCTGGCACCAATTGTTGCATCTTAAAGAAGATGCCTTTATCCGTTGCCACGATCATTTGTTGGTGAGGGAGTTCTTTCGCAGCCTTGATAAGCTGACTTGTAGAGCCGACAGCATCAGCCAATTCCACCACACTTGCTGGTGACTCTGGATGAACAAGAATCGCAGCATCTGGGTAAACACTCTTCATCTTGCGAAGTGCATCAGCAGAAAATTCATCATGCACTACACACTCACCTTGCCAAAGCAACATATCTGCGCCCGTTTTATTGGCAATGTATGAGCCCAAATGACGGTCTGGTCCCCAAATAATTGGCTTATCTTCAGCGTCTAAATGTTCCACGATTTCAAGCGCGATACTTGATGTGACCACCCAGTCAGCACGAGCTTTCACTGCCGCAGAAGTGTTTGCGTAGACAACAACCGTATGATCTGGGTGTGCATCACAGAATTCACTGAATTTGTCCGCCGGACAACCTAGATCAAGTGAACATTCCGCTTCCAGCGTTGGCATTAGAATTCGTTTTTCTGGTGTCAGAATTTTAGCCGACTCACCCATAAAACGTACGCCTGCAATAATCAGTGTGCTTGCTGGGTGGCGGTTACCAAACTTAGCCATTTCTAGTGAATCACCAACAAAACCACCTGTTTCTTCCGCTAGTGCTTGAATTTCAGGATCGGTGTAGTAATGCGCGATCAGTACTGCATCCTTTTGTTTTAGCAGCTCTTTGATGCTCGCGATATAAGACGATTTTTCTTCTTCGCTTAACGGAATTGGTTTTGGTGGGAATGGGTAAACAGTGTCGATTTTATCTAATATGTGGCTCATTGCTCTTGCTCTACGCAACTTCCTTTAATCCGCGTATTGTAACCTCGTTAATTTTCAAAAACCAACCTGTAACTAGAATTTCTAGCGGTCTAGACGTATATCTTTGTTACATGTGGCATTTTCTTATGTGCGGCAATTTTGTAAAAAATTTAAAAAACAGAAGGCATCTAAAAAGAAAAAGGAAGCTAAAGCTTCCTTTTTAGAATGGTGTTTATTTCAGCTTTGAGCCAGCCAGTTTAGCCGACGCACTACCTGGGTATTCATCGACAACTTGTTGGTAGTATTTTTTCGCTTGAGCGGCATTGTTATTACGCTCTGCGATTTCGCCTAACTTAAGCAAGGCGTCAGCTCGTTTGTTAGAGTCTTTGTAAGACACTACCGCAGCAAAGCTTTTAACCGCGTCTTTATCCTGTTTCTTAGCGAAGTACAATTGGCCTAACCAATAGTGTGAATTCGCTGAGTATGTGGAATCAGGATAGTCTTTCTGGAACTGCTGGAACGCAGCAATTGCACCAGTGTAGTCACGCTTTTTAAGGATTAAGTCAACCGCATTTTGGTATGCCGTTTGCTCATCAACATTTGGCGTGTATTTACCACTAGTTTCTGTTGGTTTGGTTTCTTTTACCGGTGCCGACTTCATCTCACCGCGAATACGGTCAAGCTCGACAAACAACTCACGTTGACGCTGCAACATTTGTTGCATTTCATAGCTATTTCGCTCTAATTGACCACGCAAATCACTGATCTCTTGTGACATTTGGTCAATCTGCTCTTGCATTTGGAGCTGAACACGGTTGCGATTTTGTAGTAGACGCTCTAATCGCTCGACTTCCGTTTCAGATGAACGGCTCTTAGAGACTGAGGATGTGCTGTTGAGATCGGATACTGGAGCTGGTGCAGCGAACGCGAAGTTCGCTGCACTTGCCAGTAACGTAAGCGCAACAGCGCGCTTAGTGTTACTGAACATGAGGATTTCCTCGAATTAGTATACTAGAACCGCGCGACGGTTTTTGGCGTACACTTCATCTGATTGACCTAGAAGAAGTGGCTTCTCTTCACCGTAGCTAACGATTGAGATTTGATCTGCTTGTACACCTAGCGCTTGTAGGTAGTTAGCAACTGCTTGAGCACGACGCTCACCTAGAGCGATGTTGTACTCAGGAGTACCGCGCTCATCAGCGTGGCCTTCAATCGTTACTTTTAGAGCAGGGTTCTTGCTTAGGTAAGAAGCGTGAGCTGCTAGCATCTCTTCGTAATCACCTGCAATTGTAGAGTTGTCAAACGCGAAGTAAATTGTTTGAGTTTCGCGAAGTGCTTGCTCTTTTAGCTCTTGTTCAGTTAGCTGACCGCTTTGATCGATCGGCGTCGCTACTGTTGTTTCTGCTGCAGCATTGTTGTTAGTTGCTGCGCCAGTGTTAGAAGCTGCGTCGTCGCTTGAACTACACGCAGTCATAGCCATTACAGGAAGCGCGATTAGTAGCCCTTTTAGAACCTTGTTCAGTTGCATCTTATTTTCCTTTATTAATCAAACTTATTACTACAAAAACGGTGACCACGCAGGCGCTCTCACACGCCCATTTGTTGCCGGTAATCTAGCTTTAAATCGACCATCAATTGACACCATCGATAGTACGTTTTTCTTGTTGTAAATCGAGCTATACACAACCATGCCACCGTTAGGGGCAATACTCGGAGACTCGTCTAATAGAGTCTTAGTTAAGACTTGAAGAGCACCAGTTTCCAAATCTTGTTTCGCCAAATTAAAACCTGAATCACTGCGATTCACCATTACTAGGAATCGGCCATCAGGTGTGATTTGACCACCCAAGTTTTGGCTACCTTGCCAAGTCAAGCGATCGATAGAACCGCTGCCCAAATTTACTTGATAAATCTGTGGTTTACCACCCCTATCCGATGTGAAAATCAGCGATTTGCCATCAGGGTGCCAGAACGGTTCAGTATTATTTGATCTGCTACGCGTAATTTGGGTGAGTTTGCGAGTTTTCAGATCAAAAGTGTACACCTGTAGAGTGCCCGTCTTAGACAGTACAAGCGCTAACTTGTTACCATCAGGAGAGAATCTTGGCGCACCATTATGGCGAGGGTATGACGTAATTTTTTCACGTTCACCGGTATAGATGTTCATGATGAAAATTTCTGCTTGGCCATTTTGGAAGCTTACATACGCAAGTTTCTGCCCATCTGGAGACCATGCAGGAGACATCAGAGGCTGCTTAGAACGCAATACTAATCGCTCATTGTAACCATCGTAGTCAGCGACACGAAGCTGGTACGGGAAACGGTCTTTGTCGTTTACAACCACGTAGGCAATACGAGTCATAAATGCGCCACGTTCACCAGTCAGTTGTTCATAGACAAGGTCGGAAATACGGTGAGCGTACTCACGCATACGAGGGCCTTTTACCGTAGCCACTTTGTTAAACAAAACATGGTCTTTAGATAAAACAAGCTCGCCGTCACTCCCTAGAGCTTTGCTCTGCCCACCAGTTAACTGACCGCGTACGACATCAACAAGCTGGTAATTTACAACGTAATCGCCTTGCTCATTTTGCTTGATAGAGCCAGTTAAAAGCGCATCTACACCAAGGCTTGTCCACGAATCAAAGTTAACTTCTGATTCATTGAATGGCGTTTGTGGCATTTTATTAGTTGGCACTGGGCTGAACTTACCACTGCGCTGTAGGTCAGATGCAATGACAGCAGAAATGTCGGTAGGAAGTGGTTGACTGCCCTCCCATTTAAAGGGAACAACAGCAATTGGTCGTGCCGAATCAATACCATCAGTAATGACCAGCTCCAATGCAGCGTGCGCTACATTTGTTAGACTGCCTAGCAGTACAAACATTCCTAGTAAAAGACGTTTAATCACGGCTTATCCCTTATTGTTGTAGTGCGACCGTAAGGTTAATATCCTTCAGCCTTTGGTTAACTGTTGAATCGGTTGACATCGGGAAACTTGGTACTTGTGCAATTGCACTCTTTGCAGCTGCACATACTCTAGAGTCACCAGAAAGCACGTTAACTGACGAAACAATCATGTCAGTTCCCGTAGGAATCAGCTTAATGTTAACTCTACACTCCTTTCCCAATAGGTAGTCATCCTTTAGCAATCGGCTTTGAATAAGCTGAATATAGATTGAACTGTAGCGGGAAACCTCATCAGCCACAAATTTCCCCTGAGCCTGTTGGTTTGCACTCGCTTCACTTTCTAGGCCAGCAAAAATATCATCCAGTGCAGCTTCTTGCTCTTTACGCTCACGTTCTAAACGCTCAAGGCGCTCTTTTTCTTTACGCGCTTTTTCCGCAGCTTCTTTTGCCGCTTTTTCTTTCGCAATGCGTTCTTGTTCCGCTTTTTGAGCCGCCTCGCGTTCACGTTTTGCCTTTTCTTCCGCTTCTTTTGCCGCCTTCTCGCGAGCTACTCGCTCTTGTTCCGCTTTGGCAATCGCCGCTTCTTTAGCTAAACGTTCCTGCTCTGCTTTACGTACAGCTTCTTCTTTCGCTTTACGCTCTTTCTCAAGTTTAGCTGTACGCTCTTTTTCTTGGCGAACACGTTCTTCTTCTGCTTTGCGTTCCTGCTCTTTTTGCTTGCGAGCCGCTTCAGCTTCTCTGGCCGCTTTTGCATCTTTCGCTTGCTGTTCTTTCAACTTACGAATTTGTTCTTCTTCAGCCTTACGGTTTTTCTCAAGCTGCTCCGCCTCGCGTCTTAATTTATCAAGACGATCTTGCTCTTTTTTGGCCGCTTTTTCACGCTGCTGACGAATTTCTTTCGCTTGTTGTTGCACCAGTTTAGGGTCTATCACGACAGCCTGAACCATCTGTCCGGTTGGCTCTGGTTTAGTCATCGCAAAATCAGTACCCCAGAGCAATGCTGCTACCAAGAGAGCATGCAGACCTACCGATATGACTATCGGTTTAGTGTACTCTTTCGATTGTTTCTTTTTGTCTTTCATGAATATTGACGTTTATTCCCTAATATCGGTCATTAGACCCACTTTTGGGATACCAGCTCGACTTAACTCATCCAGTAGCATCACAACGTCAGCGTATGGCGTTGCCGCATCACCGCCGACCGCAACAGGCGAATCAGGCTTGATGCTTCGCTCAGCTTTGACTCGTACAATCACATCTTGTAAAGACAGACCGCGTTGCACTTCTTCATCATTAACACTCAGACCTAAGTTCCCATCACGATCAATTTCAATGATGATAAAGCTGCTATCGGTGTTCCCGGCTATTTTTTCCATCGACTCAGCGGTAGACGTTTTTGGCAGCTCGACATCCACACCTTGGGTAACAAAGGGCGCGGTCGCCATAAAAATGATCAACAGCACAAGCATTACGTCGATGTAAGGGACAACGTTAATCTCTGCCGTCATTTTTCGCTTTTTAGGTTGATAACCCGCCATGCTTTATTCCTTATCCGCGCTGTCTCGGCCAGCCATCGCTTGACGATGAAGGATGCTGTGGAATTCTTCTGAGAATGTCGCGTAAGTATGTTCCAGCTTACTTACTTTGTTGCTTAGTCGGTTATAAGCCATTACCGCAGGAATTGCTGCGAATAGACCCATAGCAGTCGCGATCAACGCTTCTGCGATACCTGGAGCAACCATAGAAAGCGTTGCTTGTTTCACTTCACCCAGTGCAATAAACGCATGCATGATGCCCCAAACGGTACCAAACAAACCAATGTATGGGCTGATTGAACCGACAGTTGCTAAGAAAGGTAGGCTTGTTTCAAGCTCATCAACTTCACGCGCAACAGCAACACGCATCGCGCGACCTGTGCCTTCCATAATGTAAGCTGGTGAGTTCGCATTGCTCTTACGTAAACGAGCAAATTCTGTGAAACCTGCGTAGAAGATTTCTTCTGTACCTGCGATCTCGTCTTTGCGCCCTTTCACTTTTTGGTAAAGTTGGGAAAGGTCTGTACCTGACCAGAATTTGTCTTCAAATTGCTCTGCATTTTTTGATGCTTGGGAAAGCACTTTGCTGCGCTTGATGATCATTGCCCATGACGCGATTGACATGCCTAGCAATGTCAGCATCACAAGTTTTACCAACAGACTGGCCTGAAGAAAGAGATCTAAAATGGAAATATCAGCAGTCACTATTTGTTAGCTCCGAATTGATAAATGTTGGAATAGCTATTGGTTTCATTTTCTTATTATCGATACATGCTACCTTAACAAAGGCCTTGCACAATATCTTGCCTTGATCATTGACCAACTCTTGACAGAATTGCAAAGACGCACGTTTTATTTCTGACACTCGGGTTAATACTGTCAACTGTTCGTCCAGTCTCGCCCCTTGTTTAAAATCGATATCCATGTGTCGGACAACAAAGCCAATATTTTGTTCCAGTAACACATGTTGAGAAATGCCTTTTGCACGCAACATCTCAGTACGCGCGCGCTCAAAGAATTTTAAATAGTTTGAATGATATACAACGCCGCCCGCATCGGTGTCTTCATAATACACGGTGATCGGCCAGCGGAAGGGATTTGATGTGCCTTGCAAGGGAGTACCAATATATTCAATTCTTTAAAGTGGTTACTATAACTGAAGCAACAGCAATTGGTACTGAACGGAAGGAATATTTTTGATTTTTGTAGAAAAAATAAAAGCCAGACAAACTGTCCGGCTTTTACTCGATGATTTAATAACCAACTTTATTGCAATGTAATTCAATTTACATGAAATAAAGCGCAGTTAGATAAATTAAGATAGCTAACGAGAAGTAAGGGCTAAACAACAATTGCCAGTACCAATTTCTCGGTTTGAAGCCTACGCCGAACACCATACTTGAGCACAATGCCCAAATCAGTGCCGGGGCGATCACTGCGTTAAAGCCACCAATCGCTTGATGGTACGCTTCTGGATCCCACATCACCAATCCTACGTGCATAAACCCAAGGATGAGAGATAATACTCTTAACAGAGTCTTATCCATTGGTTCGTGAAACTTCGCTACCTTGTCAGCGAGATTACTCACTGTCTTTGTCCATCATTTCTGAGTGCTCTAACCAAAGAGCGTTGATGATACCGAATGCACAAGCAAGTAGTACACCTAGAATCCATGCGAAATACCACATAGTAATTGCTCCTTAGTAAAGTGAGTTTTTATTGTCTTCAATGTACTGATCATCAAGGCGACCAAACATCTTGTAGTAAGTCCAAGACGTGTAACCAAGGATGATTGGAACCATAACAAACGCTACGCCTGTCATCAGGTTCAGAGTCAACTCAGATGAAGTTGCATCCCACATTGTTAGACTGTGGCTTGGCATTAGATCTGAAGGCATGATGAATGGGAACATCGCAAAACCTGCAGTAAAGATAACGCCAGCAACACCTAGGCTTGAAGTGATGAACGAAATCGCACACTTTTCAAGACGAGATGACAATACAGCAAGCAGCGGCATTGCAACACCTAGTACAGGAGCAGCCCATAGTAGTGGGTAGTTTTCAAAGTTCTTCATCCACGCACCAGCTTCACGGATTACCTCTTTGTTTAGAGGGTTAGAAGCGGCGTTTGTGTCGATACCACCAACAATCACGTAACCGTCAATGTTTTGAACCCAGAAACCTGCAGCAACAAACGCAACCACTGTTAGTAGACCCGTGATTTGAGCAACGTTGCGAGCACGTGTGTGAACTTCACCCGTTGTTTTCATTTGTAGCCAAGTAGAACCTTGCATCAAAATCATGAACAAGCTAACCAGACCACAAAGCAGAGCAAATGGGTTTAGCAGACCAAAGAATGAGCCATGGTATGTTGGCATCAAAAACTCGCTCAATTGGAATGGAACACCTTGTAGAAGGTTACCAAACGCCACACCAAAGATGATTGGCGGAACAAAACCACTGATTGAGATACAGATATCCCAAGTATTACGCCATTTTGGCTCTTCGATCTTAGAGCGGTAATCTAGGCCCAGAGGACGAAGCCAAAGTGCAGCTAGCGTCAGGATCATTGCTAAGTAGAAGCCTGAAAATGACGTTGCGTAAACCAAAGGCCAAGCGGCGAACAATGCACCACCAGCAGTGATAAGCCAAACTTGGTTACCATCCCAGTGAGGGGCAATTGAGTTAATCATGACACGACGTTGTGTGTCGTTTTTACCGATAATAGGTACAAGTGCGCCTACACCCATATCGAAACCGTCTGTTACTGCAAAACCAACTAGTAGAACACCGATTAGTACCCACCAGATGAGTCGCAAGATTTCGTAATCAAACATCTTGTTATCTCCTTACCTTACGCTTCTACTTGGCGGCTAACTTTGTCTTCAACAGAGTCAGCGTTTTGCTCAAAGTGGTAGCGGCCAGTTTTCAGACTGCTTGGACCTTTACGAGCGAATTTCAACATTAGGTAAACTTCTGCAATCAGGAATACCGTGTATAGCGCCAAGATTGCGAATAGTGACGTCCAGATTTCACCTGCAGTCAATGCTGAAGCCGCAACGTGCACAGGAAGAATTTCACCAACAGCCCATGGCTGACGACCGTACTCAGCGACGAACCAACCCGCTTCAATCGCAATCCACGGAAGTGGAATACTCAATAGTGCAGCTTTAAGAATCCATTGTTTTTGTTCGATTTTTTGACGACATGTTTGAATAAATGCCGCACCGAATACGAACAACATGATGAAGCCACAAGCAACCATGATACGGAATGACCAGAATAGTGGCCATACTGTTGGGATTGAATCATCCGCAGCAGCTTGGATTTGTTCTTCTGTCGCATCCACAACATTGTCTGTGTAGCGTTTTAGAAGTAGACCGTAACCTAGGTCACCTTTCACTTCATCAAACGCAGTCATGTTTTCTTCTGACTTGTCACCAGCACGAAGCTTCTCAAGAAGTTCGTAAGCGTACATACCGCCACGAATACGCTCAACGTGCTCATCACGAAGGTCGCGAAGACCTGTCACTTGCTCATCAAAAGAACGTGTCGCGATGATACCCATTACGTAAGGGATCTTGATTGCGTAATCGGTGTGCATGGTTTCTTGGTTAGGAACACCAAACAACGTAAACGCTGCTGGAGCTGGTTCTGTGTGCCATTCTGCTTCAATTGCAGCAAGCTTCACTTTTTGAACTTCACCAAGCTCGTAACCAGATTCGTCACCAAGAACGATGGTTGATAGGATCGCAGCAATACCGAAAGATGCAGCGATAGCAAATGAACGACGAGCAAACGCAATATCACGACCTTTTAATAGGTAGTATGAACTGATGCCTAGAATAAACATTGCGCCACAAGTGTAACCAGAAGCAACCGTATGCACGAACTTAACCTGAGCTACTGGGTTTAGTACAACTTCAGAGAAGCTTACCATTTCCATACGCATGGTTTCGAAGTTGAAGTCCGCGCCTACTGGGTTTTGCATCCAGCCGTTTGCGATAAGAATCCAAAGAGCAGAGAAGTTAGAGCCCAGCGCCACAAGCCAAGTAACAGCTAAGTGTTGGCGTTTAGATAGACGATCCCACCCGAAGAAGAATAGACCAACAAAAGTTGACTCCAGGAAGAAAGCGACAAGTGCTTCGATCGCCAGCGGCGCACCAAAGATGTCACCTACATAGTGGGAGTAGTACGACCAGTTAGTACCAAACTGGAATTCCATGGTAAGGCCGGTAGCCACACCAAGTGCAAAGTTAATACCGAACAGCTTACCCCAGAACTTGGTCATGTCCTTGTAGATTTGCTTGTTCGTCATTACGTACATCGATTCCATAATGGCCAAAAGGAAGGCCATACCAAGAGTCAATGGTACGAATAGGAAGTGATACATCGCTGTTAGTGCAAACTGCAACCGCGATAGATCAACTACGTCAATCATGGTAACTCCTATGTGTCGGCTGAATGACACTCTCTACATATTGCAATCCATATCCAGGTGTTATTCACACTTGAAAATTGTTGAATTATCACAACTCTTTGTTGCAAAAATGTGCTTCATTGGTTAGTTAATTGTTAAGCATCAGCTAATATAGCTGGGGCTAATATTACTTGTAAAAACAGATTGTTTCAAAAGGTTTATAGCCGGAATGCGCTTTGATATACATCAATGTTTATGCGCTGAATTTGCACAAAAATCCATCACATTGATCCAGATCAACCCGTATTAGAAGCGTATGTTAAGAGAGAGTAATCAGGAGAGAAATTAACCAGTTGCATGCAAACATCGAGTTAACAATCAGTGCTTTTTTCTTACCTAATTAGTATTAGAAGAAATTCAATAAATGAGAGGTTGGTCACTTATGGTGAAAGGCTGAGCATTTTTGCTCAGCCTTAGAATCTTATTTTTCAATTCCGAAATGAAGATATGCACGATCTGTGGCGATTCTTCCTCGGGGAGTGCGTTGTAAATAGCCTTGCTGAATCAAATATGGTTCTAGCACATCTTCAATGGTGTCTTTCTCTTCACCAATAGCGGCAGCCATATTGTCGAGTCCAACTGGACCACCACCAAATTTCTCCATGATAGCGAGAAGAAGCTTGCGGTCCATGTAATCGAAGCCCTGAGCATCGACATCCAACATATTAAGCGCTTTGTCAGCAACATCGGCACAAATATGTCCGTTGCCCTTCACTTCTGCATAGTCACGGACACGGCGCAATAGACGGTTCGCAATACGAGGCGTACCACGAGCTCGTCGAGCAACTTCTAACGCGCCTTCTGGCTCCATCGACAACCCTAGGCAATCTGCACTGCGTTGAACAATGTTCTGTAGATCTTGCACTTTGTAGTACTCAAGACGCTGAGTAATACCAAAACGGTCACGCAGCGGAGAAGTCAAAGACCCCGCACGCGTCGTTGCACCAATCAATGTGAATGGTGGCAAATCAATTTTGATAGAACGTGCGGCCGGGCCTTCACCAATCATGATGTCCAATTGGTAATCTTCCATTGCCGGATACAGCACCTCTTCGACCATAGGGCTAAGACGATGGATCTCATCAATGAAAAGCACGTCGTTTTCCTCAAGGTTGGTCAACAACGCGGCCAAATCGCCTGCTTTTTCGAGAACAGGTCCAGAAGTAGTACGGATGTTCACTTCCATCTCGTTAGCAACAATGTTTGCCAACGTCGTTTTACCCAAACCTGGAGGGCCAAAAATAAGTAGGTGGTCCAACGCCTCACTACGCAATTGTGCCGCTTTGATGAAAATCTCCATCTGATCACGGACATGATCCTGACCTTGGTAATCCGCCAACTTTTTAGGGCGAATAGCACGGTCAATAACATCTTCATCACGAAACGCTGGATTTTCAGGAGCGATTAAACGATCGGCTTCAATCATACTGTTACCTTGAACTTTCCGTTACACCATTGATTTTAGTGCTTCACGGATCAGCTGCTCGCTGCTCATGTCCGGTTTAGCAATTTGAGAAACTACTTTCGACGCTTGAGTTGGTTTGTAGCCTAGAGCAAGAAGTGCGCTGACCGCCTCTTCTTCTGCACTATTTGACGAAGCGGCAGCCGAGTCAGTAGGAGCGGCATCAGTAAACGGCGTGAATAAGTCACCAGCCCCCCAACCTTTTAAGCGGTCTTTCATTTCAACGACCAAACGCTCGGCGGTTTTCTTACCAACACCAGGTAACTTCACAAGCGTAGAAACATCTTCACGCTCTACACAAGACACGAACTGGCTCGCTGTCATGCCTGAAAGAATACCTAAGCCAAGTTTAGGGCCAACGCCGTTTGCTTTGATCACTTCACGGAATAGCGCACGCTCTTTTACTGTATTAAAACCGTAAAGCAATTGCGCGTCTTCACGCACAACAAAATGAGTATAAATAATCGCTTCTTCGCCGATATTTGGCAGTTCGTAGAAACAGCTCATTGGCATCTGAACTTCATAGCCAATGCCGTTAACTTCAATTAAAACTTCAGGTGGTTGCTTTTCAAGCAAAATGCCGCGAAGACGTCCAATCACTATAAATACTCTTTGGAAATGAATTTGCGACAGGATAATAAAGAACTGGATAGACATCCAGTCCTTTATGCTGTGGGGTTAGATTTTTGAGACAACTTGATCAAGTTGTTGTGTGAGCGTCCGGACAGCAACAACTTGACCGCTGAGCTCTTTGCCATATTGAGCCACAATCTCGGCAATGGATTTTGTATTCACTACACCATTCGCCACTTCGCTACTCGCTTCATCAAGTTCTTTTAGCGCTGTCATTTGCGTTGCCATAATGCTTGATAAACTTTGTACGTCATGAGATATCGTCGTCACTTGCTGAATAATAGTGTTCATCCTCTCGGTGCTTGACGTCACCACGTCTTGACCATGCTTCACTTCTTGCTCACTACGATCAAGTAAGTGACGAATCTCAATAGCGGACTGGCTACTCTTCGCAGATAGCTCTCGTACTTGCTCGGCAACCACAGCAAAACCTCTACCCTGATCTCCTGCTCGCGCCGCTTCGATTGCCGCATTTAAAGCCAGCAAGTTGGTTTGCTCTGCGACAGAGGTAATCAAGTCTGCCACTTTCATGATTTCTTCATGGCTAGTAATGATCTGGCCGATGGCTTGAGTAGAATCTTCTAGCAGTTCAGAGCTCCTTTCAGCTTGCAAATGAACATCTTCGCTTTTCTCGCGCAGCTCTTCCACAAACTTGCTCGACTCTTCAATCCCTGTGGCCATGTGATGTACTTGTTGGCTCATTTGCTCTGCCGCACTTGCTTGAGATTCACTATTCACGTTGAGTGCATTGACTTGCTCATCCAACTGCGACGATTGCTCATCAAGCGCTTGCGAAACAGATTTCAGCTCTATCGAATTTAAATTAGCTTGTTCCAATACTTCAGCCAGATGCAGTTCACCTTCTGTTGCTTTTTTGGCGACTTGTTCACTTTCGACTTTTGCTGCTTCGGCATTTTCAATCGCATCATCACGTTGCTTAGCAGTAAATGCCTGAGCGATACAAATCACCACCAGCGGCAATACGGTACCAGACCAAATTTCTAATCGCTGAGAAGCTTCCGATAATACCAGTTGAGGAAACTCAAAACCTGAAACATGCTGATGTGTCATTAAGGCGGAAATGGCAATCACCACGCCACTCCAAGCAATAGCGATAAGACGAGTGCCAGATAAGAAGAAAGCGACAACCAACAAAGGCACCCAATAAGTTTGAGTTGAATCAACCACACCACTACTTTGATAAATGATATTGAGTGCATGCACCGACATCCCGACAAAACCAAGGTTAAGTGATAACGCAGGTTGCTTAAACCATTTGAGACTAGAAGCGGAAATAAGCTCAAGAGTAATCAGAATGACAGAAGTTAAGATCAGGCTTTCGTGTCCATGCTTGAACCACTTAATTAAGCTATAAATTCCGACCAGAAAAGCGATGAAGGTAAATAAAGAGAGGATGTCAGCTTGACGTTGTTGCGTCCTCGTCCATTGAGGTTGGCGCGGCATAAATACACTGCGCCACAGCGTGGCTGGATTCATGTTCAATCTTCCTTGATTGATTTCTTATTAGACATCCGACCACTATAGTTTTGTAACATTTTCACAACAAATTTATTCCTTAAATCTGTCTGAGGTGTCTCATTTTTAGTACGGTAAGAGTCTAGCGATAACGCCCTTTTCTCGCACTGCTTGCTTTGCCTGCGAGCGCAACCAAGGTCTTGTTCGTATTGGCATGACAAATTGCCACACCAAGTGCATCCGCGGCATCGGCTTGAGGCTTTGCAGGTAATTTTAACATGTGCTGCACCATGTGCTGAACTTGCACTTTGTCTGCACCACCAGTCCCCACTACAGCTTGCTTAATAAGACGGGCAGCATACTCATACACAGGAAGATCCGCATTCACCGCCGCAACAATCGCACTACCGCGAGCCTGCCCTAGCTTTAGAGCAGAATCGGCATTTTTCGCCATGAACACTTGCTCAATTGCAAATACGTCTGGTTGAAACTGGGTGATGATTTCCGTAACGCCGGCATAGATTTGCTTAAGCCGACCTGGCAATTCTTTTTCTGAGGTACGAATACACCCACTGCCAAGATATTGCAGATGACGGCCTTGCTGGCGAATAACGCCGTAACCGGTAATACGAGAACCTGGGTCAATACCCAAAATAATTGACATGAAGCGTCCTAAATAACTCGCTATTTTTGTTGGAATCTAAACCCAAGCATTCTTAAGTCGTTTGGATATATCCCATTAAAACAAAAACTCCCGCAGGTGCGGGAGTTTTTTCTTTAATTGTTGTGCGCTTATTCTGCGTCTTTTGCTTTCGCTGCAGTTACCGCAATCGCTAGTTCTTCTAGAGCCGCTGGGTTTGCAATGCTTGGAGCATCTGTTAGCAAACACGCCGCTGCTGTTGTTTTCGGGAACGCGATAACATCACGGATGTTCTCAGTACCACATAGCAGCATTACTAGACGGTCTAGACCGAATGCAAGACCAGCGTGTGGAGGCGTACCGAATTTTAGAGCGTCCAATAGGAAGCCGAATTTCAATTGTTGCTCTTCTGCATCGATACCTAGGATATCGAATACCGCAGCTTGCATTTCTGCGTTGTGGATACGTACAGAACCACCGCCCACTTCGTAGCCGTTTAGCACCATATCGTATGCGTTTGAGTTCGCTACTGCTGGGTTCGCTTTTAGCTCTTCCGCTGTCACACCTAGAGGTGATGTGAATGGGTGGTGCATCGCGTGTAGGTTGCCTTCGTCGTCTTCCTCGAACATTGGGAAGTCAACAACCCATAGAGGAGCCCAAGTGCCTTCTTTAGTAAGACCTAGGTCTTTACCTAGTTTAAGACGAAGTGCGCCTAGTGCTTCTGCAACGATGTTAGCTTTATCTGCACCAAATAGAATGATGTCGCCAGATTCCGCTTGAGTGCGATCTAGGATACCGTTGATCACGTCTTCGCTTAGGAATTTAGCTACAGGAGATTGGATACCTTCCACACCTGCTGCACGGTCGTTCACCTTCATCCATGCTAGACCTTTTGCACCGTAGATACCTACGAACTCTGCATAGCCGTCGATTTGCTTACGAGTTAACTCTGCACCGCCTGGTACACGGATAACTGCAACGCGGCCTTTTTCGTCGTTCGCTGGACCAGAGAATACTTTGAACTCAACGTCTTTTACTAGGTCTGCAACGTCTACTAGCTCTAGTGGGTTACGTAGGTCTGGCTTATCAGAACCGAAACGACGAATCGCTTCGCTAAATGGCATTACTGGGAATTCACCTAGGTCAACGTTCAGTAGCTCTTGCCACATTTCACGAACCATTTTTTCAGTTACTTCACGAACTTGATCAGCCGTCATGAATGACGTTTCGATATCGATCTGAGTAAATTCTGGTTGACGGTCTGCACGCAAGTCTTCGTCACGGAAACACTTAACGATTTGGTAGTAACGGTCAAAACCAGACATCATTAGAAGCTGTTTGAATAGCTGTGGAGACTGAGGAAGTGCGTAGAAGCTGCCTTTGTGAACACGGCTTGGTACTAGGTAGTCACGAGCACCTTCTGGTGTCGCTTTGGTTAGTACTGGTGTTTCGATGTCTAGGAAACCGTTGTCATCTAGGAAACGACGAACAAAGCTAGACGCTTTAGCACGTAGCTTGATACGGTCGCTCATTTCTGGACGACGTAGATCTAGGTAACGGTACTTCAGACGTTGTTCTTCTGAGTTCTTTTGGTTGAAGTCTAGAGGCAGAACGTCACTGCGGTTGATGATTTCAAGACCTTTCGCCAGGATCTCAACTTCACCTGTTGCCATGTCTTTGTTTACTTGGCTTTCAGGACGAACGCGAACTTCACCCGTCAATTTGATACAGAATTCATTACGAAGTGTGTTAGCCACTTCATACGCATCCGCCATATCTGGATCTACAACTACCTGAACGATGCCTTCACGATCTCGCATATCAATGAAAATAAGACCGCCTAAATCACGACGACGGTTAACCCAGCCGCAAAGTTCTACAGTTTGTCCTGCAAGGGACTTGTTCAGGTGACCACAGTAATGGGTACGCATAATGAAATTCCCAATCTCTCAAATATTGTTAACTACGCTCTGTCAGCCTCATTGCCGAGCAGAGTAAAGATTCCGTTATACGCTGAAAGTCTATGAAAATCGACTACTCAACATACAATTAAGTGTGTTTTATCATTCCCTGGTGGTTTTTAGTACAACAAATGTTCAAAAGCCCACCAAAGCGAAAAAATTGGTGGGGATTATAGCGTGAAATTACCTATTTCAGCAAAACTCTCGTAAAGTGCGTACAGGAGATACAAACAATAAAGAATGATGGATAATTTACCCCTTCGACTTGGTTTAACCATGTGGTCTCACAACCAATGGCAACAAAGCTTTTACGGTAGTGGAACTAAACCTGCTGAGCGTTTAGAAAAATACGCTCAGGTATTTCATACTGTGGAAGGAAATACCACCTTTTACGCCACGCCGACACACAACACGGTGCAAAATTGGAAAGCAGCAACGCACGACGATTTTAAGTTTACGTTTAAGCTCCCTAAGGCTATCACTCATGAACAAATGCTAAGAGGTTGCAACGAGCAACTTCGTGATTTTATGAAAATCATGGAGCCCTTGCATGAGCGCGTCGGTCAATGGACGATCCAACTCCCAGCAGCTTTTGGCCCAGAGTATCTTGAACGTTTGAAAAAGTTTTGCGCCAGTTTCCCGCCTAACTTTCCACTGGGCGTGGAAGTACGTCATATGGCCTTTTTCTCTAAAGGCGAGGAAGAGCGAGCGCTTAATCAGTGGTTGGTGGAAAACGGTATTGACCGAATAATCATGGATAGCCGCCCTGTGTTTGCGGCAAAGCCTGACAATGAAGCCATCATTGATGCTCAAATGAAGAAGCCCAAAGTTCCCGTTCATGCGATTGCAACCGCTTCACACCCGATGATTCGTTTTATTGGCCATCCGGAAGAACAACAAAATTACGACTTCTTTGTGCCTTGGCTAAGTAAATTGCCACAATGGATTGCGGAAGGTAAACAACCATATGTGATGATTCACACAGCAGATAATATTATTGCGCCTGAGCTGGCAGCGAACATTTACAAGAATCTGCAAAAGCATGTCGCCCTGCCAGATTTAGCCCCCTTCCCTGCCAATGATGGCAACTCGCAGTTACAGATGTTCTAACAATAATTTGCTCAACGCATGACAGAGGCGCGAATTTCTCATAAAATACGCGCCTTTTTTGATGCCTGACGTTTTTGAAGACTAGACTAACTAGTTTTTTGAAGACGAATCGCCCCGTCAGCTTGTATGCAGAGATTTGGTTATGAACCCTAAGAGCAATCCAGATACTATTTTTTCGGCTCCAATCGATAAAATTGGGGATTTCACGTTCGATGAACGCGTAGCGGAAGTTTTTCCTGACATGATTCAGCGATCGGTGCCGGGTTACAGCAACATTATTTCTGCAATCGGTATGTTGGCAGAACGCTTTGTGAAGCCTCACTCAAACATCTACGACTTAGGTTGTTCTTTGGGTGCCGCTACGCTGTCTATGCGTCGTCATATCAAGCAAGAAGGCTGCAAAATTATTGCAGTAGACAACTCTCCAGCGATGGTTGAGCGTTGTAAGTTACACGTCAACGCTTACCGCAGCGACACGCCAGTGACTGTGGTCGAAGCCGATATTCGTAATATCGAAATTGAAAACGCGTCTGTCGTTGTATTGAACTTCACGCTCCAGTTTTTATCCCCAGAAGACCGTTACGCGCTGCTTGAAAAAATCTACGCGGGCCTGCGTCCTGGTGGCATTTTGATTCTGTCAGAGAAGTTCGTCTTCGAAGATGAAGTGTCGAATGAGTTACTCATTGACCTTCACCACGATTTCAAACGTGCCAACGGTTACAGCGAATTGGAAATCAGCCAGAAACGTAGCGCAATCGAAAACGTAATGCGTCCGGACTCTAAAAAAGACCACAAAGAACGTTTCGCAAAAATTGGCTTCTCTAGCTACGACGTTTGGTTCCAATGCTTTAACTTCGGTTCTATGTTCGCGATTAAGTAAGGTTCGCGGTCGAACCCAGTTCAGTTTGTACTCAAGCAGGCAAGTACTGATGCTGCCTTTGGCGGCGCTTTCACTCATTTAATTACATCATCAACTCAGCGATTAACTAACTATGTTTAACTTTGCAAATTTCTACCAATTGATTGCCCAAGACACGCGTCTTCAACCTTGGCTGAATGTGTTACCACAACAGTTAACGGACTGGCAAAATGCAGAGCACGGTGACTTTGGTCGCTGGTTGAAAGCACTGAACAAAATTCCAGAAGGCTCACCAGATCAAGCTGATATCAAGAACTCTGTAACCATCAGCAACGATACGCCTTTCCATGAAGGCGAACTGAAAAAGCTAGAAAACTTACTGCGTACTTTCCACCCTTGGCGCAAAGGTCCATACACGGTGCACGGCATTCATATCGATACCGAGTGGCGTAGCGACTGGAAATGGGATCGCGTACTTCCACACATTTCTCCACTGAAAAATCGCAGCGTGCTCGATGTGGGTTGTGGCAATGGTTACCACATGTGGCGCATGTTAGGCGAAGGTGCTCGTCTTTGCGTGGGTATCGACCCGTCTCACCTGTTCCTGATCCAGTTTGAAGCAATTCGCAAACTCATGGGCGGTGACCAACGTGCGCACCTACTGCCGCTGGGTATTGAACAACTGCCTAAACTGGAAGCGTTTGATACCGTGTTCAGCATGGGTGTTCTATACCACCGTCGTTCTCCACTTGACCATTTGATTCAACTAAAAGATCAGTTGGTTTCTGGTGGTGAGTTAGTATTGGAAACTTTGGTAATCGAAGGCGATGAAAACGCAGTACTTGTGCCGACCTCACGCTACGCTCAAATGCGCAATGTGTACTTCTTCCCGTCTGCGAAAGCACTAAAAGTGTGGCTAGAACTGGTTGGTTTTGAAGATGTTCATATTGTGGATGAGAACGTGACTTCTGTTGATGAACAACGCACAACAGATTGGATGACACACAACTCTCTACCAGATTACTTAGATCCAAACGATCCAAGCAAAACAGTGGAAGGCTACCCGGCACCACGCCGCGCTGTGCTGGTAGCACGTAAGCCATAATTAACTGAGATTTCTGACATTGTCTTAACTCTTTCCTGCCATTAAGACATTACCCTCTCTTCTATTCTCATCAAGGGTGTGCTTTGCACCCTTGATTATTAGCTTTTCATCACTATTCCTCACTCAATAAGAGATAGAGAAAGATTCTTACTTGTGAGCCTTTATCGATATAAGCTAAACTCTTAAAAAACAAACAACTTAATCCAATCCCAAGGTTTTCAATGTTAATACGATTGACTCCGGTTGTTGCCATCGCCTTATTATCTGGATGCACACTTACCAAAGGCGAACAGTACCACCAAGAAACGTTAGCCGCTATTCAAGCTTCAGAAGCGAATTTCAATAATCGCATAACTAACTTAGAGCTGCAGATCAGTAACCAATCAGATTACATCGACAGCCTTGAAGACCAAGTCGATAAATTACAAGGTGATCTAAGCACCTTCCGCGAAGAGGCAATGGCAGAGGTTAAAAAACCGAAAGAGCCTATTATTGTCCAAGCTCCTGCCCCTATTGAACCAACGCCGACTCATGACATCGTTTTAGGTTCGATCGAAAAAGTGACCATCGACTCCATCAAACAAACGTTTGATGCTCGCGTCGATACAGGTGCGGCTACATCATCTTTGAATGCAGTTGATATTGAAGAATTCGAAAGAAACGGCAAAAACTGGGTTCGTTTCCATCTTGCTGATGCAACAAAATCAGAAGAAGAGAAAAATACATGGATCGAAGCGCCTGTTCTTCGTTATGTGAAAATTCGTCAAGTAACAAGCGAAGAACTGGAGCGTCGCGCTGTGGTCGAACTTTGGGTGCGAGTTGGAAAAATTCATGAAAAAGCGCAATTTACGTTGGCGGATCGCTCCCACATGAACCATCCTGTTTTACTAGGTAGAGAATTTATGCGCGACATCGCATTGGTTGATGTGAGCCGTACATACATTCAAACGGACGAAGATAAAAAATAATAAGGTAGATTATGACGTCAAAAATACCGTTTTACCTTTCAATCATCTTGTTGGTGGTTGCGGGCATTGCTTTGAGTGTTTTCAGACACCAAAATTACGGCGTGCCTTGGACGCCAGGCGAAACACGTCAAGTGTGGGATGTAGAGGCTCGTATCGAGTTCAATGCAAACGGGAATGAAGTGAAAGCTTCTCTTGCCGCTCCTCATACACAAAGTGGTTATACACTGATTGGCGAGTCTGCTTCTTCTTCTGGTTATGGCGTTTCTTACATTAACTCTGATTCAGGTCGCCGTGCCGAATGGTCGATTCGCCAAGCGAAAGGCCCTCAAACTATTTACTACAAAGCGCAGTTCTTAGTTGATCCACAAGCTAAAGTGGAACCACTGCCTCCTACTGGCGATATCACGCCACCGACGTTATCCGCTCCGCAACAAGCGGCAGCAAGCGCCCTCATCGATCAAGCCATGAGCCGTTCTGCGGACAACGTGACGTTTGCACGCGAGTTAATCAAAGCGCTTAACGATCCAGACAGCCAAAACTCCGCTCTATTATTGAACGATTTTGACCGCACCGATGCATTGCACAAGATTCTTCTGTCAGCAGGCGTTCAAAGTAAAATTGTTGGCGTTATCGAGCTTGAAGATGGCCGTCGTCGTCAAACCATCCAACCGATGGTGCAAGTTTGGTCTGGAAAAGATTGGGTACTGTTCTCGCCAAATTCAGAGCAAAAAGCCGTAAAACCTAACCTTCTTGTTTGGGATGAATCGAACGTTTCGTTACTTGACCTTGTGGGAGGTAAGAACAGCCAAGTTCATTTCTCCATGATCAAACAAGAAGTGACGCCTCAACAAGCGACAAACAACAAGGTTGAGGCCGATGGCCTGCTTAACTTATCAATCCACAGCTTGCCTCTAGAAGAGCAAGCGATGTTCAAGACCATCATGCTGATCCCAATTGGCGCATTGATCGTTGTGTTCCTGCGCGTGATTATTGGTCTTAAAACCTCTGGTACGTTCATGCCAGTATTGATTGCGGTTGCGTTCGTTCAAACGCAGCTTGTGACTGGTATTGTTGGCTTCCTATTAATTGTTGGTACAGGCTTGATCATCCGAAGCTACTTATCGCGGCTCAACTTACTTCTGGTAGCAAGGATATCCGCGGTTATTATCACAGTTATTATGATCATATCGGTGTTCACCGTTGTAGCATTCAAGATTGGTTTGACGGAAGGTCTAACAATCACCTTCTTCCCAATGATCATCTTGTCATGGACTATCGAACGTATGTCGATTCTGTGGGAGGAAGAAGGCGCGAAAGAAGTAGCAATGCAAGGTGGTGGTTCACTACTGACTGCGGTACTGGTTTACTTGGCGATGACCAACTCGTATATCCAGCACTTAACGTTTAACTTTATCGGCCTACAGCTAATTGTTTTGGCGGGTATTCTATTACTAGGTACTTACACTGGTTACCGTCTAACAGAACTACGTCGTTTCAAACCGCTAGCGGAGGATTAAACGATGTTTGAACGTTACACTACGCCATCAAAACTTCGCCACAAAGGCATTATGGGCATGAACAAGCGTAACCATAGCTACATTGGTCGCTATAACGATCGCTCTAAATACCCATTGGTGGATGACAAGCTAAAAACCAAGATCATCGCTCAAGCTGCAGGGGCAACCGTCCCTGCCCTTATCGGCGTGATCCACAACCAAGCAGAAGTAAAAACCATCCACAACATGGTGAAAGACTGGCCGGGTTTTGTGATTAAGCCAGCTCAAGGCAGCGGTGGTAAAGGTATTCTGGTGGTGACATCGCATAAAGACGGTGTGTACACCAAACCTTCTGGTGCGACAATCAACAAAGAAGAAGTGGAACGCCACATCAGTAACGCACTGGCGGGGCTGTTCTCGCTCGGCGGTAAGAACGATGTTGCGGTGGTTGAGAACTTGATTAAGTTTGATGACTGCTTCGATGGTTTCAGCTACGAAGGTGTGCCAGACGTACGCATCATCGTATTTAAAGGCTACCCTGTCATGGCGATGATGCGCTGCTCAACATCAGCGTCTGATGGTAAAGCTAACCTTCACCAAGGTGCGGTCGGTGTCGGCATTGATATCGCAACAGGCAAAGCCATTCGTGCGGTGCAATTCGACCAACCAGTAACGCACCACCCAGATACGGGTAAAGATTTATCGACTCTGCAAGTGCCTCATTGGGAGCGTTTGCTAGAACTTGCGTCAAGTGCTTGGGAAATGACGGGGCTGGGTTACATGGGTACCGACATGGTTCTCGACAAAGAAGAAGGTCCGATGGTACTTGAGCTGAATGCTCGTCCTGGTTTAGCTATTCAAATCGCGAACGGAGCAGGATTGCTTCCTCGCTTGAAGCATATTGAAAGCCTCGGCACCCCAGCGGAGTACCCTAAGCCTATAGAGCGCGTAGCCTACGCGGTTGAGCAGTTTGGTGTAAAACCAAAGTTCTAAATCTTACAAGCTAGCAATCAGCACATGGTTGCTAGCTTTTTTCTTTCTGCCATCGTTTTCACTCCCCTTCCTATCTCATTTCGCCGGTTTCATCATTTGAATCAATGATCGAGCTAACAGAATCAACATAGATCGTTTCTTTTCCACTGAGCCCATTGAGTATGATGTTTACTCCCCTTACTCAACTTAAAGAGGTTGGGCGATGCTAACAAAAGAAACAAATAATAATGAACCACAGCTTGTAGACCAGGAAACTTTTGACCAACACTTACAGCGTTTGTCTGAGCTTTCGGTTCAAGCACTTGAAGAGCTTGCTGAAATTATCGAAGCTGGAACCGATATTTCAGAGGAATAGCGCTTAGATTATTTCCAATACTCCCTGCTATTGGTCTAAGTGCTCACGAAAAAGCCGAGACTGTCGTCCTACAGCCTCGGCTTATTTTATGCCCGTTACCTGCATCTCTCTGTTAATCAGATACAAAAACGCCCGCTTTAATTGCGGGCGTTTTTTATGCTTCCAAGCTTATGATTCAAACTCTTCAATCATTTCTTGAACTTCACTCTTCGGTTTATCTGTTTGACCAAAGCCACGCAGACCAACAACGTGTACGTGTTCGTGATCTTTAAACACCTTACGTACCAGCTTGTAGGTTGTACCTTTCTCTGGGCTAATGTTTTCTGGCGCAGCAATCAACAGCTGCATATCCAGACGGTCACACAGTTCGAATAGCGTTGAAATCGACTTCGCATCCAGACGTGCCGCCTCATCGAGGAACAACAAACGACATGGGATGATGTCTTTACTGCGTAGACGACGGGATTCTTCTTCCCAGCTCTGAACAACCATCAATAGGATAGACTGACCAGTACCAATTGCCTCACCCGTTGATAGCGCCCCAGATTCCGCTTGCAGCCAACCATCAGAACCACGGTTAACTTCCACACTTAGCTCTAGATAGTTACGATAATCCAGTAGCTCTTCACCCAGAACCTGAGGAGAGCGTTGACCCATATCGATGTGAGGGTTCACGCGTTGGAACAGTTTTGCCATCGCTTCTGAGAAAGTGAAACGTGGAGATTCAAACAAATCTTTATGCTGTTCTTGCTGCGAAGACAGACCATGTAATAGCACTTCATGGCTTTCACGGATCTTCACGTTTAGACGCACACCTTTCACCTGACCGAACGAGATGTTCGACAAGCCTTGGTTTAGCATGCGAATACGGTTTTGCTCACGCTGAATCGTCTTCTTGATGATGCTTGCCACAGACTCAGAGCTGATTGCCAGACGGTTTTCGCGTTGAGTTAGCTCTTCAGTCAGACGCGCTAGCTCTACTTCCATTTCTTCGATAGCTTCTACTGGGTCATCTGTGCGGATGATGTCCTGACGAATACGCTCACGAAGGTGCTGGTAAACCGCAATGTAAAACAGAACTTTACGCTCTGGACGTGCATTATCTTCAGACAAACGTAACGCATCACGTAGGTCATCATTGTTTGCAACAGCAAGACGCAGCGCACCCAACGATTTATCCGACATTGAACGCAGTTCATCGGCAGACATGTACGCCAACTCGCGCTTGTGAAGACGACGTTCAACGTCGTTTTCACGTGCCAAGCGAAGTACTGAACACCAGCCCGCTTTCGCAGCAACCACGAAGGTACGCAGCTCTGCGTATTCCTTCTGAACTTTCTTCAGACGTTTCGCCAGACCTTTCATCTCTAGCTCAGTAGAGGTGATGGTACGCTCGTATTCACTCTTACGACTACGAGATGTGTGCAGACGCTCGTGCAGCTCATCACGGCGACGGATCGCACGCTCTTCTGCGCCTTCATCGGCGTTAACACCAAACTCTTGCAGTTCTTGTTTGAACTCTTGAACGGTTTCCAATTTCGCTTGGTGCGAGCTTTTCAATGATGCCAATACTTGGTTGTATTGGTTCATTTGACCTTGCGCTTGCTTCAACTCTTCACGAGAGCGTGTACGCATTTGTTCAGCCTGAACCAGCTTCGCTTTTAACTGCTCACTAAGTTCACTGCTTTGGTTAAGCAAATCTACAGAGTCTGAATACGCAAAGTAGTGACGACGTTCAACGAGATCAGACAAGGCAAAGATCTGCTTCTTCAATTCTTGAAGTTGCTCGTCCGCGGCTTTGTATTCTGCTTCTAGCGCATCGAACTGTTCAGGGTCTGCATCAAGTGCAGAAGCAATTTTTTCAAGCTCAGCCACGGCTTTCGCGTGGTTGTTCAAGAACGCTTTCGCTTCTGACAGTTGCGCAATTTTCTCTTCCAGCTCGTCGAAACGCGCTTGCAGCGTATCATCTTCAATCAGAGCCATGTTTGGCGCGAGCTTGTCTAACGAAGACAGAGCTTGCTTGCTAGTTTGAAGCTGAGAACGATGTTGTTGTTCTTTCGCTTCCAAATCAGCCAATACACGGGCAATTTGACCACGTTTTTCGCGAACATTTGCCAATGCTTGTTCTGGGTCAGCTTCAAACGCGACTTGAATGTGGTTAGCCACAAACTGGTTGAATGCTTGGTATAGACGCTGCATCTTTTGTGAATCGAAAGCCGCTTTTGCGTGCTTCTCAACCACTTCCTCACGTTCATTACGCAGTAGCTCTAAACGCTGTTCACGCGCCGCGCGTCCAAACAATGGAATTTCAGGGAAACGAGAGTAACGCATTTGGCGGTCGTTCATACGAACGCATACCGCACCTTCAAGTTCTTCTGCGTCAAACGAGCTGTCATCAAAGGCATCTATGTCACCTTCAATGATGTACAAATCTTCCGGACAATCGTCTAGCTCTACCAGTTTCTCTTCGATACCCGACAGGTCAGAAACCACAATCGCGTGACGTGCAGGACCATACATCGCACTGAAGTAAGGTGCGTCGTCGATTGTAATGTCGTCGTAAATCTCGGATAGAAGCACACCGCCTAGTGTATCTGCCAAGCCTTTCAGACGAGGATCGTTTGAACCACCAGGTGATGCCAATCGTTCGATTTCGCTTTCTAGTTGCGAGCGACGCTCTGCCAGTTTGTCTTTCGCTAGAGACAGTTCTTTCTCTTGCTCCAGAACAACCTGCATGTGGCTCATCACAGCATGGCGATCTTCTAACTCTACACCGCTTTGCTCACGCAATTTTTCCAACGCATCGTTAGCGGCAATCCAAGTTGGTGCAATGGCTTCTAGCTTGTTGATTTCTGCCGCAGCATCTTGTTCTAGACGACGCTGTTCACTGCGTTGTTCACGCAGCTCTTCTTGCGTCATTTCTAGCGTTTCGATTTGCATCGCGTGACGTTCACGTTCTTGTTCAAACGTGATTTCGTCCGTCAGTTCAGCATGGAACTGTTTTTGATATTCCGTGACCAATTCACGAGCTTGACGCTGTTGGTTTAAGCTACGTTCGAGGTCGCGATGTTGAGCACGCCATTGTTGTTCGTTTTGTGCGATTTGCTGAGATTCACGCGCTTTCGTAATGACGATTTTCGCTTGTTCAGCCGCATCTTTACGTTCGACTTGCCCAACGATACTTTGTACAAGCTTCAGCGCAGTTTCAAATTGCTCTGCTGCTGCAGAAGACATATCCAACTTGTGCTTAACCGATAGCAGCGCGTTAGTGCTTTCTGATTCTTTGTTCTTAAGCTCAGAAACAAGTGCTTGCGCGGACTCTGCCGTCAGGCAGTCATCACCAAGTAGTTGTTTCGCTTTCTCAAGTGCCTGAACCGCTTGTTGGTATTGAAGAGCACGAGTTTGCTGAACGTCTAGTGCTTGTTGGTAGTCAGCCAGTTGCGTCTTGAGGCTGTCCACCTCTTCTTCTGCAACGGTTGCTTGCTCTTCCACCATCATCACGCGTTCTTGCGCTTCTTCAACGACCATCATCTGCTCTTCAAGACGCTCGCTAAGCTCTTCAAGATCTTCTTGGTAACGTTCGATTTTCTCTTGCTGACGCAGTGCGTTTTGCACCAATTGCAAGTGGTCAGAAGCCGCTTGATAGTCTTGCTCTAGTGCCGATTCCGATTCGATTAGAAGCTCAAGTTCTTCTTGAACGCGATTAAGCAGATTGTTTTGCTCAATCAACGTCTCGCGTGAGCCAAAGAGCTCAGAGCGCAAAGATAGAGTTTGTTCAAGCTTGTTGCGACGATCGTTAGCATGGCGCATGTAGTCAGCAGCCACGTAGTTTGTCGACTCGGTGATCAAGTGTTTGAACAAGTCACGGTCAGCCTGAGTGGTTTTGATCGCTTCTAGCGTCATGCGGTTTTCACGCAACGCCGATTCCATGTCTTGGAATGCTTTCTTCACACCACCGTTTTGTGGCAGAAGGTAGTCGCGCAGTGAGCGTGTAATCGCACTTGAGATCCCACCGTAAAGCGAGGCTTCGATCAAACGGTAGAATTTAGAGCGGTCACTTGAGTTGCGCAGTTTCTTAGGAATCACACCGAATTCGAACATTTGCGCGTGGTAATCCACGATTGAAGAGAAGGCTTTGAATTGAACGCCTTCAAATTCCGCAATCGCATCTTTGACTTCATTGATTTGACGTACGCGCGCTTGAGTCGCCGATACGCTTTCAACCAGAATATCCGTTGGTTTCACATGGCTTGGAAGACCTTGGATAACAAACGGTTTGATGTCTACTTTTTTGTCACGACCCGCGACTTGCTGCAGTTTTACTGCAAACAATAGACGTTGGTTACGTGAGTTTACTACGTCTAACGCTGCGTAACACGCACCCGGCTGTAGTTTACCATATAGACCTTTATCGCGAGACGATTGGCTGCTGCCCGCTTCGGTTGTGTTACGGAAGTGCAGTAGCGTTTGGTCAGGAATCAACGCTGTGATGAACGCTGCCATCGTGGTTGATTTACCGGCACCGTTACCGCCCGACAGCGTCGTAACCAGACCATCGATGTCAAACGTACGGGCAAAGAAGCCGTTCCAGTTGACCATGGTCAGCGATTGATATTTACCGCGTTCAATCATGCTCATGCTTCACCCTCTTCTGTCATTTCTTCTTGGGCTTGTTCTTCTTGGTCTTCTTCAGACAGCAAGCTGCCTTGGCTCGGCTCTTTAGTGTGGACTACGGCTTCACCATCACGGATAAGACGCAGCTGCGCTTCACGGATGTCATCGCCCACACGAACATCAGCACCAAAACGGAATACCGCTTCGCTAATGCTGAATTTACCGGTTTCACCGATGTTGATGATCATCCCTAAACGACGTAGGCGACGAAGTGACGTACGTACTTTTTCAAACAGTTTTTCTTTGTCTAGATCCGAACCCGTTGCACGGTTCGTCACGAGTTTCATCAGCTTTTTCTCGTCTGCTAATGCAAGCAACTCGTCGTAAAGCTCTTGATTGGTGAAAATGCCTTCGTGCGCTAAGCGCTCTGGGCTTAGGTATAGGAAACACAGTACCTTACCCACCAGCATATCCAACTCAGATAAAACACTGCGGCCAATCAATGATGTTGAACGTGGACGTAGGTAGAAAAAGCCTTCTGGCGCTTTTACCAACTCGGTGTTGTAGCGCTGGTAGAAAGAAGAAAGCTCAAGCTCGAAATCAGACAACAACGCGTGATTGTCGAGATCTTCAGTTGAAATATGACGCCCTGCTCGTAGCATGCTGTCTAGCGCTGGGAACAGAGGGTTAGAAATTGCTTTTGCCAGATTATCTGACATGTATTCATTAGTATCGGTCGATGACATTCGCTTGTACCTTTGCCCCAAATTCGTTGATTGCTTTCCAGTCAGGCTGAATCGCTTGATAATCCGATTCCGAATAACCAAGACGTACGGCTTGATCAACGATAATTCGAGCTAAATCAAAGTGATGAGTGTATGGATGTTGTGCAAGGTAATCTCGCAGCACCACACTCAAATCGATTGGCGTGCCTTGCTCTTTATGCGCTTTTAGCATGTCACCAATGCGTTCTGATAGCTCATCATTGACTTGTTGAAATTCTTCGTATTCCACTTCCATCGGAACTTGGCCGGTTACCTCGTCATCACGCAGTACCAAAGCTTCATCACGAAGGTCGGAAAGCCTTTCTGCATCTGCAAAAGTCAGATACCAAGGCATATCAAAATAGTCTTTTATCGATTGACGCAGACGCGAGCTAAATGCACGGTTCTTATCCATATCGATAGCGGTACGGATGAACTTGTGCACGTGTCGGTCGTAGCCAATCCAGAGGTCAATCGCTTGCTGGCCCCAGCTTGTGATTCGGTCTAGCTTCATTTGCAGACCAAACAAGGCTTCTTCAATAAACTCAAGCTCAGGATCACCGTAAACAATCTCTTGGATGTCTAGGATTTGAGTTTGCAGTTCATCACTTGCAGCTTGCAGCGTATCTTGAAGTTCACGCAACGTACTTGATGTTTCTGACAGAAGTGCTTCACAGTTGTTGATTGCTTCACGCCAGTCTTTGTTTAGCAGGTCGGCAATTTGTTGTTTCACAGATTGCTGCTGCTCATCCATGACACGTTGGTTAAGGTCGATTTGATCGAAGATTTCGCCTACAGAATATTTTAAAACTCCGTACACGTTTTTCTTCCAGTGGCCCGGTGTGCCACCTTTTTGTGCCGCTTCAATCGCTTTCGCCATTTCATCCGCTACCATCGATAGCTGGATAGACAGACGCAGTCTTGAGAACTCGCGATGACGCACGTAGTAATCGGTAATTCCTATCGCTAAAGGCGACAAGCGGTAAATGCTCGCTCCGTCAGTAATTTCACTGACAAAACGGCTAATAAGACGCTGCTTGACCATCTCGTTGATGGCGTTGTTCGCACGAAAAGCGGAGGCTTCGCCAGTCTCATCAAATAGTCGAGTGACGATGGCAAACGCATCGTGCAGTTCACCTTCACCCAGTTCTTCGTCGAACCTTTCATTGCTCAGTACGGCGATGGCAATCAAAAATGCCAATCGCTCTGTGGTCAGGTTCAACGAGAAATCGTGCTGCTTAACCCAGCCAACCAACTCATCGATTGGTTGCTCTGCAGCATTGAGAGTCATCTCACTCATTGTTATTCCTGTTTATCGTTCTTTTTGGCCCACACGTGAATATAGCGGCCTAATGAGAGGTATGGCTCTTGTCGACATAGTTGTTTTTCTAGCGCCAACACATCTTCAAACTCGTAATCGCCCATGTATTGCATATTACCTATGTAATCACTAAAGGAACGAATACCAGATTTGCCACAAATGCTAAAACCAGCCTCTTCTATCCAGTGATAGACATCTTCCGGTTTCAAGCCTTTTTGCGGCTGTAGTTTAAATCTTTTTCGGTGGGGCATGCCGTCTAAAATATGAGGAATGTTGCCACAAACCACGTTTTTGTAGACTAAACCATGGTGGTTATAGAACATCACTGATGCGATGCCCCCCGGCTTTACTTGTTCCAATACTGTCTCTAGCGCCGTTTTAGGATCAACGAGCCACTCCATGACAGCGTGGAACATAACGAAATCCACCTGTTCTTCCATGTGCTCCGCAATGGACTGAACAGGCGAATGAATCAGGCGATACTGCTCAAGCAAACCGTTTTTTTCAATATCCTGTTTGGCTAGTTGCAGCATTTCCGAAGATAGATCACATAACGCAACACGATGTCCGAGCTTAGCAAGCTTTTGCGACATTTGTGCTAAACCACCACCTGCATCAAGTACTTCTAGGGGTTGCTGGCTCGCATCCAATTCACTTAGAATCTGTAGAAAATCTTCCCACACAATGATTTGGCGGATCTCCCCTTTATCGGAGCCGTAAATATTTTTTGCAAATTTGTGGGCGATATCGTCGAAATTGCGGTCTTCTGTCACTTCTGCTGAGTTATCATATCGGATTGTGCCGCTATTCTGGCACAAGGAAAGCAGGAATAAAGAGGGTCACCCTCATTTTTATTATCAATTGATGTTTTTTCGGACTATTTATGTATGTTTGAGCTGAAAAAAGTAATGTCAGCCTTGCTTATGCCGCTTCCGGCATTGCTACTGATAGGCTTGTTAGGTCTTGCTCTCATTAGTTTTACCACAAAACGTAAAACTGGCTGCTTCGTTGTTCTGTTCTCTTTTGTTGGCCTTTTTCTAGTTGCCTTCCAACCTGTTTCAACCAAGCTTCTCATGCCACTTGAGCGCGAGCATAAGGCCTTTTTACCTGTGTCAGGTACCATTGACTACGTTATGGTGCTGGGTAATGGCCACGTGGTCGATGACGAAATTCCACCAACATCGCAATTAAGCCGCGCGGCGTTGATGCGATTAACGGAAGGCATTCGTATTTTGCGTATGTACCCAGGCGCAAAGCTAATTTTATCTGGTTATGATGGTGGCTCTGAGATCAGCCATGCTCGTATGATGGCAAACGTTGCTTTGGCATTAGGTGTTGCAAAATCCGACATTATTTTGTTAGAAGACGCAAAAGACACGTGGGAAGAAGCAAGACAAGCCGCCGCTTTTGTTCAACAAAAAGAGATTGTGCTGGTCACGTCAGCGAGCCACATGAGCCGTGCGCTGTACGAGTTTAACGCAGCTGGAATTAAACCCATCCCTGCTCCAACGAATTTCTTAGCGATAGACGAAGTTAGCCAACCGTGGGACAAGTATTCACCTAAAGCTCGTTACCTTGAGCAAACTGAACTGTTTTGGCATGAATACCTTGGTAGCGTTTGGCAAAGACTGCGTGACACCGTAGGGCAAACGCCGATGGTGGAAGCGGAATAAACCCGATTTATAAACACAAAAAAGGAGAGCATTGGCTCTCCTTTTTCTTTACTGCTTGTCTGATGGTGATTAATCACCTGCGAACATGTAGCCTTCACCGTGAACGGTCACAAAAATTTGTGGGTTCTTAGGATCAAACTCCATCTTAGCGCGCATGCGTCGGATAAGAACATCAATCGTACGATCATTTGGAGCATCAACTCGATGACTGATCATATTCAAAATACGTTCACGACTCAGCACTTGATTCGGGTAAGACGATAACGCCACCAAAAGCTCATATTCTGCTTTGGTTAGTTTTACTGGTTCACCATTACGGCTAAGTGCTCGACGCTGAATATCGAATGTCCACTCACCAAAGCGAACAATGTGTTCATCGTTTGTTTCGCTTGCCGCTTTACTTGCTCCACTTCGCGCCGCAGAAATGCGCCACAGTAGATTTTTAACTCGAACTAGTAATTCCCTTAGTTCAAAAGGCTTTGTCACATAATCGTCTGCGCCCATCTCTAGGCCTACGATTTTGTCGATGCTATCCGTGCGTCCTGTTACCAATATGATGCCGATGTCTGATTGACTGCGTAGCTCACGCGTAAGCATTAGGCCGTCTTCGCCCGGCAAGTTAATATCCAACATAATAAGGTCTACATCACCGCCTTGCAGAACTTCGCGCATCTCCGCGCCACTTTCTGCTTCGCTAACTTTGTAACCTTCATTTTGGAAATATCCCGCAAGCTTACTACGAGTTACAACATCATCTTCTACGACTAATACGTGATAGCTCATTTACACCACTTTCTGTCTTCTTATTATCCAAGACGTATTCTATTCATAACTAGTAATATTTCTAGTCATAGATACATTAAAAAGCAAGATTTAGCGTTTTTATTGATTCAAAACAAGCTTGCCCATCACCGTTAACAAGTGCACACAATTCAACATAATCAACAATAATTATAGTTACTGCTATTCATCTTATTTGATTACACTTAGGGGATATCCCTAATTGACTTTATGATGCAATACTCGAAGCATCCTTCAGGAGCCAAAAATGCAAGAAGTGAAAGCTTTTAATGAAAAGCGTGCTGAAATTTACTGGTGGTTTTCGAGCTTATTCGCTAAAGAACTCAGCGAAAAAGAACTAGAAACCTACCACAGTGTTGAAATTCGCAGTTTTTTAGCGGGCTTAGGTGAGAACGAATCACTCAAGCCAGCCGTTGATAGCCTAGTTGATGCCCTAAACAGACTCCAAGACCGCAATGATGCTCAACTAGAACTTGCAGCAGATTTTTGCGAGCTGTTCTTAAAAACAGATAAGTATGGGGCACTACCGTACGCTTCTATGTACATTGGTGAATCAGGTTTGCTTAATGACAAACCTGCAGAAGAGATGGAAAAACTGATGGCAGATTTTGGGGTTCAGGTAGACGAAAACCTCAAAGAACCAGCAGACCATCTCGCTGTCGAATTGGACTTTTTGGGCAACATGATCATTCGCTCAAATGAGTTAGAGCAAGAAAAACATATGGAAGAGGCTTTCGTTAAACAAAACGATTTCATCCAAAATCAACTCATGTCTTGGTTGCCAAAATTTGCTGAAAAATGTAAGCAATTTGATGATTTTGGCTTCTACTTAAGCGTTGCGCAACTATTAATTGCATTTTGTAAACTGGACAGCGCTTACCTTCTTGGTGAATAATCACCGCCTATTTTTAGGGAGCCTGCCTGTCGGGCTCCCTATTTTATTCGCTTGCTTTTAATCTGGCTCAAAGACGTTCGTTCATTTAGCAGTCAAAATGTGACTTCAAATACACAAAACTCTTGCTGAAAATATTGCCAGCCAGCCCACATAGGGCTAAAATGTGAACGCAAACGATTAAATATGATTTATATGTAAACCGCTGAAATATAGCGGTTTTTGTTTTTTATTAATAGGTTGATAACCACTTCCTCATATTTAGTAGGAAGCCGAGTACCTTCAACCAAGTTGCTACAAATCTTTTTATACCGATTTCGGTACAACCGCTGCCTACTAGAATAGACACTACTGTTGTTGTGGTGTTTAGTTTGCGCAAAAAACTAAGCGTATGGTTGTATTCACTACGGTATTAAGTAGCTCGATACAGGACATCATTTATGGCCACTATAAAAGACGTTGCTCGCTTAGCCGGCGTTTCTACCACGACAGTTTCGCACGTTATTAATAAGACACGTTTTGTTGCAGAAGCAACCCAAGAAAAAGTAATGAAAGCGGTTGATGAGCTTAACTACGCACCAAGCGCAGTTGCTCGTAGTTTAAAATGCAACTCAACTCGTACTATTGGTATGTTGGTAACACAATCAACTAACCTGTTCTTCTCTGAAGTGATCGACGGTGTAGAAAGCTACTGCTACCGTCAAGGTTACACGTTGATCTTGTGTAATACTGGCGGCATCTACGAGAAACAGCGCGACTACATCCGCATGCTTGCTGAGAAACGTGTAGATGGCATTTTGGTGATGTGTTCAGATCTAACCGAAGAACTAAAAGAGATGTTAGATCGTCACTCAGATATCCCGAAAGTTGTGATGGATTGGGGCCCAGAGAGTTCTCGTGCGGACAAGATCATCGATAACTCTGAAGAAGGTGGCTACCTAGCAACTAAATATCTTATCGATAACGGCCACACTGACATCGCCTGCCTTAGTGGTCACTTTGAGAAACTTGCTTGCCAAGAGCGTATCGCTGGTTTTCGTCGTGCCATGGCTGAAGCAAAACTGCCAATCAATGAAGATTGGATTCTTGAAGGTAACTTTGAATGTGATACTGCGGTACTGGTTGCAGACAAGATCACCGCGATGGAAAAACGCCCTACTGCAGTATTCTGTTTTAACGACACCATGGCACTTGGCTTAATGAGCCGTCTGCAACAAAACGGCATCAAGGTTCCAGATGACGTTTCTGTTATCGGTTACGACAACATTGAACTTGCAGAGTACTTCTCACCACCGCTAACAACGATTCACCAACCTAAACGTCGTGTGGGTAAAAATGCGTTTGAGATCCTACTTGAACGCATTAAAGATAAAGAACACGAAAAACGTGTGTTCGAGATGCAACCAGAGATTGTTATCCGCAATACCGTTAAGAAACTTAATTAAATGAACACAAGCGCCCTTAGGGGCGCTTTTTTTTATTAAAAAAATAACACTTCCCGCACACTTTGCCTCATTCTTAAAAACAATAACTTCCATAAGTTACTGTTTTCTTTACATGTGAATTATTAATTCCCGCTTCTTTTCAAACATTAAATACAATTCTCAATTATGAGTACCCATGCACAAAATGGCATTATTTATTGAATCAAGATCACGTTTTAAAATCTAAAGTGTGATGTTAATTCAATATACGAAGTATCCTCATCTGGTCACGCACAGGGCAAACCATCCGAAAGGGTGGGACGCAAAGCCTCCGGCCTGAACCATAGTAGTATATGGAAGGTAGCGGGGTTACCGATGGCAAGTGTGCAACCAATGTCTTTACCCTTTAATGACATTGCCTTTGCGCACGTTTGCTACTCTCTCGGACCTGACTTTTGGTGGCGTAATATTAATTACACCGAGATAACAAAACATGGATAAACCGATACTCAAAGACTCTATGAAGCTATTTGAGGCACTTGGTACTATCAAGTCGCGCTCAATGTTTGGTGGCTTCGGACTTTTCGCTGATGAAACGATGTTTGCACTAGTGGTAAACAACCAGCTTCATATACGAGCAGACCAACAAACTTCATCTGACTTCGAGACACAGGGTCTAAAGCCTTACGTTTATAAAAAACGTGGCTTCCCAGTCGTTACTAAGTACTACGCTATTTCCAGCGAACTATGGGAATCTAGCGATCGCTTAATTGAAGTAGCGAAAAAATCCTTAGAAAACGCCAAACTTGAGAAAGAACAACAAGCGAGCACTAAGCCTAATCGCTTGAAAGATCTGCCGAACCTGAGATTGGCTACAGAAAGAATGCTTAAGAAAGCGGGTATTGATTCTGTTGCTCAACTTGAAGAAGAAGGCGCACTAAGTGCTTATAAAGCGATCAGAGACACGCACTCCACCACAGTTAGCCTTGAGCTACTTTGGGCCTTAGAAGGTGCTATTAACGGCACACACTGGAGTGTAGTCCCCCAGTCTCGTCGTGAAGAATTAATGAATGGCCTTTCGTAACAGAAGTCTGCTCTAATCTATCGACTAAAACCGCAGTGCGAACTGCGGTTTTTTTATGAAATTTTTTTAGCTCCCCTCGTGTCTACTCCTTTGTAAATCCCAAAACACCCGTATCTTCAGCGCCACGACTTAGTTTCGATAACGAGATTGTTAAAACAATATTCAGTATGAATACTTTAAGCGGTAGCCTAGATATAGAAACGGAGCACACATGAATAAAAAACTTATCTTTGGACTGATACTTGTTGCCACCATTCTTTTGTTAGGCGCTAATTTTGGTCAATATCTAACGCTTGAAAACGCAAAAGCGCAGCAAGAAGCACTCAATTCATTCATCGAAGCCAACATCGTCTATGCCGCCACGCTGTATTTTTTAGCGTATGTTGCGATTACCGCATTTTCTATTCCCGGAGCAGCAGTGGTTACTTTGCTAGGCGCAGCGTTGTTTGGGTTTTGGTTTAGCTTACTTTTGGTTTCTTTTGCCAGTACGATCGGTGCGACCTTAGCTTTCTTGAGTAGCCGATATTTGCTTAGGGATTGGGTTCAATCGAGATTTGGGGAAAAGCTTGTTGCGATTAACCAAGGAGTAAAAAAGGATGGCGCGTTTTATCTGTTTTCTTTGCGCTTAATTCCAGTGTTCCCATTTTTCCTCATCAACCTACTGATGGGATTAACACCTATGAGCATTGCGCGCTTTTATTTAACCAGTCAAATAGGCATGCTCCCTGGTACTGCCGTTTACCTTAACGCTGGTACTCAGTTAGCAACCATTGATAGCCTTTCTGGTATCGTATCCCCGACGGTATTAGCATCTTTTGCTTTGCTGGGGCTGTTTCCAATACTCGTAAAATGGGTTATGAATAAGGTCAGACCAACCCCTACTCAGCCAAATGGCAGTATTTGATGAAAATCTTTATCGCGAAAAATCCAGCAGAAGCGCACATCGTATGTGAACTATTAAAAACTGAAGATATATGCTGTGAGGTGCGTGGCGAAGGACTTTTTGGTCTGAAAGGTGAGCTTCCTTTTGGCGATGATACTGATCCTTATGTTTGGCTATTAGATCCAGAACAACAATTGAAAGCTCACGCAATTATTGAAGCATTTAGGCAGCAGTCACAAAGAAACATATATGAAGACTGGCAATGTCCTCATTGTCTTGAACACAACGAAGGACAGTTTGGTGCGTGTTGGCAATGTGGATATCAAATTGGGGAGCCATGATCGTTCCCCTATTCTCGCATTTCAGGTGTCTATATTGATGGCTAGACGACGATACTTTGTTGCTTTATAAATTCGATAGAGTGTTGGTTAAAATCTTCAGGACGCTCTACATTGCAGACATGACCGCAGTTTGGAATTTCACGCAAGATACTGAGCTTATGCGCTGCAACCATCTCTTTCACCGGTTGGATGAACATATAGTCTCTATCACCCATCAAATACAATGTCGGTATAGGTAACTCTCTGTCTTTGAAGTACTTCATCAATGGGTTTACATCCGCGGCAAGAATAAACCAGCGTTTAAACTCTTTTTGGCACAGCTTCTTTGCTTCTCGAATAAACAAATGCCTTGATTCACGCTGACTTCGTTGCGGCATCACAATGTAGGCAAACAGCTTATACAACCACATATAAGGCAAGATATGTTTACAGAAGTTACCCAACTTAACCAAAATCTGCGAACGCGTATTCAAGCGTGTCACCGCACCGCCTAAAACCATCGAACGAACTCTTTCAGAAGACAACTCCGCTAAATTTCGAACAATGATCGTACCCAACGACATGCCAACAAAGTGCGCCGACTGGATTTTGAGGTGATCCAGCACTTTTAATATATCTTGCGTCACTTCCGTGAAGGTGTAACGACTAGTTATCAACTCTTTCAAAAGCTGATTGGATTTTCCATGTCCTCGTAAGTCGATCAGCAACAAATTAAAGTGCTGCTTATATGCTTTAATTTGTTTAAACCATATCGAAGAACTGCCACCAGCACCATGCACGAAAACAACCCACTCATTACTAGTAGGATGCAGATAGGTTTTGTGAAAAAGCAGTGGCTGAGTCATGAGTCAGTATAAGTAAGATTCTTTGTGATAGAGAGTGACAGAATCCTATCACACTCCGTAAAGCCAAGGTAATAAAGGCACCTCAATAGGTGCCTTTGGTTACACTTTTTATCAAACTTGCGTCAATTTAACGCTGAACGATAGAGTTGCAAATACGATTCTGCGGCCTTCCTCCAGCAGAAATCTTTTTGCATTGCATGCAGTTGTACTCTTTGCACTTCCGTCAGGTTTTGCGCATACAACAGCAACGCTCGCAGCATAGTAAGTAGCAGCGCTTGAGACGTCGGTTCATAAAATACAAATCCAGTAGCGTCGCAAGGGTCTACGTCGTAATCATTCACACTGTCTTTTAAGCCACCTACCCCTCTCACAATAGGCAAGGTGCCGTAAGCCATGCTGTAGATCTGATTTAAGCCACATGGTTCGAATTCAGAAGGCATTAAGAAGAAATCCGAACCAGCTTCAACTAAATGCGCGAGTTCATTGTCATACGCCTCAACAAATACAAACTTGTCGGAGAATTGCGCCGCAACCTCTTCCAATTGTGCAGCCAATACGGGATCACCCGTCCCAACAACAACGACTTGAACATCATGCTTCAAAAAATCCGCCAAAGCCGGCAGCAAGTAATGCACGCCTTTTTGCTGAGTCAAACGACAAACCATACCAAACATGGCTACGTCTTTTTCAGCAAGGTTTAGCCTCTGCTGTAATGCGCGCTTACAAGTGTTTTTACCTAGAACCATACTTTGTTTGTCGGCACTATAGTTCATTGGCAAATAAACATCAGTTTCCGGATTCCAAGCACTGTAATCGCAACCATTTAAAATTCCGACTAGATCCCCTGCTCGTTGCTGAAACTCCCATGCCATTCCATGACTGCCAAGTTCTGTCTTTAGCTCTTCAGCGTACGTTGGGCTGACTGCATTTATCTTATCGGCATTCATTACGCCAGCTTTGAGCATAGTAATATGCGTTGCACTCACCGCAGCATCGGGAACGTTTCGGCAGTGAAACTCAGGCAAACACTGTACGTCGTCATAACTAAATACGCCTTTAAAGACCGCATTATGAATTGAAATGACGCTTTTTGTATGAGCAAAAAAGGGATCATTGCCATACCTGTGCTTAAGCAAAAACGGAACCAGCCCTGTGTGCCAATCATTTGCATGGATGATATCAGGTTGAAACGCCAGCTTCGGCAACATGTCGAGACACGCAGCGCTGAAAAACGCAAAACGTTCACCATTATCAGTATACGCTTGGTTGTTCTCTGCATACATTGATGGTCGATTGAAGTACGGCTCACAATCGATCAGATAGACAGGATTGTTTCCTAACGTAAGCAATAGAACTCGATATTCTGTATGCGGCCATGACGTTAGATTTGTTTCTAGTACAACTTCTGCGTCCGCTAATCTTTCGATACTGGTGTACGCAGGAATCGTAATTCTTACATCTTGCTGTAGGTTTTGAAGGGCTTCCGGCAGTGCCTTGGCAACATCTGCCAAGCCACCACTTTTAATAAGACCTTCAACCTCAGAAGCTACAAACAGAATGGATAAGTTGTTAGTAGCCAACTCGAGCTCCTTTCGGAATAACAACAATGCCCTCTTCCGACACATGGAAATGCTTTTTATCTTCTTGAAGATTCACACCAATTTGAGTGCCAGGTGCAATATCGGCATCCTTGTCGACAATAACACGACGTAACACACAGCCTTCGCCAATTTTTACGTCACCTAATAGGATACATTCGCTAATATCACACGCGGATGCAATATTGCTGCGAAATCCAAGTACTGACTTCTCGATACGAGAACCACGAACATAGCTGCCATTACATACCAAGCTATCGATGATCTGCACTCGACCATTGTCTGAATCGGTAAACGTTGCAGGTGGCAATGGTGGGTAATAGGTATGAAGAGGCCACTTACGGTTGTACAAAGAGAATGGCGCGTCTTTTTCCAATAGATCCATGTGCGCTTGCCAGTACGCATCAATCGTACCCACATCACGCCAGTAAACCTCTTCTTTCTCACCACTGATTCTGTTGGTGCTGAAGTCATAGACAAAAACGTCACCACGAGGGAACATTTTCGGGATGATATCTTTACCAAAATCATGAGAAGAAGCTTCATTGTCTGCATCTTCCACGAGTTCAGAAAATAGAACTTGTGCTTCGAATACGTAGTTCCCCATCGAGACTAACGCGAAATCTGGTTCTCCAGGAATCGATTTTGGATTAACGGGTTTTTCCTCAAAGCCAATCATTCTGCCTTCAGCATCAACCTCTATTACACCAAACTGAGAAGCTTCTTTTAGTGGCATGCGCAGTGCAGACACCGTCAATGACGCCTTCTTCTCCGTATGGAAGTTCAGCATCTGCTTGATGTCCATCTTGTAAATGTGGTCAGAGCCAAAGATACAAACCTGATCCGGTTCTTCGAGCTCCATAAAACGTAGGTTTTGATAGATAGCATCTGCAGTGCCTTCATACCAACGCTTACCCGTACGCATTTGCGCAGGAATTGGGTCAATAAAGCGATCAGTAATACCATTAATATTCCACCCTTTTTTCAAGTGATGGAAAAGTGACTGAGATTTAAATTGAGTAAGGACATAAATGCGCATCAAATCCGCATTTACAAAGTTGTTTAGAGCGAAATCAATCAGCCGATAACTTCCACCAAAAGGTACCGAAGGTTTACTACGGGATTCAGTTAAAGGTCTCAAACGAGAGCCTTCACCGCCAGCAAGAATCATTCCCAAAACACCAGCCATTCGTTGTTCTCCATATCGTTATAGCTTGGATTTAGTACTCACTTGAATGAGTAAAACTCGGGGAGTCAAGCGAATACATTGTTGCACCTACACCTGAGCCTCTATTGAGCCCTTGCAGTGTAGATAAAAAAGCTATTGCATTTTCCAGTATGCAAATATTCAAATTGTTCTTATTTTTTGACGCTAAATAAATGCATACAATTGCACTAATTTTGTAATAAATTATCCAACCAGAATCTAAATTACAATTTTTAATATGCCGTTCTGTGTTGCATACAAAGGTTACTTGCTCAAGACGATATCCAGATCACACAAGGCCAAGTAAGCGATTACATTGTGAAAACAATTTACGAACGCGTTAACTACAGTTCATGTTTGAAATACCAAGATATAACAAATGTGTGAATATAAAATGAATAGTTCAACTGAATGTTGTTTACAGAAAAGACACTTGTAGATTCATACAAAACAAATCGCTAAAAGTGGGAAAACAGAGCTTAAAAACGGTAGGGAAAGGAGCAGATGGAAACCCGCTTAGACAGGTGGATATAAAAATAAAGGCAGCTTATTTGCTGCCTTTATTTTACAAGTTGAGCTTAAGCTTTCGCTTTTTTACGTTTATCAGTGACTTCCCACTTACCATCAACGTAAAGTGCAGTCCAACCACTTGGTTTACCGTCGTCTTCTGAACGAACATAGTTCTCTTTCGTCTTACGGCTAAAGCGAACCACGGCTGGGCGACCATCTGGATCCTCTTGAGGAGCCGTTGTTAGGTACTTAAACTTCTCTGGTAGACGCTCTTCAAAACGCGCCAGTTCAGAGACTAGAGGTGCTCTTGTTTCACGCGATTTAGGGAAGTTGCTTGCCGCCATAAATAGGCCAGAAGCACCATCACGAAGCACGAAGTACGCATCTGAGTTTTCACATGGCAATTCAGGGAAGTGCACAGGATCTTCTTTAGGTGGCGCTACTTCACCGTTCTTCAGGATTTTACGGGTGTTCTTACAAGTTTCACTCGTACAATCCATGTATTTACCAAAGCGGCCGTTCTTAAGCACCATGTCTGAGCCACACTTGTCACACTCAACAACAGGGCCATCGTAGCCTTTCACTTTGAATTCGCCGTACTCAACAACATAGCCTTCACAGTTCGGGTTGTTACCACAAACGTGCATCTTGCGCTTGTCATCAATCAAGTACGCGTCCATCGCAGTTTCACAGATCGGACAACGTTTTTTCGCACGAAGAGCAGCCGTTTCAACGTCTTCTTCTAAAACGTTGATAATACCTTCTTCGTCACCCAAGTTAATGGTTGTCTTACAACGTTCTTTAGGTGGCAATGCGTAACCAGAACAGCCTAAGAATACGCCTGTAGAAGCGGTACGAATACCCATAGGGCGACCACATGTCGGACACTCGATATCCGTCATCACAATGTGGTTTAGCTTCATACCACCTTCAGATTCGTCTAACTCGGCTTTTTCTAGGTCACCAGTGAAATCCGCAAAGAAGTTGTCGAGTACTGCTTTCCAGTTCACTTCACCTTCTGCGATTTGGTCCAGTTTCTGTTCCATACGCGCAGTAAAGTCGTAGTTCATTAAATCGTTGAAGCTGTCATCAAGACGGTCAGTAACAATTTCACCCATTTTTTCAGCGTAGAATCGGCGCTGATCTACTTTTACGTAGCCACGGTCTTGAATAGTAGAAATGATCGATGCGTAAGTCGAAGGACGACCAATGCCTCGTTTTTCTAACTCTTTAACCAATGCCGCTTCCGTAAAGCGCGCAGGTGGCTTTGTAAAGTGCTGTTTAGGGTCAAGTGACTCTAGGCTTAGCTTATCGCCAAGTTGTACCGCAGGAAGGATTGTGTCCTCGTTTTTGCCCATTGGACGCTGTACGCGAGTCCAACCATCAAATTTAAGGATACGACCTTTCGCTTTTAGCGTGTATTCCGCCGCTTTTACGCTGATTGTGGTTGAATCATATTCTGCAGGTGTCATTTGACACGCAACGAACTGATTCCAGATCAGTGAGTAAAGCTTGTGAGCATCCGCATCTACACCTTGCAAGTCTTCTGCTTTCACTGACACATCAGATGGACGAATCGCTTCGTGCGCTTCTTGAGCACCTTCTTTGCTGCCGTACGTTAGTGGCTTAGCTGGAAGATACTTGTCACCAAACTCTGAATCAATGAAGTCACGAACAGCATCAACTGCTTCCGCACTCAAGTTAGTCGAGTCGGTACGCATATATGTGATGTAACCCGCTTCATACAGACGCTGAGCTAACATCATGGTTTTCTTAACGCCGTAACCTAGACGGGTACTTGCCGCTTGCTGCAATGTTGATGTGATGTATGGCGCAGAAGGCTTGCTCTTCGTCGGCCGGTCTTCGCGCTTACACACTTCGTAGCTTGCGTTTTCAAGGACAGAAATGGCTGCCTTAGTTTCTGTTTCGTTAACAGGCTTAAACGCAACGCCATCTTTCTGCGCAACCAGCAGTTTGAAATCTGACTTATCTTTAGTTTTGGTATTTGCGTGAATATCCCAGAATTCTTCTGGCACAAATGCGTTGATTTCACGCTCACGTTCTACCAATAGCTTCACCGCTACAGATTGAACACGACCAGCAGACAGGCCACGTGCCACTTTCTTCCATAGCAATGGAGAAACCATGAAACCTACAACGCGGTCCATGAATCGACGAGCTTGCTGCGCATTAACGCCATCCATATTTAACTCGCCAGGAGTCTGGAAAGCTTGTTGGATAGCATTTTTAGTAATTTCGTTAAAGACTACTCGTTTGTATCGCTCTTCATCGCCACCGATGATCTCACGAAGGTGCCATGCGATTGCTTCCCCCTCGCGGTCCAAATCGGTTGCGAGATAAACGCAATCAGCATCTTTGGCTAATTTTTGTAGTTCGCTTACGACTTTTTCTTTACCCGGAAGAATCTGATAGTTCGCTTCCCAGTCATGATATGGGTTAATCCCCATTTTTTTGATCAGCGCTTTGCGATCTTTTTCTTTTTTAACGCGCGCTTTCTCTTCTGCGCTCATCCCTTTTGTTGAGATAGCTGCAGCTTTCTTCTCACCAGTGCTTTGACCAGCCGTAGGCAGATCACGCACATGACCAACACTAGACTTAACAATAAAGTCCTTACCAAGGTACTTATTTATCGTCTTTGCCTTGGCTGGAGACTCCACTATAACGAGTGATTTACCCATAACTGACTCTAACGTCCTTCATAATAATGCGGGTAGAAACCTCGTTTTAAGGTCACCCGCATAGTGTTCTATTTCATTGCTTCTTTTTTTACTATTGTGCGAGATGAAAAGAAGATCAACTGCTTTTTTGAAATTCAGATCCGATTGGTTGACAATTCATCGTCTTTATACTTCAAAGAGACAGGGGTCTGAAAGGTATTGAGCGGCATATCTAAGCAGGCAAACTTTGCTGCTGCTAATCCAATGCAATAAATTTTGTTACTCATCACAAAATATTTTCTGTCAATATGGCGCAACCTTAGGTTGTTGCGCTGAAAGCCACTTTGTATCCGCGTAACCTCAGTACTGAGTTAACCCTCGCCTCAAATCAACCAACGTGGCGATGGAATTAATCATGCAAACCCTTAAAGAATATGGGTATACTTCGCCACACTTTTTTAATTTGTAATGAATGATGAGAACGTTATGTCTGATAGAAAGTTTATTGAAGAATTCGACCTTCTTTTAATCGCAAACCAAATCATCCAAGAGCACGATGATTACATCGACGGAATGCGAGCGACAAGCGTAGAAGAAAAAGACGGGGTTTTGGTATTTAAAGGTGAGTACTTCCTTGATGACAAAGGCTTACCAACCGCAAATACTACGGCAGTATTCAATATGTTCAAATACTTAGCCCATCACCTTTCTAAAGAATTTACGCTGATTAAATAACAGCAAATTAAGACAAGAAAGCCAGAGCATCATCGCTCTGGCTTTTCAGTTAGAGATCTAGCAGCTCAACGCTTTAAGCTTGTCGAAATAATCCGGGAATGTTTTGGACGTACATTTCGGGTCATTAATCGTCACTGGTGTATCGCTTAACGCCACCAGAGAAAAGCACATCGCCATACGATGATCATCGTAGGTATCAATAGCCGCATGTTTAAGGTGAGGTACTGGTTTAACGATGATGTAATCCTCACCTTCTTCCACTTCCGCACCAACTTTACGAAGCTCTGTTGCCATTGCAGACAAACGATCGGTTTCTTTTACACGCCAGTTATAAACATTGCGAATTGCCGTGGTACCTTCAGCAAACAAAGCCGTCGTCGCGATGGTCATTGCTGCATCTGGAATATGGTTGTAATCCATATCGATGCCCTTAAGCTTCCCGACGCGGGAAATAACGTAATCATCGCCCCATTCAATCTCTGCGCCCATTTTTTCTAGCGCATCAGCAAATTGAATATCACCTTGGATGCTATTTTTACCGATGCCAGTTACTTTGACTTCACCACCTTTGATTGCAGCCGCCGCTAAAAAGTAAGAGGCCGACGAAGCATCCCCTTCCACAAGAAAATCACCAGGCGCAACATAGTGCTGACCAGCTGGAATCACAAACTCTTGATAGTCGTTGTTGATCACTTCGACACCGAACTGCTTCATGATATGCAGCGTAATATCAATGTAAGGCTTTGATACCAAATCACCTTCAATCTTAATACGCACTTCGCCTTCGGCAAGTGGTGCAGACATCAAAAAAGCCGTGAGAAACTGACTAGAAATAGAACCATCAATCGACACTGTGCCTGCTTTCAGACCAGTACCGACAATCTTTAGTGGTGGGTAGTTTGTGTTTTCCAGATATTCAATATCTGCTCCCGCCTCTTGCAATGCAGTCACAAGATGACCAATTGGTCGTTCTTTCATACGAGGCTCGCCAGTAAGCACATATTCACCTTGGCCAACACAAAGTGCGGCTGCTAAAGGTCGCATGGCTGTGCCCGCATTGCCCAGAAAGAGCTCGACAGGTTCTGATACTGAGAACGGACGACCAAGGCCTTCAACCACACATTCTGTTTTATCTGCAGATAATGTGTACTTCACGCCTAGTTTAGTGAGTGCGTTTAGCATGTGACGAATGTCGTCACTATCGAGAAGGTTGGTGAGACGAGTCGTCCCCTTTGCTAATGCAGCGAGTAAAAGTGCTCGATTAGAAACACTTTTGGAACCAGGAAGGTTCACTTCCCCTTGAATTTTATTGATCGGTTGTAACGTTAGGCTTTCCATTAAAAGTTGATAATCCTTTGTGCTCTCAATTCACGCTGTTGTGAGAGCTAAACAATTCTTCGTGGATTCAGACTAACGAAAAAACCAGCACAAAACCAGAGCAAATCTGCGCTAATTTCTGAATAATTAGTCAACGATAAAATTGACGCTAAAACACCCACTCAGTACGCTAAATCTACGCGCACTCCATCATCGAAATATAAGATACGAACTTCATCCCCTCGGCTAAACAGCATATTTTTATCAACATCCTGAATAACGTTGATCAGTTTATCGCCTTTAACTTTAATTAACAGTTCAACCAACTTATATTCAACTGTGTATTGATAATTACTTTGGTTTTGAGCAACCGCAGCGCCAGCCAGTGCGCCAACTGCTGTGGCTACCTCTTTACCCGTGCCACCACCAAACTGGTTGCCAACTAAACCACCAATGGTTGCCCCTAATAGGGTTTTCCAACCGTTGCTTTTTGATTGCACAACTTCTTGTTGAGTGATGTAACGCACTGAATCTATCTTCCCGTACACCACTTCATTCACTGGTTTTGCGACATTCCTTTGGTACGCTGCATTGGCGAAAAGGGGTAAAAACAGTATGATCCAAGGACATACTTTCAAAAATTTTCTAACTCGAGTCATCACAAGTTCCTCTGGTTCGATATTGGTCAGTACTTTTCTATGGCAATCTATTTAACTGAACTCGATTCAACGTTCAACTTCCCATCCCCTTACGAAGCTCTGTCAGATCCCAATGGTCTGTTGGCTTTTGGCGGAGACTTAGATCCACATAGAATTTTGAGTGGCTACTACCAAGGTATTTTCCCTTGGTATGGTCCAGGAGAACCCATTTTATGGTGGAGTCCTTCGCCACGTGCGGTGTTTGATCCTTTAACGTTTAAGCCATCAAAAAGTCTTAAAAAGTTTCAGCGCAAGCATCAATATAAAGTCACTATAAATCAAGCGACTGAGCGCGTCATTCAACTTTGCTCGTCGACCCGGCCAGCAGATGAAACATGGCTGAATGAAGAGATGCAAGCGGCTTATATTCAGCTATCCAACCTAGGGCATTGCCACTCAGTAGAAGTATGGCATGACAACACGCTTGTTGGCGGTTTATACGGCATTAGCGTGGGTCAACTTTTTTGTGGTGAGTCCATGTTCAGTTTGAAAGACAACGCATCAAAAATCGCATTGTGGTATTTGTGTTCGCATTTGGCGTCAAAGCATGGTCAATTAATAGATTGTCAGGTGATGAACCCGCACTTGGCATCCCTCGGCGCATTTGAGCTTGACCGAGACGAGTTCATACAAAAGCTACTATCTTTAAGAGAAAAGCAAACGGCTTCTGACACCTTTACGCCCCAAGTTTTGCAGGATTCAGAATCATGAGCACAGATCTACAACACATTCGAATTGGGTTAACCAACAACCATCCTTGTAGCTATTTACCGGAGCGACAAGAGCGTGTTGCGGTGGCATTGGACGCTGAATTACATACTGAACAAAACTATCAACTATTGATGGCTAATGGCTTTCGTCGCAGCGGAGATACAATATACAAACCACATTGCGAGCGTTGCCATGCTTGCCAACCTATTCGCATATCGATACCTGATTTCGTACTATCTAGAAGTCAAAAACGACTGCTCAGTAAAGCCAAAAATCTGCGTTGGGAGATGAAAACGGAGATGGACGCCGAGTGGTTTGAGCTCTACAGCCGTTACATTTGCAAGCGACACAAAAACGGTACCATGTACCCTCCCAAGCGAGATGAGTTCTCACGTTTTGCACAAACGACTTGGCTGACAACGTTGTTCTTGCACATCTATGATGAATCAAATCAACTACTTGGTGTAGCGGTGACTGATGTGATGACACAATGTTCTAGCGCGTTTTATACGTTTTTTGATCCAGACTACCCACTTTCACTCGGTACACTAGCGGTGCTGTACCAAGTGAACTACTGCCAACAAAATAACGAGCAGTGGCTATATTTGGGTTATCAGATTGATGAATGTCCAGCAATGAACTACAAAACGCGTTTTCAACGCCACCAAAGGCTAGTAAATCAGCGTTGGCAAGGGTAGAATACGCCCCAACTTTACATAATTCCTATTTAGCGGCACAATAACGCTCGCTAATATTGCCTAATTTCTAAAGAGGATTAAATGGCTAAAGAAGACGTAATCGAGATGCAAGGTACTGTCCTTGACACTCTACCAAACACTATGTTCCGTGTTGAACTTGAAAACGGTCACGTTGTGACTGCTCACATCTCTGGCAAGATGCGCAAGAACTACATCCGTATCCTAACGGGTGACAAAGTAACTGTAGAGATGACTCCATACGACCTATCAAAAGGCCGCATCGTCTTCCGCGCTCGTTAATCTTTGATTTTCGGATGCAAATAAAAAACGGAGCATTTTTGCTCCGTTTTTTATTTGTAAACATTGAATTAAAGTAACTCGGCCAATTGCTGGATCAGAGTTAACACTGGTCGAGATCTTGTTTCGTAGTTCCCAGCGGTCGTGACAATCACTGCATTTTTGTTCGGAATGGCAACAATGTACTGCTCCCCTATCCCTACAGCCGCAACGCCATTCTCAACGTTAGAAACCTGCCAAAAATGTAACCCATACCCCATCTCATACGAATAGAACTTACTCTTTCTGAGTTCATTCAACCATTCTTCACCAACAATTTTCGTTCCGTTGTATTGTCCTTTGTTCAGCCACATCAAGCCAAACTTACCCATATCTCGCGATGTTAGACGTAAGCCCCAATCTGCTCCTGCTTCGCCACTGCCAATGTTTGGCAGCCACTGATACTCTTCAATACCTAAAGGGGAAAAAATCTTCTCTTTCATTACTTTCGTAAATGATTGCCCATATACTTTTTCAATCACTTTAGAAAGACCAACTGTAGAAAGACCGCTGTACGCGAACTTTGTTCCTGGATCAAAAGCTAATTGAGTGGAAAGAAACTGCTGTTTTAAGTCCTTCGCATTGTAATGACGAGAAAAAATGTTGCCTTGTCCATATGGTACGGACAATTCATCCAATGCGTAGCCTGTGGACATATTTAGAACATCTCGTAATGTTATCGCTAGCTTCGCCTTTCTATCTGGCTCGGTATACTCAGGAAAGAAATCAAATATTGACGTATCTAACCCTTCGATTTTGCCTTCATCAATAGCGATGAAAATCAGCGTAGCGACAAAGGATTTCGTGATAGAATGCACGTTATGCACAACCTCTTGCCCGACAGGCACATTTGGTGTTTGACGATTACCGTCAAGCCCACCACCTTGACGATACAGCTCCAACGTTAACTGGTTATCTTGCCACACTAGTAAGCTATGCAGGTTTGCTGCTTGTCCTTGTTCTACTCGCTGAATGATAGGATCAAACTCTGGCTTACTCGCCTCAACAACTACTGCGTGTTTATCACACCCTACGAGTAGGATAAGCAACCACGCTATGATGAAAGTTTTCATGCTTCCTCTTTATTTCTCAATATGCACAGCCATGAATAAAACAGAAATAAAGAGATGAGTCTTCGTGCTAGACAGATATAAAAAAAGCGTGCGACCAATCGCACGCTTTTGATTTGAAATTTACGACAAACGTTAGTGCATTGCTGCTTCTTTCTCACTCAAATATTCAAATTCAAGCGCATCATTTACTAACGACACTTTCACCGTACCACCATCAACAAGTGATCCGAACAACAGTTCATTTGCCAATGGTTTCTTCAATTGCTCTTGGATTACACGGCCCATTGGACGTGCCCCCATCGCTTTGTCATAACCTTTATGTGCTAACCAATGGCGAGCATCTTGCGATACTTCCATGGATACTCCGCGAGCATCCAACTGGACTTGAAGCTCGACAATAAACTTATCAACCACTTGATGGATAACACTTTCATCTAGGCTATTAAACCAGATGATATTATCAAGACGGTTACGGAACTCCGGAGTGAACACCTTCTTAATTTCTGCCATGGCATCGTGACTATGATCTTGTTGGATTAAACCGATCGATTTCTTCTCAGTTTCAGCCACACCCGCGTTAGTGGTCATCACAAGGATCACGTTACGGAAGTCGGCCTTGCGACCATTGTTGTCCGTCAGCGTACCGTTATCCATCACTTGCAGTAACAAATTAAAGATATCTGGGTGCGCTTTCTCAATCTCATCCAACAAAACAACGGAATGAGGATGCTTAATAACGGCATCGGTTAACAAGCCACCTTGATCATAACCAACATAACCTGGAGGAGCACCAATTAAGCGGCTCACAGAGTGACGCTCACCATACTCAGACATATCAAAACGAAGCAGTTCAATACCCAGCAGTTTCGATAGCTGAACAGTTACCTCGGTTTTACCCACACCAGTAGGCCCTGCAAACAAGAACGAACCCACAGGCTTGTTATCTACGCCCAAACCAGCACGAGACAGTTTGATAGCCTCCGAAAGCGCATCAATAGCGTTGTCTTGACCAAAGACTAGCATCTTCATTTTGCCATCAAGATTCTTCAAGATGTCTTTGTCAGATGAAGACACCGACTTCTCTGGAATTCGAGCCATTTTTGCAACCATGGCTTCAATATCAGCCACGCCAACCGTCTTCTTACGACGACTTGCTGGAGCTAATCGACTACGAGCACCGGCTTCATCAATAACGTCAATCGCTTTGTCAGGTAGATGACGCTCGTTGATGTACTTCGCAGACAGCTCTACGGCTGCACGCAGTGCTTTGTTGGTGTAACGCACTTCGTGGTGAGCTTCGTACTTTGGTTTCAAGCCCATCAGGATCTTGGTTGTATCGTCCAGAGACGGTTCGACAACGTCGATTTTTTGGAAGCGACGAGATAGCGCACGCTCTTTTTCGAAAATATTGCTGTACTCTTGGTAGGTAGTTGAACCAATACAGCGCAACTTACCGCTACTTAGTAGAGGTTTAATCAAGTTTGCCGCATCGACTTGGCCACCAGACGCTGCACCAGCACCGATAATAGTATGGATCTCATCAATGAACAGGATGGCATCTTCTTCTTTTTCAAGCTGCTTCAAAATCGATTTGAAACGTTTCTCGAAATCACCACGATACTTAGTGCCTGCTAGCAGCGAACCGATATCAAGTGAGTAGATAACGCTATTTTGAATCACCTCAGGCACTTGGCCTTCAACAATTCTCCAAGCTAGGCCTTCTGCAATTGCCGTTTTACCCACACCGGCTTCACCAACGAGCAATGGGTTGTTCTTACGACGACGACATAGAACTTGGATCGTACGTTCTAGCTCTTTGTCACGGCCAATTAATGGATCAATATTACCGGCCTTCGCCACTTGGTTGAGGTTTGTTGCAAAGCTTTCTAAACGCTCATCGGAACCTGTCTCTTCGACACTATCCGAGCTAAACGAATCTGAAGAAGATGGATCTTCTCCGGCGCCAGAAGCTTTCGTAATACCGTGGGAGATAAAGTTGACAATATCTAAGCGAGAAATGTCGTTTTTCTTCAATAAATAAGCGGCGTGCGACTCTTGTTCGCTAAAGATTGCGACCAATACATTAGCACCCGTTACTTCGTTGCGACCAGACGACTGAACATGGAAAACCGCGCGTTGCAATACACGTTGAAAGCTCAAAGTCGGCTGGGTTTCGCGCGTCTCATCACTTTCAGGGATAAGCGGCGTAGTTTGATCGATGAATATATCGAGCTCATTGCGCAAAGCATCGAGGTCTGCTTTGCAGGCTAAAAGGGCTTCCTTAGCTGCATCGTTTTCCAACAATGCAAGTAGGAGGTGTTCGACAGTCATAAACTCGTGACGTTTGTCTCTTGCACGAGCAAATGCACCGTTAAGGCTTGACTCTAGTTCTTTATTTAGCATAAGTACCTCCCGAAAAAACAACTTGGGTTGTTCGAGCAAGTCTTCTTCTACGCTTGCTCCATAGTACAAAGTAGCGGATGTTCATTTTCCCTTGCGTACATCGTAACTTGCGCTACTTTTGTTTCGGCAATTTCTGCGCTGTAAGTTCCACAGACTGCCTTTCCTTCATAGTGCACTTTGAGCATGATTTGTGTTGCTTTATCAATATCATGTGAAAAGAATCGCTCAAGTACCTCTATGACGAAATCCATAGGTGTATAGTCATCATTATTGAGTACAACGTTATACAGCTTAGGTGGCTGAACTTTTGTACTTTCTCGCTCCAGAAGATCAGAGTCCGGAGTGACCCATTCAAAATTTTTACTCATGGCAATTTAAAGATATCGTATCAAAGGGTTGATGTTTTCGACCTATAAAAACAATCTACCACAAGCATGCTGTGCGGTGTAGTGAGATGTGGCACCGATTTAGAACTTTGATAGATAAAAGTTGCTACCTAATATAGAGACTAATCCACGTCTCGCGGGCGCGCAAATAAAAGATGGTTATCGATAAGCCCTGAACTTTTACTCAAAAATCACTCTCTTTTCTCACTAACGAACAGAATCTGACCAACGCTAATTTCTGTGTTAGATCACACTTCCTCACTGAGAAAAGGTTATTTATCACGAAAACTTCATTTTTTATTCAATCCGATGATTTCACTATCATAAGCAACACCAACAGTATGGATTTTTCGTAACCCGTCGCTTTTTGGTCTAAATATCTAAACTTCGGTGTACGTCCAAAAAACAGTTTGCAAAATTGTTAATCTCAAAAGTGATTTGTTTTCAATTATGTTTCCGTTTGTTGCTCGACACTATTGACTGTATGGATTCATTGACTACAGTGGAAAGTATTGATGCATAAATCCTCATTCTGGATCAGTTTGAATTTAAGCAACTTGGTGAATGTGATTCTGTATCAATGAGACGTTTGTTAGCGGTCGCTAACAGTAGTACCAAGTTAAAGGTATAACTTGGTTGTTGTAACAACATCAGTAAAAAATGCATGAGGGATGTATAAGCATGGCTACAGGTACAGTAAAGTGGTTTAACAATGCCAAAGGATTTGGGTTTATCTGTTCAGACGAAGAGGAAGGAGACATCTTTGCCCACTACTCAACTATCCAAATGGACGGTTATCGTACACTGAAAGCAGGCCAACAAGTCTCTTACGAGATTGAAAAAGGTCCAAAGGGTTGCCACGCAAGTAGCGTTGTGCCAATTGAAGCCCAAGCCAAGTAAATTGAGTGCTGTCGTAGAAACCATTGCTCTCACATAGCTTAAACCTTTGTGAAGAGAAAAATAAACCCGCCAATTAAGCGGGTTTCTTATTATCTGAAAAACACGCCGCTCACGACGTGTCATCCGCAGATTACTTGTCGATGATTGCGTTAAACGTTTCGCTTGGACGCATCAATTTAGAAACTAAAGCATCGTCTAGTAAGTAGTAACCACCTAGCTCACCTTTCACGCCTTGAGCACTATTAAGTTCTGCAACAATCTTCTCTTCTTGCTCAGCAAGAGATTTTGCAATAGGTGCAAATTCAGTGGCTAAGTCTGCATCCACAGTTTGCTCTGCCAATGCTTTCGCCCAGTACAGTGCTAAGTAGAAGTGGCTACCACGGTTATCCAACTCACCTACTTTACGTGATGGCGATTTATTTTTGTCTAGGAATTCACCCGTTGCTTTGTCTAGTGTATCGGCTAGAACTTGCGCTTTAGCATTGCCAGTTACTGAGCTTAAATGCTCTAGAGAAGCAGCTAATGCTAAGAACTCGCCTAGAGAATCCCAACGAAGGTGGTTTTCTTTCTCAACTTGTTGAACGTGTTTTGGAGCAGAACCACCAGCACCGGTTTCAAACAGGCCACCGCCGTTCATCAACGGAACGATTGAGAGCATTTTAGCGGATGTACCCAGTTCCAAAATTGGGAACAAGTCTGTTAGGTAGTCACGAAGTACGTTACCCGTTACAGAAATGGTATCTAGACCAGCTTTCATTCGTTCTAATGAGTATTTACATGCTTCTACTGGAGCAAGAATCTTAATTTCTAGACCTGTCGTATCGTGATCTGGCAGGTATGCATTGACCTTTTTAATAAGCTCTGCATCGTGTGCGCGGTTTTCATCTAGCCAAAATACAGCTGGAACGCCTGTCGCACGTGCGCGAGTCACTGCAAGTTTCACCCAATCTTGAATTGGCGCGTCTTTTACCTGACACATACGGAAGATGTCACCCTCTTCTACCGCCTGTTCAAGCAGCACTGCGCCAGAAGCATCAACAACACGTACTGTACCTGCTGCATCTAGGATAAACGTCTTATCGTGAGAACCGTACTCTTCTGCTTTTTGAGCCATCAAACCCACGTTTGGTACGCTGCCCATTGTTGTCGGGTCAAATGCGCCGTGCTCTTTACAGAAATCGATAACTGCTTGGTAGATACCTGCATAGCAGCGATCTGGGATCATCGCTTTAGTATCTTTTTGCTTGCCGTCAGGACCCCACATTTGGCCAGAAGAACGCAACATTGCTGGCATAGATGCATCGACAATGATGTCGCTTGGGACATGCAGGTTCGTGATGCCACGATCCGAATCAACCATCGCAAGTTCAGGCTGAGTTTGGTAAACCGCCTGAATTGCCGCTTCAATCTCTTCTTTCTGTGCTGCTGGTAGTGACTCGATTTTCGAGTAAACATCACCAAGACCATTATTTACATCAACGCCAAGCTCTTCGAATAACTTACCGTATTTAGCAAAAACGTCTTTGTAGTACACTTTTACAGCGTGACCGAAGATAACCGGGTCAGAAACCTTCATCATCGTCGCTTTCATGTGTAGAGAAAGCAGTACGTCTTGCTCTTTCGCATCTGCGATTTCTTTTTCGAAGAACTCAACCAATGCTTTTTTCTTCAGTACAGAGCTATCAATAACTTCTTTGTCTAACAGTGGGAAAGCAGATTTTAGCTCTTTTACAGAGCCATCTGCGCCAACAAACTCGATTTTTACTTCTGTTGCGCCAGAAATGGTTGTTGATTTCTCGCTACCAAAGAAATCGTCACCCGCCATGCTTGATACATGGGATTTAGAGTCTGATGACCATGCGCCCATTGAGTGTGGGTTTTTCTTTGCATAGTTCTTAACAGAAAGTGGCGCACGACGGTCAGAGTTGCCTTCACGAAGTACTGGGTTTACCGCACTGCCCTTAATCTTATCGTAAGCCGATTTAATCGCTTTTTCTTCGTAAGTACTTGGCTCTTCTGGGTAGTTTGGTAGGTCGTAACCTTTAGCTTGAAGCTCTTTGATTGCGGCTTTTAGCTGAGGAATAGAAGCCGAAATGTTTGGCAACTTGATGATATTTGCTTCTGGTGTTTGTGCGAGTTCGCCCAGCTCAGTTAACGCGTCGCCAATGCGTTGCTCTTCTTTTAAGTGCTCTGGGAAGTTAGCGATAATTCGACCCGCTAGTGAAATATCACGAGTATCTACGTTGATGCCAGACGATGCAGTAAACGATTGAATGATTGGTAGTAATGAATAAGTTGCTAGCGCCGGTGCTTCATCAGTGATGGTGTAGATAATGGTAGGTTTTTCTGTAGGCATGAAATTTCCCTATTTTTGAATCAACTTGTTGGCTGATCAACTCAGCGTCTGAGTTGGTGTAATTGACGCATTGCTACACGTTAGTAGTGTGTATCTCCTCGCTAACGCCACATGCGGTTTGCACTCTTTCTTGTAGTTTGAAGCTCTTGGCTCTGAATCCATGAGTGCACTGATATAATTAAACAAATAACACGAAATAGTCTATTATTCTGTGCGCATTTGTTAGTTTTAGGCGCGCAAATGATAGCCGATCTTAAGAAAACTTAAAACTTTCAAACACAGTTCATTTACATTTTTGCAGGGTAGTTAACATGTCATCTCGCACAGGTCATGAAAAAGGGCGTCGTACCAGCCAATCTAAAACAGGCCATTTTAAACGTTCCGGTAAACCAAACCGTGTAGAGGATCAAACCACAAGACGCCACCCTACTCGCACAGCCAAAGCCAATAAACCTCGAGTCGACCTGCAAAATAGAAAAGTCATTATTTTCAATAAGCCTTACGATACGCTGAGCCAATTTACCGATGGTGACGGCCGTAAAACATTGGCTGACTACATTCCAGTAAAAGACGTATACGCAGCAGGTCGACTAGATAGAGACAGTGAAGGCCTAATGGTGTTAACCAATGATGGTATCCTACAAGCGAAGCTGACTCAGCCGAAATCAAAGTCGCCGAAAACGTATTGGGTACAGGTGGATGGAGCGCCACAAGAGCAAGATTTAGAGAAGTTGCGTAAAGGCGTTGAATTAAAAGATGGTATGACCTTACCCGCAAAAGTAGAAGTCATTGATGCTCCGACGATTTGGGAGAGAAACCCACCAGTTCGTTTTCGTGCAAATATTCCAACGACATGGCTAGCAATCACTATCGTTGAAGGTAGAAACCGCCAAGTAAGACGCATGACCGCTCATATCGGCTTCCCAACTTTACGCTTAGTACGCTATTCAATGGGCGACATTACCCTTGGAGACTTGCAGCCTGGCCAATGGAAAGAGATTCAGCTCTAGCCATCTTAAAACAGCACATTCCTTAAAGTAGTCAACATCAAAAAACATAAAAGCAGGCGATCGCCTGCTTTTTATATTTTTATCGTCACAAATAACAATTATTGTTGATGAATTATTGCTGTGAGATCCAGAGCTTGAATGCTTCTTGATCGGCCGGAGAAGCTTTTAGATACATAGTTTTTAGCAAGTCGACCATTTGCGTATCTTGTTGCCCAGAACCTTGAGTGCTTTCTACGGTTTTTGAAGCAGGCTCAATACCCGTCACAACTTGTTGATGCTGATTCACAGTAACATAAGTAACTGCAACACTAGCGACACCACCAGCAATATTATAACTGCGGGCTTCTTGTGGATAGTTTCGACCTATTTGAACACCCTCCGATTCGAGAGTATCTTCTACTAAATCGATTGTCTGGCCTTTAGAGTCCAATAGTTGCCACTCTAATGGAGAAATGCTCGTTTGAGCTTGGCGATACGTATTAAATTGAGGAAGCTGGAACTTAAGCTTTTCATTATTAACATCAAACTTAGCAATAATCACATCGCTATATACACTTTTAATATCGTCGCCAATTTCAAATTCAGGTTGATATTTGAAGACAATCTGATTCGTCCCATCAGGTATTTCTATTGTCTTTTCATCAGAAAAGATCCCACCTTCCAACTTAGGTTTTTCCATGTTGACAGCCAGAAGTTTAACATCTTCAGGAACCACCAGAGTTGTTGCAGCATATAGGTTTGAGCTGGCAAAAATAGACAGAGCCATCGCCACTTTAAATGATAACTGCATAGAATTTCTCATCCTTATCTTCATAGTAAAAGACCCAGCATAAAGCTGGGTCTTACAATATCAGACTGGGTTTTGATTACCAGTAGAAACGTGCACCAACACCGAAGTCAGTTTTGCTGTCAACTTTAGAGTTGTCTAGCTTAGTTTCTTCAAATACGTATGCACCTTCAGCGAATACGCGAGCCCATTTAGAGAACTTGTATTCAACACCAGCGTAGAAACGAGAGTCGTCTGCGTCAACAGTGCCAGCAACATCAGAAGAAGACATTACTAGTTCGTAACCAGAGTATAGAGTTGTCTTAGGTGCTACAGCGAACATACCCGCTAGAGAGATACCGTGAGAATCAACAGTTGAGTTAGCGTTTTTATTTTCGTTTTCGTTGTAGTAGTAAGTCGCGCCTAGAGTGTGCTCACCAAGTGCGTATTCACCAGTTACTTCAAAAGATAGGTTTTCAGTGTTGTGCGCAACATTCTTAACTGCAATCTTATTTACAGAAGAAAGTACACCAGCGTGAACAGATAGTTCACCGAAAGACTTACCTACGAATACTTCACGAACTTCTTCGTTCTTGTCTTTCTCACCTAGCGCGTAACCAGCTTTTAGCCAGAATGCATCGTTTTCGAAAGAGTATTTGATTTGAGAGTCGTTGTTCCACTCGTGTCCGTAAAGAAGAGCAGAGCCACCAAAGAAGTAAGAGTAATCAGCACCGTAAACGTCATCCGCGAAAGTACCTTCTTTACCGAAACGAAGTGTACCCATATCGCCCATGTCGAAACCGAAGATGTGACGACGAACGAATACAGTGTCATCTGTACGCTCGCTTGAATCTGCGCCTGCACCGTAGTTGTCACCAAGTGCAACACCGATTTCAACTTCACCTAGAACTTTAAGGCTATCGTTTACAACGTAAACACCGTTTACACCCATACGTGAAGAGCTAGTGTTTAGCTCTGCAGTGTGGTCTGTGCTGTCTAGGAATAGAAGAGTTGGACGTAGTTGACCGTAGAAATCTACAGAACCTTCTTCAGATTTGAATACTTCCGCTGCGTTAACTGAAGTTGCAGACGCAACTACAGCTAGTGCTACTAGAGTCTTTTTCATAATTAATCCACTGCCTTTTCTTAGTTTGGGATATCCTTTCCGAATTCCCTTTTTTATATTTTTGAGGCCACTTGTTATCGATTCGTAACAATGCATGACCTACAAAATCTGGGCACTAGATTGCAAAAGATTATTCTGCCTGTCAAATTTTCTAAATATAAATATCAAAAAATAAAAATAACCAATAAAAACAACAACTTGATTCTCTTTATTTAATTTATTCGATGAACATCTAAACTATCGGCTTGATTTTCCTCAATTTATCATCCTATTAATAACCAAAATTTCAACCTAAAAAACATACTTTAGAACACAAAATACAGAATTAAAACCTGGTAAATCTGCATTTTTGAAGCTTTATATTTTTCATATAATGAAATTATTTGCATTGATATGGAGTTCAATATTTTTTTGTGAAGAAGATCTAGATTCCTTACAAAAGCATTCCGTTTTGTGAACTACTGTACAACTAGTGATGTGTGCTACTATTCGGCTCCAACGCATTTGAGGCCCGTATGCTGACCAGTAACATTCAAAAATCGATTCGCAATAGCTATCAAAACCTACAAGCTCAACTCGATAACTTTGTACCAAGACGAGCTCAAAACTATCTTGTCGCTGAAATCGCAAAGACGCTTTGTGGTCAATATCATAAGTCCAATCGAATACTGGTAGCAGAAGCAGGCACAGGGATCGGTAAGTCACTTTCTTATTTGATGGCCGCTATACCAGTTGCCGTGCATAACAACCGCAAAGTCGTTATCTCAACGGCAACCGTCGCGCTTCAAGAACAGCTAGTGAATAAAGACCTTCCTCTATTCCGTCGTATTACAGACAGAGAATTCTCTTTCATTCTTGCCAAAGGTAGGCAGCGCTACTGCTGCGCAGAAAAGCTCGCAACAGCCAGTGGTGTGGATGGCGGTCAACTAGCGATGTTTGAGACCAAGCCAAAGAAAAAAGACATTGAATTACTGGAAACCATGTATCGCTCACTCGCTCAAGGGAAATGGGATGGTGACCGCGATGCTTGGCCTAAACCTATAGACGACCGCATCTGGCAATTGATTGTCAGCGACAAACACAGCTGTAATAACAGTTTGCCAGGTCACAGAGGGTGCCCGTTTCAAAAGGCTCGCTCTGAGTTAGATAAAAATGACGTGATCATCGCGAATCACTCTCTCGTTATGGCTGATGCTGACTTAGGTGGTGGCGTAATCTTACCAGAGCCAGAAAATACGATTTATGTCTTTGACGAAGCTCACCACCTGCCTCACGTCGCCCGTGATCACGCTTCAGCATCCGCAAGTTTAAAAGGCGCAGCAGCGTGGCTAGAGAAGCTGAATCAGTCAATCAGTAAATTTTCATCACTGGCTGATGAGAAACGTGTCGCTCGATTCCGCAATGACTTGCAAGACTCCGTGCAAAACTTAATACCTGCGCTCACTCAGTTGACTAAGCAGTTCGATCCAGCTCAGTTTGAAGAAGGCATCTACCGCTTTGAACATGGCGAGCTGCCTACTTGGCTAGAAAACCAATCTAAAGAGCTAAAACAGTTCAGCAAGAAAGCAAACCAAAGCGTCGCGAAAATCGCCGATCTTATTGCAGAAAGAGTCAAAGATGGCGAACTCGCGGCAAGATTGGCCGAGCCTGCGCTCGCTGAACTAGGTTTCTATATTCAACGACTAGAGAACCTCGGTCAAGTTTGGCATTTAATGGCAGAGCCAACACGAGAAAAAGGAGCGCCTTTAGCGAGATGGCTAGAAACTCACCCCGATCGTGAAGGCGATTTTATTGTGAGCGTATCCCCTCTTGAGATCGGATGGCAGCTAGACCAACAGATTTGGAGTCGTTGTATTGGTGCCGTATTAGTTTCAGCAACAATGCGAGCGTTGAACTCTTTCCACTATTTTTGCCATCAAGTAGGCATTGATGGAAAGCCAGAATCTGGGACTCAGTTTTTGGCACTCGCTTCGCCTTTTGATTATCAAAACCAAGCTGAGTTACTCATACCGGCAATGAAGTACGAACCATCGGCACCTCAATTTACTGAATATCTTATTGAGATCTTGCCTAAGTACTTAGAAGACAAAAAGGCCAACTTGGTATTATTCTCCTCTTACTGGCAGATGAACCAAGTCGCAGAAGCGCTGTCTTCAGAGTTCATAAAACGAGGCTGGGCTTTGCAAGTACAAGGCGAAAGTTCTCGTCAAGAAATTCTAAAAAAACATAAAAAGCTTGTAGAAACAAACAAAACCAGCGTTCTCTTTGGTACAGGAAGCTTTTCGGAAGGACTCGATTTGCCAGGAGAGTTACTGGAAAACTTAGTGATCACCAAAATTCCATTTGGTGTTCCTACCTCTCCAGTAGAACAAGCGCATTCAGAATACATAGAAAAGAAAGGCGGCAACCCGTTTATGCAAATCACTGTACCTGATGCGAGCAAAAAGCTGATCCAGAGCGTGGGCCGCCTACTGCGTAAAGAACGAGATTCTGGTAGAGTGACCATTCTGGATCGACGCCTCGTAACCAAACGCTACGGGCAAGCACTTATCGACTCACTGCCGCCATTTAAACGAAAAATAGAATATTAGAAGAATAAGAATTTATGGAAATGATAGAGCCGACAATGCTGTTGGTGTTGGCGCTAGTCGCTTTTGTTGCTGGATTTATTGACGCAGTCGCAGGTGGTGGAGGGATGCTAACCGTCCCTGCTTTGCTGTCTTTGGGGCTTCCTCCTCATATTGCTTTAGGGACGAACAAGTTGGCTGCCACCTTTGCATCGTCGACTGCCGCATTCACTTACTACAAAAAACGCTTGTTCAAACCTCAGTGTTGGGGGCGCGCATTTGCAGCAACGCTTGTCGGCGCAACATTGGGCACGCTCTTTGTCGATGCAATCAGTACGGATTGGCTAGAAAAAGTCTTGCCTCTTATTATATTAGCCGCTGCGCTGTATACCGTATTCCATAAAACGCCACATTCACCTCATCAAAGCCCAATACCAGAGCCTTGCCCAAAGCTGCATAAAAAACAGTACCTGCAAGGTTTGTCGATTGGTTTTTACGATGGATTGGCCGGTCCAGGAACTGGCGCGTTTTGGACTGTAAGTTCTATGGCGCTGTACCGTCTCAATATATTGCTCGCCTCTGGTTTAGCCAAAGCGATGAACTTCACCAGTAATTTTACCTCACTTATTACTTTCGCCATTTTAGGTCACATTAACTGGGTGCTAGGCTTAACAATGGGTGTGTGTTTAATGGCCGGGGCATTTGTTGGTGCGCACTCTGCAATTCGATTCGGCTCTAAGTTCATTCGTCCCGTTTTTGTCACGGTCGTGAGCGTATTGGCGATTAAGCTGGCTTATGACGCTTGGTTTGTAGGTTTATCATGAACATCGAACAACTTTCGCAAAGTTTAGAACACATGGCGAATCAAGCCGCGACATTGGATCGCCAACGAGGAGAGCATCACGTTCCGTTGTTTGATGAACGTTTATTTAGCTGCCGCTCTCGCTTACTTACCCCTTGCGTAAAAGAAGCGAAATCGACACTGGACGCGATTATCCGAGAGCAAAACGAAAATAAGCTCACCGCTTTGCGAGCGGAGTACCTCACCGAACGACTCGTAGCGCAAATTGGCGCAATTCAGCGAGAGATTTCTACCACTAAAATTCGTAAGAATGAAATCAAGCATAGCAGCCACTTTCGCAAACCAATTAACGTGCTTTATCAAGAGCTCGCGCAGCATCAAGAATGGGCAAGACGCTTGCGAGAAATGGTGTTAGAAAAGGAACGCGCAGTGGAAACTGCACCTAGTTTTATGCGAGCTGAAGCTCAGAAAGTATTGCTGGCGACAGAGCAACGTTTAGCTCGTTGCGAGGCAGCGCTTCTTAAACTAGAAAATCAAATTACACATAGGGAAAAGCACCAATAATGGCAGACCAACCAACCTCTCCTCTTGATGACGCACCAGAAGAGATCAAGCTGGCCGTTGATTTGATCTACTTGCTTGAAACCAACGAGATTGATCCAGAAGTTGCGATTAAAGCATTGAAGATCGTACAAACAGATTTAGAAAACAAATTGAAAGCGCAGTAAAACGCGCTTTTTTCTTTTGTTGAGATTCATTTTCACTACGCTTTCAGAATGATACCATTCTAGAAAAATACGCCCTCAAAAGGATAAATAATGAAAGTAATCAGCTTTAACATCAATGGACTACGTGCTCGACTGCACCAACTCCAAGCGCTAATCGATAAACACCAGCCTGACGTTATTGGTCTTCAAGAGATTAAAGTGCATGATGAAGCGTTCCCGATTGAAGATGTCGAAGCCATGGGTTACAAAGTGTATTTTCATGGCCAGAAGGCGCATTACGGCGTAGCGATGCTTTGTAAGCAAGAGCCCATCCGCGTACAAAAAGGTTTTCCAACGGATAACGAAGAACACCAAAAGCGCATGATCATGGCGACGTTTGAAAACGAAAATGGTGAAAAAGTAACGGTGCTTAATGGCTACTTCCCTCAAGGGGACAACATTAACCACGAAACGAAATTCCCATACAAGCGCCAGTTCTACAAAGATCTAATGACGTATCTAAACGATCATCACAGCAACGATGAACAGTTGATTGTTATGGGTGATATCAACATCAGCCCTATCGATTCAGATATAGGTATCGGAGAACCAAACCGTAAGCGTTGGTTGAAAACGGGTAAATGCTCTTTCCAACCAGAAGAACGTGAATGGCTACAAACGTTGTTAAATTGGGGCTTTGAAGATACTTTCCGTAAGCTTTACCCAGAAGTGAACGATCGCTTCTCGTGGTTTGACTACCGCTCTCGTGGCTTTGATGACAACCGAGGTCTACGAATTGATGTGATTTTGGCCACTCCTTCTCTCGCGCAAAAATGTATTGAGTCGGGTATCGATTATGAATTACGCGGTATTGAGAAGCCTTCAGACCATGCGCCAATCTGGTCGACATTCAAGTAATACTTTACAAAGCAATAACCGTGACTCAACGCTAAGATAAATCTAGTAAAAAGGGAGACTCAGTCTCCCTTTTTCATGCACGTTATTTTCTACTCAGCTAGTTCAGCGGCCAAACCGTTTGACCATCAATACTTACTGGCGTTTGAGCGAATTCGTTCAGACAGTAGCCGGTATTGCTACTTGCAAAGTAAGTGAGAGGCATCGGCGTCAGATTCAACGCAACAACTTGTTGCTTCGCTTTTTCTGAGAACGAGAATCCCCACATGTCGAGATAGTTAGTCATATCTCGCTGAGCCACGTAACTTAGGGCAATGAGCAACCAGTCATTGTTTGAGATGCTGTTCGCTTCATCTTTGGTATACATCGAGAAGCCAATGCTTGATTGTTTCGCATTCCACAGTGCCTCATCTGCTTTCAAACGATTAAACTCACGCTCAATAAGATGCAGTCGCGCCAGTAAATGCCAACCATTTTTAAGCACACCTTCGTGCTGAGTTGCCATCATCATTTGAATGTAAACGCGAGCACCCCAGCTCCAACCCGTTTGGTTTTGCTCCGCCATATAAGCATTTGGATCGCTTTGTGTTCGACTGGTTTGCAACAGTTCAAACTGACCTTTGAAATCCAAGCTTTGGCAGGTTGATTCCTTACCCGTATTTTGGAAGAAACGAGACTTGCTGTAGTAGGAGTAGTAGTTGGTCGTCGAATGCCCCTCCCAACCCGCGAATCGGAATCGTCCTTTCTCTAAACCATGACCTAGTTCATGCAAATCACCGTGACCTAAAGGACTGAAGGCCCAATAAGCATCGTACGGGTTACCAGAGCAGCCATAACCACAAGTGGCTTGGTCAGCATTCATGTGCTTAACCATATCAATATTGGCAATTTCCCAGCCTTGGTTTTGAGCGTATTGAATAATTTCAGGTACTTCGTCTATACCCGGCCCTTGGAAACCAGCCAGAACATGCGGGTAGTTATGAACATATTCTTCCGTTGCAAGCGCCATTTCTGCAGGGGTAGACCACATTTCATCGTTGACCGACTCTAACATCTTGTCACGCTTTGAGTGCACTTCAAACCCAGGGGTGATCAGCTCGGCCCAATCAAACAAATTGGCTTCTAGCTGCTGAATAAAGGTGTCGTTGTCGTTCTCACTTCTCCATACAGGATGCTGTGCCACATGGTTAAATCTCAGTTCAACCGGAATATCATTTTTGTCAAAGTGAACCTGTACTGGGCCGCCATAAGGAGAAGTCAGCGTGATGGTTTCACCCGCTTTGACTTCGTAAGCAAATGAAGTCAGCAGTTTAGGTCGAGTATAACCGTCTTTACTGAACTCATGAGTCGCTCCACTTCTTAAGCTATTGATGACAATTTTTGTGGTCACATCATTGTTGTCTTTACGCGTTACCGTGAAAGTCTCACCTGGCAGCGCATACACTCCTGCCGAACGGAAGTTGCGTTTAGACTCCATATTCACCGTAGTATCAATTCTCTTTACATCGGCCCCAAATTCACTGCGGCTGAAGTTTCCCATATTTGGTTGTTTTGGGTTGATGCGACGACTGTTGTATTGAACGTAGTCCGCGAAGTACGATTTCAAAAATTCAGTCGTCCCCGTAGACTGCTTATCCATTGGAAAAGAGGCCGTTTGACGATAATGATCCGCCAATAACACCATCAGCTTTTCGTATTGATAACCATCTTGTTCAAACAACGAGATTTTTTGCTCATCAAACGATTTCAGCCATTGGCGAATGCTGTTGGCAGCGTCGTAAAACTGACTGTCCATGTTCGCTACTTCTGGGCATGATTTATCATCACATTGGGACAAATCAACATTGAAGTTTTGAGTTTCGAAACGGGATAACAACGCTTGTTGCGTGATGACAGAATCTGGCACAACGTTCATCAGTGATGAAGGTGCCCAATCGACCAAACCTAACTTACGCCAATAGTTGTCCCCCACGTAGTCAACATGGAATTTTGCCAAAATGTCTCGACCAAGATCGGTCAGCCCACCGTCCCAATGCAGATATAGAACCGGAATTTTAGCTTGCTCGGCATAAGCCAGCGCATCTATTACCTGTTGGTTGGTATCTCCCGACAGCAAATGTTGTGACAGAATCAACAGGTTTGGCTTATCGGCTTTCAAGCAGCTAAGTAATTTTGAACCGTCGCACAGGTTAGCTTCATTAAATGTCAGGTCTGGTGAAATATTGTTGTTTAACCAACTGCGCGTCGCTTGCTCATCAGGAAAGTAATAAGACTGATCCATTTGCGCGATGACGACGTTTGAAGTAGCTCCACCTGACAACCAAGTAACGAGGTTTTTTAACCATTGAGTCATTGCCGCATTAGAAGAATCAGGAAAACGTTGTGCGGTTCGAAATGGGTTACTGCCTAAAACAGCATAACGCTGGCCATTAGTTTGCTCACCAGCAATCCCAATCGACAACGCTTGGTCTTTGTAGCCACTCAACATCGCTTTATTGGTCATCAATATGGTGTCGTTGAATCCATAGGTAGGAGCAAAAATCGCGGCATCATGCGTCGGATCCCAGTAAAGACCCGAAAGATTTTTTGCTATCGCAGATTTGATCGCATTCGACTGTTTCTTGTGCGCCTCAACAACTTGACGGCTTTCACGAATAAAGTCATTTGGGTCAGAAACCAACAGGGCATTGCCCGTTTCTAGCGCTTGTTGAACAGGAACTGGAGTTGGTGTGACTTGACTGTTTGATTGTGACTTGTTCTCTCCACCACCGCATCCGGTGGCAACAACGGCAAGACCCAACGATATAATTGTTTTTTTCATATTTCACTTATTAAACAAGGGTTTTGCGGAAGTGTAATGTAAGCGAACGAGGGAACGAAATAGTCTTGTTGATAAATCAGAAAAGTATGAATGAAGGTATCAAAAATAGAATGGTACCCGTAGGTACCATTACTTAAATACATGATTTAGCTCAGAGGACGCAGGTACGCTAAGAAACGTTTTTCCGCGCGTTTAAAGCACCAAAGAATGATAAACGTAAGCGACATATAGAAAAGTCCAGCCGTCAAGAACGACTCAAATGGTGCGTAATAACGAGAGTTAACTAAGCGCGCTGCACCAGTTAAGTCCACTATGGTTACGATCCCTGCAACCGCACTGCCGTGAAGCATGAAGATCACTTCATTAGAATAAGCAGGTAGTGCTCGGCGTAACGCACTTGGCAAGATGATGCGTTTGTAAGTCATAAATTTACTCATGCCATACGCTTTTGCGGCTTCCACTTCGCCTTTCGGCAAACCGTTAATCGCACCACGAATGATCTCTGCCGTATACGCTGATGTGTTTAGTACAAACGCAACCAGAGCACAAAACCACGCGTGTTCCCATAAGGTATCTTTCACTGGGAAAAACTGATCCATGCCATAGTAAATCAGATACAACTGAACAAGCAGTGGCGTTCCTCGGAAAAAGTAAATGAATCCCCAAGAAGGAAGGCTCAAAGCGTAGTTGGTACTGTTTCTTGCAATGGCGAGTGGAACGGAGACGCACAGGCCAATCACCAATGAAATGCCCACCAGCCAAACGGTCGTCCAAAGCCCTTGAAGGTAAACAGGGAAGCTTTCAAAAATCAACGAAAAATCCATTACTTACCTCGCATGAATACTGAATTTGCGTTCAACGAGTTTTAACAACCCCGTCGAAATACTGGTGAAGAAAAGGAAAATCAATGCAACAGCCATGTAGAACGTGAACGGCATTTTTGTTGTACCAGCCGCCAGAGAGCTCATTCTCACCATATCTTCAAGCCCGATGATGGAGACAAGCGCGGTGGTTTTTAACAATACCAGCCAGTTGTTACCAAATCCCGGTAGTGCATGGCGAATCATCTGAGGAAGAAGGATTCTTCTGAACGACAACACTGGGCTCATGCCATAAGCTTTTGCTGCTTCCAACTCACCTTTATCGACGGCCATGATCGCACCACGGAAAGTTTCCGCCATGTAAGCTCCAAAGATAAAACCAATTGTCAGCACACCGGCAATAAACGGGCTCACATCAATGTAGTCAGGTAAGTAAGAAGTCCACTCATGATTTGGGTCGCTAGATGCAAACCATTCATTGAGCGTTTCGTTGATGGAATAGAGGCTATTGTTTAAAAGTATTTGCCCACCAAAGAAAATCAACATCATCAGAACTAAGTCTGGAATGCCGCGAATAATGGTGGTGTAAAGTGTGGCAATTGCTCTTGCCCATTTGTAGGGTGCGAGCTTAGCAAGCGCGCCAAGCATTCCCAATATCACCGCAAGCAGTAGTGACAGAACTGCTACTTCGATGGTTACCAAAGCCCCTTTAAAAATGGAGGCTTCATATCCTTGTAAATCCAGCATAGGTGAGTTCCTAATCCCTAAACTCAAAAAATCGACCGTTGACTACTTCTAGGAACAAGCCAACGGTCGCTTAATTACCGCTTATTCGCCGTAAACATCGTAGTTAAAGTACTTGCCAGCAATTTCTTGGTAAATACCTTTATCACGCAGTGACAAGATTGCCGCATCAAGTTTCTTCGTTAGATCTTTATCTTGTTTACGTACAGCGATACCGAAACCTTCACCGAACCATTTCGCATCAGTCAGAGATGGGCCAACAAATTCGTACGCATCACCACCAGCTTTGTTCAATACACCTTCCTCTAGAGCAGATGCATCGCCCAAAACTGCAGCAACACGGCCGTTCGCAAGGTCTAGGTACGCTTCGTCAAAAGAGCCGTAACGTACAATTTCAACTTTGTCACCGTAGTTATCAGTCAGGTATTTATCGTGAGTGGTCGCGCGTTGAACTGCGATTTTTTGGCCATCTAGATTAGCAAAATCTAGGTTTGCACCTTTCTTAGCGATGAACTTATTTGGGATCAATGCGTATTTGCCCGTGAAATCCACTTTCTTCTTACGTTCTTCGGTAATCGACATTGCCGCGATGATCGCATCGTATTTACGAGCCAATAGAGAAGGAATAATGCCATCCCAATCTTGTGCAACGATCTGACACTTCACTTGCATTTCTTCACACAGCGCATTGGCCATATCAACATCAAAGCCTTTTAGAGAACCATCGGTTTCTGTCCAGCTAAATGGAGGGTATGCGCCTTCAATGCCAAAGCGAACTGTTTTCCATTCTTTCGCTTGAGCAACACCAGACACTGCCGTTGCAGCAAGAGTTGCTGCCAATAACCACTTTTTCATTTCCATACTCCTGTGATTGCTATTTTATTTGGTTTTGTTCGTTGTGCTTACTTAGGAGGCAAAACTCTGCCGCCTAATGAATATTAGTAGATAGATGAGATAAACTGCTGTAATCGCTGAGAATCGGGGTTAGTAAATAGCTTAGCTGGATCTCCCTGTTCTTCCACTAAGCCTTGATGCAAGAACATCACATGATTTGAGACGTCACGAGCAAACGCCATTTCGTGCGTCACCACCAACATGGTTCGCCCTTCATCTGCCAAATCTCTCATTACCCCTAGCACTTCCCCAACAAGCTCAGGGTCAAGCGCAGAGGTAGGCTCGTCAAACAACATAACTTCTGGATCTACGGCAAGGGCACGAGCAATCGCAGCACGCTGTTGCTGCCCACCAGATAAATGACCTGGGTAATAATCTTTACGTTCGTAAAGGCCGACTTTTTTCAGTAACAACTCTGCATTTTCAATTGCTTGGGCTTTCGGCACTCCAAGAACGTGGACAGGTGCTTCGATGACGTTTTCAAGAACGGTAAGATGAGACCAAAGGTTAAACCCCTGAAAAACCATAGCTAAACGCGAACGAATACGCTGAACTTGTTTTTCGTTGGCAGGTACAGATTCACCCGCGCGGTTGTTTTTCATTTGAATAAGCTCGCCGTTTACCCAAATTTCACCAGCGGTCGGTGTTTCTAGTAAGTTAATACATCTAAGAAAAGTACTCTTGCCAGAACCGGAAGAGCCAATGATGGAGATAACATCCCCTTTGTGAGCGGCAAGTGAAATGCCTTTCAGGACTTCATTCTGTCCAAATGTTTTGTGCAGGTCTTTTATATCTAGCGCTGGTACATCATTCATGCGCTCTACTCCCTGTGTTTTTGTCACTGCAATTAAGGGACTCCGCCCTCTCTATTTCGGAACAAATTAGCACCCCCCCAGAAAGTTGCAACAAATTATTAACCTAAATAAATCGAATAGATAGATACGATAGACAAATGAATATGCAATATATAGCAACATATTCTTCAAAAGCTGAATATTAAATATAAAAAAGCCCCTTTAGAAGGGGCTTAATAAATTTACAAAAGTGTTAATTGAAACTTATTTAGGGTCGTAATGAATTAATTAAAACGACTGACTACCAATGAGTTTGAAGTACGTAATGTCACTTCATTTTCTAGGCCTTCTTTTTCAGAAGTAATGATGCCATCCAAGTCTTCATCTAGCTCAGGCTCTGACGCTTCACCATTAGAAAAGAAGCTCATGAAAACTTTAGAGTTGATATTGCTATCGTCACTCAATACCAAAGCAGTGCGATTAAAATCGTCCGAAGCTGAAACTTTCAAACCGTTAACGGCTGATGTTGGGAAATTGTAGTAATGGAGCTCAGGAACAACAACAGAGTCACTGTCACTCTTTGTGAATATACGATGTGTGACTTTATAGTCGCCTGAAGCCGCAAAGTAAGCAACACGAGTAAAGCCTTCTGTAGACGATGTTAAACCCATGTCCAGATCAATCACCGAGTCTGCACTTCCTTGTGTTGATACACTTGGTTTTGTGTTTGGCAGGTTATCAATATTTAAGTAAGAGCTTGGATCAACGTCAATATCCCATCCATCAGAGACCGTTTCATTAAGTAGAGACTCCCAACCATTAACTTGATTCTCTGAGAACGCCATGTATACCCAAGTTTCTTTATTCGTTGCACTAGGGCGATTGTATTCAACGGCAGTTTTATCTAGCTTCAGCGCATCATACGCAAAGCCGTTAGTAACAAAACCAATGTGGAGAGTGTCGTAAGTATAATCAGAAGACGAATAAATGTTTGACGTATTATCCGCTCTGACTAAGGCGATCTCACCAGTCCCCCACGAACCAATACCATACTGGTAAAGCGCTTTGTCGCTTGAACCAGATTCATACTGGAACAACGCCGTTGGCTCACCTTTAAGTCCCATAAGCTCATCGGTAGGCAACATATCAGGGTTAGGTGACGTGAAAATATCGGTTTGCGAGACAAAGTTGTAGTCTCCACCACCTGATTCAGCATTTCGGTAATCTAGGTTAGTAAACTTATTGCTTGCTAAGTTACCGCCAGTAAAGCACTTGTTCAAAGAGTCTCGGTTAAGGGCAAACGTGGCATTACGTAGTTTCTTATCTTGTAAGAATTCTTTTGAAAACGTATTTACGCGAGCTTCTCTACCGTTAAATTCTATTGCTTGAAACGTTACAAAGCCGCCGTCAGGGATATCTTCAAGATAAAACTTAAAGTTATCAGTGGTTGGTTTGATGATGTCTCCGGCTCTTTTGCCATCTGCATCAGAGTAGTAACCGATAACATAGTTAGTCACTTGCTCTTTTGACGCTGCGCTATAGGTTAAAACCGTTTTATCACCGTTCAGCTCGGTTTTGTGGTCATACACCGTACAACCTTTCGCAGTAGCTTCACTTTCAGTCATTGTTGCTGGTATAGCAAAATCAAAAGTAAACGCTGTTTTCGGCGCAGCACCGCCGCCGCCACCGCCACCGCCGCCACAACCGACCATTAAACCTGAGATAATTGCCACAAGTGGCAGTACTTTAAGCTGTTTCATGTCTTCTTCCTAAACTGAGCGGCAATGATTAGCCAAAAAATCGTCGTTGCTCGGTACAAAGCAAGAATAAAGCCAGCTTTATATAAACATCGTGAATATTGATCATTTAAGGGTGACTCATGCGATGCAGGGCAATAAACTCTAATTTTATGCAACTTGTGTAATGAAATTACACACTAAATAACCATCTCATTCGCATACCAGACACTTTCTGTAGTTTTATTTCACATCTATTCTTAAAGTGATCTAAATCAATCACCCTAAATGGCTATCTTGCTAGACTCCAGCCAAAAGATGAGGAATTTTTTGTGCCTCAACACAACAAGTTATTAGCTATGCTTAGGCACGACGTCGACGTGTAACAAATCTAATAATAGCTAGCATAGGACGTGCCGCAGGATGCGGAATAACACACTTGAATGAATAATTCATAACTTTTAAATATATGAGGAATCTATGTCAGACGCAGTTAACAAAGCGCACTCTGATTCAGATATCGAGACCAAAAGCTACCGTGAGCTTCATCGTCCATCATCTGAGTTCGCGAGCCGTTCAGACTACCTAGACCACGAACTACAAATCATGAAGCCGCGTCGTTTCGGCTTAAACTTGCCAGGTCGTGACTTCCGCTTTGAGCTTGAAGACCTTGTTCCAGCACTTGCTGGTACTATCGGCATTATCGCAATGTACTCTGCGGTAATGATGTCTTGGGCTGAAGGCCTTACTGCAGCATGGGACCACGTTAACTTAGGCAAAGATTTTGCCATTGAAGTTGCGCGTGTAGAAATGCTAATCCCTGCACTACTTTTCTGTGTGCTTGCTTCTGGCTTTATCAACCCGAAAGCCAACTTGGCAGGTAACCACGGTCCAATGATCCCTCTTATTGGTACCATCGCTCTCGCTGGTGCTCACCCTCTTGCATTGGCAATTCTTATTGGTGTATTCGGTCTTCTACTTAGCTTCTTGAAAGGCGGTTCTAAACTGGTGAACCTCACCTCAGAGGGTACAGCTGGTGGCTTGCTCATTTTCTTGGGCTTGACGGGGACCATGAGCCAAATCAACTCGATTCAAGAATGGGCAGTTGGCCTACAATCTTCAACTGTTGAAGCTGGCAGCATGGGTTACGTGGGTCTGATCGTGCTTGCAGTGACTATCGCACTATACGCTTTCCTTGCAAAAGTGAACAAACGTTGGCTTGCGATTCCAGTGTGTGCTTTCACAGGCCTTATTATCGCTCTAGTGCTAGGTGCTGGTTTTGACATCAAATTCGTCACTGAAACTGGTCTACCGAATCTAAACCCTGTTTACTGGTGGGGTTCAACAGAAGAAGGTTGGATGCTCGGTCTTCCTAATATGGAACACTTCATCGCGTCACTGCCTTTTGCAATCCTAGCAGTAGCAATGTGGTCTCCTGACTTCTTAGGTCATCGTATTTTTCAAGAACTTAACTACCCTAAAAAGACTGAAAAAGTACTAATGGACGTTGATGACACAATGACTATGTGTTCTATCCGTCAGATGGTAGGTACAGCGGTAGGTGGTGGTAACATCACTTCATCTTGGGGTACTTACATGATCCCAGCAGCGATTGCAAAACGTCCAATTCCTGGCGGTGCTATCCTTCTTGGTCTTCTAGTGATGATCATCGCGATCCTTGGCTTCCCAATGGACATCGCAGTATGGCCACCAGTAATGCGTGTCGCTCTTCTTGTAGGTGTATCTCTACCTCTACTTGAAGCAGGTATGCAAATGGTGAAAGACTCTAAAGACTCTCAAGCAGCGGGTATCTGTATTTTCGGTTCTGCCGTCGTTAACCCTGTACTAGCATGGGCATTAACAATGCTACTTGATAACAACGGTCTAATTGGTGACAAAGAGCGTGCAGCTCGCCTGTCATTCGTAGACAAGATTGTGATCCCAGTAGGTGTACTTGTTATCTGTTTGGTCGCTATGCTTGCAGTTGGTATGCTAGAAGGCCAGTATGGCATCAAAGCTTGGCTGTAAGGCTAATTGTTCAAAAAACGTGTGGGTAGCGCTTGTCGCTACCCCATTTTTATCGAGATTTTTGAGGATTTATTGATTTAGTTTAAGGTTTGCAAAAAAATTTTAGTTTAACCTCTAGTTGTCTCTTAAAAAGAGTGTCATTAAAGATAGTGACAATATTTATAGTTTTGTGACCCAATTTTTTAAATTTAAGACTATAAATATTGTTATTCAAAAGAGTGTACTGTTCCCCCTCAGATTTTGGGGATAGCTGGCTCAACGGCGAAGCAGTACGTAATTTTTTTCTACTAAAAAGGTAGGTATGTCATGGCAGAGCAATTTGCTAAAGCTTGGGAAGGTTTTGTTGCAGGTGACTGGCAAAACGAAGTAAACGTTCGTGATTTCATTCAAAAGAACTACACTCCGTACGAAGGCGACGAATCTTTCCTAGTTTCTGAAGGTACTGAAGCAACTAACAAGCTTTGGGCTAAGGTAATGGAAGGTATCAAGCAAGAGAACTCAACTCACGCTCCTGTTGATTTCGATACTTCTATCATCTCTACCATCACTGCTCACGATGCAGGCTACATCGAGAAAGATCTTGAGACTATCGTTGGTCTTCAAACTGACGCTCCTCTAAAACGCGCTATCATCCCTAACGGTGGTATCCGCATGGTTGAAGGTTCGTGCAAAGCATACGACCGCGAACTAGACCCACAAGTTAAAAAAATCTTTACAGAATACCGTAAAACTCACAACGCTGGTGTTTTCGACATCTACACTCCAGAAATCCTAGCTTGTCGTAAATCTGGTGTTCTAACTGGTCTTCCAGATGCTTACGGTCGTGGCCGTATCATCGGTGACTACCGCCGTGTTGCTCTATACGGTATCGACTTCCTAATGAAGGACAAACTGGCTCAATTCAAATCTCTACAAGAGCGTTTTGAGAACGGTGAAGATCTTCAAATGACTATGCAGCTTCGCGAAGAGATCGCTGAGCAACATCGTGCACTTGGCCAAATGAAAGTGATGGCTGCGAAATACGGTTGTGACATCTCTCGCCCTGCTGAAACTGCACAAGAAGCTATCCAATGGACTTACTTCGGCTACCTAGCAGCTGTTAAGTCTCAAAACGGTGCTGCAATGTCTCTAGGTCGTACTTCTACGTTCCTAGACGTGTTCATCGAGCGTGATATCGCTGCTGGTAAGCTTACTGAAGAACAAGCTCAGGAAATGATCGACCACTTCGTAATGAAACTACGTATGGTTCGTTTCCTACGTACTCCTGAGTACGATGACCTATTCTCTGGCGACCCAATCTGGGCAACTGAGTCTATGGGTGGTATGGGTCTTGACGGTCGTACGCTAGTTACTCGTACTAACTTCCGTTTCCTAAACTCACTATACACAATGGGTCCTTCTCCAGAGCCAAACATCACTGTACTTTGGTCTGAGCAACTACCTGAAGGCTTCAAGAAGTTCTGTGCGAAAGTATCTATCGATACATCTTCAATCCAGTACGAAAACGACGACCTAATGCGTCCAGACATGAACTCTGACGACTACGCAATCGCATGTTGTGTATCTCCAATGGTTGTTGGTAAGCAAATGCAGTTCTTCGGCGCTCGTGCTAACCTTGCGAAAACTATGCTTTACACCATCAACGGTGGTGTGGATGAGAAGCTAAAAATCCAAGTTGGTCCGAAAATGCCTAAGATCGAAGGCGACGTACTAAGCTATGACGAGTTGTGGGAAAAAATGGACCACTTCATGGATTGGCTAGCGAAACAGTACGTGACTGCACTAAACGCAATCCACTTCATGCACGACAAGTACAGCTACGAAGCTGCACTAATGGCTCTGCACGACCGTGACGTTAAACGTACTATGGCTTGTGGTATTGCTGGTCTATCTGTTGCTGCTGACTCTCTGTCTGCAATTAAATACGCAACTGTTAAACCTATCCGTGATGAAGACGGTCTAGCAATCGACTTCGAAATCGAAGGCGATTACCCTAAATTTGGTAACAACGACCCACGCGTTGATGACATCGCATGTGAACTTGTTTCTGTATTTATGGGCAAAATTCGTAAGCTTAAGACTTACCGTGATGCAATCCCTACTCAGTCAATTCTTACTATCACTTCAAACGTGGTATACGGTAAGAAAACTGGTAACACACCTGACGGTCGTCGTGCTGGTGCTCCATTTGCTCCAGGTGCAAACCCAATGCACGGTCGCGATGAGAAAGGTGCTGTAGCATCACTAACTTCAGTTGCTAAACTGCCGTTTGCTGACGCACAAGATGGTATCTCTTACACATTCTCTATCGTACCTAACGCACTAGGTAAAGATGAGGGTTCACAACGCGCTAACCTTGCTGGTCTGATGGATGGTTACTTCCACCACGAAGCTGGTATCGAAGGTGGTCAACACCTAAACGTGAACGTTCTTAACCGCGAAACTCTAGAAGACGCAGTTAAGCACCCAGAGAAATACCCTCAGCTAACAATTCGTGTATCTGGTTACGCTGTTCGCTTCAACTCTCTAACTGCAGAGCAACAAGCTGACGTAATCGCACGTACATTCACTGAGTCTCTATAAGACTTTAGCGAAATAACGTTTTAGTGATACAACAAAGGCTGATGCTGCAAAGCATCAGCCTTTTTTTGTTTCTTGAACTAAAGTTGTGACATTGCGGAAGATTTTGATTGAATTCTTACGTATGATGCAAAAAAAGTTAGTAAATGCAGTATATGAAACTCAGTAAATTAATTTTCCTTACCCTTTTATCGCCAGTTGCTCTGGCATCCACCAAATCCACAGTATCCTTTACCCTTGATAACGATGGCATTTTTGGTGTCGACCAAGATTACACCAACGGTATATTCTTCTCTTACGCAACCGAGAAGCTAAAAAAAGAAAGCGAATGGAAATGGTTCAGCTTAGAAAATGCAGACCAATCCAATGTCGATAAGATCGAGGTAGTACTTGGCCACAAGATGTGGACTCCAAGTGATATTGAAGCAGACTACCCTCTTGCCAATGACCGTCCATACGCTGGTTACCTACACACTGAAATCAACTACCTATCTCTAACCGCCGATCAAGCCGTTCGCTATAACTTCACCATTGGTGCCACAGGTGAAAGTTCTCTATCAGAAAAAGCGCAGGAAATTGTTCACGGCATCACTGGTTCAACCGATCCTCAAGGCTGGGATTACCAAATTGACGATGAAATTGCCTTTAGCGTTGGTTACCGAGCTTTCAATAAACTCATGCGCAGTGAGGGCCAGAAGACGCAATGGGAAATCACTAATGTGAATGACATTAACGCAGGTAACTTCCGCAGCGATGTATCACAAGGTGTCATGTTCCGCTGGGGCACGAATCTAGCCAATAGTATTGGCGCAGCAAACATCAGTGTAGAAAGCCCTTTCTCTGCCAGTATGCTTGCGAAAAATACCTCCAGTTGGTTTGTCTTTACAGGATTTGAAGGTCGATACCGTTTCAACGATATCACCATTGAAGGCGATCGCTCAGGTATTCCAGGCTCATCAGAACCCTATGATGTGACTCTAGAAAACTGGCAAGCAAGTGCCGTTGCAGGTGCAACTTGGTATAACCAGAATTACGGCGCAAGCCTAACCTTTACGGTGAAAACACCTGATTACGAAGAATCACAAACTGACGTTTATGGTACTGGTTCTTTCTCAGTCTTTGCTTTCTTTTAAATAGTATTTATCTCTCCGGCCAATGAACGCGTCATTGGCCGTTTTCTTTGGTCACATTACGCTGCCTTAGCCACCCACAAGGCTGTTTTAACCCTGCTTTTTGTAATAAAATAACAGCAAGAATTTATTAGTAATGAGAGCAAAAGATGTCAACAACTGGTCGTATTCACTCATTTGAATCATGCGGTACCGTAGACGGACCTGGTATTCGTTTTATCGTCTTCTTGCAAGGTTGTTTAATGCGCTGTAAGTATTGCCATAACCGCGATACTTGGGACACGCATGATGGTAAAGAAGTTACTGTTGAAGAAATCATTGCCGAAGCGAAAAGCTACCGTCATTTCATGAATGCATCAGGTGGTGGTATCACTTGTTCTGGTGGCGAAGCCATGCTTCAACCAGAATTTGTTCGCGACTTTTTCCGTGCGGCTCACGCAGAAGGCATCCACACATGTCTAGATACCAATGGCTACATTCGTAAACACACAGAAGTGATCGACGAAGTATTGGACGCGACTGATTTGGTGATGCTAGATATCAAACATATGAAAGATGAAATTCACCAAGACTTTATCGGTGTGTCGAATCGACGTACGTTAGACTTTGCTCGTTACTTGCACAAAATTGGTCAAAAAACATGGATTCGCTACGTAGTTGTGCCGGGTTACACCGATGATCCAGAGGCGGCGCACATGCTGGGTGAATTCATTAAAGATATGGACAACATCGAGAAAGTTGAGCTGCTCCCATATCACAAACTCGGTGCACATAAATGGGAAGCTCTTGGTTTAGAGTACCCTCTTGAAGGCGTGAATCCTCCTTCAAAAGAGACAATGGATGAAATTCAATCCATCTTGTCTCAGTACCACTCTAACGTGAAATACTAAGCAAATAAGAAACTTAACGTTCTAGAAATGCCAGCATTTAGCTGGCATTTTTGTATGTAACACTGGCAAATTCCTTATATAAATCACCAAGGCGTGTAAAATAGCACCCCAACAAAAGGATTAACGTAAAAGTAACAAACGCATTTTAGGAAAAGAGTTCATGGACTGGTTTAACGTAGGCTCATTCATCATCGTCACTTGGGTTGTCGTTGCTTTTTGCATACCCGATTGGAGAAAAGTAGTTTGGCCTAAACTTGAACAAGAGAAAGCATTTCAACATATCGTGCTTGCCTCTTTCTTCCTCATTACGGTTCTTTGGTCTGCTCAAGCAGGAGTAAAAGAAGGGTTACAAATACACTTTCTCGCTTTAACGACACTAACCATGATGTACGGTTGGCGAATGGCTTTTTTGCTCAGCAGTCCTGCGATGATCGCCTACCACTGGATACACGATATTTCGTTTATCTTGCTCCCGAGCTCTCTTGTGCTATCGGCGCTCGTTCCAATATTAATCAGCTACTTAGTCTTTTTGCTTAGTTACCATTATTTACCCCGCAACATCTTTGTGTTTATTTTTGTCGCTGGCTTTTTTAATGGCGCACTCACAGGCAGCTTACACTTAGTATTTAACTCGTTTTATCACTTGTTGGTTGGCCACTACGATTGGGAAACCATTCAACACAACTACTTTATTTTTGTCCCATTGCTTGCGTTCCCCGAAGGGTTACTTAACGGGATGTCACTGGCAGTATTAACCGTCTTCAAGCCAGAGTGGTTAAGAGTGTTTTCGGACCGAGATTATATATACAACCACTATCACAAAAAGTAGATATTCTTCTTATATCGTGTATCACGCCGTGGCTGAATTCGACAATTCTTGCCATTTTTTCATATTAAATATGTGTTGAGATCATGTTTCACCCTTGTCTGAAGCGTTAACCTAAGCACATTAAAAATGTATTAGATTATTTAGTGAGGTCATCATGGAAATGTCAAACGCTCAACGTTTGATCCTATCAAACCAATACAACCTAATGTCTCAGCTTGATCCGAATAATGCGGCTAAATACAAACGCCTACAGACGATCGTTGAACGCGGCTATGAGCTTCAAATGCGCGAACTGAACAAAGATTTCGGTTGCCTTTCAGAAGCAGAATGCCGTGAAATCATCGACATTATGGAGATGTATCACGCGATGCAAGAATCTAACAATATGTTAGATGCGGAAGAGCGTAGCAAAGTAGACCAACGTCGCTTACAGTTCTTAGGTTTCGATATCGCAACAGAAGCGCAGCAAGTGCATTACGTCCGCTTCCTTGTTGATTCTGAAGGTCTTTACCCACAATTCGACAAGGCAGATCACCACTTTAATAGCCAAATGCCAATGCTAGATAAATACCGTCGCATGCTGCAAACTTGGCGTAACTGCCCTCGTCAATATCACTTGTGTGAAAACGAGCTTGCACAAATTTTTAGTGCATAAGCTAGCAAGTCTTTGATTAGGAGAGCATTCGCTCTCCTTTTTTTATTTTCCTGTCACAACTTCCATTCTTCACTACCGTATCCTTCTGCTTATCTTGTGCAATGTGGAATAACGAATCACTGAAATTCTGTATTTTTCACCAAATATTTGATTTATCTCCGCCCTATTCGCAACATAAATTCATCCTCATCTAAAGAGTGATTCAAATGTCACTTTTACAATAAATTCATAATTGTTAAGCAAAATTGCAAATCCCCGACTAGGCTTAAGTAGAGAAAGGCTGTGACTGAAAAGTACACATCCACTGCTCACCGTTGTGATGAAAAAACTGTCCATAAAGCAAAGTCTTTGGTGTTACTGGTCATACATTTCGTACAAACCAAATGAGATAACAGGACGTCGACATTCAGGCAACTAAGAGCACAGCAAAACGTGGAACAGCCTGCACCAACGTTCGTCGGTAGACTGACTATTAAAGGGGAAAGCGACATGAGTATTTTCGACCACTATCAATCCAGATATGAAGCTGCAAAAGATGAAGAGATGTCGTTACAGGAGTTTCTAGCCCTGTGTAAGGATGACAAAAGTGCTTATGCTAATGCAGCAGAACGCCTACTGATGGCAATCGGCGAGCCAGAGATAATAGATACAGCTAAAGACCCTCGTTTGAGCCGCATCTTCTCCAACCGCGTTATCTCTCGCTATGAAACATTCAAAGACTTCTATGGTATGGAAGATGCGATTGAACAAATTGTTTCTTACCTAAAACATGCGGCACAAGGATTAGAAGAACGCAAACAGATCCTCTATCTATTGGGCCCTGTTGGTGGCGGTAAGTCCTCACTTGCTGAAAAATTAAAATCGCTTATGGAAGCGATGCCTATTTATGTATTGAGTGCTAATGGCGAACGCAGCCCTGTGAACGACCACCCATTCTGTTTGTTCAAAGCGACCGAAGATGGCGAGATTCTGAAAACGGACTACGGTATTGAGCAGCGCTACCTTCGCTCAATCATGTCGCCTTGGGCAGCAAAACGCCTTCACGAATTTGGCGGCGACATCACCAAGTTTAAAGTGATGAAAGTTCGTCCATCTATCCTTGACCAAATCGGTATTGCGAAAACCGAACCTGGTGATGAGAACAACCAAGATATTTCATCACTCGTCGGTAAAGTGGATATCCGTAAACTCGAACACTACTCTCAGGACGACCCAGATGCGTACAGCTACTCTGGCGCGCTGTGTAAAGCAAACCAAGGCTTGATGGAATTCGTCGAGATGTTCAAAGCGCCAATTAAAGTATTGCACCCATTACTAACCGCAACACAGGAAGGCAACTTTAACGGGACGGAAGGCCTTTCTGCAATTCCGTTTGACGGCATGATTTTGGCTCACTCTAACGAATCTGAGTGGCAAACCTTCCGCAACAACAAAAACAACGAAGCCTTCCTAGACCGTGTATACATCGTTAAAGTACCGTACTGTTTACGCGTATCGGAAGAAGTTAAAATCTATCAAAAACTGCTTGAAAACAGTGAACTATCTCAAGCCCCTTGCTCACCAAGCACATTAGAAACATTGGCGCAGTTCAGCATTCTTTCTCGTCTGAAAGAGCCTGAAAACTCGTCTATCTTCTCGAAAATGCGCGTGTACGACGGCGAGACGCTAAAAGACACCGATCCTAAAGCGAAAAGCTACCAAGAATATCGAGATTACGCAGGCGTCGATGAAGGTATGAACGGCCTATCTACACGTTTTGCGTTTAAGATTTTGTCTCGCGTGTTCAACTTTGACCAAACCGAAGTGGCAGCAAACCCAGTTCACTTGTTCTATGTAATTGAACAACAAGTAGAACGCGAACAATTCCCTTCAGAAACCGCAGAAAAATATCTTGAGTTTTTGAAAGGGTACCTCGTTCCTCGTTATGTTGAGTTTATCGGTAAAGAGATCCAAACCGCATACCTAGAATCTTACTCTGAATACGGCCAAAACATCTTCGACCGTTATGTTACCTACGCAGACTTCTGGATTCAGGACCAAGAATACCGTGATCCAGAAACGGGGCAGCTATTTGACCGCGCGTCTCTCAATGCGGAACTAGAGAAAATTGAGAAAACCGCTGGTATCTCCAACCCGAAAGATTTCCGAAATGAAATCGTCAACTTTGTGCTTCGTGCGAAAGCCAATAACAATGGTCAAAACCCAGTTTGGACCAGCTACGAAAAACTGCGCACGGTAATCGAGAAGAAAATGTTCTCCAATACCGAAGAGCTTCTTCCGGTTATCTCGTTTAATGCGAAAACCTCTTCTGAAGATCAGAAGAAACACGACGACTTTGTCGCTCGCATGATGGAAAAAGGCTATACCGAGAAACAGGTTCGCCTACTTTCTGAGTGGTACCTACGAGTACGTAAGTCATCCTAACCCATGTTGAGTTAGGTCGCTTGTGAAACATGAAGAGGGCTATTTCATGGCGCAATTTATAGACCGCAGGCTCAATGGCAAGAACAAGAGCGCTGTTAACAGACAGCGCTTCTTGAAACGCCATAAAGAGCAGATCAAAGAGTCGGTAGCTGACGCAGTGAATCGACGCTCGATCACGAATACAGAAACGGGCGAAGACGTCTCAATACCGCACAAAGACATTAACGAGCCAATTTTCCATCAAGGGAAAGGTGGCGTGCGTGAACGCGTGCACCCTGGTAACGATCAGTTTATTACGGGTGATAAAATCGAGCGTCCAAAAGGTGGAGGTCAAGGCAGTGGCTCTGGTGAAGGTAATGCGAGTCCAGATGGCGAAGGCCAAGATGAATTTGTGTTCCAAATTTCAAAAGACGAATACCTGGATATTCTGTTTGAAGACTTAGAGCTACCGAATCTAGAAAAAAATCAAATCGCTAAAATTACGGAATGGAAAACTCACCGAGCAGGTTTCCAAACCGCAGGGATCCCTTCCAACATTTCCGTTATTCGTTCATTGCAGCAGTCATTAGCTCGTCGAACCGCCATGACTGCAGGCAAAAAACGACTTCTTAAAGAACTCGAAGACGAGTTGACTCGCATCAAAAATATTGAGCCAGCACAACAACTTGAAGAAAATCGTCTGAAAAAGGAAATCGAAGAACTGCGCAAGAAAATTGAAAATGTGCCGTTCATCGATACTTTCGATTTACGTTTTAAAAACTACGAAAAACGACCAGTCCCTTCTAGCCAAGCCGTGATGTTTTGTTTGATGGACGTGTCTGGTTCTATGGATCAAGCGACCAAAGACATCGCAAAACGCTTCTATGTGCTGTTGTATCTGTTCTTGACTCGCACCTATGAAAACGTAGACGTTGTGTTTATTCGCCACCACACGCAAGCCAAAGAAGTCGATGAACACGAATTTTTCTACTCGCAAGAAACCGGTGGCACCATCGTATCTAGCGCTTTGAAATTAATGGATGAAATCGTCAAGGAGCGTTACCCGGTTGGTCAGTGGAACATCTACGCAGCCCAAGCGTCCGATGGGGATAACTGGGCGGATGACTCACCACGATGCCGAGATTTACTCGTTAATAAGTTGCTGCCAAATTGTCAGTACTATTCTTATATAGAAATCACGCGTCGCTCACATCAAACCTTATGGCACGAGTATGAGAAGCTCACCGACGAGTTTCCAAACTTCGCTATGAAGAATATTCGCTCTGTGGAGGATATCTTCCCAGTCTTCCGAGAACTATTCCAAAAAGAAACGGCGTAAGGAGGCTAGCGATGACTACCGCAACAAAAAACCTCTCTGGAGAGGTGCCTAAAAAGCGCAACAGCAAGTTGCTACCTGACGGACCGGATTGGACATTCGAACTGCTTGAACGCTATCACAAGGAAATAAAACGTGTCGCGGAGCACTATCGTTTGGACACCTATCCAAATCAGATCGAAGTGATCACGTCTGAGCAGATGATGGATGCGTACTCAAGTATCGGTATGCCTATCAACTACAACCATTGGTCATTTGGTAAAAAGTTCATTCAAACAGAACAGAACTACAAACATGGTCAGATGGGCCTTGCGTACGAGATTGTGATTAACTCCGACCCTTGTATTGCGTATTTGATGGAAGAGAACACAGTCACTATGCAAGCGCTTGTCATCGCGCACGCGTGCTACGGCCACAACTCTTTCTTCAAGGGGAATTATCTGTTCCAAACGTGGACGGACGCCAGTTCTATCATCGACTACTTACTCTTTGCTAAAAAGTACCTTGCCGAATGTGAGGAGCGCTATGGCGTTCAAGAGGTTGAAAAGCTTCTCGACTCCTGCCATGCGTTAATGAACTTTGGTGTCGACCGCTACAAACGACCAGAGAAAATCTCAATTACCGAAGAGAAGGCTCGCCAAGAGGAGCGCGAGGCTTATCTGCAATCTCAAGTCAATGAACTGTGGCGAACCGTACCAAGAGCCAAAACTAAAGAAGAAGACATTAAAGAGCGCTTCCCTAGTGAACCTCAAGAAAACCTACTCTACTTCTTTGAGAAACATGCGCCGCTCTTGGAACCATGGCAACGCGAGGTTGTTCGAATCGTCCGAAAAATCAGCCAGTACTTTTATCCACAAAAGCAAACTCAGGTTATGAATGAGGGATGGGCAACGTTCTGGCACTACACGATTCTAAACCACTTGTATGATGAAGGTATTGTGTCCGAAAAGTTCATTCTTGAATTTTTACATAGCCATACAAGTGTGGTTGCTCAACCACCCTACAACAGTCCTTACTTTAGCGGTATCAACCCTTATGCTCTCGGCTTTGCAATGTTCCGCGATATAAAGCGTATTTGTGAAGATCCAACTGACGAGGATAAAGAGTGGTTCCCAGATCTAGCAGGAACAGATTGGTTAGACGCCTTGCATTTTGCTATGCATAATTTCAAAGATGAAAGCTTTATCAGCCAATATCTGTCGCCGAAATTGATGCGTGATTTCAAACTGTTCGCCATCAACGATGATGACAGGAAGAACTTTATTGAAGTCTCCGCTATACATGATGAAATGGGCTACAAGCGCATTCGAGAAACTCTGGCGGCGCAGTACAACCTATCAAACTTAGAGCCTAACATTCAGGTGTTTAACGTGGATGTTCGTGGTGACCGTTCACTCACGTTGCAGTACGTTCCTCATAACCGCATTCCACTCGATGAAAGTTATGATGAGGTATTGAAACACGTCTATCGCCTATGGGGCTTTGACGTAATCTTAGAAGAAGTTAAAGACACGGGACACAGAGAAACATTAGCTACTTGTCCAAAACGCAATCAGTACGATTCAAACATTTAGTAAAAAATAGACTCATCCCCTTAAAGCCAAAGGCTCCATGAAAGGAGCCTTTTTATTAACTGCAAGAAGTAGAATCGTTACGCTTTTTTCGCCACAATAGCTCTAACGGCTTCAAGATCTTCTGGCGTATCAACGCCTGCTGCTGGCGCTTCTTTAGCGACTGCAACGTGGATTTTCTCGCCGTACCAAAGCACTCGTAACTGCTCTAGGCATTCAATTTGCTCTAGGGCACTTGGCGTCCAGTTTACGTAAGTGTTAATGAAACCTGCGCGGTATGCATAGATACCGATGTGACGCATCAATGGATTCACGATAGCTTTGTCTTGCTTTGCGAAGTTATCACGATCCCAAGGAATTGTTGCTCGGCTAAAGTACATGGCATAACCACGCTCATCAGCAACGACTTTTACGGCATTTGGGTTGAAGGCTTCATCCTCAGATTCAATTTCAACCGCCAACGTAGCCATAGGCGCATCACTAGCGGCTAAATTATCTGCGACTTGGCGGATGATAACTGGTGGTACCAAAGGCTCATCACCTTGAACGTTCACAATAATGTGGTCAGCAGGAATAGCCATTTTCTCTACCACTTCCGCTAAACGCTCTGTACCAGATTCGTGGTTTGGCGAAGTCATACAAACTTTGCCACCGAATTGCTCAACCGCCGCAGAAACTCGCTCATCGTCAGTCGCAATGATCACGTCATCAGCGCCAGATTGCATTGCTTGTTCGTAAACCCATTGCACCATTGGTTTACCACCGATATCAGCCAGTGGTTTACCTGGTAAACGGCTCGAAGAGTAACGAGCCGGTATCACAACCGTAAAAGACATTAACGTCCCTCATCCATACTCATGGTGCGAGCTTCTGGCTCAAGCAAAACAGGAATACCCTCTTTAATAGGGTAAGCAAGGCGATCCAATTTGCAGATCAACTCTTGATTATCTTTATCGTAAGTCAGCTTACCTTTACACACTGGGCAAGCCACAATCTCAAGCAGACGGTGATCCATAAGTCGCTTTAACCTCTTTTATTCGATTTAAAATTCGCTCTGCATCTTTAGGCTCAAATTGAGCAGATACAGGAAGATACCACCAATTGTCTTGTGCGTAGTCGCTACATTTGACAGCATCTTTCTCTGTCATAATCACATTCGCCCCTTGTAGAGCCAATGCTTCAAGTTCTTTTTGGTCAAAGTCTTGATGGTCAGCAAAACCTTTCGTGACTTTAACATCCGCATTCATTGATTCTAGTGTATTAAAAAAACGAGGTGGATGCCCGATACCGGCAAATGCCACCAATGCCTTTAACTCACTTACATCAACTTGCTGCTTGGTCTTTAGGTTGATCGCTTTTGATGGTGCTAGAGACATTGAGATCTCACCCTGATGGGCCAAACCGCCATTGGTGATGATAAAGTCGACTTCCTGAAGTCGCTCAACACCTTCGCGCAATGGACCAAGCGGAATCAAACACTCATTACCAAAACGACGATTTCCATCAACAATCACAAGTTCAACATCACGCTCTAGAGCATAATGCTGCAAACCATCATCGGTAATGATGATATCCACGTCTAACTCTACTAGCGCTTTCACGGCGTTTGCACGTACAGGGTCTACTGCGACAGGAGCTCCGGTGCGCCGGTGGATGAGTTTAGGTTCATCACCACAATGTTGAGTAGGAGTATCATCATTTAACACCAGCGGATACTGCGGAGCCTTCGCACCGTATCCTCGAGACACCACTCCCGGTTTATACCCCAGATGTTGTAATTGCTCGACCAACCAAACCACAACAGGCGTCTTACCATTGCCACCAGCGGTGATATTACCGACCACCACTACGGGCACTGGTGCTTGATACGCTTGCTTGCGACCAGTTTGAAACTGTTGGCGCTTCGACCTACTGATTGCACCAAACAACACACTGAGTGGCCATAATAATGGCCACAACAGATATTTTAATGGATGATTTTCAAACCAGATTTTTTCAACCACAGCAACTATTCGCCAAACTGGATGCGATGAAGTTGAGCGTAAGCGCCATTCTTAGCAATCAAGTCTGCGTGATTACCTCGTTCAATAATGGCACCGTCGTCTACGACTAGAATCTCATCGGCTTTTTCGATCGTTGACAAGCGGTGAGCAATCACCAACACGGTTTTATCTTTCTGCAGCTCATCTAATGCAGCTTGGATGGCACGCTCAGATTCCGTATCCAAAGCAGAGGTTGCTTCGTCAAGAATCAGTACAGGCGCATCACGCAGCAACGCTCGAGCAATAGCTACACGTTGGCGCTGACCACCAGATAAGCTCGCGCCGTTTTCGCCGATCATGGTATCTAAACCATTTTCCATCTTATTGATGAATTCCATTGCGTGAGCCAGCTTCGCTGCATGCTCAATATCACTGCGCTGGTACTTATCTTCCGTCGCGTAAGCAATGTTGTTTGCTATGGTGTCATTGAAAAGATGTACGTTTTGCGAAACCAAAGCAAACTGCTCACGCAAGTTCTTCAATTCATAGTCACGAATATCACGGCCATCTAATGTAATCGAGCCACTGTCCACGTCATAAAAACGGTTAAACAAGTTCGCAATGGTACTTTTACCTGAACCTGAACGCCCCACTAGAGCGACCGTTTTACCTCTTGGAATATCAAAACTGACATGATCTAGAGCTGGCTTTTCTGAACCTTCATACGTGAAGCTGACATCTTTCACAGATACTTCACCCTTCGCGCGCTCAACCGTGTATTTACCTTCGTTTTTCTCTGGTTCTAAATCGATCAGAGCAAACAAAGTTTGGCTTGCTGCCATACCACGTTGGAATTGAGAAGTTACGTTTGTCAGTGCTTTAAGTGGGCGCATCAAACCAAACATCGCAGAAAAGACCACGGTAAAAGTACCCGGAGTCAGCTGCTCTTTGATGGAATCAATGCTTGCCAGATAAAGAACAGCAACAATCGCAAATGATGCAATCATTTGAATGATTGGGTTTGCCGCAGCTTGAGCCGTTACCAACTTCATGCTTTGTTGACGCATTTGGTTGCTGACTTTATCAAAACGTTGACGTTCAATGTCTTGACCACCGTAGCTCAATACGACTTTGTGCCCTTTTAACATTTGCTCAGCCGATGCGGTCACATTACCCATCATCGTTTGCATATTCTTAGAGATTTTTCTGAATCGCTTAGAAACGACACCAATTCCCCAAGCAACCACAGGCGCTACAGCAAACAGCACTAATGACAACTGCCAGCTGTTGTAAAACATCAGAACAAGCAAACCAATAATGCTTGCGCCTTCACGTACGATGCTCACTAACGCTTGGCTCGTCGCCGCAGAGACTTGCTCTGAATCGTAAGTGATTCGAGAAAGCAAGTTACCCGTTTTTTCTTTGTCAAAGTACGATACAGGCATGTGCATAAAGTGATTAAACACCATGCGTCGTACTAGCATCACCACATTGCCAGAGACCCAACTCAAACAATAAGTGGAGACAAAACCACTCGTGCCACGAATGAACATCATGACAAATATAATTAAAGGAAGTGTACGTAGAAAATCAGAATCCGCATTACCAAAACCTTCATCGAGAAGCGGTTTTAGTAGGGAAATCATATAAGTATCAGAGATAGCATTAATCACTAATGCAATGACGGCAACGATAAGGCCAGACTTGTAAAGGCGGATAAACTGCCAAAGACGTTTAAACGTCTGCCAAGTCGTTTCATCAGTATTTATCGACATAGAAGTGCTTTATTTTCTTACAGTAAGACTCTTATTCTACTCGGTTACGCAGCATCTGCCTATACCAAGGCTCAATTGTCTCACGACGTTTACTTTCAAAACGCCAGTTATTGCCATCAAGTAAGATTGTTATTTGGCCATCACTTCCAGTGTCTAACCAACTAACACCACTGTCGGTATAGGCTTGAACGACTTCAGGTGCGGGCATTCCCCACTGGTTTAGTTTTGCCGTTGAAGCAATAGCCAAGCTAGGCTCAACAGCATTGATAAACTTAAGGTTAGAAGAGCTTTTGCTTCCATGATGCGGCACTAGCATTACATCACTGCGCAGCTTTTCTGGCTCTCGAAGCAGTATCCATTCGCTGATGGCTTCGATATCACCAGTGAACAACATTTTAAAACCTGAACTAGGGTCTTCCAGACTGATGACACAAGAGTGGGGGTTGTATGCACGTACAACAGGTTTAGGAGGCCAAAGTACCTCCATGTTCAACCCTTGCCACTTCCATTTCTCAGCAGCAATACAAGGCTGATAATGTAAAAAGCTCTGGCTGCTTAGTTTGTGTTTAGGTGAAAAGTACTGCTCTATCACTTTTCGGCCGCCAGCATGGTCATTATCGGCATGACTTAAAATCATCGTATCGACACTTGAGTAACCTCTGCGGTGCAGTACTGGCGTAATCACTTGCTCAGCTATACTGCCGTTTTGCCAAGCCTTGCCCGTATCATAGAGTAAAACTCTCCCCTCTTTTTCAACCAGTACCGCCAACCCATGCCCGACATCAAGTACATCAATACGCCAAGTTTGGTTATATTGCTTAGGAAACAACCCGGTCATCACAACAATTACACAGACAAACATCCAAACGTAACGAGGCATAACATGTCTTAAAACGAGCACGACACTCACTACAGCAATAACAAATGTCCACTCGGCACTAATGGGTTGCCAAGTTCCTATGGCATATCGAACCGACCAACTTAGTGGCACAAGGAATACGTCAAGCAAATACCATAGAACCGTCGCCAACATAGGAAAGAGCAATGACGCGATTAAAGCAGCAAACATGATTGGAACGACAACAAAGCCAAACCAAGGAATGAAAACCAAATTGTAGACTAAAGAAGACCAGCTAAATCCAGAGAAAAAATAGCCACTGATCGGGACAATCAATAAGCTCAGTATCAGTTGAGTCAACAGAAGTATCCGCAACTTTCCCAAACGACCTTCCTTCGAGTCTTGCACTGTGTTAACCGCAAACAAAACGGCACCAACGGATAAATAAGACAGCCAAAAACTCAAACTAAAAGAAGCAAAAGGTTGGAAGAAAAGTTGCAACGCCACAGCCAATAACAGTACGCGCCATGGACTCCAATGAACAAGCCAATACTTCAAAGCAAGATAGATGATACAAACAGAAACGGCTCGGGTCGTCGGCAAAGAAAAATCAGCAAGCCAAGCGTAAACAATGGCAAACGCCAACCCACTCACTGATGGCAGAAACCAATATCGTGGCATAGCAAGCCGAATAAGCCCACCAAGGGCGAGCCCAAACGTCAATGCCATCCCAATGTGTAGACCAGAAATTGATACAAGATGCAGTAGTCCGCTGTCACGCAGAGACTGCCAATCCTCTTTGGTAAGCCCAGTGCGATCAGCAAAAGCCAGTGCTTTAATTAGAGCAAAATGCTCAAGGCGAGAAATATCACGCTCAACAGTTTGAATAATAGCTTCGCGCCAAGACGAAGAAGTACGAATGACCCAGTATGAATCTTTAGTTACGACCGCTCTTGCAACAACACCACTTCCCATTGACTGCTTTTCTGCGTCGAAACCCGCTTCATTTCTGAGGCCGATAATGGGCTTAATCAAAACGTTAGTCGTAAACTCACTGTTAACAGCTAGTGGGAATGGCGTTATAAGGCGGACTTTAGGTTTAAGAAAAGGTAACAGAGTGTGAGAATTCACTTGTTTTATCGCTACGACACCTTCATATCCGTGACTTATTTGCGTAAAAGAGCTGTCAACTCTACCAATTATGGTACTATTCTCACCTGCTTGAAAAAGGGCTTGTCTCTGATACTCCATAATATTGCCGTGGACGATGACAACCATAAAGCCCACAATTACGCCTATGCTAATTAAGCCTCGACGTAATTTAATTATTGAGCCAGTGGTAATTATTCCCAGCAGCAACCAACGCCAATCCGGCATCGTCGGCCACCATGCAGACGAAATTACGCTCGCGACAAATAACGCCAAGGTCCAACTTTTTTCTAAGAGAGTCATGTCGTCCTATGCCTAGAAAGCTGATAAAACGCTTCATGCCTGATCACGAAGTGATCAAACGCCAAAAAGCATTGAAGGTCTTCGGCAATGTGTTATACAACCCGAACCTTTGGTGCTTAAACCGTCGCTCTGCGTCAGGTGCTTTTGCCGTTGGCCTATTTATGGCGTTTGTCCCGCTTCCGAGCCAGATGATCATGTCTGCAGGTTTAGCCATTTTAATGGGCGTAAATTTACCTCTGTCAGTCGCTCTCGTTTGGGTCAGCAACCCTATTACCATGCCAGTCTTGTTTTACTTTGCTTACAAGCTCGGTGCATGGGTCATGCATGTTCCACCTCAGCCATTCCATTTTGAGCTATCTTGGGACTTTATCATGCAACAGATGAGCACGATTGGGCCTCCATTCCTATTGGGGTGCGCAATTTGCGGTGTGGGTTCTGCGATCATTGGTTATTTCGGTATTCGCGGATTGTGGCGCTACTCTGTCGTTCGCAGTTGGCAAAAACGAAAAGTAAGATAAGCGGATAAGACGCTAAAATCATTCGTTGCGACATGGCTTGAGGTTCAAACGACAATAAAGCTGAAACGAAATGTAAGCAAAGAATGAAAAGATGCTAATGAATACAAAAAAGGACCATGAAAGGTCCTTTTCTGTATCTAGAGTACTTAGCAAAATAAGTCATCGCTAACAACGATGTCTACGAGGCTAGCTTTCCTTCCTTCGCTACTTAGCACTCAAAACTGCGGCAGGGTTCAGTTTCGCTGCACGAGAAGCTGGGTACCAAGTGGCCAATAGGCTTAATACTATAGCGGTGGTCGACACCAATGCGACGTCAGGCCAATGCAACTGCGAAGGAAGAAAGTCCACAAAGTAGATGTCACCCGATAAAAACTGGTGTCCTATTAAGCCTTCAAGCCCCTTAATGATTGGAGTTAAATTCAACGCAACCAACACACCAACAAGGCTACCGACAAGGCTACCAAACACTCCAGAGAAGACGCCCTGCCAAACGAAAATACGTTTAATCAGACCATCTTTTGCCCCCATCGTACGCAAAATCGCGATCTCTGCTGCGCGGTCCTTCACCGCCATCATCAATGTCGAGACGATATTGAAACACGCCACACCAATCACTAATACCATGACTAAATACATGATCGTGCGTACCAACTGAATGTCACGGTAGAGAAAGCCAAACTGCTGCTGCCAACTCTTCAAATATACGTACACATTCACTAGGTTGCCGACTTCTCGAACGATCGAAGGCGCATCAAGAACATCATCGGTTTTTAGAGAAATTCCAGTTACGCCGTCTCCTAAACGAGCGTATTGCTGCGCATCCGCCAGCGGAACTAAAGCCAATGAATGATCAATTTGGCCGTTCAACGTCAAAAAGCCCGCCACTTTGACGCGCACACGTTTCGGCGCTTGAACTTTATTTGTGCCACCCGTTTGAGGAATCATCAACGTGACGTAGTCACCGACTTGCACCTTCAACTCATTTGCAACTCCTCGACCTAAAATCACTTGTTGTTGGCCTGAGTAAAAGTTCTGCCATGCCTCTGGATCAATAAAGTCAGACATGCTCGACACCGCTTGCTCATACGCAGGATCCACACCACGCACTTCAATCGCCTTTAGTTTACTGCCTTTTTCGGCTAAACCCGTAAAGCGGACGTACGGTGCGGCAGCAACGACATGCTCATGTTGCAGCGCTTGGTTCATCGTCTTGGTGTAGTTCTGCAGTGGCCCATTAACCCCTTCTAACTCACCATGAGGAATCACGGACAACACTCGCGACTGAAGCTCACGCTCAAAACCATTCATCGCCGAAAGGCCAATGATGATCACCGCCACGCCTACTGCAATACCAATGGTTGAAGAAAGAGAAATGAACGACACCATTTTGTTGCGCTTTTTCGCACGACTAAAGCGACCACCAATCATTAATGCTAAAGAAGAGAACAAAACTAGCCCTCCACCGATGCCGATTCGGTCATCAAACGATCCACCAGAAGGCCATCTTGCATGTGCATCTGACGGTCCATTTTTGCTGCGAGTTCGTTGTCATGCGTCACCACTAAAAAGGCGATGTTCGACTCTTTGTTTAATTCACGCATCAAATCGTAAATCGCCAAAGCCGTATTGTGATCCAGATTACCAGTTGGTTCGTCAGCCAAAACTAAGTCAGGCTTGTTCACAAGAGCACGAGCAATGGCCACACGCTGGCGCTCACCACCAGACAGCTCTGATGGGCGGTGATCCATACGATGGCTCAAGCCCACTTTCTCAAGCAGCGCTTTTGCCGCCTCTTTAGCTTCTGTCACTTTAGTACCGCCAATCAGCAGTGGCATTGCGACATTTTCGAGTGCCGTAAAATCAGCAAGTAAGTGGTGAAATTGATACACAAAACCAAGATGTTTGTTGCGCAAAGCAGCCTGCTTATTGGAGCTTAACGCCGATAGGTTCTGCCCTAAAAAATCCACTTCACCTTGCGTTGCGTCGTCCAATGCGCCAAGGATATGAAGCAGCGTACTCTTACCAGAGCCCGATGAGCCAACAATCGAAACGAGCTCACCTTTATCGATATCAAAGCTCACGCCTTTCAACACTTCCGTATCCAACGAACCTTCTCGGTATACTTTACGAATATCACGACATTCTAATAGCTTATTCATAGCGAAGTGCCTCAGCAGGTTTAACAGAAGATGCTCGGTAAGAAGGATAAACAGTAGCAGCCAGACTCAGAGCAATCGCTAGCACTACCACTAATAGAATTTGGAAAGAATCAATCACAATTGGTAAATGCCCGCCAAAGCTGAACAGAGCCACGCCAGCCGATTCCAAAATGGCGTTGAGGTTGAGTGACAACGCCACGCCAACCGCTCCGCCGACAATAGCCCCAATCACACCACTACTTGCGCCTTGCACCATGAAAATCGTCATGACTTGCGATTGCGTCATACCCTGCGTTTTCAAAATCGCGACTTCAGATTGTTTTTCCATCACCACCATGATCAAAGCAGAAATGATATTAAACGCTGCAACGCCGACAATGAGACCCAGCATTAAGCCCATCATGTTCTTTTCCATTTTCACAGCTTGGAAAAGCTCACCACGTTGTGCACGCCAATCACTCCACTGCCACCCTTCAGGCATCGGTTTATCAGCGAAATCCGTCACCATAAATGGGTCAGAGAAAAACACTCGCCAGCCAGATACGGTATCTTTGGGCAGGCGCATTAACTTAGCTGCATCCGCCATATTGACGATCATAAGCTGACCATCGACATCCGAACCGGTATTAAAAATACCAGCCACTGTGAAGTTGCGCTGACTAGGGATTCGACCAAGAGGGGTAAACTGCGTGGCGTTTGTCACCATTAAACGAACTTTGTCGCCAATAGAAACCTTAAGAGAGCGCGCTAAACTGTGGCCAAGAAATACTTTGTACTCTCCCGCTTGAAGAGAAGACAAACGACCCGCAATCAAATGGTTGGCAATCGGGTCGCCTTTCTTAGGCTCAATCCCAATCAAATAACCTGCCGTCAGTTGTGCCGAACTTTGAATTACCGCCTCTCCGCGAACAACAGGTTCTGGCTCAGCAACATCCGACATCGCTTGAATGAATTGCGGCGCAGACTCCGTCAGTGGAGTGCGACCATCATGTTGAGAAATCACCGCGTGAGGAAGAACACCAAGAATGCGCTCTTTCAGTTGTGCTTCGAATCCGTTCATAACCGAAAGCACAGTGACCAACGCCATCACACCGATCGTGATGCCCGCCGTCGACATATAAGAAACAAATCGGCTAAACCTATCTCCGGAGCGTCCCCGAAGATATCTCAAGCCAATAAACAAAGAGATAGGATGATACATACAGGACAAACCAACTGGTTTTCTAATAAGGGCGATTGACCCTAGTTCTAAATAATAAGAGTTATCTTACCTTACTCTTCTCATGAAGAAGACAAGATAATCGCTAAATTTGTCAACGACATGCAATAAGTCTGCATTTAGGGCAAAAAGTTCAAACGCAGTAGTGGTAAACTTGATAACTTCATTCAGTTAGCGATAATCAGTGCCCTATCCCTCTTATTAGTAGTGAAATGAGAGTGCTCGCTGGCAACAAAGGACCGATTTATGACAGAGCAAGAATACTTCACCGTTCACCATAACCTCACCATTAACGTGGAAACCTTGGGGACCGATTTTGCTTTGCCAGACGAAGAAACGTTTGTGTCAGAAATTCCTGCGCCTTTTATTGTCGCGAGCGAGTTCAGCCACTTAGATACATTGGCAGATAACGCACGCCTAGAGCTGCAAAATAAAGAGCTTAAACACGTTATTAGTTTGCTCGATACGCAAAACTCAAAGCTCAACTTACTGCTGAGCTTTATGTTATCTCAACAAGATGATATTTCGGTTCGCTTCCAGACCACTCAATTTGGTGCAAGTCAGTTGAGTTACCGATCATCAAGCCCAGTTGAAACGGACCAATTTGTCCGAGTGAAACTCTTTCTTGACCATCCTGCTGCGGCAATTTACTGCTACGCTCAAGTCGTAGAGTGTGTCGCCTCTGAGCAAGGGTTCGTCGTCACTCTTAGATATAAAATGCTCAGAGAAGCAGACCAAGATTTGCTCATTAAAGCCGCTTTATATCAACAACAAAAACTTTTACGTCAGCGCTCACTGGAGCGAGATAAAAAATAACTCCTATGACCAAAGCAACGATACTTTCCGTCACCAATCCAACTGAGCGTGGCGACAAAAAACAACTTGGCAACTTACCCGGTGCAGCGCTGCCACTCGCCATTGCCGAACTGGCCAAGCAGCATTCAAGTCACTCACTACTGGTTGTGCCAGATCCGCAGATCGCGTTGAAACTGCAAGCAGAAATCGAACAGTTTACCGACCAACCGGTAAGCCTTTTCCCTGATTGGGAAACGTTGCCATACGACAATTTTTCTCCACACCAAGAGATAATTTCTGACCGTATTGCTCGCCTATACCAACTGCCGAATCAACGTGGCGGTGTCACTATCGTGCCAGTCAGCACTGTTCTTCAGCGCCAATCTCCGCGAGATTTTTTGTTACAGCACACACTAATGGTCAAAACAGGCGATAATTTCTCGCTAGAAAACCTGAGAGTGCAACTAGAGAACTCGGGTTACCGTCACGTAGACCAAGTATTTGGGCCGGGTGAATACGCGAGCCGAGGTTCGATTCTCGACTTATTCCCGATGGGCAGTGCTGATCCTTACCGTATTGACTTTTTCGATGATGAGATCGACACCATTCGCACTTTCGATCCGGAAAACCAGCGTTCTATTGAAGACATTCAGCAAATCCAATTACTGCCTGCGCATGAATTCCCAACGACGAAAGAAGCGATTGAAGATTTCCGTACTCGTTGGCGCACCCAGTTTGAGGCGAGACGCGAGCCAGAATCCATCTACATGCAAGTCACCAAAGGAACGTGGCCGGCAGGCATTGAATACTGGCAACCACTGTTCTTCGACCATACCGAAACCCTGTTCGACTACTTACCTGAAAATTCGCAGCTGATCACATACGGCGACATTGAAGCAGCTGTCGACACATTCTTAAATGACGTCGAATATCGCTACGATCAAAAGAAAATTGATCCTCTGCGTCCACTTCTTGCCCCACATGATTTGTGGCTCAAGAAAGACGAATTGTTTGCACACTTCAAACAACTTCCTCAGGCACAGCTCAGCCTAGAGAAAGTAGTGAAACGTGCTGGCCGCCAAAACTTAGCGGTACAAACACTGGCAGAACTTGGCGTTCAACAGCAAAACAAAGAGCCATTATCTCGTTTGCGCCAATTCAGCGAACAATTTACGGGCAAAATCATCTTTTCGGTGGAATCGGAAGGTCGACGCGAAGCCCTGACTGAGCTTCTGCAAGGCATCAAAGTTCGCCCAGTGGTGCAAGAATCGCTGTATCACGCTTTGGAGTCAGATCACCGTTTCACGTTGATTCTTGGTTCAGCAGAACACGGCTTTATTCATGACGAGCTGAATTTCGCGCTGATATGCGAAAGTGACTTGCTTGGCGATCGCGTAATTCAACGCCGTCGCAAAGACAAAAAAGCCGTCAACAGTGACACTGTTATTCGCCACCTTGCCGAGCTGAAACCAGGCCAACCTGTTGTTCATATAGACCACGGCATCGGCCGCTACATCGGTCTGCAAACCCTTGAAGCGGGGGGAATGAAAACCGAGTATGTGACGCTTGAATACCAAAACGACGCCAAACTTTATGTTCCCGTTTCCTCGCTAAACTTGATCAGCCGTTACTCTGGCGGCGCTGAAGAAACGGCTCCTCTGCACAAACTTGGCGGAGAAGCGTGGTCGAAAGCACGTCGAAAAGCAGCTGAGAAAGTACGCGATGTTGCAGCAGAGCTACTTGATGTATACGCGAAACGTGAGCTAAAACCGGGCTTTAAATTTGCCTTGGATCGAGGCCAATACGCGACCTTCAAAGCAACATTCCCGTTTGAAGAAACCGATGATCAAGCCATGGCAATCAACGCGGTGCTTTCCGATATGTGCCAAGCAAAAGCCATGGATCGTTTGGTGTGTGGTGACGTTGGCTTTGGTAAAACAGAAGTTGCCATGCGTGCGGCCTTTGTTGCTACGGACAACAGCAAACAAGTTGCCGTACTCGTGCCAACAACCCTGCTTGCTCAGCAGCATTTTGAAAACTTCCGTGACCGCTTCGCGAACTTGCCAATCCGAGTCGAGGTGCTTTCTCGCTTTAAATCAGCCAAAGAGCAAAAAGTGATTTTGCAAGATGTTGCGGATGGCAAAGTTGATATCGTCGTCGGTACGCACAAATTGCTCTCCAGCGACATCAAATTCAAAGATTTGGGTTTGTTGATCGTCGACGAAGAGCATCGCTTCGGTGTTCGTCAAAAAGAGAAAGTCAAAGCGATGCGCGCTGACGTGGACATTCTCACCCTAACGGCAACGCCGATTCCTCGTACGCTGAACATGGCAATGAGTGGTATGCGTGATTTGTCGATCATCGCCACACCACCAGCACGTCGTTTAGCTATTAAGACATTTGTTCGCGAACGTGAAGAGTCCGTGGTGCGAGAAGCCGTACTGCGTGAAATCATGCGTGGTGGTCAGGTTTACTTCCTGCACAATCAGGTTGAAACCATTGAAAAAACGGCAGAAGATTTACAAAAACTCATTCCAGAAGCCCGTATTACCGTGGCACACGGCCAAATGCGTGAACGCGAACTAGAACGCATCATGAATGATTTCTACCACCAGCGCTTTAACGTGTTGGTGTGTACCACCATCATTGAAACGGGTATCGACGTTCCGACGGCCAACACAATCATTATGGATCGTGCTGACAACCTTGGCTTGGCGCAACTGCATCAATTGCGTGGCCGTGTTGGTCGCTCTCACCATCAAGCTTACGCTTATTTGTTAACGCCACATCCAAAAGCAATGACCAAAGATGCCATTAAACGTCTCGATGCCATTGCTTCACTGGAAGACTTAGGCGCGGGCTTTACTCTGGCAACGCACGATTTGGAAATTCGTGGCGCTGGTGAACTGCTTGGTGACGAACAAAGTGGTCAAATTCAATCTGTTGGTTTTACACTGTATATGGAAATGCTTGAACAAGCGGTTGAAGCGTTGAAAGAAGGTAAAGAGCCATCATTGGATGATCTGCTTCGTGAACAAACAGAAGTAGAACTGAGAATCCCTGCGCTACTGCCTGATGATTACATTCCAGACGTCAATACGCGTCTGTCGATGTACAAACGAATTGCGAGTGTGAGCGACAGCGATGAGCTATCCGAATTAAAAGTTGAGCTGATCGACCGCTTTGGCTTACTTCCTGATGCCGCGAAGAACTTGCTGGCTGTCTCAGAATTGAAATTTGCCGCAGGTAGTATTAAAGCGAAGAAGATAGAAGCCCATGATAAAGGTGGATTTATCGAGTTTTACCCTGATGCTGACATAAATCCAGCGTATTTAGTTAAACTCCTGCAATCACAGCCGCAAAAATTTGCAATGGAAGGTCCAACTAAGTTCAAGTTTAGCGTACCATTGGCGGACCGACGTAAACGCATTCAGTTTGTACAAGACTTACTGAATGATTTTAAACAGAATTTATTACCAACGAGCTAATAGTCGAATGAGAATATTGATCCCGTTATTGCTTCTATGTGTCTCAATGCCTTCTTGGGCTGCGCGTCAATTTGATATTGAAGTAATTATTTTCAAGCGAGCAGTCGACGCTGAAAGCACTACTGAATCTTGGCCAAACCAACTGCCTAAAATTGACATGGAAAATGTAGGCAGTTTGGACAGCGAAGCCTACCGCCGCTCTAAAGGCGTAACTCTGTTACCTCGCTCTTCTTTCCGCTTAAACGCACAAGAAGCGGCGCTGAACAATCATGCCGGATTTAAAGTGCTAAAACACGTAGCATGGCGTCAAGGTGATCGAGGTAAAGCAAGCGCGCCAATCTTTCGAATTGTAGGTGGTCGTGATTTCTCTGGCTCTTACAATGCAGATGGTAGCCCGATTAATGGCAATAACAGCTACTCTAGCGATGGCTATAACGAAGAAACCATCAACGGCCCACTGTATGAGTTAGATGGCAAATTCCAAATTTACGTGCAGCATTACTTGTTTGCAGAAACCACGCTGGATTTGCGTGAACCAAGCGTTCGTGAAGTTCGCTTTGAGTCTAAATCAACTGACCAGTTGAATGATGAACTCGGTGATGTTGACGGCAACGTTCAAGTGGGTAACCTCGCAGAAATCTCACCAACGGTGACTGAAGAAACCTTCTTAAAGAGCTACCGATTGGATCAAAAACGCCGCATGAAAAGCAGCGAAACGCACTACTTAGACAACCCTCTAATGGGAATGATCATCCAAGTGCGACGAGTTAACTAAACTTCGACAGTTCTACAAAGCGCAGCAATCGCTGCGCTTTGTTTTATCTGCCACTTCATATCACCTAAACTCATTTAATCACAACCATGCCAGTAGTCACTCGGTTTGAGCCTTAGCCTTTGAGCGAAGTAAACCCAAGCCAACAACTACAATGACCTAAGGAACGAAAGGTCGGTATCTCTAAAATCAGCAATGGAAGTCGTATTTATTCATGAGCCCAGATTTTGAAATCATCACCCCTCGCCTAGCCCTTCGTCTTATCCCAGCAGATGACGCTCACTCGCTACAACGATTGCTCTCCCAATCCCCATCTTTGCATACTTGGCTTGATTGGTGTGACGCAGAAGTCTCGCTAAAAGATGCCCAAGACTTTCTACTAGCAACACGTTTAAATTGGGTCAAAACGGAAGCATTTGGTTTCGGTATTTATGATAGAGATAGCAATACCTTGCTGGGAATGGCAGCCGTGAATGAGCTTTACCATACGTTTAATATGGCGAGTATTGGTTATTGGGTAGCAGACCGTTACCAAAGACAAGGCTACGCTCAAGAGGCGATTAAAGCGTTGGCAGAATTTTGTTTTGCGAAACTGAGCTTAACGCGTATTGAAATCGTTTGTGATCCTGATAACAACGCCAGCCAAGCTTTGATCGAATCCGTTGGAGCCAAAAAAGAAGCCATCGCCAGAAATCGATTTATTTTCCATGGCAAACCAAAAGATGGCGTCGTGTATTCACTTCTGCCAACTGATTTGCTGTAAGACAGCGGTAAGCGTTGGAAGGTGTAAGCTTTATTTGGGACGGGACAAAATAGAAATAAAAAGCCACCGACTTGCGGTGGCTTTTTCTATTCTATAGTTTCAACACTGAAACTGGCTGAATCGCCGAAATTAGTGAAGCTTAAGGTTTGGACGCAATACACGGTTAATGCGGCCAACCAGCATCATCAATCCTGTTTTGAACACGCCGTGAAGTGCCATCAAGTGCATGCGGTATAGTGAGATATAAACAACACGTGCAATACGGCCTTCAACCATCATCGACCCTTTGGTTAAGTTACCCATCAAGCTACCTACTGTAGAGAAGCGGCTTAGAGACACTAAAGAACCATGGTCTTTGTACACGTAGTTTTTCAACTCACGACCATTTAGCTTCGCCACAATGTTGCTGAACGCTTGGCTAGCCATTTGGTGCGCAGCTTGCGCACGAGGTGGCACAAATGAGCCGTCTGGTTGTGTGCATTGCGCCAAGTCGCCGATAACAAAAATATCGTCATCACGCGTTGTTTGCAGTGTTCCTTTCACAACCAATTGGTTAATACGGTTTGTTTCTAGACCTGCAATGTCTTTGATGAAATCAGGAGCTTTGATACCCGCAGCCCAAACCATGATTTGCGCAGGAATCTTTTCGCCATCTTTGGTAGTTAGGCCGTCTTTCTCCGCCTTAGTCACCATCGTTGCTGTACGAACGTTTACACCCAGCTTAACAAGCTCTTGATGCGCCGCAGACGAAATACGTGGTGGCAATGCAGGAAGAATGCGCTCGCCCGCTTCAATCAGGTTAACATTCAGCTTGCTTGAATCTAGATCACCAAACCCGTAAGTGCGAAGTTCTTTCACGGCATTGTGCAGCTCAGCCGATAGCTCAACGCCCGTTGCACCAGCACCAACGATCGCGATATCCACTGTACCATTACCGTTTTTCGCATGCAGCTTTAGGAACTCATTGTTCATTTCTGTACGGAAACGGTGCGCTTGTTCTGGGCTATCTAGGAAAATACAGTTTTCGCGAACGCCTGGAGTGTTGAAATCGTTCGATGTTGAACCAATCGCCATCACTAGAAGATCGTATTCTAGCTCGCGGCTTGGCATAAGAAGTTCACCGTGCTCGTCTTTCAGCTCACTTAAAATGATCACTTTACGTTCACGGTCGATGTCTTGAAGGCTACCCATTTGGAAATCGAAGCTATGGTTTTTCGCATGAGCACGGTAGCTCAAAGCGTCAACACCTTCATCCAAAGAACCCGTTGCAACTTCATGCAACAGTGGTTTCCACAAGTGGCTCGCTTTACGGTCTACTAGCGTAATTTGCGCACGGTTCTTACGACCAAGAGTACGGCCAAGCTTAGTCGCCAACTCAAGGCCACCAGCACCGCCGCCTACAACGATAATGCGTGTCACAATGATTTTCCTCTACAAAAATGAATATATGGGGTTCAGCCCGATGTCTCACTCACAGCAAATCTGCGGTAAAACATCCAACCGATGAATTCTTGGTTCTTAGAGGTGTCTCAGCTTGTTTGGATTAAAACGGATGCCTATGTTTTTCGTTGTTATTACTGTTTGTTCATTGGGCATCATTTACATCGCCTGAAACATACGATTCCAGACAAAAGTGGGCAAGTTTCTCACTCGCTCTCAATTTTTTTTGATATTTATCAAATTATTTTAGTCTGGTTCATTATATAGAGCCATCCTTTGAAGGCAACCAAAATCCTTACTCTGGATGCGGATTGACTACTTTTCGACTACTCTACAACAAGGTATTCGTGCCACATAGTTCATCAGTAAGAAAACCATAGAAAGAACACAATATTCTTGCCTTTAAACGGCTGAAAATGTGAGCTGGAGTAATCCAGCGAAATGGGACAGATAGAAAAACAGCACTGCAAGCAGTGCTGTTTAAATCGTAAACAATGAGTTTTGCGTACTAGGTATTTTTGAACTCTTTCATCGCTTGAAGATGCTGAGAGATTTTCTTGAACTTATGTGACTGCGATTCATCCCAGATGATGTCGTAGTGCTTTTCTAACTCAGAAGCCGTTTTTGTATTGTCATGAATTTCATCTTCTTTCGACAAAATCACTAAACAGCGCCCTTGGTTTTTAGCTCTGAACTGATCTACACACTTCGTTGCAATATCTTCGTATTCTTCTGGTCGATCGATGCGACCAGCCATGGTGTTTTCTGGATGTAAGTTCGGATTGAACATCACTTGCTTAATACCACACAAGAAACCAATACGCTCAGACCAATACCCACCAAGGCCAACCCCACAGATAAGTGGATTAGGATCATCAGACTGATCGATAACCTTCGACACTTCTTTTAGCAGGTGCTGCATGTCATGTTTAGGATGAAGCGTGCTGTAATTAATGAAACGGACATCGTCATCGATGAACTGTAGTTGAAGAACTTTTTCGTGGTTACCTGGGCTTGTACTATCAAAGCCGTGCAAGTAAATAATCATGTGTACCTCTCCCTGTAAAATCTGGTACTTTTTTTAAAACTACCACTATTTCCTTACTGATAAAGGGGAAAACGTCACGAGTTCTCAAAACAGTGATCTTCTAAACACAATAAATCTTTAAACTCTTGCGCACTGTTTAAGTATTGTTCATCTCCCCACAATTTATAAGCAAGCAAGTACCAAAGCATTGCCATCACTAAAGTGCGGGGGTGCCACGCTTTTACTCCTTCAAGCCAAACTGAGGTATTTTCAATATTTCGAATCTGGCAATAGCGTTCAACCGACTCTTCTATTGGCGAATCGGTAATTTGCAAAATGAGCGTTAAATCTAATCTTGGATCTGCAAGGCTTGCGTACTCCCAATCAATGACTTTCACGCCCTGCTCTCCCCGAACTAGGTTGTAACACCCCAAATCAAAGTGACACAGCGCTAACGGAATTTGCTCAACACTAGGTTCAGAACGCCACTGTTTGTATAGAGTTTCAAATTCTGAACCGACGTACTTTCCTTCTAACTCCAACCAATAATGATCAATTCGCGAGATGTAAGAAAATGGCACAACAGGTATGGAGCTCGAATGGTATTGATGAATGATCGCCGCGATGGGTAAGAGTTCTTCCAACTCGATGCCATCTTTTGTCAGCGTGATCCCATCGATCCACTCCACTAATAACCCTTGCTCATGAACGAAGATCGGCTTTGGCCCGAGATTTAGCGACTCGATCGCATGAAGAACTTGATACTCGTTATGACGAGAGATAGAAAAAGCCTTGCATACGTTGCTGGTCGGTCGCCAGACATAAGCAAGGCCTTGAGAAGATTCCAACCGCCAACAGCGGTTGGTGAGCCCGCCGGTGACGGTTTGCACCTTCACCAGTGGTTCTGAAAAGAAGCCATCTAACGCATTTAAGCTCGGATCTAACTGTTTTGCTTGTTGCCAAGAAAACCACGCCATTGATGACTTCTCCATTATGGTCAATTAAAGGCCAAATAGGCTCTTAGATTGCTCTTTGCGGATTTCTGTTTCATCAGCCCATTCGATTAGGCCTGTTTCCAAATCCATCAAACGCATTGTCATTTTGTAGTATACATCTTTATCGCTACCTGCATTTTTCACGATGCTAGAAAGGTTACCGTAAAGCATGTATTGCGCACCGACCATTTTACCAAACTGAATTGCTGTACTTTGGTTAACAAGCTCGTCCGTATTTTGGAAGTTAAGTTGTTCACGAACCGATTCTACGCGGTCCATATCAACAAAGCGGAATTTGCCTGAGTTCAGCATTTTAGTTGAGATGGTATCAGTGATCGATTCAGTGTCGATGTGCTCACTGGTTTTGTTCTTGATTCGCTCAACAAACACGATTGGACGTTGGTCACGAGTAATTGCTGCTACTGAACCTGACATCATCATGCTGTCTACCATCTCGCCAGCAATTTTTTGTAGGTCCGTCGAACCGAAATCGATGGTTGTCGTTTCAGTCGCTTGTGAATCACCGTAAGAGACTTTGTTAGAACAACCACCCAAAATAACGGCTAGACCTAAAAGAGCAATAATACTTTTTTTCATGAGAGTTCCTTAGTTATATCAATACCAGCGCATGTTGGCGCGGCAGCTACGGCAAAGCCGTTAAGATTAATCGTCTTGTGCTTCTCTAATTTGAACACGGAAATGTGTGCCATTTGGATTGACCGTGACTTCCGAAAGCGTCACAGATTCAAATCCACGCACGATCATTTTGCGCCAAGGCCCCGGTTTGGTGTTCACTTCCAAACCATTGTTGTCGTACCAGTAGAAGCGATAAAGAATGTGCTGGTCACCTTTGTAGTTACTGCTTAACTGCACCACACCACGTGGTCGATCATCGACGTAAGTCGTGGTGATGTTGTCAACCAACAGTCGGCTGCCCAATACGTTATCGTTAAAAAATACGTTTTGTGTTTGGCCATCAACTCGGATCCCAGCAGTGTTGTCCGCACAACCTGCCAAACCGATAATGACTGCTAAGCCAATAAGCCATGCTCTCATTACAATCTCCCTAATTGTTTATGCCATACCGTCGAATGCGCTCCCTGACGAGAAACCCACACCAGTGTGGTTTGCTGCGCTGGTACGTCAAATTGATAGACTTGATCGCCTAAATTTAGCTGCTGTGTACCCGGCTTCACAATTTGTGAGGCCGTCTTCACTTGCGCTGGCAGCGTTTGCCAGCTTCGAGTATCTGGTTGTTCTGTTAACGTATTCCAAACGTTGAAAAGAATATTGCCCACGTCATCGCCTTTTTTCGCTGCTTCTTTTCTGATTCGGTCTTTCGCCCAAACGCGAATGGCTTGGCGAATCACTATTGTCGTTAAGCGTTCATTCAAATCATTCTGAGCCATGGCATTAACGTCAGCCAACGTACTAGAAGGCAGTTTTGTTCCATTCAAAGCCACATCACTAAAGCGTGGTGCCCCACGTTTCGGATAATAAGGTAGTGCCAATGAGTAGATTGCGCCATTGCCGCGACTGTCAAAAATAGGTAAATCAATACGCCAACCTTGCAAAGCCTCAACCACACCTTGCTCGTCAATCACAATGACGCGTCCTTGTGACTTATTTAACCCTGTCGGTGCCTTGCCATAGCGTTTTTCAAGCAGACGTAAGTCTTCACGCATACCGAGCTTTTTCGCGGCGTACATCGTGCTTTCAATAACCTGTTTGTTATCTGGCATCACAGCCAAAGCGCGACGGTAATCCACATAAGCGCTGTTAAGATCACGTGACGCTTCGTACAACAAACCAGAAAGATAGAAGAGATAACCGTTTTGCACCGCGCTGAGTTTTTTCCCTGCGTCTGGATAACTCGCGAGCACGCTGCCTAAGTTGGCTGACATACCTTGGTTTTTAAGATCTTTTTCTGCCGACTTCAGCTCTTTTTCACGCGCTTTTCGAGCCGCTTCCTGAACTTGGTTAGCACGACGAACTTCGACGAGTGCGCCTTCTAAATCATTTTTTTGTAGATAGTTCAGACCAAGGTATAAATGCAAAAAGCCGAGTTCGTAGTCTGCAGGTTGGTATTCGTTAAGATTGTCGTTTACAGCAAGTGAACCTACGCTCGTCGCTGTTTCAGAAACAGAAATGGTTGCTCGGTCTTGTTGAACACGTACCGCGCGGTCGCTCTCTTCGAGAGCTTTGAGGCTGGTTGGATAATCTTTCGCAAGGAATGAAATACGACCCTTTTCGAAATTGCCAAGGATCTCGCCACCGACGTCGCTCGATTGGAGTTGCTCAGCGTTGGCATAATTGCCAGCAACAACTGCCTGATAAACTTCTTGATTCTGGTCGCTGTAGTGGCTAAACAAATTGCCCGCAGACAAATTAGCGCAGCCAGACGCCATCAAGACCCAGCTAATCAGTCCAAACAGCTTCACACCTAATTTCACATTTATCTCCGCAAATGTGTGCTCAGAAAAGAATATAAATAGGGTGGCATAGGCACCACCCTTTTCAAATTAGCTTAGCTCAATACCATTGGACCTAAAGGACGACCGCCTAGTAGGTGCATGTGGATATGGTAAACCTCTTGGCCACCATGAGGGTTGCAATTAAGGATCAAACGGTAACCGTCTTCAGCAATACCTTCTTCTTTCGCAAGCTTCTTCGCCACAGTGAATAGGCGTCCCATCATTGCTTCGTCTTCTGCTTCCACGTCGTTCGTTGTCGGAATCAACTTGTTCGGGATGATAAGAATGTGGCTTGGCGCGCGAGGGTTAATATCGCGAAACGCGGTCACTAAATCATCTTGGTAAAGAATGTCTGCAGGGATTTCCTTACGAATAATTTTACTAAAGATAGTTTCTTCCGCCATGGGGACTCCATTTTATAAAGGTGTGTAACCCATTTAGTATGCTCCAACCCAAAGCTGAGCTCAATAAAAAACAGTGTTCACTTAACATTATCAATCTAATGCTAATAAACGAAGCTTTTTTTGTCGTATGCGTCATAAAACGTGCGTCACGAACTCAATACAATCCAATGAATTTTGTTACTTTTTTAAGACAATTCTTATTTATGTTGTCTATTTTTGGGAGAGGAAGCTCACTTATGCGAGGTTCAGTTATTAAAAGGATGTATGCGGGCTTTGCGCTGATCATCATCCTGTTTGCTGTCACAATTGCCATTATGATGGGGGGAATGCACGATATTCACGGTAAATTTGAAACCGTCTCTAAATCATCGTTGCCCCTTGTATCGTTATCTAACCAAACCAGTGTGGAACTGCTTTCTGCCGACAAGTCTTTTAAAGATTTTCTAACCACTGAGAATAAACAGCGCATGGAAGAAATGCGTCAGGAGTTTGCGAGATCTCAACAACGTTTTGAATCCACTTTGGCGCAGCTCGAATCAGCAAGCCAGATCTACCCTTCTCTTGCCGAACCTTTTTCTCAACTGAAGACGCTAGAGCAAAGCTACTTTACCGAAGCGCTCGAAGCAATGGACAACTATGAAGCAATGTTTTCAGCACAAGAAGAAGTGCAGAAGTCATCGCGCCGCTTTCAAAAACTCAACACTGAACTTTCTGTTGGCCTGAAAGAATACGTTGCAGACCAATCGAGTATTTCAGTGAAAGTTATGGCGAAAAGCTACTTCATCAAACTCAAAGATGCCGAAGTGATCACCTCTGATGCGCTGGCCAGCTCCAATCCTGAGTTTGTTACGCAAGCGGTAACGAAAAACCGTAAAGCAGTAACGCACTTGAACTACGCATTCCGTGGGTTGGTCACTCAGCTTCCTGAGTTAGAAAAAGCTTTTGGCGAATCCGTAGAACAATTTACCCGTGACGTAGGTATGCGTGGTGGTGTGCTAGACCAACACAACAACTACCTCAACGCTCGCGCAGCTCTGTACGACAATATTGCGAACTTAGCTAACAAAGTCGATTCTACGATGGCTATCCTTGAGCAATTCACAACGACAGCAACAGACAAACTAAACGAATCTCTTGATGATGCCGGTGACATTTACTCTGCTGGCGTGACGAAAGCGATTGTGATTGGTGTAGTTGTGGTTTTGTTTGCGGCGGCTATCGGCTATCACATCGCGCAAAGTGTGCGTGAGCCATTAACACGTATTCTCAATGCGCTAGAGAGCCTAACTAAAGGCGATATGACGCAACGTATTGATATTCGCTTTAACAACGAGTTCAGCCGCGTTAGTGGCCATATCAACACGTTAGCGGACAGCTTGCACGATATTCTAGTGAAGTTAAATGAAGCATCAGAAAACTTAGCCTCGACCGCGACAACCAACGAACGAACGTCTTCTCAAGCGCAATCTAAGTTGAATGCACAACGTGAGCAGACCGCCAACGTGGCAACGGCTATGACCGAGATGTCTCACTCGGTTCAAGAAGTTGCGCAAAGCGCTCAAGGCTCTTTGGAAATGGTTCAACGTGTTGAGTCTGCATCCGAAGAAGGCCGAAATATCATGAGTAGCAACATTTCGACCATCAATCAGCTAGAAACGCGCCTTCACGAGTCTGTGTCTGCCGTTTCTGAACTGCAAAAGATGAGTGGTCAAATTGGCTCAATTTTGGATGTCATCCGCAACATTGCTGAGCAAACCAACTTGTTGGCTCTCAATGCCGCGATTGAAGCGGCACGTGCAGGAGAGCAAGGACGCGGATTTGCCGTGGTAGCCGATGAGGTACGTGTGCTGGCATCGAAAACCACACAATCCACCACAGAAATCGAATCGATGATCAGCAATCTGCAATCGAGCTCTCAGTCAGCCAACCAAGTGATTCAAAGCTGCATGAGTGATATGGAAATGTCGGTTGAGCAAGCCTCGAAAGCGAACAGTTCAATGGAAGAGATCCAAGCACTCATTATCGAAATCAGCCAAATGAGTACGCACATTTCTCAAGCGGCAGCAGAGCAAAGCGAAACCTCAGCAGATATTGCGCGCAACATTGAAGACATCAACAATATTGCGGATGAAAGTTACCACGCGATGTCGAGCATCACTCATACGAGTGAATCTCTCACTCAGCTTGCTCATCAGCAAAATGAATTAGTCCATCGCTTTAAATTGTAAATTTTTATGCAATAGTTGATGCAACCAGCTGTATAAGGGCGACTTTTTATGAAGTCGCCCTTGTTTTTTCTCGGCCTTGTCTACATATGGGTAATATGGCCTGCTCATCCCTTGCACTTCTCTTTTCGAGCGGCCACACAAAAAGGAAAATCTATGGCTGTTCATGTTGGTATTATCGACCAAGACCCAGTGAGATTGGTCACTCCTCTATTGGATAATCGCACTTTAAGCACACATATCGTATTCATTGGTGACAAAACACAGGTAGATATGTTTGACCGACTGAGTAGCGTGTTAGAGCAGCGAGAGATTACTTCTGAGTTTTTTGAAATTCCGTCTGCTGTCAATACAACCCTGATTAAACAATCGATTCAAAAGCTCGCGAAAGATCTTCACGACCGTGGAGAAGACGTCAAACTGAACGCAAGCTGTGGCCTTCGTCATCGATTGTTGTCGGTTTACGAGGTTTTCCGTACTTATCGCTGGCCTATCTTCGTGGTTGAACCTAACAGTGACAAACTTTGCTGGCTTTACCCAGATGGCAAAGAAGATACGCAAGTTGAAGACCACATTACTATCTCCGACTACCTAACTATTTTCGGTGCGCGCGGCGAGTTCCACCACGTAGACCTTCCTCCTCTTCTTGATCAAAAACTGTATGAGCTTGGCGAACGCTGGGCGTCAAATGCGCTTGAATTGGGTCCAGGCTTGGCGACACTCAACTACCTTGCGACAACCTGCCGTAAGGAACAGAAGCTGGATGTGGAGCTCTCTGAGAAGCAACAAGGCTACCGTGAACTCAACATGCTGCTGTCGGATCTTGTCGAAGCACAGATCGCGACTTACGAAAATGGCATTTTGACCTTCGCGAACGAAGACGCACGTCGATTCTCTAACGGCGAATGGTTGGAGACCCTGGTTCACAGCACTGTGAAGCAAATCCAAGACACTATGCCAACGATTCAAGACCGCTCTTTGAATGTTCAGGTATATCGTAAGCTGGGTGAAAGTGAAGTACGTAACGAGCTAGACGTAGCAACGGTTGTAAATAACAAGCTGCACATCATTGAGTGTAAAACGAAAGGCATGCGCGATGATGGTGACGATACGCTGTACAAACTGGAATCTTTGCGTGACCTGCTAGGCGGTCTACAAGCACGCGCTATGCTGGTGAGCTTCCGTCCTCTTCGTCACAATGACATTACTCGTGCAGAGGATCTTGGCCTTGCGCTTATCGGCCCTGAAGAGCTGAAAGATCTCAAAACGCATCTTGCGAAATGGTTTGAAGCCGCTGGCGGTTCTGACGAAATCTAGTCGCCCTCTAAAAACACGAAAGCAGCTCACTGGAGCTGCTTTCGTGTTTTTAGTGCCTATCCTAGCTTCAATCACTTTGCGTTTCAGAATCTAGAAAATCGCACCTTGAACAAGGCGCATAGAAAAACCCAGAGGCAAGCCTCTGGGTTTTTCTGTTTGTTTAAATGCCAACTAAAGTGAGCGCTTAAAGCATTTTACGTGCTGCTTCTACTACAACTTTAATTGAGCGAGCTTCCGTTTCTTTCAGTGTTGAATGATCTGGAATCTCTTTTTGTGTACGGTTGATGATTACACCCGCCACACAACCTGCTTTCAGGCCAGAGCTTGCACACATGGTAAGTAGCGTTGCTGATTCCATTTCGAAGTTCAGCACGCCCATGTCTTGCCACTCTTGCATAGAGCCTTGGAAACGCTTCACAACACGACCAGTGAATGTGTCGTAACGCTCTTGACCTGGGTAGAAAGTGTCACTTGAAGCAGTCACACCCATATGAACTGTTGCACCAGATTCTTCAACTGCTGCTTTCATCGCGGTTGCAACATCAAAGTCTGCAACTGCTGGGAATTCCATTGGAGCGAAGTGTAGGCTTGCACCATCTAGACGAACAGAGCCTGTTGTCACGATCATATCGCCTACGTTTACGTGTGGTTGAATTGCACCAGTCGTACCTACACGTAGGAATGTGCGAACACCAAGCTGTGCTAGCTCTTCTACTGCGATAGAGGTAGATGGACCACCGATACCTGTTGAACAAACCACAACTGGCTTACCGTCTAGTTCTGCGCGGTAAAGCGTGTATTCGCGGTGACTTGCTAGGAATACAGGGTTTTCCATTTGTTCTGCGATTTTTTGAACACGCGCTGGATCACCTGGAATGATGGCTAGAGTTGCACCATTAAGATCAGCTTCAGTAACACCTAAATGGAATACAGCTTGAGACATATGTCGCTCCTTATTGTGGCTTATTTTGTAAACAATAAGCTCATTAGTAAGTTGTTGGGTACAGGAGCACTGTAGCGAACCTTGCACCAACATAGAGTGATCACAATCACATTGATAAAATGTAATAAATCTACAATTTCAAATTAAAACGGTTTAGATCACATTATTCGGGCAAACTTATCATTTCGTTGCATAACAACAAGTCCGACGGCTCAGATTACATTCACAAAACTTATAGTGCTCACAGAAACATAAAAACCCGAGACGAGAAACGCCTCGGGTTAAATATAGAGCAACTTTGAGAATAGCGTTATTGCACTTGTTTAGATTCAAACCGCAGAAGTCGTAGCGCATTGAGTGTCACTAACGCAGTCGCCCCACTGTCTGCCAAGACCGCAACCCAAAGCCCAGTGATACCCAATAAACTGGTGACTAAGAACACGCCTTTTAAGCCAAGCGCCAATGCCACGTTTTGACGAATGTTATTGAGCGTCGCACGTGATAATTCAATCATTGCTGGCAATTCAACCAAGCGGTTGTGCGTTAGTGCCGCATCAGCAGTTTCTAATGCGACGTCAGTACCTCCGCCCATCGCGATACCAATGCTAGAAGCTTTCATCGCAGGTGCGTCGTTAATACCATCACCAACCATCGCAACCGTGTGCTTAGTAGAAAGTTGTTCCACATAACGCACTTTATCGGCAGGCAACAAGCTCGCTTTGTAATCCAAACCAATTTGATGGGCTATCGCTTCTGCACTGCGTGGGTTGTCCCCCGTCAACATCACAGAACTTACGCCCAACATTTTCAACGTGGCGATTGCCTGTTGAGCATCTTGACGAAGAGTATCTTGCCACGCGATCACGCCAATAACTTCGTAATCGTGACGAACGATCACCACGGTTTTGCCTTGTTCTTCCAGTTCAATAACACGTTTTTCTACTTTCGAAGAAACAGGGAAGTCCGCTTTTGATGGTGCAATAACTTGCACTAATTTACCGTTCACCAAACCTGTTACACCAGAGCCGACTTGAGCAGTTTTATCATTTGCCTCAGGAATCGAAACGCCTTGTTCTTCAGCCCGCTTCACTAATGAAACCGCTAAAGGGTGGCTTGACCCCATCTCGATAGAAGCCGTTAAACTCAGTAGTGTTTCTTCTGTTACATCATAAGTCACCACGTCCGTTACTTGCGGTTTACCTTGTGTCAACGTGCCTGTTTTATCAAACGCAACCGACTCCACTTTGCCAAGCAACTCAAGCGCTGCCCCACCTTTGATCAATGCTCCACGGCGTGCCGCAGCAGCCAGACCCGACGTAATCGCAGCAGGCGTTGAAATAACCAAGGCACAAGGACAAGCGATTAAGAGCAATGCTAAACCACGGTACACCCATGTTTCCCAAGGTTGAGCGAACAGTAATGGTGGCGTAACGATAACGGCAAGAGACACCAGCATCATAAGTGGCGTGTACCAGCGACTAAATTTATCGAGGAATCGTTCTAACGGCGCTTTGCGCGATTCAGCTTCTTCAATCAAATGAAGGATGCGGTCAATGGCATTTTCACCTTGGCGGGAGGTCACTTGCACCTGCACTACTTTATCGACTACCACAGCCCCCGCCATGATTTTCCCGCCTTCTTCATGCTCAACAGGAACTGATTCACCGGTCAATGCACTTTCATCAAAGCCGGCTAACGTCGTCATCAATACACCATCAGCTGGCAAACGACCGCCAGGTGCCACTTCAATGACGTCCCCAGGTTGAAGCTGAGACGCTGGTACTTCTTTGCGTACACCATCAATGATCAGCGTGGTGTTTTCTGGTACCAAATCCATTAAGGCCTGAACGCCACTTCGAGCTCGTGATGATGCGTATGCTTCTAGCTTTTCACCAATAAGGAAGAGCAATAACACCATCGCGGCTTCTGCGGTTTCACCTAAGTACAACGCACCTAATGCAGCAACACTCATCAGTGTTTCAATGGCAAATGGTGTGCCACCACGAGCCAGTTTGACGGCCTTACGGGCAATAGGATACAAACCCAGCAAACAGGTTAAAGTAAAAATCCAGCCACTAAGCTGAGGGTTGATGCTTGCGACAAGGCCCGCAAATGCCATTGCACCTGCGATCGATAAAATCTGTAGATTGTCTTGAACAAAACCGAACCAGCCTTTGTTCTCTTTCTTTTGCTTTGGTTTATCCAGCGCAGAAAGCGGGAAACCAGTTTGGCGCGCTGTTTGTTCGATGATCGAACTTAGAGAATGGTCATCAAAATCGACAACTAACTTTTCTGTAGCAAAAAGGACTTTAGCATTCGTAACGCCTTGCAATGACATGATGGCTTTTTCAAGCTTTTGCGCACAAGACGGGCAGTCCATATCGGACACGATCCAACTGCTACGAATCGAGGATTCTCGCTGTTCCGCGGGGCCTTCTTCATCGGCGGTGTCCGAACTGCAACTGCCTCCACTACAGCAAGAGCTTTCAACAGTATCAACACCCGCTTGAGCAATATTTAGCGTCGGTTTAGTTGGCGCGCAGCAAGAGTCATGGGCGCTGAGTGGCACAGAAGTTTTGATTTTGCCTGACTGGCAACCTTGATGTTTTGTACACATAGTTTGTTTTCCTTATTGGCTGAGACTGTTCATCTACCACTAAGGATAAACCTTGGAGCTAGCTCCAAGGTCAAGACGAATTTTGTTAAAAGAGAAAAATAACCACTTCGCTCAACCTCAGCCTTTTTCCGAAAAAAGAAAGACGCCGCAGCGCCTTTCGAAGTTGTCATGTCGATGTCGTCATCAAACTGGATGTTTAAAGCATTCGTTTAACGTCATCCCAATAGCGCGCAGAACATCACGGCGAGTGATGATGCCAACAAGTTTTCCTCGGTCGTCAACTACTGGGTACATTTTTGGCTTACCGACTTTCATCATATCCGCCAACTCAATGACCGACATTTCTGGCGAGACGGACAACACATCTTCATGCATACACTCTTGCACAGTATGTGTATCTTGGCAGTGGTAGCTGGCTTTCACCAACTTATCTAACAAATCTTGTTCAGATAAGAACCCCACTACTTTTTCGTTTTCATCAATGACTGGACCACCAAGCGTCACGCTCTGCATCACTTTGTTCAAAGCGGCTGTGAGTGACATGTCTTTAGTGAAAGTCACCGCTTGCAACGTCATGTAATCTTTTACTTTTAATGAATGCATTCTTATCTCCTTAGCGGCATTTTATTGCGGCCTTAAGATAAGTGTCGTCTACTTTCTTGATTTTACTAAATGGAAATTAGCAATTTTGTTCATAGGCGTAGTCTATTGATCTCTATCAAAATTCATTTATCTACTGCTCTCAAGCTAAATCTTGTTGCATATTTATCCCAGTAAGAAAAATTTATCTGCAGAAGTAAACACCAACAAAAGCCAGAGACATGACGAGGAAACGTCTCAAATGTCGCGCAGAAAATGCTCACTAATCCTAATTAGCTATGCAGCACATACAAAAAAGCCAGTCAGCAAAACTGACTGGCTTTCATCAAATCAAAAAGTGATTTAATTATGCATTTTCCATTGCTGCAACGATGTCACGCGCAACCGCCTCTGCGACTTTAATACCATCGATACCAGCAGAAAGAATACCACCAGCGTAACCTGCACCTTCACCCGCAGGGTAGAAGCCTTTTAAGTTTACACTTTGGAAATCTTTACCGCGCTTAATGCAAACTGGTGAAGAGGTACGAGTCTCAACGCCAGTCAGTAGGCCATCTTCAGATGCAAAACCTTTGATCTTACGATCGAAAGCTGGAATGGCTTCACGAATCGCTTCTACCGCAAATGGAGGCAGCGCTTTCGATAAGTCTGTGAGCTTAATGCCCGGCGTGAATGATGGCTCAACATCACCAAGTTGACTTGGATCGCGACCTTTCAGGAAGTCACCGATTTTCTGTGCTGGCGCATCGTAGTTTTCGCCGCCTAGTTTGTAAGCGTTAGATTCAAGTTCACGTTGGAAACGGATACCTGCTAGAGGATCACCCGGGTAATCCACCTCAGGAGAGATACCCACAACAATCGCACTGTTTGCGTTACGCTCTGCACGAGAGTATTGGCTCATGCCGTTCGTCACTACGCGACCTTCTTCAGATGTCGCCGCAACAACAGTGCCGCCTGGACACATACAGAAGCTGTACACGGTACGACCATTTTTACAATGGTGAACCAGTTTATAATCCGCAGCACCAAGAATTGGGTGACCCGCATTTGGACCAAAACGCGCTTCGTCGATCATCGATTGCTTGTGCTCGATACGGAAGCCAACCGAGAATGGTTTCGCCTCCATGTACACACCGCGCTCGTGCAACATTTCAAATGTATCACGCGCACTGTGACCAACAGCCAATACCACGTGACGAGATTTGATCTCTTCACCGTTTGACAATGTCACGCCAGTGATTTGACCGTCTTCCATATGAAGATCATCAACACGAGTACTAAAGCGAATTTCACCACCTAGCTCGATGATAGTCGCACGCATTTTCTCGATCATCGTTACCAGCTTGAAAGTACCGATGTGCGGTTTACTTACGTATAGAATTTCTTCTGGTGCGCCAGCCTCAACAAATTCAGTGATCACTTTGCGACCGTAGAAGTTTGGATCTTTCACTTGGCTGTACAACTTACCGTCAGAGAACGTACCCGCACCGCCCTCACCAAACTGTACGTTTGATTCTGGGTTTAGCGTGCGTTTACGCCAGAAACCGAAAGTATCTTTAGTACGTTCACGTACTTCTTTACCACGTTCAACAATGATTGGGTTGAAACCCATTTGAGCCAACACCAAACCAGCAAACAGACCACATGGACCAAAACCGATGACGATTGGGCGCTCTGTTAGGTTCTCAGGTGCTTTCGCAACAAACTTGTATTCCATGTCTGGTGTTTGGCGAACGTGAGGATCGTTTGCGAACTTCGCTAGCAACGCGGTTTCATCGCCTTCAACGATGATGTCTAGCGTGTAAATAAGATGAATATTGGTTTTCTTACGAGCATCGTAGCCGCGTCTAAAGACGTTAAAAGAGATAACTTTCTCAGCAGGAATGCCAAGTTTTTTAGTGATCGCGTCTAATAGCGCGCCTTCCTCATGATCAAGAGGAAGCTTAATTTCATTAATACGAATCATGTCGATGTCTCGTTATAGTAGGTGTCTTAGCCAAAAAACCTAACGGCCCCCAGCTCACAATGGCGCGCATTTTACGAGAAATTGAATTGTCTGTCATACTAAATCAAGGTTGGACGACGGATTTAACTTGGTGAATGTTGAATTTTGCCTTGGGATGAGTATTATCCCCCTTCTTTGATTTTGACTAACTTAAGAGCTGATTATCATGGCGTTTGTCGTAACCGATAACTGTATCCAATGTAAATACACCGACTGTGTCGCGGTGTGCCCGGCTGACGCCTTCCACGAAGGTCCAAACTTCATGGTAATCAACCCAATAGAATGTATCGACTGTGGCTTGTGTGTTGACGAGTGTGCCGCAGCGGCAATCTTCCAAGAAGACGAGCTGCCTGAAGATCAAACCATCTACAAAGAGCTCAACGCCGAACTCGCAGAAATCTGGCCGGTACAAACTGAAGTGAAACCAGCGATGGATGAAGCGGAAAAATGGAACGGCGTGCCAAACAAGTTGGATATGTTAGAAAAATAACCGCATTCAAAACGAAAAAAGCGTAATGAGCCTCAGCTTGAAATCGCCTAGGCCGTTACGCTTTTTTTGTATCTAAAATTCGTTGCTACGATTAGCTGTGCTGACGACGCATGTTGTCCAAAATGATCCCCGTCGCCATTGCCACGTTTAAAGATTCTGCGCCACCGAAAGCAGGAATCGTGATCTTATCTGTCACGAACTTAGACGCTTCTTCGCGCACACCATGTGACTCGCTGCCCATCAACAAAATACCTTCTGCTGAAAAATCAGTTTTATGCACGCTCTCACCTTCAAGGAAAGCACCATACACTGGTAAGTCTGCTTCTGCTAAGTAGCTTGGCAAATCAACCAAACTCACTTGCACACGCCCAAAACTGCCCATTGTCGCGCTGATGGTTTTTGGGTTATACGGGTCTGCACAGTCAGTGCTCGCAATAATGTGCTTAATGCCATACCAGTCAGCTACACGGATAATCGTACCTAGGTTACCAGGGTCTGAAACACCATCCAGAGCAATCATCAAGCCCTTTGCCTGTGGTTCTTTTACGTTTGGAATCTCTACCACAGCAATGGCTGCGTTGTTGCTCACAAGCGTACTTGCTTTGGTTAGATCATCAAGCGACGCTTCAACGCACTCAAAACCACTTAGCTCTTGGCGGTGACTTTCCAAAAAGTCTGCCGTAGCAAAAATTTGCTTCACAACCAATGAGCTGCTCGCCAACTCTAATACGTTCTTTTCACCTTGAACAAGAAACAAACCATGCGCTTTACGCTGTTTCTTTTGGCCCAAAGCACGAAGCAGTTTTAGTTGGTTTTTTGAAATCATGACAATATCTCAGGTGGAAAGTGAATACTTGGCGAATTAAAACAAGCGTGATTATAAAGTAAAGTGCTCAAGGCAAAAAGAGATGTTAAAAACGAAAAAGCCCCGCTATATAAGCGGGGCTTTTAAAGGGTGGGACCCCAGCCACATCCCGGCACACAAGTCACACGCTGCGGCTGCTTCCTTCCGGACCTGACCGAGTTCACGAGCTATTGTTGCGAGAGGACCAGAGCCCCATAATTCTTTTTTGAGGGCTTGCCTCAAATGATGTTGGGGATTATTCAGTATCGGCCTTCATAATGCAAGGGCAAAAACCGCTAAATCCACTATTCTTCATTCGTTTGGACAAAACTCGATCAATTCATCCATTTAAGACTGAACAAGATAGTCGCTAGAACCAGAATAATGACGAGAAGAATGTTTGCTTACGTACATGTCTTCATCCGCCAAATGCAGCGCTTGTTCCAAGCTCATGTGCTGCTTTCGTTTCTCAGAAACACCAACTGAAATCGTGACAGTTTTCAGCTCCGCGCACAATTTATCGGTAACATCCAATCGACTCAGTTCTTGAACGGCTCTCGAAAGCTCTATTTGTGTTGGGTATCCGAGCAAAATAAATTCGTCACCGCCAATACGATAGCTACGCCCAGACCACACTCGATGTATCTTCAGCGAAAGCAATTGCAGCACTTCATCACCCGCTAAATGACCGTAGGTATCGTTGATTTGTTTGAAGTGATTAATATCTAAATAAAGTATCGCCAAATCCTTATTCACCCCTTGGCGATACTTAACTTGCAAAGAGCGACGATTCCTCAACCCAGTTAAATTATCGGTGTTGGATTGACGATACAGATAGAGAGAAACACAAATTGCCAATACAAGTACGAATAGAAATACCGCTTGGGTTTGTGTTGCCAATCGCACCTCATACTCTAACGCCGTGCGCCAATCTGGACGTAAATCGTATTGAGCCACAATTTTGTCAACGCCCAACATCGCGATCGCGCGGCTAAAATATGGCGCTAACATTGCACCGCGTTCATTCGCGACGAGGCCGATAGACAACTGCGAACTGTAAAACTCCCCTATCGCGGTATCTTGTTCGATGGGCACAAGCTCGCTCAAACGAAGGAAATGGTTGAGCATTGCCGTATCCATCGGGATGTAATCCACCTCCCCTTTAAGCAATGCTTCAATAAGATCGTGCTGCGTGTTAAAGCGCTCAAGCTCTTTCAACGGTAAAAGCTGAGTCATCATTTGATCGAAGAAATCGTCTTTGACTACACCGATTCTTTCAGAGATCAATTGTGACACATGGGAATAGGTGTTTGGCTTGTAACCCAATCGCTTGACCATCACTGAAGCTGGTGAATAGTGCGGTCTTGGGAAATAGCTGAATTCATGCCGTTCTCTGCTCACCGTCAATGGTGCCAAAATATCAAATTCACCTTTCATGAACTGGCGATACATCGACTCCCAACTTTCGTTAGGCTCACTGATGATCACACAGTTTAAATCCAGAATTTCACAGCTTTGTAGAACGATATCGGCTGTCATCCCTTGTACGGTGCCATCAGGGTTGTACACCACATAAGGAAAGATGGATTCCATTTTGATTCGAATTGGCTCTTTTAAATTGACAGGCAGTAACTTGATCGCATCTCGTAGGGCTGAACGTCTCAACTCAAATTGATACAACGCGATTTGCTCACGAAGTTGCTTTTGTACCGCTTCACCATGAATAAACGAGGCAAAGGTATCCAACTCTTCTAAGTGGTGACCTTTTTTACTAATGATAGAAACAGGTTTGATGGAGATCTGATCGTTGAGCATTTTGGCATCAAACCCTTCCAACAACATTGGTTTGAGTTGGTTGATCGCATCAACCACGCCATCCACTAAACCAGTTTGTAGCAAACGTACTGCTTCGTTATGGCCTTTATAGGGAACTTGTTTTAACTCTGGATGATACTGTTTGATCAGTTCTGAGTAGATGGTGTTTTGAGGCACACCAACACGCGAAATGTCATCTAATGTCGAGTCGCTCAGCCCATATAGGTATGTGTATTCAATGTTTGTTGGTCGGGAATAGCTGAAACGCTCGGCGCGAGTATCGGTATAGGTAATGTTTGCAGCAAAGTCTGCGTCTTCATTCGCGACTGCATCTAAAATGGCATCAAAACTCGCGTAGTTGATGTACTCAACACTCACACCAAATTCAGTGGATACCGCATCAAATAAAACGCGAGTGACAACATCATCCGCTTCCGTCGCGATTTTATAGTGAGGCTGTAATGAAGGTTCGGCCTTTACATGAATGCTTGGTAACAGACAAGCGAAAAGCAGCAGCGTTCGAGCAAGTGTGATCATGACAAACTTATCTAAAATTAACCACTTACAGTGTGGTTATTATTATGGAAAGTAGAATAATTATGAAATGATGAACATATACTAATTCACTTATTGTTTCACAATCAATTCAACAGTCTGCCGCACGGGTCACTTTTTCCTCTGAACGCCTACAACTATTTTATAACTCCGCCTGCTCGTCACTACTACGTAAGATGTAGTCCGTCATCCAAGCAGTACCCAACAAACAGATCCAGACCACAAATACAGGATTTGGTACATCCGTATTAGGGCTCACCACCAACGCTGCAAAACCGACGGTTGGTAGTGTCCAACAAAGCAACTTACTCCAGCGAATCGAGTCTTTTAATTTGGCGAGTGTTTCCATCGAAGCCAACATCCCAGTAATGCTCAACGCCACCAGCACCGCGTAATGAAGATCGGCAATCCAGAGAGGCAATAGTAAAAGCAAAGGCCACCAGCTGTGTTTTTCTGAGCGTTTCCAATGCGTTGCTGCCCACCACATGACCACAACAGACAACGTTTGAACCACGGTCACCCAAGCTGAACCATCAAGCTTACCGCCTTGTTGCGTGACCATCAGCCCTACTTGTAAGGTAATCACAATCAAACCGGTAGTAAGGAGAACGCCAAGAGAGCTGCGATGTGAGAACACCACCATAAGTAACGGGAATAGAATCAGCACGCCAACAGACAACGCAATGGGCTGCATCGAAAGCGTCGCACCAAACACCATCATAGCGCCGAGCAACACTAAGCCAGCAAGGCCACCTTGAGGCAACAGCCATAATGCCGGGATCATGAGTGCGAGTACTGGGATTTCGCCCTCACTCAAACTCATCGCTCGGGCACACACAACGGCAAGAAAAGTTGTGATGAAAAATTGAAGTGTTGAAAAAATCATAGCGCCTCCTGGCTTCCCCACCAACTTGGTAACTCAACGGCAAATAAAACTGGGTATCTAAAGTCGTTGAGTGGGTCTAGATTCAAGCTTAGCTTATCGTTAATTTGTATTTCGTGCGCTTGATGCACCAATTTGTCTTTAGTTAAAAGGTCTTTAAAAAGGCATCTAACTCACTAGCAACAAATGTTAATCATGCACAAGAACTGTTAGCGAAATACAAGTCGTGTGTATTACCATTCCTTAGCAAGCCACAACGGACAGTTTCAGTATGGACCAATTTTTAGTGCAAATCTTTGCTGTAATTCACCAAATTCCAAAAGGAAAAGTATCGACCTACGGCGAAATTGCCAAAATGGCAGGCTATCCGGGATACGCCAGACACGTAGGAAAAGCTCTTGGGAATTTGCCAGAAGGTAGCAAATTGCCTTGGTTTCGAGTCATCAATAGTCAAGGGAAGATATCGCTGAAAGGCAGAGACTTAGACAGGCAAAAGCAGAAATTAGAAGCTGAAGGGGTCGAAGTTTCTGAGATAGGAAAAATCGCCCTCAGAAAATACAAATGGCAGCCTTAGGCTGCCATTTTTGTTCGCTATGTTGGGTATTAACGCGTACCAACTAGACGAATATCCAACTGGTGAGTTTGAGCTTCATCTGTGATCACACCGTTATGCGTATCACTGATGAAACGCAATTTACCATCGACTTCAATACGCGCGCGCACGCTGTAAGTGTGATTCGGTTTAATTTCGTTGCTGTCGTAACTCAGCTCAAACGAAAGAGGAACTTGCTTACCTTCCGTTTCGAACGTTTGTTTTGCTAGAAGCTTAGATGGCGCATCAGCCAAAGACACATCTTCTAGTGTTACCGTAACCACAGCATTTGGTGGTAGAGCAATACGTTCACGGTAAGCCACTGTACCTGTAATTGTCTTCATTGACGCCTCAGCAGATTCCATTTCTGTTGTATGAGAAGTTTGGCAACCCACTAACGCAGCGCCAAAAAGTAAAGAAGTAACAAGTAGTAGTGTTTTTTTCATATATTCCTCAAGAAGAGTATTAAATCGGGATAAGTATAGGGTTGGAATATAAAACTGTCTTGTTTCCTTTCGTTTATTTGACAATAGTTTGACTAAGTTAGAATTTTTCAAACAATTGATTTCGTTTCATAATTAGGACTAGTTGGACTTTTCCTGCAAAGCAGAAACGTTGTTACTATTCCTTTTGCCTTATTCGTAGGTTTAAGGATGAGACTACTATTAAGTCACTCAACAGTTCTAAACAAAGTCACTTCACAGATCATCAGATCTTGAGGTAACGTGAAGAAAAAACACATCGGTGAGGAGACACAATGAGTAAACCATTACGAGAATTGCTCAGCCTACTACAACTCGAAAAATTAGAAGAAGGCTTGTTTCGTGGACAAAGTGAAAACCTAGGTTTACCTCAAGTCTACGGCGGCCAAGTGATTGGGCAAGCCCTCTCAGCGGCGCGTTACACAGTAGAAGAAACACGCACTGTGCACTCCTTCCATAGCTATTTTCTCTACCCTGGAGACCCTGAAAAGCCGATCATTTACGATGTGGAAAATTTAAGAGATGGACGTAGCTTTAGCACCAGACGCGTTAAAGCAGTGCAAAATGGACGACCTATTTTTTATCTAACGGCTTCTTATCACGGCGATCAACCGGGGTTCGATCACCAGAAAGCCATGCCAGATATTCCGGGGCCTGAAAACTTCGCCTCAGAGAGTGAACTCGCAAGTCATATTGCGGAGTTTCTGCCAGAGCGCTTGCGTAAAACATTCTGCGGAGAAAAACCGATTGAGACTCGCCCTGTCACGGTGATCAATCCTCTAAAACCCAAAAAAGCGGAGCCAAAACAGTACCTTTGGATTCGTGCTAACGGTGAGATGCCAGATAACCAACTGATTCATCAATACTTGCTGGCTTACGCGTCAGATTGGGGATTTTTGGTCACGGCGATGCATCCACATGAAGTGTCGTTAATGACGCCGAATTTCCAAGTTGCGACGATTGACCATTCAATCTGGTTCCATCGTCCCTTCAAGATGGATGAATGGCTTTTGTACGCAATAGAAAGCCCAACGGCGAGTAATACTCGAGGCTTAGTGCGTGGCGAAATTTATAACCAGCAAGGTCATTTGGTGGCGACAGCCGTACAAGAAGGAGTCATGCGCTACACGAAGTAACCCGTGCGTATAAGACGCAAAAAGGAGTGCTCAGCACTCCTTTTTAGTGGGTATCAAACGATGATTAATTCGGTTGATACTTCATGGTTACCACTGACCACTCATAAAGTGATTTCGGATAGCCATACTTGCTTTTTCCGTACACCACATTTGGCTTGGCATAAAAACCGCCGTCATCACTCGCTAAGAACTCACGTTGACCGCGACGGTAGTACACGATAGGCGCTGCCAACTCATACTCAATGTTTTCTAGTTTAGAGTCGTCAATCACTAAAAAGCGAGTCATACGAATCGTACTACCGTTCGCACAATAGCCTGCTGCATCATAATCAATTGCATCGAATGGTTTTAGATCATCAGAAAACAGATCCGCAGTACAGCCATCAAATCGAGCAACATGTACCCAGACTGCCTTTTGTTGGGTTCGGTCATCGCTACCCACTGGTTTTAACAAGAACAGCGCGACCTTACCTTTGCCAAATTTTTGCAGCTCATCATCCGTCGGTTCACGCACCGAACGCGACCCCATGATGCCAAACTCACTTTCTTCTAAATTGGAAAACTGTGGGGCACTGAGGGTACTGACGATGACGGTTTGTTCGCTATCAAGTTGTGTGTATTTATCTGCAACACCCGATTCCGCCAAATCGACATTAACCGTAACTCTTGTTCTTGGTAACGCTTTGTAATCTCGCGATTCACTCTCAGAAATATCCAACGCAATAGAATGATATTGAGAGTAATTAGTTAGCGTCAACTCAGCTTTCGCATTGTCTAACGTGGCAAGCTCTTCGCTCACGGTATCAGCAAATGAGTAAGTGCGAGTGCCTACCGTTTTACCAAAGTCCAAACTAATCGTCTTAAATGGCGTAAATTCCACAGTTTGAAGCTTCGTCGTAAGACCTGGATGATCCGCTTTATTAATGGTGCCGTTAACCAATACGGTTTTAGTTGTATAGTTACGTGCAGTTAACGTCACTTCCACTTGGTAGTCGCCAGCATGCAGCACTTTCAAACGACCAGAATCTGAAGATAACAACTCAACCACCGGCTCAGCTTGGTTAATCAGACGGTAGCTTGCTTTGGCATCTCCCCCACTCATCACAGGTGTGATAACCGCACCAGCAGAAAAGTCCAGAGTTGGATAAGTAATAGAAACCGGGTTGCTACCTTGTTTAATCGTTACAGCAAAGCTACTTTCACCTGGAGTAAACTTATCGTTACCTGCGTCCGACACAATAACTCTGGTGCTACCCGCATTCAGAATGCGCATATCACCCGTTTTGCGATCTAAGGAAACCACATCGGTTGCAGAATCCGTCGCAAATCGGTAGCTCACTTCACCAACCGTACCGAGAATCGATGGTTTTTGGACATAAGGTTGGTTGATGTTCCACGTACCTTCTACTACGCCTGACTGGATAGCAATTCGGCTTGGCGCACTCAGAATGTTAAAGCGAACTTTTTGATCTGGACCGGCCGTGTAATTTGCACTCTCTTTCCTGCGAACTGTTAACGTCGTTTGACCCGCTTTGTAGACACGAATAAGACCGTCACCAATAACATCTGCAACGCCTGGAGAAGTATTGTCAACGACTTCCAAATGATCATTGCTGGCCGTTAAACCAAAATCACGCTGCAAGTTAAAATCGTAGTCTTTGCTGTATACCATTTCATAATCTTGCGTCGTCATCGCTTGGCCTTGCGCTTTCGCAACTTTGATCACAACATTGAATTGAGTTGGTTGGTAAAAGTCACCGCCATCATCTTCAAACTTAAGACGATATTCGCCCGCGGTATCCACTTCTAAGTTGCCATCCTTCATTCGAAGACCTTCAGGCAACCCACCAATCAGACTGACTTTGCCTTTCTGACCAGCAAACGCCATTGGAATAGCCAGTTTAGGCTGATAAGTGAGAGACATTTCCACGTCTTTCATTACCGGATGAGGTGCGCGTTCGATTTCAATGTTGAAGCGGGTTTTACTTGCTGGATAATTACGCAAGTCGTATTCGTAGGCTTCAACTTCTGCGCTACCAACACCTTTGATCAACAACGCTTCACCATCCGTAGTTTTAGCGACAACATCTTCACCATTGATGATGCGATATCCATAGTCGCCGCGAGCGTGTGCAACTTGAGGGAAAATGCGTCCACCGTCTTCATACGTCTTAGCAATATTCGCAACACTGATGGCTTGACGTTGACCCGGTTTCACATCGACCACAAACTGAGCGACTTGCTGCTTGTTTAAGAAAGCATCGCTGTATGTTGCTGTCGCCTCGACGGTTACCTGACCAACGTTGTGGATCAAAAGCAAACCCGTTTCTGGATTTAGTAACTCGGCAACCTCGTTGTCTGGTTCGCTGCGCAAAATTTTGTAAGTGATATTTTGCGTTTCAACTTTATCCAAACGTGAAGGCGCTAAGGTTAAACCGTCTCGATACTCATCTTCGATTAAGGCAAATTTAAGTTGCTCAGCACCTATCGCATACAATGTTACGGTTGCACGAACTTGCTTAGGTAGATATAAGTCGTTACCTGAATCGGAAATCAGTACAGAAGCCTGACCCGCAGAACCAAGAGAATAAACAACGCCGTTATCATCAACTTGAATGAGGTTCTGCCCGCTTTCGACTTGATAACTCAGTTTACCTTTCTGCCCGCGCACGGTCAGAGCTTTCCCGTCAGGATCGAGTGCTACTAGGCTTAAATCACTGGCAGAAAGATCATTGTTAAAACCTCGTTCAACCGTGACCGAAAACGTCGTTTCAGAAGATTCATACACAGAACTGGTATCTGTTGCACGAATTATCGCGGTGCCTGGACGCAGGATTTGAAATACACCCGAATCATTCACCCTCACCACATTCGGCGGATTTGAATCAATGACTTGGTAAGATACTGAGCCGCGAACGTTGCTCAATAGTGTCTGAGTGATGGTTCCCACACCCTCAAACTGCAACGAGGCATCTTCAACAATCAGCTGTGGACGACTCTGCTTCGTGATAGAAGTTGGAGAGCTTGTATTGCTCGGCTTGGAGTCACCTCCTCCACCGCAACCAGCAAGTAAAGCAGCAAGAAAAATCAAATAATAATTTCTGTTCATTTTTAGTAATAATTTGTTGCATCTCAAGGGGCGAGATAATAATACGATGTTTTATTAATCGCCATCCCTATTGTTGATGACTTTATTACTTAAGTATTTACTACTATATTAAGGGTAAAAATAAATTCTGATAAATGGCGAGAAAATTACCCGAAAAAACGCGAAGCAAACGTTTAAATTAATGTAATTAATTAATTTAGAAAGAATGAATATTCAACAAAATAAAACAGGAAAAATAATGAAGAAAAATTGCGTTAATTTTTGGCGGGCTATGCTGTATGGACATTAACAGATTAGAAAAACATAATTATCTAATACACAAATAAAAGCAAGAACGAATCTCGTTTATATTTAATAAAAGAGATTTGTATTTTAAAACTGGAATAATGTCACTCTTACGTTCCATTTTAATGTCTCGTCAGTAACAACTATTATTCCAGTAACTGTAAACTTAGATTAACTTCGAATTGGCAACTCAGTGGTATATTTAATCGACTCCATTGCAAATGTTGAAGTCACGTTAGAGAGCCCCTTTACACTATTCACTAAGCGCTTATAAAACTCGTCAAAGCACTTCATATCTTTCACCAGCACTTTCATCATGTAGTCATACTCGCCGGCCATACGATAAAACTCCATCACCTCAGGGAAATCACTCACTGTTGTAACAAAATGGTGATACCAATCTTCTGAGTGATCGATGGTTTTTAGCTGAACAAAAGCGATAAAAGACAAGTCGAGTTTTTCTGCGCTCAGTAACGCGACGCGCTTTTCAATGTAGCCTTCCTCTTCCAACCTTTTTAAACGCTTCCAACAAGGCGTTGTTGTCAGATTGACTCGCTCTGCTAAGTCATTTAATGACAAGGTGCTGTCGGTTTGTAGCAAAGCAAGCAGTTGTTTATCGACCCGATCTAATTTCATTTCTATAAAAACCATAAAATGTAGAAAATTTTTCTATCCCAAACCCCATCAAGAGCAACTATAGCAAAGTTTTTCTCTCACCTTATAGGTAAATTATCCCTATCTAATGCTTATCTATCGATTTCCAAGGAGAGACGCTATGTGTACTGACCACAACTGGATCAACAATGCAGTGCGTAAAATTGAAGCGGATTTTCAACGCTCTGCTGATACTCATTTATTTAAACTCGAACTGCCTTCTCTTGATGGTATCGATATCTACCTAAAAGATGAGAGCACGCATCCAACAGGCTCTCTCAAACACCGATTGGCGCGTTCGTTGTTTCTTTATGCGATTTGTAATGGGTGGATTGGTCCTGAAACCACAGTAATTGAAGCATCCTCAGGCAGCACTGCCGTTTCAGAAGCGTATTTTGCTCGCTTACTTGGCTTACCTTTCATTGCCGTTATGCCAAAAACCACCGCGCGTAAAAAGATTGAACAAATTGAGTTTTACGGTGGCAAAGCACACCTTGTTGAACGCTCAGATCAGATTTATGACGAGTCTCGACGTTTGGCTCAAGAGTTAAATGGCCACTACATGGATCAATTTACTTATGCTGAACGTGCAACTGACTGGCGCGGCAACAACAACATCGCGAACTCGATCTTCAGCCAAATGCAGTTAGAAGATCACCCAATTCCGAGTTGGGTAGTGATGAGTCCAGGAACTGGTGGCACTTCAGCAACCATTGGCCGCTTTATTCGTTACCAAAAATACGACACCAAACTGTGTGTGGTAGACCCTGAAAACTCAGTGTTTTACGATGCCTTCCAATCCGGCAACAATGAATTAAAAGGCAATACTGGCAGCAAAATTGAAGGCATCGGCCGACCACGTGTTGAGCCAAGCTTTATCGCCGGTGTGGTTGATGAGATGCGAAAAATTCCTGATGCGGCAAGTGTCGCGACCGCGCATTGGGTTTCTCAGCTGATTGGACGTAAAGTCGGTGCATCTACGGGGACGAACCTCTACGGTGTACTTCAACTGGCCTGCGAAATGAAACAACGCGGTGAAACAGGCTCTATCGTGACACTTCTATGTGACTCTGGTGAGCGTTACTTAGATACGTATTACGACTTAGCATGGGTAAAAGAGAACATCGGTGATATTCAACCTTATCTCGCGCAACTTGAAGTCATTCAAGCGAAAGGCTGTGTTGAGCCAGCATGTTGTGGTCCAATTACCGCTTAAGATGCAAATTCGAATATAAAAAACAGCCCGCTTATGTGCGGGCTGTTTTTTATTGATTGGGATTACTTTTTCTGACGCGCTTCAAACGCGGCCAATTGTTCTGGCGTTGCTGCTGGTTGATGGTTTTGTTTCCACTCATCATAAGTCATGCCGTAAACACGTTCGCGAGCGTCATCAATATCTAAATCCAAACCGAGATTTTCAGCCTCTGCTTTGTACCATTTGCTAAAGCAGTTACGACAGAAGCCCGCAAGGATCATCAGGTCGATGTTTTGCACATCTTTGTTTGCATCTAAATGCGCCAATAAACGACGAAATGTCGCTGCGTCTAACTTGTCTTGTTCTTCTTGAGTCAGATTTTTATATTTGAATTCAGCCACTTTACTTTCCTTCTCTCTTATTTGATTGGCTTTCGTCACCATATCCAGTTAGTCCACTTTCATAAGTAGGAAGTATGCTTTAGCGCAACAATTCCCATTCGAAAATCACTACCTTTGAACAAAAACTGATATGATAAGCGCCATCTATCTTATTGATTAAATTAATATTAACACAAATCATTACAACGTTCTTTTACAAAGGTTATCGTCAAGTTATGAAAAACGCCATCCTATTATTGTCTGCCTTGACCATCAGTGTGCCGACTTTTGCTGCTCAAGAACAAACTCATCAATCTTATTTTTATCTAGGTACTGGTAACGTTGGTTTCGATACGCCGTATTTTGGATCAGACAGAGACAATGAGTGGTCCACACCGCATATCACTGTTGGCTGGGGCTATCATGTTAATCAATACCTTGCGTTTGAAGGTGTGCTTCGTTACTCCCAAAACGAGCTTAAGAACGACACGCTAAAAACAGATTTGGATTTGCACTATTACCAAGCAGGCATGTCAGCGGTATTGACCAGTGACAACTTAGGCGACACACCACTCTCTTTGTTTGGCCGCGTGACCGCTTTGGGGACTCAAGCAGAAATGTATGTTCCAAATGCCCAGAAAGTGACTGACGACTCTGGCGCACTGTTTAACGTAGGAGCTGGAGTTCATTGGGATATGAGTAAAGATATCTGGTTGCGCGCAGAGTACATCTACAATGTCGCAGATATGGGTTTTGAAGACTTTTACGACAGCTATGAAGGTCTACAAATAAGCTTAGGAAAACGCTTCTAGCGCGACGTTGAACCCAGAATTTGAAGTTAAATGTAAAGAAGCCGAGGCAAATGCCTCGGCTTCTTTTATCAATCTAGAAAGTAGCTTTGCTTATTGAGCGGAAAACTTTTCTGCGGTCTCTTTGTTTACATGACTACTAGGTTGAACAGTATCAAGTGACGCCAAAATACCATCTTGATGACCTTTTAGCGCATTCGTAAACGTTGGAAGTGCAGTGGTGACTAACAACGCCATAATACCCGCAACCAGAACCATTTCTACCATGTAACTACCACGAACTTTTTTCAAGGGAACACCTCAATAATCATAGGTATAGCCACCTTCCTGGCTTTATACCTAGCAAGACTCGACATTCAGTCATAAACGATGAGCGAGTCCTGTGCCCCTCGAAGAAGTGGCGAAATAATAACCACAATTAATGGTTAGATCTATAAATAATCATTAGAAATATAAAAAAACGCCGAACAAAAATGGTTCGGCGTTTTTAATCAAAGCGTTACATGTTGTCGTTAAGGATGCACTGTGCGGCCTTTCGAATCGTGGCTGAGCGCTTTGTTCAGTTCTGCTTCTACATGACCTGGGGCTTGTGTTTTCGCAGAAATCAGTCGGTACATCGCAGGGATAACAAACAAGGTCACCAATGTAGCAAATCCCATCCCGAAAAAGATAACCGTACCCACAGCAATACGGCTCTCATAACCAGCACCTGTTGATACGATCAACGGGATTGCACCTGCAAGTGTGGTAAACGCGGTCATCAAAATTGGGCGTAGACGTCGCGCGGCAGCATCAATGATCGCTTTTTCAAACTCAACACCACGGTCACGTAGCTGGTTGGCAAATTCTACGATCAAAATGCCGTTTTTCGTTACCATACCGATCAACATGATCATGCCGATCTGGCTGTAAATGTTCATTCCTTGCCCCATTACGACCAAACCAAGGAAACCACCAAACACACCCATTGGTACAGTGAACATTACTACTAGCGGGTTCACGAAGCTTTCAAACTGAGCCGCCAACACGAGATACGCCACCAGCAATGCCAGTGCAAACACAACTGCGACACTCGCTTGGTTCTCTTTAAAGTCTTTCGACTCACCCGAATAACTCACAGAAATGTCACCCGGCAAGTTGTCGATGGCTTGCTGATCGAGGTAATTCAGCGCTTCACCCAATGTATAACCTTCGGAAAGATTTGCAGTAATGGTGATGGACTTCTGTTTGTTGTAGTGAGACAGACGGATAGATGCTGCCACTTCTTCTATTTTTGTGACCGTGTCTAATGTCACTAGCTCGCCGCTGTTGGTACGCAGATAAATCTGGCTCAAATCGGCAGCATTATTGAAGCTATTTTCATCACCACGAAGGTAAACATCATACTCTTCGCCACGCTCAACATAAGTCGTTTCGCTTTTACCGCCGAGCATGATTTCTAACGTGTCAGAAATGTCTTTTACGCTCACACCGAGTTCAGCCGCGCGTTGTTTGTCGACCGTAACTAACAGCTCTGGTGTTTTCTCGGAGTAGTCTATCTCAGCGCCTTCCATCATTGGTGATTCTTCGGCTTTGTTCTTCAACAGTTCAGCCCAGACGAGAAGTTCATCGTAATCCGAACCACCTAATACGAACTGAACTGGCTCACTCGAACCACCTTGGAAACCTGGCATAAATGGGAACACTCGAACATCAGGGATACCCGCCAATGCACCACGTACTTTGTTGAGCGCTTCCTGAGCCGTTACATCACGTTCATTCCAATCTTCTAGAATCATGATCACAAAGCCAGTTTGGTCACCTGCCTGACCACCAAACGCTGGCGTTTGGATACTGAATGACTTCAGATAACCTTGCCCTAGCAATGGCATCAATCGATCTTCGACAATATCCATATTGGCTGACATTCGGTTGTACGACGTAGCATCTGCGCCGCGCACAAACGCAAAAATCACACCGCGATCTTCTTGTGGCGTCAATTGAGCTGGTACTTGATTCATTAGGAAATAACTGCCGCCCATACAAGCCAGAATCACCAATGGCGCAGCCAAGCGAGCTTTCAATGCTCCTTTCAATAATGAGCGGTAGCCATTCTCCAGCTTGCTAAACAGGCGATCGACCACTTCGTTGAATCGATTTGGTTTTACATTTGCCTTTAAGATCTGGCTGCCCAACACAGGTGTAAGTGTCAGTGCAATCAAAGAGGAGAAAATTACCGACATCGCCAGCAATACAGAAAACTCTGTAAATAGCAGCCCTACCATGCCATCCATAAAGGAAATTGGCAGAAACACCATCACCAGAACCAACGTTGTCGCGATAACCGCAAAACCAACCTCTCGAGTGCCTTTGTACGCGGCAAGCAGAGGCGATTCACCACGTTCAATATGGTGGAAGATGTTTTCAACAACCACAATCGCGTCATCCACCACTAAACCAATAGACAGGATCAACGCCATCAAAGTGATCAAATTGATAGAAAAGCCAAAGTAATACGCGGCAATGAACGAAGAGATCAGCGAAACGGGCACCGTAACCGCTGGGATTAGAGTCGCACGAGCTTGGCCGATGAAAATATACAACACCAAGATCACCAAGCCACCTGTAATAAACAGCGTGCTGTACACCTCTTCGATTGAACGCTCGATAAATACTGTCGCGTCGTAATCAATCGCGAGACGTGTTCCTTCTGGTAAGAACTTCTGAATGTTATCGACTTCAGAACGAACCAGCTTCGCCACTTCTAACGGGTTTGCGTCTGACTGCGGTACCACACCAAGACTGATGTTTACAACACCGTCACTTTTGAAGGTCGAGTTTTCGTTTTCTGCACCAATAAAGACATCCGCCACATCTTTTAAGTAGATAGGCGTGTTGTCGCTTGCACGTTTAATGACAAGATATTGGAAGTCCTCAGGCGTGTTATAAGTACGAGCCGTACGTACCGACATCACCGTCGAGTCGTTGCGAACTTCACCACCCGGACTTTCTAGGTTCTCACTTCGTAAAGCTGATGTAATATCCGATGCCGTGACCGCACGACCAGCCATAAGCTCTGGTTTGAGTTTCACGTACATGACTTTGTACAAACCGCCAGAGAGATCGATAGAACTCACACCCGTGATCAAACTGAAACGATCCATCAGAACACGCTCGGCATAATCCGTCAGCTGTGTGCGGTCCATTTCAGAAGAACTCAGATTGATGTAAAGGGACGCTTCACCCGAACCATTGTTCTTGTAAACAATTGGGTCATCTGCTTCATCGGGTAACGAGCGCTGAGCACGAGCAACGGCATCACGCACATCACTCACCCCAGTATTCAGATCGTAACCTAACTCAAAAGTGATCGTGATGCGTGACATGCTGTTACGAGTGGTGGAACTGATTTCATCAATTCCACTGATCCCAGAAAGCTGATCTTCCAGTACGGAGGTGATTTGGCTTTCAATAATGGTTGCCGACGCGCCTTCATAACGCGTGCTGATAGAAACGACTGGGCTCTCAATATCAGGCATTTCACGAACGGCTAATTTGGTGAATGACACAAAGCCAAACACACACAACAGCATACTCAGAACTAACGCCGCGACAGGGCGTTTAACTGAAACGTCGGAAAGTAACATTAGTTTTCTTCCTCAACCGATTCACTGTCATTGCGTGTCACATCCGTGGTGTTCGCTTTGAGTGGCGCGACAATTTCTTTCACTTCAACGCCATCACGCATGTTAACAATACCTTGAACAACGATCTTGTCACCAATCTCAACGCCAGATTCAATCACTACTTCGTTGTCGACACGCGCACCCAGCAACACTTCTTGGCGAGTCGCTTTGTTGTTTTCATCAATTACATATACAAAGCGTTTAGTGCCTGAGTATTCAAGTGCTTGAACAGGAATGATCGGCGCTTTAATAGCAGGAAATGCCAGAGAAGCGTTCATCAACATGCCCGGTTTCAATTGGTTTTCTGGGTTATCAAACTCAATGCGCACGCGCAAATTCAATGTCTCTGCACTGATTCTGGTATCAATACCAGTGACTTTCCCAGAAAAACGTTGTTCACCCCAAGCACTGGTCTTCGCGGCGACTTCCATTCCAACCGACAACATCGACAAATAACGTTCTGGAATTTGTAAATCCAACTCCATGACCGACAGATCGTCTAATGTCAGAAGCTCAGTTCCTGCGCTAACCATTTTCCCGCGGCTGAAATCGATAAATCCAACCGTTCCAGAAAAGGGCGCGGTGATATGCAGATCGGCGAGATTCGCTTTCGCAGCATCAAGTCGAGCCTGAGCAATCTCCACGCTTGCTTTTTGTGCATCAATTTCGGTTTGAGTAATTGCGTTTCGTTTAACTAAACGCTGAAATTCTTTTAACTTACGTTCTTCATCTTTTAAGTAAGCTTTTGCCTCAACCAATGCTGCTTGCGCTTTATCATCATCCAATTGAATTAACAGTTGGTTTTGCTGCACGTTCTGGTTTGCTTTTACTGCAATTTGTTTGACCTTACCTGCAACTTCTGAAGCGACAACCACAGACTCTGCCGCCTTCAATTTGCCGATAAGGGATAAAGATTGATTAATTTCGTGCGTTTCTACTTGCTCAGTCACAACCGTGACCGCAGACGGACCTCGCTTTGCTGCAAAAGCGCTAGGGGAAGCCATTAATATAGAAAGCGTTAAAACAGATAAGGATAAAGTGGCTTTCATGCTCATGATCTTGACTACTAAACGAATAAACTTATGTCATTAAACTGCTTACAGTTTATCAATAGATACGTCTTTTAACGTCAAGTAGTGTAAATTCCAGTAAAAAGTATATTTTCGTTCTGTATAAAGGACATACAAAACGCTGACTTTCTACCATCTTTGCCCAAAAAGGCAGCATTCAACGTAAAAACGCTAGAAAAACGCTTTACAGCCGGAGCGAGTTTGCTATGATGCGCTCCGCACTTGAGAGATGCGTTGGGAAAACATTTTTCAAGTATAAAACACCCTGGAGGGGTTCCCGAGTGGCCAAAGGGAGCAGACTGTAAATCTGCCGGCTCCGCCTTCGATGGTTCGAATCCGTCCCCCTCCACCATATTTTTTCTTGTGATTATGTCATGAGAACACACTTGGAAAGCCGTGTTGGGAAAACACTTTCTAAGTATAAAAACACCCTGGAGGGGTTCCCGAGTGGCCAAAGGGAGCAGACTGTAAATCTGCCGGCTCCGCCTTCGATGGTTCGAATCCGTCCCCCTCCACCATATTCTTTCTTGTGATTTTGTCATGAGAAAACACTTGGAAAGCCGTGTTGGGAAAACACTTTCTAAGTATAAAAATACCCTGGAGGGGTTCCCGAGTGGCCAAAGGGAGCAGACTGTAAATCTGCCGGCTCCGCCTTCGATGGTTCGAATCCGTCCCCCTCCACCATATTGAAAAGCCAGCTCATTGAGCTGGCTTTTTTCGTTCTATACATCGTAAGATCAACACCCATTCTAACAATCTCTCGCTCACCCCATAGTGTCGCATTCATGTTCTACGAACTCCTAATGTAGCTAAGATCTTCAACCAATACCGACACATTGCTTTAGGCCAAACTCAACGTTAGAACCGATCTTTTAACAGGTAAGAGTTCTTCGATAAGACGCTGAATAGTATTAACTTTCTAAATCTCTCAAGAATAGACACAACAAAATACTAACTGAGCTATCCCAGATACCAAATGGCTAAGTCATTAGACTGCTAAATCATAAAACGACTGAGTTGTATTGTGCTTAGCTACGGAGCATTACCTTTCGCTTTTACCTGTAGAGCTATCTCCGCTCATCCAACAATTAACAGATACAAAAAATCCCGCTAAATAGCGGGATTTTATTAAGACTAAATTGAACGAGCTTGGTGATTAACCTTGAATACCAACAATCAACCAAGGTGCATTCGGTACTGTTAGGTCGCGCTCTAGGTGCCAGATATCTTCAATATCTTCCTCTACACCTTCTGCAGCATCACGGTAACGGCCACTAAATTGCAAACTTAATTGTGCTTTGTTCGCATCGTATTCAGCACGAACGATCTCTGCATCGACATACATCACATCAGTGTGCTGCTCACCTTCTAGCTTCGCGCGCTCAGCTTTCAGATCTTCAAATAGACTTGGAGAAACATATTCTTCAATAGTGTCTAGTTGGTTGTGGTTCCACGCACCTTGCAAAATGCGGTAGTGCTCACGAGAACCGTTAATAAACGCAGCTTGATCGAAACCCGGTGGGTAATTGTGTGGTACATCTGTTTGAGCACCAAAACCGGTGAAACCGCCTGCGTTTGTATTTGGTTGTTGTTCAAAGTTCTGCATGTTCGGTTGTTCAAACTTTGACGCGTTACCACCAAATGCCGGTTGTTGACGTTGCTGGTTCATACTGCCCTGCTTCGCACCTAACATTCCGCGCATAAGCTTAAAGATAATAAAGGCAATTAAACCAATGATTAGGATATCCATAAACTGGATACCTTCAAAAGCACCACCGAAGAACGCAGCAAGTAGACCACCAGCTAGAAGGCCTCCTAATAGACCGCCCATCAAACCTTTCTTGCTAGAAGACTTGGTCGTTTGCTCTTTACCGATCGTATTGGTGTTTTGTTGCTGCTGTTTAGGTGCAGGTGCTGTTTTGTAGCTCTTACCAAAAGACTTACCGCCACCAAACTTCTTCGCTTCTGCGATAGGAGTGACAGCAACGGTAAACATTAATAGAGCAACAATAGAAAATAAACGTTTCATCGTTATCCTTAAAGTTGACGATTGTTATACCCACGCAACCTCAGGTAAAAGAAGCCGTTTGGGTACATCTCAGATTGTGCTCCAAACCTTGTACATACAAGCAGTAGCACGCCAAAGATGATTGTTGGTTCATCATACTCCGTATGTCACCTTATGAAAACAATCTAAAGAGTCTGACATGTATCAGAATATTGCCAAACATGTCGCCTTCTAACGTGATTGCGCGGTTGACGCTCATTAAGTAGCTGTCTATCATATTGAACGTTGTTCAATAAAGCAGTTTGAGAGTATGGCGCGCAGAAACGATCACACCAGAGAAGAGTTGATTAACCTGACCTTAACGACGGTCAAAAATTTTTTAGATGAGAACTCTTACCACGAACTTAGCCTTCGCAAGATCGCTAACATGATTGGTTACGTGCCAAGCACCTTGGTGAATATTTTTGGTAACTATAATTTGTTGCTACTTCATGCCGTGGCTCAAACTTTAGATGAGTTATCGCAGGAAGCGCTAAATGCAACAAAAAGCAGTAAAGATGCTCATCAAGCACTTTTTGAACTTGCATACTGCTACCACGATTTCGCACAAAAACATCCTTACCGTTGGCAATTGGTTTTCGAACACAACATGAACGGTGCCGAACTTCCAGAATGGCATGCGAAACGTATTGATGGCATGACAGGAATGCTCGAATCATTACTCGCACAAATCGCTCCTCAACGTACGGAATCCGAAGTCATTCAAGCGAGTCGCGTACTATGGGCTGGCGTACACGGCATTACTCTTCTTAGCGTTGATGACAAGTTTTTCTCAAGTGAGCCTGTAGATGGTAAAGAGTTAATCAGTAACTTGCTTTCTAACTACATCATGAACTGGTAACAAACAAAGGATTATCCATGTCATCCGACAGACAGCCGTCCTTGCTTACGCAAAGAAAGTTCCTGCCCTATTTTGTTACTCAGTTTTTTGGCGCTTTCAACGACAACATTTTTAAAAACGTTTTGTTGCTGTTTGTCGCTTTCGCTGGTTCTAGCGCATTACCCATTTCTAGTAATTTATTCATAAACTTAGCAGCTGGATTATTCATTCTTCCATTCTTCCTTTTTTCTGCCTCTGCTGGAGTTTTGGCGGATAAATACGAGAAATCGTGGTTTATTCGCAAAGTAAAACTGTTTGAAATCGCCATCATGCTGCTAGGCGCCGTTGGCTTTATAACAGAAAGCTACGGTGTCTTACTTCTGCTGCTTTTCTTAATGGGTACGCAATCCGCGTTCTTCGGCCCCGTCAAGTACGCGCTTCTTCCTCAGGAATTAAACGCTAAGGAACTGGTACCGGGCAATGCCTTGGTTGAAGCCGGGACATTTATCGCCATTCTTATCGGCACGCTCGGTGCAGGCATTATTGCTTCTGCTGACAACGCGAAGTATCTGGCCGCTTTCTGCGTGGTTCTATTTGCCCTGCTCGGTTACTTATCCAGTCGCTCGATTCCATTTGCTGCGGCAAGTGCCCCTGAACTTAAATTCCGTTGGCGACCTTATCAGCAAACTAAGCACACGCTGGCGATCGCGAAATCCGATCGCATCGTATTTCAATGCATCATGGCCATCAGTTGGTTTTGGTTTCTCGGTGCTGCATATCTTACTCAGTTCCCAAACTTCACCAAGGTCTATCTGAACGGTACAGAAAGCGCCGTATCCTTCTTACTTGCACTCTTCTCAGTAGGGATTGCTCTAGGCTCACTGGCTTGCAACTGGATCTCAAATCATCGAATCGAAGTGGGCATCGTGCCAATCGGTGCCTTAGGCATCACCATCTTCGGTTACTTAATGGCGACATCAGTACCAACTGAGCTACCTGAGTTCGCAAACTTCATTGAATTTGTTCGTTTCGAGCCTTTCTGGCCTCTGTTTTTCTATCTGCTCATGATAGGAGCATCGGGCGGATTATTTATCGTCCCACTGTACGCCTTAATGCAACACCGAGCGAAGGAGACTGAACGTGCGCAAGTGATAGCAGGTCTGAATATCTTTAACTCACTATTTATGGTGGGCAGCGCGATCCTTGGCATTATATGCCTGAGCGTAGTAGAGATGAGTATTCCACAATTGTTTGCGCTTCTTGCAGTGCTTAATTTCTTAGTCGCGGCATATATCTTTCTACAAATCCCGATTTTTGTGGTTCGCTTTGCAATGTGGATGCTCACGCACACCATCTATCGTGTTAAACACAAAAATCTGCACAACTTACCTGAGCATGGTGGTGCATTGATTGTGTGCAATCATGTGAGCTACATGGATGCCCTGTTACTGAGTGCCGTATGCCCTCGTTTGATTCGCTTTGTGATGGAAGAAGATTACGCCAACCTGCCGCCGCTAAGACGCTTTTTACGCCGTGCTGGCGTGATACCAATTTCTGCTAGCAACCGAAGTTCTATTCGTCGAGCATTTAACGACGTCGAAGAAGCTCTCAATGAAGGCCATATTGTCTGTATCTTCCCTGAAGGGCGATTGACCTCCGATGGCGAAATGAACGACTTCATGCGTGGCATCGACATTATTCTGCGTCGAAGCCCAGTACCTGTGATTCCGATGGCATTGAAAGGATTGTGGGGCAGTTATTTTAGCCGCGCTAAAGGACGAGCATGCAGAGGGTTCCCGACTCGCTTCTGGTCCAAATTGGAAATTGAAGCTGGCGAACCGGTAGATCCTAGCTCAGCCACCGCACAAACTATGTTCGAAAAAGTGCACGCATTGCGCGGAGATTGGCGATAAACAAAACGTTGAGAATTATTTGAGCACACGTTTAGATTATCTGAACGTGTGTTCAAATCATTAAGACAAACTGACCAGATACAGTGCGATATACTCTCGCTTTCACTAACGACAATGAATCATAAATCTTGAACAGAAAGTACATCCCCTTTGGACTGGCACTGCTTTTTTGCTTAACTCCTTTTGTGTCATCCCCTATTGCACTTGTTATTGGCTTCTTACTTGCCAGCTTTGGCTTAGTTCCTACTGAGTTACCCATCGCCTCTTTCACCAAAAAACTGCTTTCTTATTCTATTGTCGGTTTAGGGTTTGGTATCAATTTTGAACAGGCATTGTCTGTCACGTCAGATGGTATCGGGCTAATTATCGCTACGATTGTCGGCACACTCGTCATTGGCTCACTCATCGCCAAAGTAATCAAACTCGAAACGACGACTGCGTATCTCATTTCATCCGGAACTGCGATATGTGGTGGCAGCGCAATTGCTGCGGTCGCACCAGCAATCAGAGCCAAAGATGAACAAATAGGTTTGGCACTCGCTACCGTTTTTGTACTCAACTCTCTAGCGTTGTTCATCTTCCCCGTCATTGGTCATGCGTTAAACCTAGACCAACACACCTTTGGGACGTGGGCGGCAATTGCGATTCATGATACTTCGTCTGTTGTTGGCGCTGCCTCTGCCTACGGTGAAGAGGCACTGACAACTGCAACCACGCTCAAACTGGCGCGAGCCTTGTGGATCATTCCTGTTGCTTTGATTAGCGCCGTGATTTTCTCACGTGGGAACAAAGAGAACGGTTCGAAAAAGTTAGTGATTCCTTACTTCATTTTCTGGTATTGCGCGGCCATCGCCTTTAGTGATTTCTTCCCACAACTTGAGGTGGTGTATCACGGTATTTTTACCATTGCGAAGCAAGCTCTGGTGGTGTGCTTATTCTTGATAGGATGTAGTATTTCGATTTCGAAACTGAAATCTTCGGGCCCTAAACCGCTGTTGTTTGGTGTGACTTTATGGGTATTAATTTCCACCACGTCACTAAGCTGGCTAGTACTTAGATAATCGTTGTCGACTTATCGCGTTGGTCGGAGGTTGACTCTTGTTTGTCACTCTTGAGCGCAAACACCAACGCGATAGCGATTAAAAACGCCGTCAATTCAGCTAACGAGCGAGTGAGCCCTTCACTGCTGATTGCGATGCCAATTTGTAATACCACCGCTATCAATAAAACCAATGTCACCATTCTGAAGCTTATGCCTTTCTGCTCTACGTTGAGACATGATTATGATTCAGAGTTATAAGGTTACGAAATTCCCTTTCCGACTAACACATAGCAAAATTGACTAATCTTCGCCTCATTTCAGCAGGGCAAATGAGCGCCAGCTATTTAACGTTGATTATCTAACTCATACAGCAGCCACTCTTTGACCGCTTTACGCGAAACTTTAATTCCACCTTCTAACAAGGCTTGTGGCATCAAATAGTAAGCGATTGGCCATTTAAACTTCTCAAGCTTTTTCCACAAGTATTGCTCGTATTCCTGTTGGCTCAGTAACGCTTCTGATTGAATAACGGCTATAGGACGATGACCGAACTCAACATCTTCGACTGGCACGACAATGCTCTGAGTGACGCTTGGGATTTGGTTCAATACTGCTTCTATTTCCTCACAGTGAACGTTTTCTCCACCTGAGATAAATTGATTATCGGCCCGACCGATGATCTTTAACTCATCTCCTTGCCAAGTACCGAGATCCTTACTGTCGAACCAACCATCCTCGTCCACGAATGCCGTCACTTGACCTTGGTGAAAATAGCCTGAAGCTAGCGTTTGTCCACCAATGTAAATGCGCTCATCAACCAACTTAATCTTACGATTTTTTAGTAAATGCCCAGCATTGCTTACGTCATTGATCTGTTTTGCCGTAACGGTAGATGCAGCCTCGGTCATACCATAACCTAACCACGTTTCGATGCCTTTTTCTGTGGCTCTTACCGCCAACTCATGAGCCACATGACTGCCCCCCAGCAAAACGTGCGTCAGTGACAGTTCAACATCATCATCTAGCAAGCGTTTAAGTTGAGTCGCCACTAAAGAGGCGTGTGAAACCGCGAGGATATCGTCTGCCAGTCTTCCCGTGCCGATTTTCAATGTTGCGCCAACAAACAACCAGCGATAGACAATCGCAAGGCCGGAAACATGATAAAGTGGAAGCGACAACAACCAAGTGTCTTGTTGATGGAAGGTGAACTCACAAAGTAATCCCTCTGCCGAAGCGAGGTGCTGTCGATGCGTATGAACCACCGCTTTCGGTGCCCCCGTTGAGCCTGAGGTAAACACAATCGAAGCCAACCTGTCATGCTGATAGTCATCCTCAGTGTTTTCAACCACGGTATCTACCGTAGGCAAAGTGAGAAAAATCGCATTTAATGCTGCTTTCTCTTCGCTAGAGTAAGCGAACTCACACTCCGGAGTTAACCAAACAAAACGCGTTTTATGATCGCCGTACAGAGTGCAGAGCTTACCTTGTAGCGCCTCGATTGGCTGAGGCATAGTCAACGCGGTGATAGCGCCTAACTGTTGCGCAGCTAAATAAAACAATACTGTTTCAACTTGGTTCTTCCCTACCAGAGTCACCACCTCATCGCGCGTAACACCTTGCTGCAAGAGCGATTGCGCGTATTGAGTAACACGAAGCGAGAGCTGTTGCCAATTCAATGTTTCTTGAGGTGTTGCGAGTGCAATAGAAAAAGGGCTCGTTTGAGCCCAATACTTCCAAGGTGGAATCGCACTATTTTCTGTAGAGAATGGCTCTATGCTGAATGCCACACTAACTCCTGCTCAGACAAAGGAAGCACAGGAAGTTCGCACTTTGGCCAACCTTGCTCTAGCTGCGCTTTGAACAACCCGATAGTGTCCAAACCAGGAACTTCATCAGGCAACTGCCATTGCGCCAAACGTGCTAATTGGTTCAAGCCAAGGCTCGACTCAATGCTTGAGCTGATCACCGCTTTCATACCTAACGCTTTTGCTTTTTCGATCAATTTAATGCAGAAATCGACGGAGCCGATTAATGTCGGTTTGATAATGATCGCTTTCACGCCTGTCAGATCTTCAAGGCTAAAGTCTTCTCGACGAACGGCATCTTGCAGCGTTTCATCCCAAGCAATCGCGATACCAGTATTAATGGCAAAAGACATGCTGTCGCCAGGAGCTCGGCATGGCTCTTCCAAAAACGTAATTCGTTGGCGAAGAGACGGTGTAATGTACTTAGCAAACTGCTGCGCTTTTTCGGGAGTCCAAGCGCGGTTCGCATCCAGTCGAAGCGTTAATTTAGGGATAGATTCAAGGAAGAGATTCACAAGCATGCCGTCGCGAATGGGCTCATACAGACCCACTTTCACTTTTGCCACTTTCTCACCTTCCATCTCGTTGAGTTTTGGAATCAACTCATCGGGATCGCCCGTACACAGTGGAGCAGTTTGATATTTGCCTTGCGTCGGCAAACCACCTTCTAACTCCAATTGAGCCATAGATAAGCCAAACGCAACCGAAGGATACATATTGGCATAATCAACCGGTATACCCGCGACCCAGCGTTCAGCCTGTTCTTGTAACTGAATGCCAGCCTCTTCGGTACTTTCCAAGCTAAAACCAAAAAGCGGTGCGACTTCACCTAATCCCGTGTTCTCGCCATCAGATAGCTCAACAATGTAGCCGATGCGTTCCGTCAGCTTGTTATCACGCAGTATTACGCCACTGTCCATTGGAAGGCAGTAACGGTAAATCTTTGCTTTACGCATAATTCCTGTCCTATTACGTACAACCCAAGCTTGCTGGCTATAAGAACGAACCATCCTCCCTGAGGGCGAGGCGCTCGGGACTAAAAACGAAGCAGAGGAGCACTCTGGCTCCTCTTTATTTACGGATTATGGGTTACGAGGGAACTTGTCGAAGTCTGGGCGACGTTTCTCGTTGAATGCGTTACGACCTTCTTGTCCTTCATCTGTCATGTAGAACATCATCGTTGCGTTACCCGCAAGCTCTTGAAGACCAGCTTGACCATCACAATCCGCGTTCAATGCCGCTTTCAGGCAGCGTAGCGCCATTGGGCTATGCTGAAGAACTTCACGACACCATCGAACGGTTTCTTTCTCTAGATCTTCTAGAGGCACAACCGTGTTGACCAAGCCCATGTCTAACGCTTCTTGCGCGTTGTAGAAACGACATAGGAACCAGATTTCGCGTGCTTTCTTCTGGCCTACGATACGAGCCATGTAAGACGCGCCCCAACCACCATCAAATGAACCCACTTTAGGGCCCGTTTGACCAAACTGCGCGTTGTCCGCTGCAATTGTTAGGTCACACATCATGTGCAGTACATGACCGCCGCCAACAGCCCAACCCGCTACGGAAGCAATAACAGGTTTTGGACACGTACGAATATCACGTTGGAAGTCCAATACGTTTAGGTGATGCGTACCTTGGTCATCTTTGTAACCGCCGTAGTCGCCACGAATCTTCTGGTCACCACCAGAACAGAATGCATCTTCACCCAAACCAGTTAGGATGATAACGCCAACACCTGAGTCGTAGCGTGCATCTGCCAACGCATCAATCATCTCTTTTACCGTTTGAGGGCGGAACGCGTTACGCACTTGAGGGCGTGCAATGGTAATTTTCGCGATACCATCTTCAGACTTGTGGTAATGAATATCCTCGTATTTCTCGCCGCAATCTTTCCATTGAACCGGAGCGTAAAGTTCTTCTTCAGAAATGCCTACTGTTTTAGCCATGGTGATTCCCATTGTTCTCGTTGCTCTCACTGAAAGTGAGAATGAATTATTTGCTTAATGTGCATCGCAAACTGTTTCGGCTGCTCTTGATGAACGTTATGTCCTGCGCCTTCAATTTGTCGATACGCCAACCCGCTTGTTTGTGCCAGTTGGCTAAATTTTTTGTCTTTCGCGCCACACACATAATAAATGGGTATGCGCTGTTGTTGCAGTGTGGGCAGTAAATACGCCTGCTTGGCTAACGATGTTGCCATCAACATGTTCGCAATTGCCGAGCCAAGATTAGCACTTCGCTTGGCAATTAATGTTTGTCTTTGCTCATGGTTTAGTGAAGAAAACACCGCTTGTTGGTACCAATCGCTCAAAACACGTTCAAGTGGTTCACTCTCGAAGCGCAGTGCCCATTTTTGGTCGTTGTGCAATCTTGACTGTATCTCTGACTCTGTTTGAAGCCCGAAGTTTCCCCCTTCCACAATCGCGCCGACAATATTGAGATCTGAGAAGCACTCACCAGCAAGACCGTGCATTGCGATTCTTCCACCCATTGAGTAGCCAATCAAAATAAGTGGTTGTTGCGGAGGAAATAATAAAGATAGTGTGGAATTAAGAAGTTTGCAGCAATCATCGAGATCGTTGCACTTTGTAAACTGGCTGCGACCATGACCAGGAAGGTCGATAACGACTCGTTCAAACTGAGTCAGCTCATCCAAACAAGCTTGCCAATCAGCACCACTTCCTAAAAGACCATGCAAAAACACCAGAGTGGGAAGATCACCACTTTGGTGTTTTTCAGTTGGAGAGAGACGCTCAGAGTGAAGCATGCAGGCTCTTATTAAATGCCTTTATCAACTCTGCGGCTTGGCTTGGTGGGGTTTGAACTTCCACCAGCATTGTGCCTTGGCCGCTCGACAAGTGCTCGGCAACCACTGCTTGATACATTTCTAATGTAGTTGGCTTTTCATACTTTAAGCCAAACTGCTTAGCTGCATGTTCAAACTGATAACCGTGGGGCATTTGGTAGTACGCAGTGCGATGCTCCTGAGGCACTGGCAACATATCGAAAATCGCACCACCATCATTGTTTGTGACCACAAGTACTGATGGCAGATCATTACGAGAAAACAGCGCGAGCGAGTTGAGGTCATAAAGCGCCGATGTATCACCGATGTACATCAATAGCGGCTTGCCTCGCGAACGCTGAACACCCGAAGCTGTGGCAAATAGACCATCAATACCCGACGCTCCGCGATTGGTAAACACCTCAGTATTTAATCGGCCAAACATATCGACCAATCGAACAAACAAGCTGTTACCGAGAAAGACATCGACGTTCTGCGTTCGCTCTTCAATGTCAGCCGCTAACGCGATTTCATTAAGCGTTGAAGCTGATGAAGACAGAAACTCATCGCGAATGTGAGCGCGAACATGGGCTATATCGGTCAGCAATCCATCAGCCCACCCTTGAGTACTTGAGCTCTTAACATCAACACGCTCGAGCCAACTTTTAGGTGATGCCACCCAATGCAATTGCGGAAGGTGTGTTTGGTTATCTCGGCTTAAACTTGGCGAGATAAACCAGTACTGAACATCTCGGCCTTGTTGGCTTTGCGACACCTGTTTATTAATCCATTGGTTCAATCGCTTAGATATGATGCGGCTACCAAACTGGAGCACCAAATCACATTCGTCGAGTTGGCTGGCCAACTTAGGCTGTTGTAACCACAAATCATAATGTGACCAACCGGAGCTAACTCCACTTTGCGGATCCGCCAATACAGGCCACCCCATTTGCTGTGCAAACGCTTTTGCCGCTTGCGCGTGATCAGCAGGTAAGCTGCCAATAACAACCACTCCTTTTCTATCAGCACAAAATGGAATGTCACGAAATGATGGACTGACGAATCGTTGAGTATATGTTTGACCGCCTTTGCGCCACGCTTCGACACTGTTCAGGTAGCTTTGGTAAGCGCTTTTTTCCCCGTCAGAATACAGCGGCTCAGGAAAGGCGCAGTTAATGTGAACCGCGCTGCCATGTAACTGCTGGTTAAACATCACCTCATCAACCGAAGTGAGTAACCAGTTGAGCGGCGTATTTAAACTCGGACTTGGCAAGTTCAAATTTGCCGATACATGCTGCGAAAAAATCCCAAGCTGATTAATTGCTTGGTTTGCGCCACAACCGACGAGTTCAACAGGGCGATCAGCGGTAAGCAAAACCAGTTTTTCGCCCGTTAATTTAGCTTCTGCTACCGCAGGCAACAAGTTTGCGACCGCAGTGCCAGAAGTCACGATAACGGCTACCGGCTCTTGGCTCGCTTTCGCCAAACCAAGCGCCATAAAACCTAATCCACGCTCATCAAAATGAGTATGAATGGAAAAATTTGGCTGTTCCGCCGCTTCTAAAGTCAAAGGAGTCGAACGCGACCCCGGCGCGATACAAACATGCTTCACACCAAATCGGTGAAGCTCAGTCAAAATGGTCTCTGACCAAATTCGATTGAGAACCGCTTGATCGTAACTCATGATGCCACTCCAAGCGGCGGATGATCGGAAATCAACGTTAACAGCGTCGACATCTTTTTATCTAACTCGGCCCATTCGTGTTCAGCAACTGATCCAGGAACAATACCCGCTCCAGCAAACAGCTGAACTTGATCGCCAAGCACCAATGCACTTCTTATTGCCACACAAAACTCTGCGCGTTCATGGCTGATATAACCCATAGAGCCGGCATACCAGCCACGAGCAAACGGCTCGTTATCAAGGATGAACTGCATCGACTCTTTACGAGGCAAACCTGCCACTGCGGCCGTCGGCTGCAATGCAGAAAGCAGTTGTACGCCATTTGTGCCTGTTTTTAAGCTTGCATGAATATTGCGCTTGAGGTGCTGCACCTTACGTAAACGCACCAATCTCGGTTCGGTTTCTACTTCTACCATTTCGGAATGAGGAGAAAGGCGTTCCACGATATCGTCCACGACGTACTGGTTTTCGTTTAAGTTTTTTGAATCCTGAGATAACCAATTCGCCAATTCCATATCATGAGTGGCATTGTCGCCGCGGCCAATAGTGCCCGCTAAAGCTTCGGTATGAAGCTCATGTCCAACACGAGAATACAAACGCTCTGGCGTAGAACCCATAAAACTGTGTTTGCTGTCTAAACTCAGCAAGAAATGAAAGCTGTGATGGTTGTTCAAATAGCTCGCTTTAAGCAGTTGTGCAGCGCTCAACCTGTTATCCAGTTGGACAGTAGAGCGGCGAGCCAACACAACTTTTTTAAACTCATCATTCTCAATCCCAGTCAGAACTTTATGTACCAGCGCATCCCACTCAGATTTGACAGGAGTATGAACAATCGAGCGAATGTGTGACGAGATCGGAGGTAAAGCGGCGACATCGCAAATAAGCTTTCTCAAGCCTGCAAGCGTGCGCGCTTTGTCTTCAGTTAGGTTAACCGCAAGTGACCACTGCTGATCAAATCGAATCAGTTCAATTTGAGGCAAAAAGAAGAAAGAAGGCATGCAACGGCGATTTTTTTCGTGCTGGCCATCAAACGATCGCCCGCCCCATACTCGCTGCCCTTCACCAAGAATGGTATAGGCAGGACCCGGCTCAACAAAAGAGTGCAACTGTCCTAGCGCGACGACCTCTTCACGAGTATCACGGGATTGCCAATAAAACTTGGGAAAAAGTGGTTGTGCATCAAGCCAATCAATAAATGCGAAATTCGGTTTTTCGCTGAGGGGCTCGACCAGACGTACTTGATTGCCTTCCGTGTGCTGAACTCGCTCGATAATTCTTTTTACGGCTTGATGGAACTCTGACAAATCAACCTCGAAGTATGTGAGGATAAAGGTAACTGACGGCTACTCTAAGTTTAGACCCAAAGCAAATCAAGGTCGTATGCGATCTTTTGCAAAATCCTGTGATAGCAAGCGAGCAAAAGTTAGCCTGCAAACGGATAATTTACAGATTTATATTCTAATAAAAAACAAATTATTGTATTTTAATAAAGAAATTAACGAATTTTTAGGAATTATACAATGCAAAATATCGGGATGTCGTCAAAACTCGACAATGTCTGCTACGACATTAGGGGTCCTGTACTCAAACATGCTAAGCGCATGGAGGAAGAAGGGCATAAAATCCTAAAGTTGAACATTGGTAACCCTGCCCCATTTGGTTTTGACGCCCCTGATGAGATTCTTGTAGATGTAATTCGTAATCTACCGACCTCTCAAGGCTACTGTGATTCCAAAGGCATTTACTCTGCACGTAAAGCGGTGGTTCAACATTACCAACGCAAAGGCATTCGTTCTCTAGACGTAGAAGATGTGTACGTCGGTAATGGCGTGTCGGAGCTGATCGTGATGGCAATGCAAGCGTTGCTAAACAACGGCGATGAAATGCTCATCCCTGCGCCTGACTACCCATTGTGGACGGCATCAGTAGCGTTGTCTGGTGGCAACCCCGTTCATTATTTGTGTGATGAACAATCGGATTGGTATCCAGACCTTGATGACATCAAAAAGAAAATCACGCCGAAGACTCGCGGTATTGTTCTGATCAACCCGAACAACCCAACAGGTGCTGTATATAGTCGTGACTTCTTGCTTGAAGTGATTGAGATTGCTCGCCAACACAAGCTGATCATTTTCGCTGACGAGATTTACGACAAAGTGCTTTACGATGGCGCAACACACACTTCTGTTGCGACGCTAACGGAAGACGTACTTGTGATGACCTTCAATGGTTTGTCGAAAGCTTACCGGGTATGTGGTTTCCGTGGTGGGTGGATGTTCTTAACTGGTCCAAAACACTTAGCACAAGGCTACGTTAACGGTCTAGAGTTGCTCTCTTCTATGCGTCTTTGTGCCAACGTGCCGATGCAACATGCGATTCAAACCGCGCTAGGTGGCTACCAAAGTATCAATGAGTTGATCTTACCTGGTGGTCGATTGCTAGAGCAGCGTAATCGCGCGTTCGAGCTGATCAACCAGATCCCAGGGGTATCTTGTGTGAAACCCAAAGGTGCCATGTACTTATTCCCTAAAATCGATACCAAGATGTACAACATCAAGAATGACCAACAGATGGTGCTCGATTTCTTGAAACAGGAAAAAGTACTGCTAGTACAAGGCTCAGGTTTTAACTGGCCAAAACCAGACCATTTCCGCATTGTGACTTTGCCACACGTTGAAGATCTGGAAACCGCAATCGGACGCTTCGAGCGATTCCTATCAACCTACAGCCAGTAAAGAATCACTGGTAGTAATTAGTGTTGATCTCTCATATGCTTAGAGGAACTCCTAGTGAGTTCCTTTTTTATACCAGAAACGGAGAAAGCCATGAAAGAAAGCCATTTTTTCGCCCACTTGGCACGAATGAAGCTTATCCAACGCTGGCCTTTGATGCGCTCTGTATCACCAGAAAACGTTTCGGAACACAGCTTACAAGTCGCATTTGTCGCTCACGCACTCGCGTTAATTAAAAACAAAAAGTTCGGCGGCACGCTTAATCCTGAACGCATTGCTCTTCTCGCGATGTATCACGATTCAAGTGAAGTGCTCACTGGTGATTTGCCAACTCCCGTTAAGTACTACAATCCCGAAATCGCAAAAGAATATAAGAAGATAGAAGCCGCTGCCGAGCACAAATTACTTTCTATGTTGCCGGAAGAATTTCAGGAAGATTTTGCCCCATTTCTACTTTCTCATTCGTCTCACGAAGAAGACTCTCAGATAGTAAAACAGGCCGACTCCATCTGTGCGTACTTAAAATGTTTGGAAGAACTAAGCGCAGGTAACCATGAGTTTGCCTTAGCGAAAAAGCGCCTAGACGTCACTTTACAAGAACGTAAAACGCCAGAAATGGAATACTTCCTTAATACATTCGCCCCAAGCTTTGAGCTATCGCTGGATGAAATCAGTTAGCCAGTTTAGTTTATGGAGATAAACGTGTCGTTTGAATTACACTCTTTGTGGCAAGAGCGCCACGATGATGAGCATAAAATCCGCCGTGATGACCACCGCAGCCCCTATCAACGTGATAGAGCGAGAATCCTGCACTCTGCGGCATTTCGACGCCTGCAAGCGAAAACTCAAGTTCATGGCAACAGCTTGGAAGACTTTCATAGAAGTCGACTTACCCACTCGTTAGAAGCGGCCCAATTAGGCACAGGTATTGTCGCGCAACTCAAAAAGAAACAGTCTGAATTTAAAGAACTATTGCCCTCGGACAGTTTGATTGACTCTCTGTGTCTCGCGCACGATATTGGCCACCCACCATACGGACACGGTGGTGAAGTCGCATTGAACTATATGATGCGTGACCATGGTGGCTTTGAAGGCAATGCGCAGACTTTTCGTATTGTGACCAAATTGGAGCCATACACTGAGCACTTCGGGATGAATCTATCGCGCCGAACTTTGTTAGGTTTGATCAAATACCCAGCACTCATCAGTCAGACTCGTTCAGTCAAGCTGCCAAACCCTGCAGAACATCAACGCCGATTAAAAGCCAAAGAATGGAGCCCAGCGAAAGGCATCTACGATTGTGATAAAGATCTGTTTGATTGGGTTATCGCTCCACTCAGCCAGAATGACAAAAGCCTGTTGAGCCAAATGCGCTATCGACCAGACTCCGATTTAGAGCACAGCAAAACGCGCTTTAAATCCCTCGACTGCTCCATTATGGAGCTCGCCGATGATATTGCGTATGGCGTGCACGACTTAGAAGATGCCATTGTGCTGGGTATGGTCACACGTCAGCAGTGGCAAGAAGGTGCAGCAAGTCAGTTAGCCGATTGCGGTGATCCTTGGTTTGAAGAACATATCGGCTCTATTGGACAAATGCTGTTTAGCGGTAAACATCACCAACGCAAAGATGCGATTGGCGGTATGGTCAATGCCCTACTTACAAGCATCTCTATTAAAGTGGTTGATGAACCATTCCAAAACCCTTTACTGGCATGGAATGCTTGTTTAGAACCGCATATGGCGAAAGCGCTAGATGTGCTTAAACATTTCGTCAGTCAGTATGTCATTCAAGTGCCGCAGGTACAGATTGTCGAATACAAAGGGCAACAAATCATCATGGATATATTCGAAGCACTAAGTGCCGATCCTGAACGATTGTTGCCAATACACACAAAAGAGCTTTGGCAGAGTGCAACTAGCGATAGTGGCAAAATGCGAGTCATTGCCGATTACATATCCGCAATGACCGATGGTCATGCGCAAAAGCTACACCGCCAATTGTTCTCTTCGATTGTGTTGTAGAACGTTGTTCTACTTGTTCAAATAATTTTTTTCAAATACGCCCGGAGGCATCTGGGCGATTTGAAATTCAATCATCCTGTCAAAAGCATTAAGTAGCGGCGAGAAGTCGTTATCCGGCTCCAATAAACTCAACGCATAAAACCCTGCTTCCACTGTCGAAAGACTGTTGTCTGAAGGCGCTTTACGAATTGTATAGTGACCTTGTAAATCCTCGGGAAGCTTTACTGTGGTTAAAGTGTGCAAGTTGGTGGAAAGCTGCCACATTTTATAGGCTTTTTTCCACGTGCCATCGAGCAAAATCAAGCGTGTTTTTCTTGTGCGCTCGCTCTCGGTACACGCAATGTCTGAAAGGCACTGTGATTGCTCCGACGGATAAAGGATAAAATGCTGATACGCTTCATCGGTGAGTAACGCGTTTAACTGTGCGTCGTCAGAAAAATCCTCGCCAATCAAACAAGTACAGTTCTTTAAACTCAAATTGAGAATCCGTGCCGTACCAAGTGGACGATGCGCTTCACTCGTATGCTGAAGAATGATAAGTTCAACCCCGCTTGCTAGCGGTACAATCCATTGGCAAATACAGGCTTTGCGCGATTTTCCACACTGAGAACAATAACGAGACATAGAGTGAACCTTTATACATTGCTGACCATCATCAGCGTTATCTGCTTAGTACTACAATTCGAACCAATGGCGAGCCTCACCGAATGGCACGCTTACAACATACGTCATGGTGAATGGTGGCGAATCGTAACAGGAAATTTCACGCATACCAACTTTGCCCACCTTGGAATGAACTTGGCAGGATTATGGGTTATCGCGTTTATATTCCGTCCTAGTGCACGCAACTTCTCGATTGTTTTTCTTTTGCTTTGTGCCTTTGTCGGCGCAATGAACTTACTGACTAGCATGTCAGTCTATGTCGGCTTGTCTGGCGTCTTACACGGTTTGTTTGGTTTTTGGGCTCTCAGAGAAGTGTTTGAAAACAGAAGAAGTAGCCTACTCTTAGTCGCCGGACTTATTGCGAAAATTGCATGGGAGCAATTTTATGGCCCTTCAACCAGCACTGCTGCAATGATAGGCGCTCGTGTTGCTGTTGATGCACACCTGTTTGGTGCAATGGGAGGCTTAGGTATGGCATTAGTAGAGAAAAGATTCCATCGCCGTATATTTGGATAAAAAATCCCGAACCACGAAAGAGGGTTTGGTTCGGGAAAGCAGTAACCGGAAACGAAAACTCAGTAAGAATACAATGGTCGAAGCCCGCGTTTATAGAAGAATGCGGTCTTCGTTTTTCTTGATGGTTGCTTCACCAATTCCTTTCACATTGGTTAAATCAGCTGCTGTTTTAAATGGGCCGTGCTCAGTACGGTAGTCAACTATGCTTTGCGCTTTCTTTTCGCCAATACCTTTCAGCATCGTTGCTATCTCTTCTGCAGAAGCAGTATTGATATTGACCGTAATTTCAATTCCTTCATATTTATCAGCCTTGGTATCAGCGGCCAAACTGAGTGGTGCGAACACCACTAAACACAAGGTTAAAATCCATTTCATATTGAACATATACACTCCAAATTAACGCTCTGAAATAATCCGCCCTAATGTAGGCAAACACTCATCGTCATTGAAGTTTGTTTAAACAAAAATAAAACGGGCCGCTTACGCGACCCGTTTTAGTTAACATGCAAATTACATAATTAGTGCTTAGTTGCTCACAACAAAGTACTCAATGTCTGTGTTAGCACGCAATACAGCGAGAACAGAAGATAGATCCTGCTGAGATGATGCACGTTGCATTTGCATCGCGACTTGATCTTCTAGCGAACTATCTAGTTCCGCTTTCACAGCATCCAGTTCAATCACTACGATGTTGCCTTCAAGGTCTTTCGACTGACCGTAGACAGGTTTGCCATCTACTGGCTTCGCCATTGCAAAGACGGTAGTTGCTAGTGGTGAACGACGGTCAACGGTCTCTTGCTCACCAAATGTTAGGTTGTTTTCCGCAAGAACAGCAGTATTGCCTTCATTCAGAGCAGCTACCACTTTTGTACCTAGCTCTAGAGCACCTTGCTCACCTTTAACGCGAGATAGTTCAGCCACAACTTGGTCTTTCACTTCAGCTAATGGAAGCACTGTTTCGTCACGAGAATCTTCAACACGAACAACAATAATGTGCTCAGGCGCAACTTCAATCGCTTCAGAGTTCAGACCGTCTTCTTTCACTTCTGGGCTCAGTAGTGCTTGCATAACGGCTTGGTTACGTAGAACCTCAGGTGCATCAACTTGAGAGATGAAGTCTGTTGTCTTCACTTCTTGGTTAATGGCTTTAGAAGCATCATCTAGTGAATCAGGGTACTCAAAAGCAACACGCTCAAGCTCGTTTTGAAGCTCGTAGAATTGATCCACCGCTTTTTGGTCTACTAGCTCTTGCTTAATCTCCGCAGCCACTTCATCAAATGGTTTTGCAACGGCATCTTTCAGCTCTTCTAGCTTGATAATGTGGTAGCCAAAGTCAGATTTTACTAGACCAGACATGTCACCTGGGTTCTTAAGTGCAAACGCAGCTTCTTCAAAAGCCGGATCCATAACATCACGTTCGATCCAACCTAAGTCACCGCCGTTTTCAGCACTACCGAAATCATCAGATTTCTCTTGCGCTACCGCAGCAAAATCTGCACCTGAGTTCAATTCATCTAAGATAGCTTGTGCTTTTGCTTCATCATCACCTTCAACAAGAATGTGCGCCACTCGGCGTTGCTCTTCTGAAGAGTATTTGTCTAGATGCTCGTCGTAGTATTTCTTAACGTCTTCATCTGTTACTTGAATCTGCTTCTTAAGTGCTTCAGCAGACAACTCAACGTAAGACACTTTCACTTGCTCTGGACGAGTGAAGTTATCTGGGTTTGCTTTGTAGTAAGCTTGAATTTCTTCGTCAGTTAACTCAACTTTCTTCGCAAACTCTGCCAAATCGATGGTTACAGTGCGGATGTCGCGTGTTTGGGTAAACAGTTTACCCTGAGATTGAACTTCGCCTGGAAGAGTAAACTCACTGCTTTGAAGCGCTGTTAGAAGCTGCTCACGCACCAATTCACGACGCATGTACTCAGCAAAAGAATCAGGAGAGAAACCTGCACGACGTAGCGATGCTTGGTAAATTTCTTGATCAAACTGACCGTTAGATTGGAACTGAGGCATTTCAAGAATCATGCTACGAACTTGAGCATCGCTGATTCGTAAGCCAAGTGCTTCAGCTTGTTGGTCAAGCAATACGTCATTAATCATACGATCAAGCACTGATTTGCGGAAAGATTCAACGTATGCAGGGTCAGCCAACATTTGAGAGAAGTAGTCACCCAATTGAGCCTGCATGCGATTGCGCTCATTTTGGTAAGCCATCTCGAACTCACCACGAGGAATCTCGGTGTTACCTACTTTCGCTGCTGAATTGTTGCTGCCATTCACTAGGTAGCTACCTACACCGGCAAATACGAAAGACAGGATGATAAGTCCAAGGATAATTTTGACCGCGATGCTATTCACGCCTTCGCGTAGTCGATCCATCATAATTTAACTGCTCTCCACAATTGAAGCGTACGGCTTCTAATAGAAAATATAATGACGCGATAATATCAGAAAAAGAAATGCGCATCAGTATGATGCGCATAATTTAAAAAAGTTCGGCTCGAAGTTTGTAAATTTTTGTTCGAAACTTATTGTTTGAGCAAAAGTTATTCAAATGGCCGGCAACAGAATCACGCTTTAATTAGTTACAAGCGTCTTTCAGTGCTTTACCTGCTTTGAAAGCTGGTACTTTTGCTTCTGCGATTTGGATTTCTTCACCAGTTTTTGGGTTACGACCAGTACGTGCAGCACGAGTGCGAACGCTGAATGTACCGAAGCCAACTAGAGCAACTTGATCACCAGACTGAAGTGTGCCACTTACTGCTTCGATGAATGCATCTAGAGCACGACCCGCTGACGCTTTAGAGATGTCTGCATTTTCTGCGATTTGTTCTACTAATTGAGTTTTATTCACTGTGATTTCCCCTTTGTGCCATCTGTGATTATTTTTGTGATGACTTTTCGTTCCATAGTTAAGAAAATATGCTCCAACCCTTATTTTTCAAGGGCTGGCAGCTATCGAAACTAACTTAGCGCCCAAAAAAAACGCTGACAAGCCTTTTTAGGCTTATCAGCGCAAACTTTTACTTATTTTTGCTGCACATCACTATTTTTTAGCTTCAAACTCAACGCCTGTCGGGTCTCGCTCTAGTGCAACTTTCAGAACTTCATCAATCCACCGAACAGGGATAACTTGCAGATCTGCGATAACATTCTCAGGAATCTCTTCCAGATCACGCTCGTTATCTTTCGGGATAAGCACTGTCTTTATGCCGCCACGATGTGCCGCAAGTAACTTCTCTTTTAAGCCACCGATTGGTAATACTTCACCACGTAGGGTGATCTCACCCGTCATCGCAACTTCAGCTTTTACCGGGTTACCGGTCAGAGCCGATACCAAAGCAGTACACATTGCTGTACCCGCACTTGGGCCATCTTTCGGCGTCGCACCTTCAGGCACGTGAACGTGAATGTCTTTTTTCTCGTAGAAATCTGAGTTAATGCCCAGTTTATCTGCACGAGAGCGCACCACGGTCATTGCTGCTTGGATAGACTCTTGCATTACGTCGCCCAGCGAACCTGTTTGAGTCAGCTTTCCTTTACCTGGCATAGATTGAGTTTCAATCGTTAATAGATCGCCACCCACTTCAGTCCAAGCTAGACCAGTAACTTGACCAATTCGGTTGCTTTCATCAGCTTTCCCGTAATCGAAACGTTGAACACCCAAGTATTCTTTTAGGTTGTCCATCGTTACCGTCACTGATTTGATGTCTTTATCTAGCAGGATGTTCTTCACTGCTTTGCGGCAGATCTTAGAAATCTCACGCTCAAGACCACGCACACCCGCTTCACGAGTGTAGTAACGGATAATACCGATGATTGCTGAATCTTCGATGACTATCTCGTTTGGTTTCAAGCCATTACGTTGCACTTGTTTTTCAACAAGGTGACGCTTCGCAATGTTTAGTTTTTCATCTTCGGTGTAACCGGATAGACGAATCACTTCCATACGATCAAGCAACGGACCAGGAATATTCATCGAGTTAGACGTTGCAACAAACATCACATCAGACAAGTCGTAATCCACTTCTAGGTAGTGGTCGTTGAATGAGTTGTTTTGTTCAGGGTCTAACACTTCAAGCAACGCTGAAGCCGGGTCACCACGCATGTCTGAAGACATTTTGTCGATTTCATCCAGAAGGAATAGAGGGTTTTTCACACCAACTTTCGACATTTTCTGAATCAGCTTACCTGGCAATGAACCAATGTAAGTACGACGGTGGCCTCGAATCTCCGCTTCATCACGCACGCCACCTAGGGCCATACGTACGTATTTACGGCCAGTAGCAGATGCAATTGAGCGGCCAAGCGATGTTTTACCCACGCCTGGAGGACCAACAAGACAAAGGATTGGACCTTTTAGCTTGTTAATGCGGTTTTGAACTGCCAAGTATTCCAGAATACGCTCTTTCACGCGCTCTAGACCATAATGGTCTTCGTTCAGAATCTCTTCCGCTTTCGCAAGATTTTTCTTCACTTTAGAACGCTTAGTCCAAGGTACACTTACCATCCAGTCGATGTAGCTACGAACTACTGTCGCTTCTGCGGACATTGGAGACATCATCTTAAGCTTTTGCAGCTCTTGCTCTGTCTTTTCACGTGCTTCTTGCGGCATTTTTGATTCGTCGATCTTCTTTTGCAGAGTCTCAAACTCATCAGGAGCGTCTTCCATCTCACCAAGCTCTTTCTGAATCGCTTTCATTTGCTCATTCAGATAGTACTCACGCTGAGACTTCTCCATTTGCTTTTTCACGCGACCACGAATGCGTTTCTCAACTTGTAGCAAATCAATCTCTGATTCCATCTGGCCCATTAGGAACTCCAGACGCTCAGTAACATCAATAATTTCAAGAACTTGTTGTTTATCAACAAGTTTAAGAGGCATATGTGCCGCAATCGTATCTGCTAGGCGTGCCGCTTCATCGATACCATTCAGTGACGTTAGCACTTCTGGTGGAATCTTTTTGTTTAACTTAATGAAGCCTTCGAATTGGTTGATTGCGCTGCGAACAATCACTTCTTGCTCACGTTCATCCAATTCTGGTGTTACGATGAATTCCGCCTCAGCTAAGAAGAAATCACTTTCTTTGAAATGATTGATTTTTGCGCGCTGCTGACCTTCAACCAGTACTTTTACTGTGCCATCAGGGAGCTTTAGAAGTTGGAGAATGGTAGCTACCGTACCCACTTCGAATAGGTCATCAACCGTTGGTTCATCAGTGTCAGCTTGTTTTTGAGCCACAAGCAGAACTTGTTTGTTTGTTTCCATCGCCGTTTCTAGACAGCTAATCGATTTCTCACGACCAACAAACAATGGAATCACCATGTGCGGGTAGACCACTACGTCACGTAGAGGTAATACCGGGATCTCGATACGCTCGGAACGTTCCAAGTTCATATAATTCTCTCTTCCGCTTTCACGTTTAACGTATTACTTAAGGCAGTATATGGGGGCTAATTGTTTGGATTCAATAAGAGAAATAAAAAAAGGAGGTAATTACTTACCTCCTTTTTCATTCATGGCTGAATTTATTCTGCCCCAGCTGCCTGATTGTCGGCATTGCTGTAAATAAGCAGTGGTTCTGACTCACCATTGATGACGGATTCATCAATCACGACTTTACTTACATCTGTCGCAGATGGCAGTTCGTACATGGTTTCAAGCAGAACACTTTCCAGAATTGAACGCAAACCACGAGCACCTGTCTTACGTTCCATTGCTTTCTTCGCGATAGCACGAAGGGCATCTTCACGGAATTCAAGCTCTGCGTTTTCTAGCTCAAACAATGCTGCATACTGCTTGGTCAGTGCGTTTTTCGGTTCACATAGGATCTGAATCAACGCTTCTTCATCAAGCTCTGTCAGTGTTGTTGTCACAGGAAGACGACCAATGAATTCTGGAATCAAACCATACTTCACTAGATCTTCTGGCTCAACCTGAGTAAACAGTTCGCCGACGGTTTTGGTTTCGTTCTTCGAGCGCACTTCTGCACCAAAGCCGATACCAGTACCCGTAGCTACACGCTGTTCGATAACTTTATCTAAACCAGCAAATGCACCACCACAGATGAACAGGATCTTAGACGTGTCCACTTGTAGGAATTCTTGCTGTGGATGCTTACGACCACCTTGAGGTGGAACTGAAGCAACCGTACCTTCGATAAGTTTCAATAGCGCTTGCTGAACACCCTCACCAGATACGTCACGCGTAATTGATGGGTTTTCAGCTTTGCGAGAAATTTTGTCAATTTCGTCAATGTAAACAATGCCGCGTTCAGCCTTCGCTACATCGTAATCACATTTTTGCAGAAGCTTTTGGATGATGTTTTCAACGTCTTCACCCACATAACCAGCTTCGGTTAGTGTGGTTGCGTCTGCCATTGTGAATGGCACATCCAAGAATCGAGCTAGCGTCTCAGCAAGCAGCGTTTTACCACTACCTGTAGGACCAATTAGAAGGATGTTACTTTTACCAAGCTCCACACCTTCGCTCGTTGTATCACCATTGCGTAAACGCTTGTAGTGGTTATATACCGCAACTGCGAGCACTTTTTTCGCGTAATCTTGTCCGATCACATAGTCGTCAAGGTGTTCACGGATCTGTTTTGGCGTTGGTAACGCTTCAGATTCTTTCTTAGGGAGAACATCCTTGATTTCTTCGCGAATAATATCGTTACATAGGTCGACACACTCGTCGCAAATGTAAACTGACGGACCTGCGATTAGCTTGCGAACTTCGTGCTGACTTTTGCCGCAGAAAGAACAGTACAGCAATTTACCGCTGCCACTTTCTTTGCTTTTATCTGTCATTCGCTAACCTCTTAGCCTTTACTCTTCATGAATGAGTGTATATCAATTTTTGCCAAAATGCGCTGGCTAAATTACGCGCCGCGATGGCTCAACACTGCATCCACGATACCGTATTCCACAGCCTGCTCTGCTGACATGAAGTTGTCACGATCGGTATCGCGTTCAATCACTTCAAGAGGCTGGCCAGTATGTTCTGCTAACAGGTTGTTTAGCTTCTGTTTAATGGTCAGGATTTCCTGAGCATGGATTTGGATATCAGAAGCTTGACCCTGGAAACCACCTAGTGGTTGGTGGATCATCACACGTGAGTTAGGAAGAACGTAACGTTTACCAGCTGCACCACCTGCAAGCAGGAATGCGCCCATAGAACAAGCTTGGCCCATACATACAGTGCTTACATTTGGTTTAATAAACTGCATTGTGTCGTAAATTGACATACCTGCAGTTACGCTGCCACCTGGAGAGTTGATGTATAGGAAAATGTCTTTATCTGGATTTTCAGATTCTAGGAAAAGTAGCTGAGCCACGACAAGGTTTGCCATGTGGTCTTCCACTTGACCAGTTAAAAAAATCACGCGCTCTTTAAGTAGACGTGAGTAGATGTCGTAAGAACGCTCGCCTCGGGAAGTTTGTTCAACCACCATTGGTACTAGTGCGTCCATAATTGGCGACATTGCATTTTTTTCTTGGTAGCTCATATTCTTATGTCCCTAAAATAAATGGCCCGGATGATGACTATCATACGGACCATTGTTAGCAGAATAGTTAACGTTAAGTCAACCTTCTACGCAAGATATTGCTTATTAAGCAGCAGGTTGTTGGTTAAGTAGCTCGTTGAAGCCTACTTCTTTCTCAGTAACCTGTGCCTTAGCGATGATCGCGTCGATTGCTTGCTCTTCTAGAGCTACGTTACGCATGTTGTTCATCATTTGCTCGTTTTGCTCGTAGTAAGCAATAACTTCTGATGGATCTTCGTATGCAGTAGCCATTTCTTCGATTAGAGCTTTCACTTTCTCGTCGTCCGCTTTTAGCTCTTCAGACTTGATTACTTCACCTAGTAGAAGACCAACAACTACGCGACGCTTAGCTTGTTCTTCGAACAGTTCACGTGGAAGCTGTGCAGCTGCTTCTGGGTTACCACCGAAGCGTTGTGCCGCTTGTTGACGTAGAACGTGGATCTCTTGCTCGATAAGTGCAGCAGGAACGTCGATTTCGTTTTCTTTAACTAGACCTTCGATTGCTTGCTCTTTAATGCGAGTCTTAACAGCTTGCTTAAGTTCGCGTTCCATGTTCTTACGTACTTCAGCTTTAAGTGCGTCTACACCGCCTTCAGCAACACCGAACTTAGCAACGAATTCGTCGTTTAGTTCTGGAAGTTCACGAGCTTCAACTTTGTTCACTTTGATTGCAAACTTAGCCGCTTTACCTTTTAGGTTTTCAGCGTGGTAATCTTCTGGGAAAGTTACGTCGATGTCGAATTCCATACCAGCAGTTTTACCTGCAATACCGTCTTCGAAACCAGGGATCATGCGACCAGCGCCCATTTCTAGTGGGAAGTTCTCTGCTTTACCGCCTTCAAACTCTTCGCCGTCGATAGAACCAACGAAATCGATGCTTACGCGTTTGCCAGCTTCTGCTGCTTCTTCAACTTCAACCCAAGTTGCTTGTTGCTTACGTAGAGTTTCGATCATCTCTTCTACGTCTGCTTCTTTAACTTCAGTTAGAGGCTTCTCAACAGTGATGTTTTCTAGGCCTTTTAGTTCAACTTCTGGGTAAACTTCAAAAGTTGCTGTGAAAACTAGGTCTGCACCTTCTTTGTTTTCTACAGGAGCGAAAGTTGGAGCGCCAGCTGGGTTGATTTTCTCTTTTACGATCGCTTCGATGAAGTGACGTTGCATAACTTCACCAAGAACGTCTTGACGTACTGCTTTGCCGTACATCTTAGCAACCATTTTTAGAGGCACTTTACCCTTACGGAAACCATCGAAACGACGGTTTTTAGCGATGTTGCGTAGTTCAGCTGTTACAGCATCTTCGATGTTTGCAGCTGGAACAGTAATGTTTAGACGGCGCTCTAGGCCCTCTAGCGTTTCAACAGTAACTTGCATTATTTATAAACCTCTAAAGTGGCTCGGTTATCCGAGCGTATGAGCGTAACTCTTTAAGTTAACGCTTCATCCTTGTGTAGTGTTCTGTCCGAACACCTAATTTAAAATCGAGTATTGATGCTGATTCTCAGCACCAGACTAATCAGTGATATCTTCGACAGAAATATCAAAGGTATCTCCTATTAGCCTCAGGACAGAATTTTTAGACGCGACATTCTAGCGATCTGTCGCAACCCTGTCGAGCCAATAGCCACTATGTGGACATTGTCTGCGCTAAATTCTCGAAAGCTGACTCATTTTTTTGCCAAAAATGGGATTAAAACACCCAATGAGCGCGTCAGCATATCTAGAATGGGGACAATAGCGACTTTTTCAAGAGAATCGACTGCTTTTTTTATTGAAAAGCGTAAAAAGAGATCTTGCTCTTGTTTTACTCCACAGAGTTGAAAACTAAATCCCCCATCATCCCTACAACCCATTAACATTTCTAAAGGCATAAAAAGGACGTGTAATAGGAATGCAAGGATGTCTCAACGAAATCGTATTTTACTGATTTTTTTCGCCTTATATTTCCTGTGCGCCATTGTGGGCGGGCGCTGGGTGTGGCAACACAGCTATCAATCTTTGCTAGATAAACACCAATCACAGCTCGAACAATTTTCTAGCCACATCAAAAATAAGCTCGATAAATACGCCCATATACCCAATCTTTTAGCCAAAGATGATCCTCTTTTTGAAGCTCTACTGAATCCTTCAAATAGCGCTCAACTCGAAATCACCAATCGCTATCTAGAATCGGTGAACAACGTTATTGAAGCGGCAGATACTTATTTGATTGATCAATGGGGCACGACCATTGCAGCAAGTAACTGGCGTAAAAAGCGCTCTTTTATTGGACGCAACTTTGCTTTTAGACCTTACTTTAAACAAGCCATCAGCGGTGAAAGCAGCCAATATTACGCTCTGGGCTCAACATCCGGCCAACGTGGCTATTACTACTCATATCCAATAATTTATGCTGGCGGCGTGTTGGGCATCGTGGTCGTAAAAATGGATTTGAGTAAAATTGAAGATAACTGGCAACAACCTGACAGCGTGTTCGTGGCCAGCGACCCTCACAATATTGTCTTTATGAGCAGCCGGCAGGATTGGCTATTCAAAAGCCTACAACCGTTAAGTGATGCAGATAAAAAGCAAGTTTGGACGAGTAGACAATATCTCGACACACCGATTCCGACATTGGGCTTTGTCGGCAACTTGAATGCACCAAATTCTGAACTGAAACAAGGCTACCCCTACAATAAAGGGACACTGGTTGTCTCTTCACTGCCTTTACCTGAGTTAAAGCTAACGATTCGTGTGCTTTCGCCAAAACAATCCATCGTTTGGGTTACGATGGGCTATATCGTTGTGCTTACGTTGGCCTTTACGGTTTTGTTCTTGATTGGCCAGTTGATTTATCACCGCCAACAACGTCATTTGCAGTTAGAACGAATCCAACAAGAAGCGAATCAGAAGTTAGAATTTCAAGTCATGGCGAGAACAGCAGAGTTACAGGCTGAAATTGCGCAGCGAACCGAAACGGAGCAAACACTGCGTTTGACCCAAGATGAGTTGATTCAAGCGGCTAAGCTGGCAGTTCTCGGTCAAATGTCAGCGAGCATCAGCCATGAGCTGAATAATCCGTTGGCAGCCATTCGTAGCTTTGCTGAGAATGGAAAATTGTTCCTTCAGAAAGAAAAGTATGACCGAGTGGAAGACAATCTCACTCGCATTTCAGCCCTCACAGACAGAATGGCAAACATCAGCCAGCAATTGCGTTCGTTTGCCAAAAAGGCCAGCGGCAATGAGCTTACCCAAACACGTCTGTTGCCCGTGATAGCCTCATCAAAAGAGCTCATGAAACCCGCTTTTAAATCTGCTCGTGTTCTACTTGCTACCGAACTTCCTACTGACGACATCGAAGTTCAAATCAATACCATTCAATTGGAGCAAGTTCTGGTTAACTTGCTGACGAACGCGATTGAAGCCGTAAAAGAACAACAAGATAAACAAGTGTGGTTGCTCGTTGAAACGGATACGGATGAAAACAAAGTGATGATTCATGTCGATGACAATGGCCCTGGGCTTGGTTCGCACACACTGTCCGAACTTTGCGAACCGTTTTTAACAACTAAAAAGAATGGATTGGGATTAGGACTTTCTATATCTCAGCAAATATTGGCTGGTATGAACGGCAGCTTGAGTGCTCACAACCGAGCCCAAGGTGGCGCTCGATTCTCATTGTGCTTACCAATATGCCAACGCACCGAACAATCAGAAGGATAAGATAATGTGTCAGGTGTTTTTTATTGATGATGAAGCCGACCTTCGATTAGCAATAGAACAAACGTTTGAGCTAGCCGATATCGAAGCGACATTTTTTTCCGATGCGGAATCCGCCTTGTTAGCCATGAAACAAAGCGATGAAGCTGGCGTAATTGTAACCGACATTTGTTTACCCGGCATTTCAGGCATGGACCTGTTAACCACGTTAGTTCAACGCGACCCAAACCTGCCAGTCATCATGATTACAGGCCATGGTGACATCTCTATGGCCGTAAATGCGTTACACCAAGGGGCCTACGATTTTATAGAGAAACCTTTTGCGCCAGAACACTTGGTTGAAACCGTAAAGCGCGCCATTGAAAGACGCCAACTGACGAACGAAAATGAGAAACTTCGTCAATCACTCAAAGCAAGCCAAACGCTTGGCCCCCGAATCATCGGTGAAACCACCAGCATCCAAACGCTACGAGAAACCATCACCCACATTGCTGATACAGATGCCGATATTCTGCTGTTTGGCGAAACAGGTACAGGTAAAGAGCTTATCGCCCGCTCACTGCACGAACAAAGTTCTCGTAGAAACAATAACTTTGTGGCGGTGAACTGTGGCGCGGTGCCAGAAAACTTAATTGAAAGCGAACTCTATGGTCACGAAAAAGGCGCATTTACTGGTGCAGACAGTCGGCGTATTGGTAAGTTTGAATTTGCGCAGGGCGGCACACTCTTCTTAGATGAAATCGAATCGATGCCAATTCAGGCACAAATTCGTTTGTTGCGCGTCCTGCAAGAGCGCGTGATTGAACGCGTTGGCTCAAACGAACTTTTACCTCTCGACATTCGCGTTGTCGCGGCAACGAAAGTGGATCTTAAACGTGCTACGGAACAAGGTACATTTCGTCAAGACCTCTACTACCGCCTCAACGTGGTTACGCTAGATTTGCCTCCCTTACGTGAACGCAAGGAAGACATCCCTGCCCTTTTCCATCATTTTCTTTTAGTCGCGGCGTCGCGCTATGGTAAAAGTTCGCCAAGTCTTTCAGCACAAGATTTGGCTCAGCTAATGGCTCACGATTGGCCGGGAAATGTCCGAGAACTCCGCAATGCAGCAGAGCGTTTCGTTTTATTAGGTAAACTCATCCAATTAGGCGAACCGAGTTCCATCCCCGCCTCAACCAGTAGCCTTGCAGAGCAAGTGGCGGAGTTTGAAAAGGCAGCGATAGAAAATGCGCTACTAGAAAACAATGGCAGCATCAAACAAACGATGGAACAGTTGAATGTACCTCGAAAAACGCTGTATGACAAAATGCAACGCTATCAGATAGATAAAGAGCTCTATAAATAAAACAGGTTCGCACGATTGGTATTATATCCAACTTGAATCATAATTTTTCTAAGGCAATTATTGGGCTCATATGGATATGAATGAAAAAGTGAGGATACCGATCATTACCGATACAGTGATGGTAGACGGCCAGTATCAAGAAGAAAGGCGCTCCGGTGAAGACCGACGTAAAAACAAAAAGAAGTGGCACGGCTATGAGCGCAGAGTCCATCCCGATCCGAGAAAACAAGATTTTAAATCCATAGACGAAGAGGTGTGATTGCTCACACCTCTTTTTGGTTGCGTGAATGTAATCCTGAAAATGTGTTATTTAGTGATTATTTCTGGCCCCATCAAGGTCGTAGGTAACCAAGTTGATACCCAAGGTACATAAGTCACAATTATCAAGAACAAGAACATGACACCCACCCATGGCAATGCCGCTTTTACAACATTCATCATCGACATTCTTGCCACCCCAGCCGTTACAAACAGGTTCAACCCGACTGGTGGCGTTATCATGCCGATTTCCATGTTCACTACCATCATGATACCGAGGTGAATTGGGTCAATTCCCAGCGCAATGGCAATTGGGAACACCAAAGGAGCAACGATGATCAATAAACCCGAAGGCTCCATAAACTGACCGCCGATCAGGAGCAACAAGTTTACAACTATCAAGAACGTAATTGGCCCAAGCCCCGCAGACAGCATCGATTCCGTGATCATCTGAGGGATACGTTCTTCAGTCAGTACGTGTTTTAAGATCAGTGCATTAGCAATGATAAACAGCAGCATGATGGTAAGCTTACCTGCTTCATACAAGGTATGCTTAGTGTCTTCATGCACAAAGGTCTGAATCACTTTGACGATCGCTGGTTTGGTGTTTTGCTTATCAGCAAATGGTCCCATGTCTTTATATATAAAGTTCGCGATAAAGAATGAGTACACCGCCGCAACTGCCGCAGCCTCTGTTGGTGTAAAAATACCGCCATAGATACCGCCAAGGATGATCACCACCAGCAACAACCCCCAACTCGCATCTTTGGCGGCATCAAACGTTTCTTTCCATCCCACGAATGGTTGCTTAGGTAGATTCTTAATCCTCGCCGCAATGTATATAGCGATCATCAACATCACGCCAGCCAGCAAACCCGGGATCACACCACCAAGGAACATACGCCCCACTGACACATCGGTCGCAGCAGCATACACCACCATCACGATCGATGGCGGAATCAAGATCCCCAAAGTACCTGCGTTACAGATAACACCCGCAGCAAACTCTTTCGAGTAACCGTTTTTGATCATCCCCGCAATGACGATACTACCGATAGCGACCACGGTTGCTGGTGAAGAGCCAGACAGTGCTGCAAACATCATACATGCCACAACGGAAGCCATGGCGAGACCACCACGGAACCAACCAACAATGGCAATCGCAAATCGGATGATTCGCTTTGCAACGCCACCTGTCGACATAAAACTTGAGGCCAAAATGAAGAAAGGTATCGCCAACAATGTGTAGTGACCAGCAAAGGCATTAAACAGCGTTTGAGCAACTGACGCCAAAGAAGCATCGGAATGCAGCATTAAGAAAAGAACACTGGAAAGACCCAGAGAAATTGCGATTGGCACACCAATGAGCATGAAGCCAATCACCATTAAAAACAGTAGTAAAATATCCATGGCTTAGCGCTCCTTGTGATCAGAATCGTTCGAGGAACGAGGAGTCATGGCATCGCCAGCTTCACTCATTTCTTCTTTTAAGGCTTCCAGTTCTTCCTCAGCTTCATGACCTGCAATCAAGCGATCCAGCTTGCCTGTAGCGATCTGCCAAGTGACTTGTAAAAAACGGAAAGTGAGCATCGCCATACCAAGCGGCAAAGCGAAATAAGGAATAAAGCGTGGTAGTTTTTCGTAGCGCTCGCCTTCATTAAGCCAATCCGCTAAGAACTGTAAAAACTCAGGCATTGGGATATCGTCGGTTTCATACCATGCGCGCTCTGTCGCAAAGGGATACCAATAATTCCAAGCACCAATCAAAAGCAGAATCGAAAAGGTTAGGCAGCAGGCCGCTGCGACTAGCGCAAGGAGTTTACGGCGCCCTTCAGGCACGATATTGATGATGACATCCACGCCAATGTGAAAGTGTTTTTTCACACCGTACGAAGCGCCAACTAAAACCATCCACGCGAACATGAATACGGTGAGCTCTAACGCCCAGAGAATATTATCGTTAAAGACATAGCGAAAAATGACATTAGCAAACGTCAGCAATGTCATCGCACCTAAGAAGAAAGCAATCAAGGTTTCTTCAATGGCATCGGTGATTCGTCCAGCCTTGGCAAAAAAAGTCGGTTCCATAATTACATCACGTCATCAGTAAAGGGGAAAAAGCCCTCATCCTCAGCTCGGCTTAGAGAGAGTCCGAGGGCGAATGGATATCGTTTTTGTTATTGTTGGTTTGAAGCCAAAGCCGCTTCAATCAGGTCAGAACCAATGTCTTTCTCAAACTTTTTCCACACTGGTTGCAGAGCCGTCACCCACTCTTGACGCTGCTCTGGCGTTAGCGTACGAACCACACCACCCGCTTCGATGATGTTGTTTTTATTCGCCAAGTTCACTTTGGTCGATTCCGCGTTACGCTCAACAGTCACTTCTTGAATGATGGTATTGAGCTGTTCACGCTGATCTTCTGGTAGCTTCTGCCAAAAATCGTTCGACGTCACAACGAGGTAATCCAAAATACCGTGGTTGGTTTCCGTGATGCCATCTTGAACTTCGAAGAACTTCTTACCGTAGATGTTTGACCAAGTGTTCTCTTGACCATCGATAACCTTCGTTTGTAGACCGCCGTAAACTTCTTTGAAGGACATTTTTTGAGGGTTTGCGCCAAGTTGCTCGAACTGGGCAACAAGAACGTCAGAAGCTTGGACGCGGAACTTAAGTCCTTTCGCATCGCTTGGCACCATCAGAGGTTTATTGGCAGACATTTGCTTCATACCGTTGTGCCAGAACGCAATGCCTTGTAGACCACGACGTTTCATTGAGTTTTTCAGCTTCTCTCCCGCTTCAGAGTTTTGGAAGCGGTCAACAGCAGCGACATCATCAAACAAGAAAGGCAGATCGAAAAGGCGATACTTCTTGGTGAATTTCTCAAACTTAGAAAGAGAAGGAGCAGCGAGTTGAACATCACCATTTAGAAGAGCTTCCAACACTTTGTCATCATCGTAAAGCGTTGAGTTTGGAAACACCTGCATGCACACTTTGCCGTTCATTTCTTCGTTGACACGTTTTTCAAGCAACGAAGCAGCAATGCCTTTTGGGTGTTTGTCCGCATTAGTCACGTGGCTGAATTTGATGACCGTTTCACCTGGGTCACAATTCGCAGCGGCATTAAAACTGGTAACAGCAAGAGCAGAGACAGATAGTAGGGTTAGAGGCTTTAACATTATTATTCTCCTTGATAAATCACATCCCATCCCGTCCATGAAGTTAAGGTGATGGGTACGGATGTTCATCAAAGAGCAATTAACAGACCAACTATTTTTTTATTTAAAATCAATCCATTAAAATATTAAAGTTGACAAGCGAGAGCCAAAAGGAGGGAAATCCACCCACAAACCTAAAGGATATGGGTGGGAAATGACCCATTTATGAGGAGCAGCTGATCTCCATCTTTTTCCCCCACTCTGGCGGCAATTTGGCATACGCCTCAAACTCTGGTTGCGAATCGTATGGATGGCGAAGTATCTCAGCAAGACGATGAACTTCGCTGAAATCCCCTTCCTCAGCTTTATCGATAGCCAATTGCGCAAGGTAGTTGCGAAGAATGTATTTCGGGTTGGCTTGGCGCATCTGTTCACAACGTTGCTCGGCTGAAATCGGCTCACCAATTTCATCTACCTCCAGCTCACATCGAGCCAAATACAAATCAAGCCACGCTTGGGCGGCTTCCCGGTCAATAAACAAATCGATGACCTCTTGCGCTGGCTGTTTATCGAGGTTGGACAACGCTCTAAAGAATCGCGTGTAGTCGGTATGATTCTGATTAAGCAGTTCAAACATCGACTCAAACAAACGTCCGTCTTCTGCAATTTTTGTTTTCAAACCCAGCTTACTGCGCATCAAGCGGCTAAACTGCTGGCTTAAACGCCTTTCAAATTGGCTCAGTGCCTGTTCTAAATCTTCTCGCTCGACGAGCGGTGATAAGGCATGTGCCAAAGCAGAAAGATTCCACAGGGCAATTCGCGGTTGCTGCTCGAACGCATAACGCCCCTGATAATCAGAATGGTTACAAATGTACCCCGATTCATAATCGTCGAGAAAACCAAATGGCCCGTAATCAAAGGTTTGCCCGAGAATTGACATGTTATCGGTGTTCATCACGCCATGAGCAAACCCATACGCTTGCCAGTAAGCAATCATGTCCGCTGTTTTCTGAACAATTTCACCAAACATTGCAGCGTATGGCTTCTCTGCCGACGCACAATCAGCAAAGTGCCACTCGATGACTTTGTCCGCCAGCAACTTTTGCTCTGCCAATTGATTGGTATAGAAAAGGTGCTCGAAATGGCCAAAACGCACGTGGGTCTCCGCCATACGAATCAACATTGCGCCGAATTCTGTTTTCTCGCGATAAACAGGCGTGTCACTGACCATCATGCCAAGAGCACGAGTCGTCGGGATCCCAAGCCCCGCCATGGCTTCGCTGCATAGATACTCACGAATGGTTGAGCGCAACACCGCCCTGCCGTCCCCCATGCGCGAGTAGGGTGTTAGCCCCGCGCCTTTAAGGTGAATATCAAACCAAGTGCCATTTTGATGCTCAATTTCCGCCAACAGCAATCCACGTCCATCACCCAAGTCTGGGTTGTAGACGCCAAACTGATGCCCTGCGTATTTCATCGCCAGAGGACGAAACGGTTCGAATTCGCTTTGCCCAGAAAAAACCGCCAATAGCTCATCGTTTTGCTCTGCTGGTAAACCAAACTGCTGCGCAAACTCACCATTCCAAGCAACCCAGCGAGTATTATCCAAGGGTTGTGGCTCAACCAAAGTATAGAAAGCTGACGGTAGTTGACTAAAGCGATGGGTGAAACTGACCCGTTGCCAAATGGACATGTGGGGTTCCTTAATAAAAAGAAGTACTGTTGTCAGTATACGTGTGAACGTCACTGTCATTCAGCCATGAAATGGGCATGGGTATTTTGCATGAATAACGCGAAGACGGCAGGAAAGGTATTCACCCGCTACATACCACCTCACAAACGGAGGTGGTATGTAAAAACGATCAAATTGATTAAGCGGAAAATTCTTCACCCGTTTTTGGTGGCTCTGATGGCGTATCAAAACGAGCGCGTTCGATATCCACGACCGTTTTATAGCTCAACGATAACAATGCCAGCTGGTACGCGCCGAAAATACCATAGGCAACGCCAACAAAACTCAGCATGAAGAAATTCGTAAAGTGGCTAAAGATAAGCTGACTGAGTAATCCTGCACCTAATGGAATTAATCCCATCAAAATGAATACTTGCTTGTTGTATGGTCTGCTTTGGTTCCATGAACGACGCAAACTGCGCGGCTGATGATCCATTGCGGTCGCTGGCAGAACAAACGACCAACGCGCCATCACCCAATAGCCTGGAATGCTTGCAACTGTTGTGATAAACGCCATGGCGACAAAATCGGGTTCACCGCTTTCTGCAATGTAGATAAACGACAATACAAAGATTGGGATACCAATGACGAGCATCATCATCAGTCCAAACAATATCCACCAGCCAATGAAACGGAATTCTCGGGCCGACAAACGAAACACATCCAACGCCGAGTGCATGTAATCGCCAACCAAATAAATCCGGTGCACACGCACAGCAGCCATCGCAGCAACAAGTGGGTATAAAACGATTGTGACGAAATAAAATCCCGTGATGTTTCCTTCTTGGGCGCTCGCTTGATCTTGCCCCGTCATTTCAGGATACATAAACACAAAAATTGAGTGCACGATGATTAATGGAATACACGCAATGACAATTGCGAGTAGGTTCCTTCTGACCATCACTGCCGCTTCTCGGCATATTGCCGAAACAGAAAAGTCCTCGGTTGACATACAACATCCTTAATTTGTAAAAATCTGCCCCTAGGGTAACCGCAGAGTAGAAAAATCGCTTTTAAAATAATGAGAAACACATCTCATAAGATAATGAGAGCAAATTCGAAATAAATCAGACACAAAAAATAAGCCACTCGATGCGAGTGGCTTATACCGTAAATTTAATACCGTTTTAGACGCGGCGTCGCCAGCCCAATACCGCGAGTAACATCAGAGCCCAATAAGAAACACTGCCGCCACCCTCCGAGTTTTTGAACGTCGTTGTTTTCAAAGAAGCAACAACCGTCACGGTCACTTCACCCGTTGCAGTAGCACCTTTGCCATCCGAAACCGTGTATTGCAGCTTGATGCCGTCAGCCGGACTATCCGGTGCTTGAAAGCGGATTTTTCCGTTCTCTACACTCGCGATTCCTACGCCCGTTAAGTTTTGTACACTTTGTACAACCAGTTTATCGCCGTTCACGTCCGAATCATTGCCCGCTGCATCAATCACAATGCTTTCACCGACGGCGACTGTCGCCGTATCCGCTAGCGTAATTGGAGCTGAGTTTTGCACGGTTAAATCGATGGTCGCACTGGAAGTCTCGTTACTTGGATCCGCAACCGTAAGACGGAATGTCAGAACCTCACCCGCCTTTGCACCTTGAGGCACCGTAAAGCTAGCGCTAACACTGGTTGCATTGCCAAGAGAAACTGAAGTGCCAGCCAACTGCTCCCATCGATAACTCAACACGTCACCATCGGCATCCGTACTATTTAACGCAGACAGCGTGACTCGCTGCCCAACCGTCATGTCTTGATTATCAACATTAATCACGGCAACTGGCGCTTCGTTGCTGCCAAGCACTTCCACCTGAACATTCACGATTGAAGATGAGTAGGCACCATCAATCGACAACAAACGATATTGAAAACGATCCAAACCAACAAAGTTCATTTCAGGTTGGTACTGATTACCCGAAATGGTGCCATGTTCTGGTTGTTGAACGATGTCCACATTGAACTGATAACCAACGGCCATAAAGTCATTGTCCATCAAGTTCAACTCGATTGACTTGTTCTTATCGGTTTGCAATGAGTCTGCTTTTGCCTCAACGACATGACTCGCATCCACATTCAGCAGCGCGGCAAACGGTACGAAAGAGAAGCCTGTCTGATTCAAACCAAATGTGTACATGTTGCTATTGCTGCCTGTCCACATCGCAGGTAAAGAGGATTTTTCTGTTTTTAGAACACGACCAAAATCAAAGTTCGCTTCAAACTCACCGCCTTCCAATTCCACCACCAACAGATGCTGACCAGCACTTAGTTGACTTGGCTGAGGGAATAAGATTCGTGATGATTTTTGGAAAGAACCTTGTTGTAGCAGTTCAGCGCTGTCTTGGTCTAACACCAACCGGTAACCCGCATTACCTGAGAATGGGAATCGCCATACTCGGTAAGTCATATCACTTTGAAGGCTGCTTCTTTGCGCGTACAGCTGAATACCATCCAGTTCTGTAGCGTTATTTAAATCGAGTGAAACCGCCAGCGTATTTGTGCCACTAGCAAACACATAACCTTGATAGAGAGAGTTCAGCCAAGCCGATTTGTTTGGCTCGCTCGCTTGCTCAAGGGAGAAACTGCCGCCATTCGTACTGCTAGCAATGTTAGAAATACGAACACCAGTTTCAAACCCAGCAATTACTTGAAGTCCTGGATTAGAAGTGTCGGAAATCTCAGTGCCACCGTTAGGATACAAATCGCCGGCATCACTGCTTCCATCATTTTCTAACTCATTCAGACCATCAGCCTGCATGATTTGAACCTGCATCGCGCCAACATCGTTAAAGCGGTTCTGGACGTTCACAGACGTCGCCAATACCCCTTCTGCCGCCAATGCTCGGTCGTAACCGCTAAAGGTACGGTTTTCCAAATACACGCGTGGGCCAAACTCTTTTAAGTATGGGTCGAGATACACCAATTTGACGTCGTCGTTATTCACGGAAATAGGCGTCGGGCTTTCATGAGTGATCGTTGGTACAACGAAACCAGCCGCGTGTTTGCTCCATGCGCTCATGTTAACGGGCGTATCACCTGAGTACGAATCACCCGGTTTCTTCGCCCATGAACCAGCACCCATCACGCCCCAAGAACCGATCGAGGCGTCACTGTTCCTTGCGTACAAATCCGGTAAGCCAAGCATTAAATGGCCAAGCTCATGTACGATCACACCCAACGTCGCTTGATGATCAACTTGGTAGTCAGCAAACACGCAATAGTCAGTGATCTTTTTGCCATCTAGCGTGACATCATTGTGAGAGAATTTGTGCGGCCAGATAGCAGGACGGTCAAGGAATCCGGTTGAACGATCGCCACCAGCAAAGATAAACATCACTGACAACTCTGAAGGTTCAACGGTTCCATCTTGGTTACTGTCGTAAGCAGAAAGATTGAAGTACGGATCCAGTTTTTGGTAGGCCTCTGTAAACACGGCGTTCAGCTTGGCCGTACATGTGGTGTCGCTAGAACTAGAGTGACAATTTGGGTGGCTTTGTGCCACGGTCACATTGATTACACCATCATTCGCGGTGCCGTAACTCTCGATAGCTGGGACGACTTTGAATTTACCTTGAGAGTTTTTATCAAAGTAATCCACAACGCTTTGGCCATTCGTGTCGAAAACACGTTGCTCGAAATTGTGCACCATCGCTTGATCGTTAAAAGAAACCTGCACAACCAACAAAGGCTGCTGTTTCACGCTCGAGCTGCTCATCGCCTGATAACCTTGTGCCGTGCGCAATAAGTTTTGGCGAGCCATAGGTTCAATCGCTTTTAACGAAGACAGCTCCGGCTTAACTTGCACGTCCGGACGAAACTTCGCTGAATCAGGCGCATCACTGGATTGGGTTTTCTCAATACCAGTCGAGAGCAACTCAGGGGTGTCTGAATTACGCTGGATCTGAGCAAAAAACCAAACACCATCTTCCTGAATCAAGGCATTGCCTTGTTTGTCTTCAAACCAATGGAAATCAGCAGTTCCGCGTAAAATCGCCTCGCTATTGCTTCCGTCACTCAGCGTGATCGGATGCCAAATTGGCGATGGTGGGGTCGTTGCCATACTGTTTCCGGCAACAAGTGCAGTCAGCATGGTCAAGGCAAAGGTGTGGAATTTCAAAGTACAGCTCCATCTTTTCAATTCACCATGCGTAAAACGAACTCAGATACCCATCAATTTAATGAGCGGTTACCTGATGGTTATTTACGCATTAGATATAAATTAAGTGAATGAATGGTACAGAAATGAAAGGATAAGGGAATGCTGACAAGGGGATCAAAAAGAAAATTTGAGCAGAAGACCACGTTATTTATAAATGTTTGAGCGCCGATGACCAATCGACGCTCAAAAAAGTCAAAATATCACTTTAAATTCAAAGCGTTAATTTACATTCATTTTGCTTATTACTGACAAATCAACCAGTAAGAACCGTGTCTTCTGGGTACTTAATCAAGGTTGGCTCTGGTCTCGCTAACATATATGCGAGCGTCAAAGGCCCAATACGGCCAATGATCATCACGACGATCATGATGTACTTTCCAGGCTCTGAAAGCTCTGCCGTCAAACCTGCAGTAAGCCCAACCGTTGCAAAAGCAGAAATCGTTTCGAACATCACTTTGTCAAAAGAAGCTTTCTCCGTCAGCATCAACAAAAACATCGCGGTGGTGAGAATTGCTCCGCTCACCACAATGATTGCCAGTGACTTCGTTACCGTTGGCCAGTTTACCGTTCTCTTAAACATCACCACGTGTTTCTTTTGACGCAAGAACGTCCACGTCGCCATAAACGCGACAGCAAAAGTAGACACCTTGATACCGCCACCCGTAGAGGTCGAACCCGCACCAATCAACATCAAAACGATCATGATGAGTAATGCCGGTTGCGTGAACTGCGTTAAATCAACACTGTTAAAACCCGCTGTCCGCGCACTGGCTGATTGGAAGAAAGCGGCCAACCATTGCCCGCCAGTAGTGAGTGACCCCATGGTGTTGGAGTTGTGACGTTCCAAAAGCCAAAACAGCACCGTTCCCACCAACAGCAGTAACGGCGTGGCAATCAGCATGATTTTGGTGTGAATATGTAAGAAGTGGAAACCTTTACGCCAATGTCGCCAAACGTCCCCAATCACAGTAAAACCCAAGCCGCCAAAGATAAACAGACCAGCTAAGGTGAAACTCACTAACGGATCGTTGACAAAACTCATCATGCTGTCAGAGAAGAGAGCGAAGCCAGCATTGTTGAAAGCCGAAATAGAATGAAACAGCGCATAGAACATGCCCGTCTGCCAACCCATTTCTGGCACCCAACGATACGAGAGGAAAACAAAACCAATCGCCTCTGCCACCAGCGCAAATGTGACGATCTTTTTCACCAAACGACGTAGGTTGACTTGCCTTTCTTGGCCAAGAGCTTCTTTGGCTAACGCTTGCTGACGTAGACTCAAGCGCACCCCAAACATATAGAGCAACACCGCAGATAAGGTCATTTGCCCTAAGCCGCCGATCTGCATCAAACACATCAGAAGAATTTTACCCGCGAGCGTAAAATGTTGGCCGGTATCGACCACACCCAACCCAGTCACACTGATGGCTGAAGTCGCGGTAAACAACGCGTCAGTAATAGACAGACCTGAAACCGAAAAAATCGGTAGCGTAAGCAGAACAGCAGAAGGCAATAACACTCCGAGAAAGCTCAGCAATATAATGCGCGGTTCGCCACCTTTCGCTTTATCTCGTTTGCCGTCTGGGACGTAAAAAACGCCTCTCTGATGAAATTGCGTCATAATGATTTCAGCTTGTTTGCCAACTTGTCTTGCGGGCCAACCACAATAATGAGATCGCCGATTTCAAGCGTGGTGCTCATATCGGGCGCTTTGATGATTTCAGGGCCACGTTTAAAGCCCAACACTTGCACGCCTTCGACCTTGCACAGCGCCAAATCGCTTAACGTTTTACCCATCAAACGCGAGCCAACAACAAACTCCGTCATTGCTAATCCGCTGCCCAATGGATGAAATTCGAGTACGCGTTTATCCAGCATTTTGCGCGCCACACGAATGCCCATATCGCGCTCTGGCATGATGATGTGGTCTGCGCCAATTTTTTGCAGAACGCGAGCTTGGAATCGGTCGTTAGCTTTTACCCATACCGATTTTACACCCGCCTCTTTTGCTATCAGAGTAGCAAGAATACTGGCATTCACGTCCGCACCAATGGCAATCATCACCATGTCGTAATCATCGAGCTTGAGCTCTGCGACCGTTTCTTCATGAGTACAATTTGCCACAATGGCCTGACTCACAAAACCTGCAGCTTCTTTCACTCGATCTTCATTGATGTCGACCGCTAAGACTTGTGACCCAGAATCTTGTAATTCTTTACATACCGCCAAACCAAATCGGCCAAGACCAATAACAGCGAATTGCTTATCACCTGTTTTCATTCGTGCCTCATTTATGCATTCATTAGCAAGCGCGAAAGTCTGCGCCTATTCCTGCCCTTCTGCAAATATGAGGACAGAAATTTGACAAAACATTTACGCAGTTATTTGCATTTTGAGTGTTAAGCGTATGACACGATTTAACTTTTTTCCTCATCACGGTCGACAAACCAGACAAAATCCATTGTGTTTTCGGCGGTTCTAAACGCAAAAAAGCCGCACGAATGCGGCTTTGCTTTCAATGTATTAGCAGACTATTTTGCGTCACGCGGTTCAGAATTCTCACGACGCGGACGATTGTCTTGCGGTTTACGCTTATTCTTAGGTACGTAATTCAAAATCGAAATCGGCACGGGCTTTCTTGGAGCAAAACCTTCGATTTCAACACGCTCAAGCAAGTGGCCCAGACGGCTTTCAATCATGCACAGGTTTTTGAAATCATCCTTCGATACCAAAGAGATCGCTTCACCTTGCGCGCCAGCACGGCCAGTACGCCCGATGCGGTGTACGTACTCATCCGCAGGGAATGGTAAATCGTAGTTAATCACTACTGGTAAGTTGTCGATATCAATACCACGCGCGGCAACACCGGTTGCAACCAGATACTGAATTTCACCCGCTTTGAACTTCTCAATCAGTTCCTGACGAACACGCTGATTGCGACCACTGTGGAACGCTTCAGCCACAATGCCGCGCTTCTCAAGCTGGCTAACCAATTTGGCCGCGCCGTGTTTTGTTTCAATAAAGATCAGCACTTGCGACCAGTCGTTTTCATTCAGCATGTGGCTCAAAAGCGATGACTTCATGTCTTTATCGACGGTGGTGATCCACTGCTTGATGTTCGACTTAGATGCGCTGTGTTTTGCAATCGTAATCTCTTCAGGATCTACAATCGCGTTTTTGGCCAAATCACGAACTGGGTTCGACAACGTAGCCGAGAACAGCAAACTTTGAACATCTTCTGGCATGCAATCGATGATCTTATCGATCGAGTCGATAAAGCCCATATCAAGCATCTTATCGGCTTCGTCCAATACCAGCATTTCCACTTCATCAAAATGGATCGCACGCTGGCCGTATAAATCAATCAGACGTCCTGGAGTGCTCACCACAATATCTACGCCTTCAATCAGCGCTTGCTTCTGCGGCGCATATTCCACGCCACCAAACATCGCCATTGAGCGCAGTGGCAAGTTCTTCCCGTACGCTTCAATACTTTGATGCACTTGCAGAGCCAGTTCGCGCGTTGGCGTAAGAATGATGGCACGAGCGCGTTTTTTACGTTGCGTCTCACCTTGGCTGAGCTTTTCTAAGATTGGCAACACAAAGCTGGCGGTTTTACCCGTGCCTGTTTGCGCAGCCGCGATCAAGTTGCTGCCACGCAGCACAATTGGAATCGCTTTTTGTTGGATAGAAGTCGGTTTTTCGTAACCCAGCGCCGTTACGGCATCCGTAATTGGTGCGCTTAAACCAAGCTTAGAAAATGGCATAGAAACGTCTCTAAAGAGGAAATGGGCGCGTAGTTTATCAGAATCCCAGTCAAGTAACAGAATCATTCGTCTGGACGCGAAAACCACATTCAACAAATGAACTCTATCCTTTTAATAAGACATTCTGTTGGCATGACGCGTTGAATTATTCACAACCTCACGTTTCTCGCGAGAGAATCTCGTTATGCTGCTAACGTGTGCATTATTGGAAGGCGCCATGGACATTTTATTGCTTGTTGGATTGATCGCACTAAACGGCATTTTCGCTATGTCTGAGATTGCGTTAGTCGCGGCGAAAAGCGGCCGACTAAAAATGATGGCCGAAGACAACGCACCTGCTGCGCTCGCTTTAGAACTAAAAAACAACCCTACCCAGTTTCTTTCGACTATCCAAATCGGCATTACTGCCATCGGTCTACTCAGTGGCATTTTTGGTGAAGCGACGCTGTCCATTCCTTTTGAACACTGGCTCGTTGCCCAAGGGCTAGAGCGCGAAGTCGCCACCATTCTTGCGACCACCAGCGTTGTTATTTTGATCACTTACTTCGCGATCATCATCGGCGAGCTCGTACCAAAACGTTTTGCGCAAAACAACGCGGAAAGCATCGCAATTGTGGTCGCCTATCCGATTCATTGGTTAGCCAAACTTGCCAGACCTTTTGTGTTCTTACTTACTGTGTCGACAGACGCGTTACTTAAACTTCTGCGCCAAAACGAAAACCAAGGCGAAATCGTCACAGAAGAAGACATCTTTGCCGTCGTCAATGAAGGTTCGGAATCAGGAGCCATCGAACCGCAAGAACAACTGATGATCCGCAAGCTACTGCACCTCAATGATCGTTTAGCCCTGTCTTTAATGACGCCGCGCTGCGACATCCATTTTTTGGACACCAACTTGCCGCTGGATGCGATTCTCAAACACCTACGTCAAACTCAACACTCAGTTTGGCCAGTGTGCAAAGGCGGTTTAGATAACATCATCGGCACCATTTCCTCAAAAGTATTGCTTGATGAGTACGACCACCTGTCTGTTTCGAGACTCGGTAAATTGCTCAAACATCCGCGCTTTGTACCGGAGTCGATGAAAGGCTTGCCTCTGCTGAACTACATGCAACAAACCAGCGCAGAGATGGTATTTATTGTTGATGAATATGGCGACGTGCAAGGCTTAGTCACCTTATACGATTTGCTCAAGTCCATTGCTGGCGAATTAGGAATGGCACCAGAACAAATCTGGGCGAAGCAGCAAAAAGACGGCAGTTGGCTGATGGATGCGCTGATTCCTCTCAACGAACTCAAATACAAACTGGGATTGACCACAATTGAAGGCGAAGAGAGTGAAGGTTTTCAAACCCTCAATGGCTTTTTAACTTGGTGGCTAGGACGCCTTCCACATGCAGGAGAGTTGGTCGACTATGAGGGCTGGCAGTTTGAGGTGTTAAACGTCAAGCATCACCGGATTGTGCAAGTTAAAGTGAGCCGAGAGACAGAGTCGGAAACAACCACCGACACCAACGATGGCGACGCTAACCCATAAAGTTAGGCTGCAAACCTTTCGCCAGCTTCTGCCTAACTTTGTAAGAGACGTCACTCAACGTAATGCTCCCTTTGCTGTGACGATCGATGCCTGCATTTTGTCGGTAAGCGATCGAACCTTGTTTGAACAGCACGTGTGAGGGTGACTTCCCGATTGCCGCGGGGTAGAGAATCGCCATGTAAACATCTTCCAACGAAGACATTCGGTGTCGATAAGGCCAAAAGTAAGCTTTCACATAATCGAGCTGTTCAACGGCGCTCATCATGGCGAGATGCTTAGTGCTCGTCCCCAAGTTTTTCGCGGTTGCGGGCATGAACTGAATCAGACCTGTCGCCCCACTCCCAGAGCCGTTTCTAATGCTAGGGCTGAACGTTTCAGCCGTCTCAAAGGCCATACAAGCCATTAGATGATTCGGGTTGATTTCTAGCTCAGAGCAAATTTCGACCACTTTGCTTTTGAATGCTGGGCTGACTCGCTGTCCCCACGCCAAAACATGCTCAGAAGGCTCTTGAAATGGCTCGGGAGAAAAAATACATCGATGGGAACGTTGAGGATAAAAAGGAAGCATTTTAATGAGGCGCTGCTGCCTGCCCTTCAACATGGAAGTAAAGGAAAACAATACGGCTTTGAGTGGCTGCCGTTTTTTAAACTTTACTAATCTATACAGTCGCTTAGATACCTTTTTCACGATATAACCAAGTTGAGGGAACACTCCCAAAATGTAATCCATTTCCTACGAGTTTTATAGAAATATCAGCTACAACAAACATTTATGTGATTAAGGTCACCTTTAAGGCAATTTCAACGTTCAATAACCCACCAAAAAATGAATAACCTTATTAAAATCAAGGCAATAAAAAGCCCCATCTATGAATCACAGATGGGGCTAATGAGATGTTTTTAATGGTTCTTTCTTAGTAATTTAAAAACCTTCGCCACGAACTAACTCAGCCAGTGTCGACAAGCGTTGTTCACTTTGCTTGACGTATGGGTTCTCGGTATCCCACGCGTAACCAGCCAATATTGCACTGATCATCTGTTTAATGCGTGGATTTGGAGCTTGGTAGAAAATCACGTCTTGAAGCGTGCCGTTGTACCATCCTTCCACATAAGTGCGGAACGTGTTGACACCAACCATCAAGCGTTCTGAGTATTCTTCTTGCCAATCAACCACTTCGCCGTTCAATTGACGCACAACGCAATCAGCAGCAAATTGAGCGGACTTCATCGCTATAGTGACACCCGATGAGAATACCGGATCCAAAAATTCGCCCGCGTTACCAAGCAGCGCGTAGTGTTCTGTGGCTAAGCGTTTGACGTTCGCTGAATAGCCACCCAACTCTCCTGCAGGATTTGGGTACTTCGCGTTTCGCAATAAAGATGCCAAACCCGGCTCTTCATTAGCCAACTGCTGCAAAGCTGCAAGCTTATCTTCTGGGTGTTGCTCGAAAAACTCAGGCTCACCCACCACACCAAACGAACACGTACCATTCGAGAATGGAATGAGCCAGTACCATACGTCGTGATTTTCAGGATGGACTGAAATCAGAATTTTGTTGCGATCGTACTCTGGTTCTTGTGGTGAAATATGATCTTCGATATGCGTAAAGATCGCTTTTCTTGGTGGAAGGCAAGAAGGTTCTTCCAGATCCAGCAAACGCGGCAGCACTCGGCCAAAACCACTCGCATCCAAAACAAAATCGGCTTCGATTTGATACGCCTGCTTATCGGGCCCAACCACTTCTAAGCGCGATTTTTTGCCTTCAAACGCCAAGCTAACCAGCTCATGTTGATAACGAATATCGACGCCCTGCTCTGCGGCGCTGTCAGCGAGCACTTTATCAAAACTGGCGCGTTGAACCTGAAATGTGGTGCCTGGTCCTGCGGTAAATTTGTCAGTGAAATCAAAGTGGGTGTAGACCCCATTACGACGGAACGCCGCACCATCTTTGAATTGGAAGCCATGCTGCTTCACCGCCTCTGTCATTCCGGCAAGTTCAACCACCTCCATACAAGCTGGAAGTAAGCTTTCGCCAATTGAGAAACGAGGGAACGTCGCTTTTTCGATCACGACAACATCAATACCACGAGATTTTAGCAACGCAGAAACGGTGGAACCCGAAGGACCTGCGCCAACGACGACAACTTGCTTGTGCTCTGTTTTCATTCTTTATACTAGCTTGCTTGGAGTTTTAATAAGGTATGTCCGAGGCCAATGTTGTCCGTTCTTTCCACAACAGAGAGACCTGCTGCTTCAACAATTTCTAGGAAATCATCACTACGGTAGAAACGGCTATTACCATTGGCTAGGCAGGTAAAGTAAAGCGAGGTGGCATTTAAGCTGTATGACGCACCCGCATATTTCTGCGCATCCCAAAACAGTTCGAGAACGTAAACGGTATCGCCCGCGCTCAACTGCGCCTTCACTTTCTTCAAAATATTTAAAATTTCAATTGGAGAGAAACAATCTAAGAACTGGCTCATCCACCAAATATCGGCATGATCAGGCAATGTTTGGGCTTTATCAAGCATATTGGCAGGATACGGATGCACGCGCTCGCTGAGCTGATTCTCTGCCACGTTCGACATCGCGACTTCCAATTGCTGCGGCAAATCAACAATGGTCACATGCACATCTTTATCGTAGTTGCAGCACTGCATTGCCCATTTACCCGTATTGCCACCGATATCGACAATATGTTTTGGCTCATTGGCAAACACTTCTTTAAGCAGCAATGGGAAAGAACGATCCGAATAGAAGTGATCAAACTTAAACCAGCTCTGCTTAGCTTGCTCAGGTAATGTCGACAACCCTTGATAGATGGTTTCCCAATCGCCCAACTCTTTCAGTCCAGCAGGTTTGCCGTCTTTGATTGCTTCAGTCAGGTGCATCATCGCGGCATAACAAACGTCGGCCGTGAAATCCATGTTTGCTTGGGTCATGCCATCGTACAACAAGTAGAACCCGAGGTTGGCCAGTGAGTAGTTAGGTTTTTCCCACAAAACAATGTGCGCACTTATCGCCATGTCTAGCAGCACTTTGACACCATATTCTGACACGCCTGTTTTTTCGGCGATATCAATGGCGCTCATGCCTTTTGAACCAGCGCTATCGAGCGCCGCTAATATACCCAAATCTCTGAGTGTTCTCGCGGTATGGAAAACGATAGGGGCAAAAGATAATTTTTGAGCTTCTGTTTTTGCTTCAAAAGCATTAAAAGGATCATTATTTTGATTTAACACGAAAAAACCTAACTGCATTTAATAATTTTTATTGCTGAGACTGAGTGCCCAACAACGCAAGTGCTCGCTGAATATCAACATTTAAATTGTTTACCCAACGATTGTAATTGCGGTGAATTTTGCCATCACTTGCTTTGAGATTTACTGAGTTGAGATAAATAATTGAATAATATTTGTTGTTGTATGGAATTTTTACTTCAGCAGAGTGTGTACGAACGTGAATTTTCGCAATTAATACACCCGGACTAACTTCTTCAATCGTCCAACCACGGTTAGTTGCGGATTGCACAATCGCCATTTTTACTTGTTTATTTTGAAGATCATACGCAACTGGAGTATCCTCCACACTCAATACAGGTTGTACACGTCCACAACCGACAAGAAGCAAAGTTAATAATAATGAGATGTACAGCTTAAAGCGCGACATAAGAATTTCCTTTTTATTATGAATTCGGGTGAAGCCCAAATTGTATCGAGCTGTAAAATAAACAATTTAACCAAATATGCCAAACTCGAAGATCAAAATTTCGTTCAATATTGATGCGTGGACAGCGAATTCACTGGGTTTATCTCAACCTGATGAATGGAAAGAATGGGCTGCAAGCGGAAATTGGCCACAAGATGGCAAAGTAAATGTGGCGGATATTCCTGCAATGATGCGCCGAAGAATGAGTCCATTAAGTAAACTTGCAGTGCAAACGGCCATCGAATTATTAAAGCAACATCAGGTCGATTATCTGGTGTTTTCTAGCCGTCATGGCGAACTGCATCGCAGTGTCGCGCTGGTTGCAGACATCATCAGTGGCGAAGAAGCCTCTCCAATGGCGTTCTCTCAATCAGTGCACAATACCGCGGCAGGTTTAGCGACCATCGCAACCAAGCAGCCAATCCCTCTCACTTCGATTGCGGCATCGGAAAATACATTCCAAAGCGCGATATTAGAAGCGTGGCTATTTTTAGCAGACAATCCAGATAAGAAAGTTCTGCTTGTCGACTTTGATGAACCTTTACCTGAATCCTACGCCGAATTTGAACAGCAGCAGTATCCGGGCTTTGGCTTAGGTTTGGTGCTATCAAACGGTGATGATTTTACGTTGCGCAGCAGCCAAAGCGTAGAAAAACAAGGCCACCTTTTGCCACAAGGCTTAGCGTTTTTGCAGCACTACTTGTCAGACAAAACTCAGTGGACCATCCATGCCCCACAGCAAGCTTGGGAATGGCGCAAAAAATGAATCGCTTAAATCAGTATTGGCGCGTGCTCGCCACGGGTTTCTGTTTTTCGGTATTTGGTTTGGGTGGTTTAGCGCTTAGCTTTATCGTAATTCCAGCTATTCGTATTTTTGTCTCTGACCAAACCGAACGTGAATATAAAGTTCAAGGCGCGATTCAATATTCTTTCAACACATTCTGTAAATTAATGAAGTTCAGCGGGGCGATTGATTATGAAATTATTGGCGCAGACCTTCTTCAACAAGATCGAAATTGTTTAATTGTTGCCAATCATCCGAGTTTAATTGATTACGTTTTAATCGCCTCACAATTAAATCGCTGTGATTGTTTAGTAAAGTCGGCAATTTGGTCGAATCCTTTTATGAAGCATATTGTAAAAGCGGCCGGCTATATTCCAAACGAAGCGCCAGATGATTTATTAGCACTTTGTGAAGAACGATTTAATAAAGGCAACGTGTTGCTTATATTTCCGGAAGGCACAAGAACAACACCAGGCATAAAACCTAAGTTGCAACGTGGCGCGGCGCAAATTGCAGTAAGAACAGAACGAGATTTAAGAGTCGTACATATTACGGTGACACCGAGCTTTCTCACAAAAGAGAAAAAATGGTATCAGGTGCCAACAACAAAGCCCTTTTTCAAAATTGAAGTTAAGGATAAAGTTGAGATTGAGCCCTTTATAAAGCAAACTACGTCACCAACGATAGCGGCTCGACGCTTACAACAGCACTTAGCTGACAACATTTTTCCAGAAAACTTTTATTGATAAGCAGGTCCCAGTGGAACAGTTACACAACGATATTAAGCAACTTATTATTAATGCTTTGAACCTTGAAGATTTAACCGTAGACGACATTGAAACGGATGCGCCACTTTTTGGTGATGGACTTGGCTTAGACTCTATCGACGCACTTGAGCTTGGATTAGCAATTAAAAAGCAATACAACATCGTCATCGATGCTGACGACTCAAATACGCGCGAACACTTTGCTTCTGTAGCAAACCTAGCGAAATACGTTTCTTCTCAAACCAATGAATAAGTTGTAGGTATATTCATGACTGATGTAAATAAAGATCAAGTATTTGAACAAGTTAAAGATGCGCTTGTTGAGCTGTTCGAAATCGACGCAGACGACATCCAACCTGACGCGCACTTATATCAAGATCTCGATCTAGATAGCATTGACGCGGTTGATTTGGTCGTGCACCTACAGAATGTCACTGGTAAAAAAATCAAACCTGCTGAATTTAGTACAGTAAGAACCGTTGACGATGTCGTTAACGCAGTCACTGAGCTATTGAAGGAAAGTTAATGCGCCAATTGCTGACTGGTCTGTCTGCAATTGTACTGTTTGCCTACCCCTTCGCCGTTTACTTCGGTATAGATAAATTTGGCTTGAACTTAGTTGGGGGCTTGTTAATTGCTGCGTTGCTTTTGCGTTTATTCGTCGCAAATAAGACCCCACTTAAAGAGTTTAAATTCCTAGCGCTCACCACGGGCGCTGTCGGTATTCTTCTTGTTACGCTTGGCATGGTGTTTAAACAACACGGGTGGCTTAAGTTTTACCCTGTGGTTGTGAACGTATGCATGTTGTGCGTGTTCGCTTTTAGTCTCAAACAGCCTCAATCGATCATTGAAAGGCTCGCGCGTTTACAAGAACCAGAACTACCGCCAAGCGGCGTTGCTTACACTCGCAAAGTGACGATGGTTTGGTGCGTTTTTTTTGTACTGAATGCAGCTTTTGCCCTCTATACCTGTTTCCTGCCAGTAAAAATATGGACGCTGTATAACGGTCTGATTAGCTACTTACTTGCTGGTAGCTTGTTCGCCGGAGAATGGATCGTGCGTCAATTTGTTCGAAAGGAACACTAATCGTATGAATACAACGTATTCGAGCTTTACCTCACTGGCGACCTTGTTCAGCACAAAGAGGTATGAGCAATCCCCTGTCTCTTACGATCGCGACACAGTTATCACTTGGGGTGATTTCCAGCAGCACGTCGCAACGCTTGCTCAGCAGTTAGAAACCCAGCCAACGCAAAACATTGCGTTGTGTTTTGGCAACAGCTACCTATTTGCCGTTGGCTTTTTTGCTTGTTGTCACGCAGGAAAATCCATTGTATTGCCTGGTAACTACCAACTAGAAGCACTCAAAGAACTCAGCGAGCATTACGATTTATTGTTGCATGATGCCGATGTTTCTGTTTCAGAACAGGTGAGTTCACTCCTAGTAAAAGCTCAATCATTGGTAGGCATCACCTTGATTCACGAGCAACAGGTAGACCAACCTTTTGTTTGGCACGAATTGAATCTGGCAAAAATACCAGTAACGCTATTTACTTCTGGTTCAAGCGGCAAACCAAAAGCTATTGCAAAAACGCTGAAACAGCTCGATATCGAAGTTGCTATTCTAGACAACCTGTGGGGCGACAAGGTTGCCAACACGCGCGTTGAAAGCACCGTCTCTCATCAACACATTTACGGCTTGCTGTTTCGCGTATTGTGGCCTTTGTGCTCTGCACGTCCATTTTCAGCACACAACCTCGAATTCCCTGAGCAAATTATCCATCACGCCGATGCTGACACCACGCTAGTAAGCAGCCCTGCGTTACTAAAACGACTCAGTGAAGAGCACAATCCGGTTTCGATTCGGTGCGTATTTTCATCTGGTGGCCCCTTGTCAAACCAAGCGGCGCAGCACAGCCAGCTGTTGTTTGGGTCACTTCCTATTGAAGTTTTTGGCAGCACAGAAACCGGCGGCATCGCCTACCGTCAGCAGCACGTAGCCAGCACTCCTTGGACGTTATTCCCTGGTGTTGAAGCCGAGCTTAACCATGAAAATTGTTTAAAGCTCCGCTCGCCACACATTGATGAAAACACTTGGTACCAAACTGCGGATGAATGCTATTTCCATGATAGTATTTCTTTTGAATTGCGTGGACGCACTGACCGAATCGTCAAAGTCGAAGAAAAGCGTATTTCCCTTGTCGAAGTGGAAAAACGTTTAGAGCAACTGCCGTGGGTTCAAGAAAGCGTGGTTATCCCAATGGAAGAATCTGGTCGCCTCACGTTAGTCTCGATCATCGTACTTAACGATAAAGGCGGTGATGTGCTTAATGAACTCGGTAAAGGCAAGTTTTGGCTTGAGCTTCGCAAGGCTCTGCGCAATTGGCTAGAGCCGATCGCTATCCCGAGAAAATTCAGAGTGGTCGACGAAATTCCATTGAACAGCCAAGGCAAACGCCAAGTTGCTGAAATTGAAAAACTATTCCAATAAAGCTAGTAACATGGATAAAAGAAAACCAACTATTCAGAATATTGAAGTGAGTGACCACACCGCGGAGCTGTTGCTGCGTATGGATGCTGACATCTTAGATTTCCAAGGTCATTTCAGTCACTTTCCTCTTTTACCCGGCGTCACTCAAATTGACTGGGCGTTGCTCTACGCCGTTCAATATTTGAACACCCCCAAGGTATTTAAAGGAATGGAAGTCATCAAATTTCAAGAGCCGATTCTGCCAAACGCCGACGTTTGTCTCTCACTCTCTTGGGACAATGAGCGCGAGAAATTGACCTTTAAGTACACATCGAAAAACGGTGAAACCTTGGTGACTCACTCTTCAGGCAAAATGAAACTGGGTGAGTCACGTGAGTGATTACCGTCCCTGCTTTTTAATTCCTTGCTACAACCACGGCAGCACAATTGCAGACGTGGCTGCGTCGTTATCCTCTTTCGATTTGCCAGTGCTGGTCGTGGACGACGGCAGCAATGAAGACACCAAACAAGCGCTTTCAGCATTGAGTGAGCAAGGGCTGATAAAACTGATTAGTCTGAGTGAAAACCGAGGCAAAGGTGGCGCGGTGATGGCTGGCCTACATCAAGCTCACCAGCTTGGTTTTACGCACACCATTCAAATCGACGCAGACGGTCAACACGACCTAGAAGCACTACCCAAATTGCTCAGCGCCAGCGAAACAAAACCAGATAACCTGATTTCTGGCCAACCGATATACGACGAGAGCGTACCTAAAGCCCGTCTGTATGGTCGCTACGCTACGCACGTTTGGGTGTGGATAGAAACCTTGTCACTGTCTATCAAAGACAGCATGTGCGGTTTCCGCGCCTACCCAGTGGCGAAAACGGTCGCCGTGTTGAACAAGTACAACATCGGCAAACGCATGGATTTTGATATCGAAATTCTGGTGCGAATGTACTGGGAAGGCGTCGATATTGATTTTGTTCCAACGCGCGTGATCTACCCTGAAGGTGGCATTTCCCACTTCGACGCATTGTGGGATAACGTCAAGATAAGCTGGATGCACACTCGCCTATTTTTTGGCATGTTGCCGCGTATACCCTCGCTACTCGCCAGAAAGCGCCGTCACACAGACGACAGCAATGCCCACTGGTCGAAACGAAAAGAACAAGGCACGATTTTAGGCATCAAAACCTTGCTCGCGGTTTACCGCTTGTTCGGTAGAAAAGCGTTCGACCTGATTTTAAAGTTAGTCATGCGCTACTACCACTTCACGGGTAAATCTGCCCGCGAAGCGTCTGAGATTTACCTGCAAAACTTGCAGCGCTACGCAGCGCAGCAGAACATCGCACTGCCAAAACAGTTGGACAGCTATCATCATCTGCTTTCTTTTGGGCGAACCATGCTCGACAAACTAGCAGCATGGCAAGGTGACTTTAATGTCGACAACCTAACCATTCACGGCCAACATCATTTCGAAGAGATGGCGCAAAAAAAACAAGGCGTGCTCATTTTGGGCTCGCACCTTGGCAACATCGAACTCTGCCGCGCGCTTGGTCGTCGACACTCTCATGTCAAAATCAATGCCTTGGTATTTACCCAACACGCTGAACAATTTAATGCGGTAATGAAGGCGGTAAACCCAAATTCGGAACTGAATCTGATTCAAGTCAGCTCAATGGGACCAGACACCGCGATTCTCCTTCAACAAAAAATCGAGCAAGGCGAATGGGTGGTGATCGTTGGCGATCGCACGTCTACCAGCAAAGAAAATCGTGTCGTTTGGGCAAATTTTCTTGATAAACCTGCACCATTCCCGCAAGGCCCATTCATGCTGGCCTCGGTATTAAAAGCGCCGGTTTACCTACTCTTCGGCCTACGCGACGATGAAGCAAACACTCCGCATTTTAATGTGTACTTTGAACACTTTAGTGACCAAATCACGCTACCGCGCAAGGAGCGTCAGCAGGCACTAGAACACGTGGTTCAACAGTACGCACACAGATTAGAACACCACACACTGCAAGCGCCGTTACAGTGGTACAACTTTTTTAACTTCTGGACTTTAAGTAATCAGCCACATGACAAACAACCATAATCACAACATCACTTTTGGTGCCCAATCTTTAACCATCGAAGATGTCGTTGCCATTGCTCAAGGAGCAAAGGCAAACATGAACACCTCGCCAGAATTTACCGCGAAAATTGATCGTGGCGTGGCGTTTCTGGAACGATTACTGAAAGAAGAAGGCGTTATTTACGGCGTGACTACGGGTTACGGAGATTCATGTACTGTGGCGATTCCACCCGCTCTTGTGGATGAACTTCCGTTGCACCTTACGCGCTTCCATGGCTGTGGCTTAGGTCAAATCCTTTCTCATGAGCAAGCTCGCGCGGTGTTGGCGACACGTTTATGTTCATTGTCGCAAGGCGTATCTGGCGTGTCTCACGATCTGTTGAACCAAATCGTTACGCTTATCAATCACGACATTGCGCCGCGTATTCCACAAGAAGGCTCGGTGGGCGCAAGCGGCGATTTAACGCCTCTGTCTTACCTAGCGGCGACCTTAATTGGCGAGCGTGAAGTGCTTTACAAAGGCGATGTGCGACCAACACAAGAAGTGTTTGCAGAGCTGGGCATTGAGCCAATTCGCCTAAAACCAAAAGAAGGTTTGGCGTTAATGAACGGTACATCCGTGATGACTGCCCTCGCCTGTCTTGCCTACAAACGCGCAGAATACCTAGCGCAGCTTTGCACCAAGATTACCGCGATGGTTTCTGTGGGTATGCAAGGTAATGACTTCCACTTTGATGAAGCGTTGTTTGCGGTAAAACCTCACCCTGGTCAACAGCAAGTTGCGGCTTGGCTGCGTGATGATCTCAATGCTGAACGTCCGCCACGCAATAGCGACCGACTGCAAGATCGCTACTCGCTGCGTTGCGCGCCACACGTAATAGGCATGGTGCAAGACTCACTGCCTTGGCTACGTCAATTGATCGAGAATGAACTAAATAGTGCCAACGACAATCCAATTATCGATGGCGACAACGAGCGCGTTCTGCACGGCGGTCACTTCTACGGTGGTCATATCGCAATGGCGATGGATACGTTGAAAGTGAACATTGCCAACTTAGCTGATTTGCTGGATCGTCAGATGGCGCAATTGATGGATTACAAGTTCAATAACGGCCTGCCGTTTAACTTAACCGGTGCAGAAGGCGAGCGTAAACCGATCAACCACGGCTTTAAAGCGGTTCAGATTGGTATCTCAGCTTGGACGGCAGAAGCGTTGAAAAACACCATGCCAGCGAGCGTTTTTTCTCGCTCAACCGAATGTCACAACCAAGACAAAGTGAGCATGGGCACCATTGCGGCTCGTGATTGCCTACGCGTACTTGAGTTAACAGAGCAAGTTGCTGCGGCTTCACTCCTAGCAAGCGTTCAAGCGGTTGAGATTCGTCGCCGTCATAACGAATTGGACGAACACCACATGAGTCAGAGTTTGCGAGTAATTCGTGACGCCGTACTGAGCGAGTTTAAGTTTGTGATTGAAGATCGCCCGTTAGAACAAGATTTGCGTCATTTCATTGAACGCATTCAGCAACGTCATTGGCCACTCTACGCGGAGGTATAATGCAAGAGCAGGTTCTCTACCCATTAGAAGCGGAGGTGACTATGGTCACCTCATTCCAAGATGCTGACCCGATGGGCGTGATATATCACGGCAACTTCTTTCGGTATTTTGAAGAAGCGCGTCGTGTGCTGATGGAGAAGATCCAATACAGCTATCGCGATATGCAAGACTCTGGGTACATGTGGCCGATCATCGACACGCGCGTTAAATACGTCAAGGCGATTCCGTTTAATCACACCATTCGCATTACCGCGCAACTCACTGAGTGGGAAAACCGCTTACGTGTGGATTACGTGATTTACGACGCCGAAACGAATCAACGTATGTGCAAAGCGCATACAACGCAAGTCGCCGTATCCATTGAAAAGCAAGAGATGTGCTTTGTGTCTCCAGCAGTCTTTTTAGATAAAGTAGAGCAATGGCACAACCATGGGAGCCTGAACTAATGCAAAAGTGGTTACTCTCTTTTTTGCTGATATTTTCTGTTCCAGCACTGGCCACACCTACAGCAAATGTAACGGATTTGGCATCGCTTCAACAGCAGTTGTCTCAGCATGAAATCGTACGCGGAGATTTTACGCAGCAGCGTCATCTGGAAATGTTTAGTCAACCTTTAACCTCTAAAGGTCAGTTCACACTGAGCAAAACACATGGCTTGTTGTGGCAACAAACAGAACCTTTCGCAGTCAATTTGGTATTGACGGAAAACAAACTTCGTCAGACTTTTGCCGACCAAGCTCCGAAAACGATCTCTGCACAAGAAAACCCAATGGCGTTCTACTTTAGCCATGTGTTTTTATCCGTGTTCCACGGGGATACTTCTGCACTGCAAGAACAATTCACACTCAATTTTTCAGTTGAGAACAATCAATGGCAGCTCGTTTTAGTGCCAAAACAGTCGCCATTAAATGCGGTGTTTAAAGCCATCACCCTTTCCGGTAAAACGCACATTGATCGCCTAACCCTACAAGAGCTGCGTGGCGATAAGACCGAAATCACGTTTACGAACCAGACCTCTCTACCTCAGGAACTCACGGATGCCGAAGACGCTCAATTCCGTTTCTAAACTCAGTCTCGGCACTCACACCTTTGCTATTGTTTGGCTCAATCTCGTTGTTTTAGCGGGCGCGTTGCTACTCAAACAATGGGTTTGGAGTGCAGAATCTCCGATTGAGACCAACATTTTAAAACTGTTGCCGAAGAACCAACAAAACCCGGTGGCTGAGCAAGCCTTTGAGTCGGTCTCGGCAAGTATGAGCGACAAAGTCATTTTCGTGATCACAGCGCCGGACAAAAATGCCCTTTTTGCAGCGGCTGCAGAGTTTGATAAGGGGTTACGCCAAAGTAATCATTTTCGCGATGTGGTAGGAAAAATCTCACCTCAAGAACAGCAAGCTTGGGCGAGTTACTACTTTAAGCACCGCTTCCAATTGCTGACGCCTGAACAACGAGAGCGTTTAAGCCAAAATCCAGAACAGCAAGTGCAGCATGTGATTCAGTCTCTGTACAACCCGTTTTCTGGGGTGACTGGGCAAGAGTTACAAAATGATCCTTTCTTGCTATTTCGTGATTATTTAAGCCAAGTTACCCAGCAATCGTCCTCTTTCCGATTGGATAACGGCTATCTGTCCGTCGAAAAAGACGGTGCTCAATACTTGCTTATTACTGCTGAGCTAAAAGACTCTCCTTATAGCCTAACTGGGCAGCTTGCAGTCCCTGATATTCAAGCGCTAGAACAAAGCGTCGCGCAGAAATATGGCGCTGAAGTCGCACATACTGGCGTTCTATTTTACGCCGACTTTGGTACGCAAAGTGCAAAATCGGAGATCAGCACCATCGGTGTGTTCTCTCTGCTCGGTATCATTGCATTGTTCGTGTTGGTCTTTCGTAGTGTGATGCCACTGTCTCTGGCGCTGCTTTCCATCACCATTGGTTTGCTCGTTGCGTTGTCCGTTACGACGTGGATTTTTGGAAAAGTCCATCTGTTCAGCTTAGTGTTTGGCGCAAGTTTAATCGGCGTGTCTATCGACTACGCATTCCACTACCTAACCGAACGCCTTGCGGCGGGAAATGAATGGGATAGCGAGCAAGGGTTAAAGCATATTTTCATAGCGATCACACTTGGCTTAATCACCAGTTTGATCGGCTATTTGGGCATGTTAGCGGCACCGTTTCCTGGTTTGCAGCAGCTTGCGCTGTTTTCATCCATTGGTCTGATTGCCGCTTACATCACCGTGGTGGCTTGGTATCCGATACTGGCTCGTAACCCATCGCGCTCCATTTCGAATTTACCGGGACAATCACTGTTGGCGAAATGGTTAACGCTTTGGAATCAACCTCGAATTAAAATCGGATTACCGATGTTATGTGTGGTTGCGAGTGGCTTTTTCTTGCTGCAATTGAACTACGATGACGACATTCGTCTGCTGCAAACGATGCCGAAAGATCTCAAGCAGCAAGAAACCTTGATTACGACGCTCAGTGGCATGCAATCTTCGCAGCAAATGTTGGTCGTTACCGCCGACGATGACGAAAACCTAATGAAAAAGCTGGAGTCTTTGACGCCAGCTTTAGAAGCGTGGAAAGCAGACAGCACCATCGAAAGCTACCAGAGTCTGAGCCGCTACTTGAGCTCAGTTGAACGTCAGCAACAAGACTATCAATTGATTCACGACCTTTACGCGACACAATCCAGCCCACTTGCATCCGGACTGGGCTTAAATAAAAAGCCGAAAATGGACGCCGACTTTATCCCTGTCACGGTTGATCAGTACTTGCAAAACCCGGTATCAGCACCTGTGCGTTTTCTCCATTTGGGGAAGATCAAAGGAAAATCGGCAACGGTAGTGGTGCTAAACCAATTGCAAGACTCCGCCGTTGTTAAGTCGTTTGCCAAATCGCAGTCTGATGTTGTCTACCTAAACAAAGCAGAAGAAATTTCCGCCCTATTTGGTGAATACCGAATCAAAATCATGGAGCTATTGGTAGCCGCCAGTACTGTGATCTTTCTGGTGTTAATCAAGCGGTACGGTCTGCAACACAGTTGGCGAGTTTTACTGCCATCATTGATTGCTTGCGCGTGCGGTCTGGCAACTGCTGTCGCGATGGGAACAACATTAAACCTGTTCAACTTGCTTGGCTTGGTGCTCATTCTTGGTATCGGGATCGATTACACTCTGTTCTTTGCCGAGAAAGCCCGCAGCGTGAGCACACTATTGGCGATCACCCTTTCGGCAATAACCACTGTGCTGTCATTTGGGTTGCTGTCACTCAGCCAAACTCACGCGATTCACAGTTTCGGCATTACGGTGTTAAGTGGTATTTTTGTCGCTTGGCTGCTCTCTCCGATTGCGATTAAAACAGAGGAAACGACGTCATGATTTTTAACCATGCTTTTCGCTGCGCGACGTTAATCGCACTGAGTCTGTTTTTAAGTGCATGTAGCTTGGTACCTCACCAATCGACGCCTCAAGTCGATATTGCTGAGAACACCCAAGTTAACTTACCGACTCCAGCCAGCTTAGGTTACCAGCTGGCTGCCAGCCAATTGATTACGGCCTCTTGGGTAATTGATGGCAAACCCACATCTGAGCAACTTCCGGTGCAACTGCAAGTGACTAGCAACGAAGTGGTACTGGCAGGCTTCTCATCTTGGGGGACGCGAGTGCTCTCGTTGTCTTACGATGGAGAACAAATCCAAACCGAAGTGCTCAACGGTTTGCAAGGTACGCTACCGCAGCCAGAACAGGTATTATTTAACCTGATGATCACGCTCTGGCCGAGTTCCGCTTGGGAAGGGTCGTTAAATGAGGTAAGGTGGCAAATGATTGATAAAAATAATTCTCGCGCCATCTTTGATAGCGACGGTGAAAAGATCATTGAGATTCAATACAGTTCTTCTAACAAATTAGAGGGTAAGATTGATTTTCACCACCTCAAGCATCAGTTTTCAATTTCTATTCAGACACTGCAACATCAGATTAATTAAGAACAATTTAGAACAACAATATGCCTAATCGCTCTCCTCAACCTTTGTATATTCAGGCCTGTGGTTTCCACTCCGCAATGGGACAAGATGACGTCATCATCCACCAGTGTTTATCGGGAGCGAAACCATCCAACATGGTGGTTGACCAAGACATTTTGAATTCAGGCCGACAAACAGTAATCGGTCGAATTGCACAGCCGTTACCGCAATTACCACCAGCTTTCAGCCGGTTTGATACAAGAAACAACCGCCTCGCACTTTCGGCTTTGCAGCAAATCGAAAGCGACGTGCATAACGCCATTGCTGAATATGGTCGTGACCGTATCGCAGTCGTGATCGGCACCAGCACATCTGGCATTTCAGATGGCGAAATCGCGTTTGGAGAGAAGCTGGCAAACGGCGAGTTTCCTGCCGACTACCATTACACCAAACAAGAGCTTGGCAACTGCAGCGATTTTATTGCCGCCTACTTTGATTTGAGCGGCCCACATTACTCAGTTTCAACCGCCTGTTCTTCTAGTGGTCGTGTCTTTTTAACCGCGCAACGCCTGATTCGCTCTGGTATTGTTGATGCGGTCATTGTGGGTGGCGTGGATACCATTTGTCGCCTAACGCTAAACGGCTTTAACGGTTTAGAAGCCCTATCCGATACTCTTTGCAAACCGTTTGACCAACATCGCAACGGCATCAATATCGGCGAAGCCGCAGCATTAATGTTGCTAAGCAAAACACCCGCGCCTGTTGCCCTTCTCGGAGTTGGCGATAGCTCAGACGCACACCACATTTCCGCACCACACCCAGAAGGGTTAGGCGCAGAAGAAGCGATGAAAAAAGCGTTGGCCAATGCAGGACTAACAGCACAAGACATTGGTTACATCAACGCGCATGGTACCGCAACGCCGTTAAATGATGCGATGGAAAGCAAAGCCATCCACCGCTGCTTTGGTGACTCCGTTCCTGTGAGCTCTACAAAGCCACTTACCGGACACACATTAGGCGCTGCAAGTACAACGGAAGCCGCTATCGCTTGGCATATTCTCAAGTACAACCTTGACTTGCCAATGCAACACTGCGAAACCAAGGCAGACGATATCCATATATCGTTAGTTGAGACGCCAACCAAACTTGGCAACAAAGCGATTCTCAGCAACTCTTTTGCTTTTGGTGGCAACAATATTAGTCTTATTTTTGGTTACGCTCATGACTAAACTTCCTCCCATCGAACAACTTTTGCCACACGACAAACCAATGATCTTGGTTGATCGTGCTATAGATGTTCAACAAGATACGATTCATTGTCAGGTTGATATCGCAGAACACAACCCGTTCTTCGACTCGGCCTCTCAAACCGTGCCTGCTTACGTTGGCATTGAGTTTATGGCGCAATCTGTCGCGGCGTGGTCTGGTTACCACGCATTAATGAAAGAACAAGCGCCACCAATTGGCTTTTTGCTTGGTAGCCGTCGATACACGTCTGAATGCGATGCGTTTTCTCGCGGACAAGTGCTCGATGTGTATGCCGAAAAAGTCATGGAAGATAACGGTATGGCGGTATTTTCTGCCCGTATTGAGCTACAAGGAACTGTTGTAGCGACTTGCCAATTGAACGTTTACGTTCCATCAGAAGAAAAATTACAAGAAATGAAAATCAGGAGTCAACAATGACCCGACAAGTCCTCGTTACAGGTGCCAGCAAAGGCATCGGTAAAGCCATTGCCGTTCAATTAGCCAAAGATGGTTTCCAAATCATCGTCCATTACATGGGCGATCAACAAGGCGCACAAAATACCCTAGACACCATCGAACAACATGGTGGTAGCGGTCGTCTTATCCAATTCGACATCAGTGACCGTGCAGATTGTCGTGAGAAGCTAGAAGCCGATATCGCCGAACACGGCGCTTACTATGGCGTCGTGAACAACGCTGGCATCACAAAAGATACCGCTTTCCCTGCGATGACCGAAGAAGAATGGGATGGCGTGATTCATACCAACCTAGATAGCTTCTACAACGTTCTTCACCCTTGTGTTATGCCAATGGTGCAAAAGCGCAAAGGCGGCCGAATTGTTACCCTTGCATCAGTCTCTGGCCTAATGGGTAATCGTGGCCAAACCAACTACAGCGCAGCAAAAGCGGGCGTAATTGGTGCAACAAAATCACTCGCACTTGAACTGGCAAAACGAAAAATCACCGTTAACTGCGTTGCACCGGGACTTATCGACACAGGCATGGTAGACGAACACGTAAAAGAACACGCGATGCCGCAAATTCCTTTGCGCCGCATGGGAGAACCAGAAGAAGTCGCTGGTTTAGTCAGTTACCTTATGTCTGACATCGCAGGCTATGTAACTCGCCAAGTCATTTCGGTAAACGGAGGCCTAGTATGAACCGTCGAGTTGTTGTAACCGGAATGTCGGGTGTGACTGCGTTTGGTAACGATTGGCAATCTGTCGAGCCAAAACTGCGTGACTGCCAGAACGCGACGCAATACATGCCTTCTTACGAACAGTATGATGGTTTGAACACCAAGCTCGCGGCACCAATTTTAGATTTTGAACTGCCAAAGCACTACAAGCGCAAGCAAGTACGCGGCATGGGGCGTGTTTCTAAATTGGCGACCGTCGCAACAGAAAACGCACTGAGCCAAGCAGGTTTGATTGGTAACGACGTACTCACCAACGGTCAAACGGGTATCGCATACGGCTCATCAACAGGCAGTACTGACGCAATCGGCGCATTTGGTGTCATGCTGAATGAGAAAACCACGAAAGCGATCACCGCAACGACTTACGTGCAGATGATGCCGCATACCACAGCAGTGAACGTTGGTCTATTTTTCGGTTTGAAAGGCCGAGTGATCCCAACCAGCAGTGCATGTACCTCGGGCAGTCAAGCAATCGGCTACGCCTACGAAGCAATCAAACATGGCTACCAAACGGTAATGGTTGCTGGTGGCGCTGAAGAACTGTGCCCAACGGAATCCGCTGTCTTCGATACCCTTTTTGCCACCAGTCTGAAGAATGAAGACCCGAAAAGCACACCAAGACCTTATGACTCCGATCGCGATGGTTTGGTGATTGGTGAAGGTGCGGGAACGCTGGTTCTGGAAGAGTACGAACACGCCGTCGCTCGTGGCGCGAAAATCTATGCAGAAATCATCGGTTTTGCCAGCAACTGTGATGCCGCACACGTCACTCAACCACAGATGGAAACCATGCAAATCTGTATGGAAATGGCTTTGCAAAACGCGGGGATTACTGCTGAGAAGATCGACTATGTATCTGCTCACGGCACTGCCACCGACCGCGGTGATATTGCAGAAAGCAACGCAACAGCGAATGCTCTGGGCAAAGTGCCAATCAGTTCACTCAAGAGCTACTTTGGCCACACACTAGGCGCCTGTGGCGCAATTGAAGCGTGGCTAGGTTTAGAAATGATGCACACGGGTTGGTTCAACCCAACGCTCAACCTAGAAAACCTTGACGAGCAATGTGGCGATTTAGACTACATTGCCGGACAAGGCCGAGAGCTGGACGTGAAATATTTGATGAGTAACAACTTCGCCTTTGGCGGCATCAACACCTCCATCATCTTTAAAAAGATGTAATGCCCTTAGTAAATGCAAAAGCGCTGGTTAACCAGCGCTTTTTTGTTAGTTACCAATCAAACTTCATTTATCACGAGGTAATAGCAAACGAGATATTACCATTCCGCGATACACAGGCGACTTTTAACACCACGAATTTGTAATCCCATCGCTTCAAAGACATGCTCAAAATCTTGGCAAGATGCTGGCACATTAGGTAGCGACAATGAAGCCTCAGTGAAAAATGTCCGACTCAAAGTATCCGTCTCTCCCCACGCTAACTGCCACCAATCCAAAATTCGCGGCTTGGATGCGTTTAATCGATAGCTAGCAGGAATACGATCACGTTTGTTCAGGTTTTCAGCCTTAGAAGTTGGTAGCAAGTTCCACTTATCATTGTTAGGCCAATAAGCAAAAGGCAAACAGTGATCAACGTGATACTCATTTCGTAATTTGCTTCCACTCCATACACTGACAATGTCGCAATGGCTGAGCTTCAACTGTTCAATTCTCTTTCGCACCACTCGCGTATCATGGTCTTTATCAATCCAGACCAAACAATCGTGATACGTTTGCAGTGGAATACTCCGCTCTTGATTAGACCGAAATCGTTGCATTTCCATAATCCACTGGTTGACTACCAGCGGCTCAATCCAAGAGTTATACAATCGAAAACAATCCCAAAGGCTTTCATCCAACACAAACAGCCCATAGCTTTCGAGGAACTCGCTATCCACAACAATTGAACTTTTTGGCTTCTTAGCTGAACGAATCATTTCAAAGTAAGGGTTTGATTTATCGCCCTGATAGGTAAAGGTGACGGGGCCATCTTTTATGGTTTTTAAGCTGTCTTTTATTGCTTTATCCAGCGCAACTGCATCTTCACCAAAAAATGTCGCGCCTATAGCAAGATCATCAGGGCTTAAATGGGAAAGTCTGCCCCAACCATCGGGTTTTATAAAACCTAGTCCTTTAGACGAGTTCGAGTTCTGCTGGATGTTCTCTTTATCGATTAAACGCTTAAATTGACGAATCCAATATAAGCCGACTAATCCTAATGGGATGGCAACTTTACCTTCACTACGATCAACCACTGCACCAGAATGAGCATCTGCAATTCGTAGTAAAGTACGCAGTAGTGCGAGTTTATAGGTAGCCGATTTGAAATCATTGACGATAATGTGACGAACCTTATTCAGATCACCAGAACCATCATCAGGCAAAGACATAACTACAGTTTGCCAAGATACACCTGTTCGCTGTAACTGGTCATCATCGAGAGATACGTTTCTCACCATTAACGCGCTATTCTTTGCAAACTTTTCAAGCTCTTCAACCGATACCGGATAAGCTTTACGGCCATCAGAAAAGTCACCGTGACGAAGGCTAATCACCAATCGACCATTGGGCGCTAGCAAATTCGCAAGTTTTCGAAATGCGCGTTCACGGTGCGTAGGTGCAAGATGCATCCATACCGCACTGACAAGAATTAAATCGAAGCGAAAGCCAAGATTAATGGTTTTCTCAAGCTTAGGTAACCCATCTTCAAGCCAAGTAACTGAATCACCACAGTAAGACTTACCAAATCTCAGAAGCGCTTGAGCAGGTTCAATCGCAATAACTTCACATCCATGTGCAGCCATCCATTTAGCGTCTCGACCAGAGCCAGCCCCAACATCTAAGACGCGATCTCTGGCTTGAGGCCAGAAAGCTCTCCAGCTCGCATGGACATCCTCAAACTTGAGCGAAGTGTATTGCTCCGCTAAACAATCTGCGTGTTGTTCATAAAATCTAGACGTGGCAGGCATAAAGATAAACAGGAAAGCAACCAATATGAGCTCATGTTAATTGCTAGAGATTGCAATAGCTATAATCTCAGTCAAAAGTTGTAGGTGACGTAGCGACTAATATCGAATGTTCTAAAACGACAAAGCCCCGACAACTCAAAGAGTTATCGGGGCTTTTGAATAAATGGCACGCCCTATTGGATTCGAACCAATGACCACATCCTTAGAAGTGATATTGTTACAGAGTCGCATTTAATTACTAAAGATTACATAAGTAATAAAAATCAATAATTTACAAAACGAAACCTCAAGTACTATATCATTTACGATTACATTTAACTACACTAAACCACCACCTTACTTGACTAACAACTTGACTAGTTTTAATGTTAGTCAAGTTACTCTTGTTTTGTATGAAGGTGCGCATGTTAACCGTTAAAGAAGTTAAAGGACTAAGACCAAGAAAGTCTCCTTACTACACTTGGGAAAAATCAGGTGAGAGAGGCAAAGGTCGTCTCGGAGTTCAAGTCATGCCCTCGGGTTCAATCAACTTTAAGTTCCGCTACTTCAAAGACTCAAAAGCTCAATTTATATCTCTTGGGAAATTTCCAGGTATGACCCTTTCCCATGCCCGTGATCTGTGCAAAGAATACAGTGACCTATTATCTCAAGGAATCGACCCAAAAGCCGAGCTAAAGTACCGAGCTGAAGAAAAAGCTCGAGAAGAGCGTGAAGCAAACGAACTTGGTAGCTTTGAGCAATTAATCACACTCCATGCTGAACACAAGAGAATTGAAGGAAAGCGAACTTATCAAGATGAAATGAAAAAAATTGTAGATAACGTATTTCCTTACTTAGATATCAAACGTAAGGCGAAGGATTTTAAAGCTGAAGATTTTATCTACATATTAGCGGTTCCGATTGAAGCTGGGTATGCCGCTAAAAGCAACAAAATACGTTCTATCCTTCATGCCGCTTTCAACTTTGGTCGCTTCTATGACAGTGATCCTGCTTACAAAAACCGTAATACAAAATTTGGTATTTCAGGAAATCCTATCGCAGACATACCTAAGCAGACGTGGGCAGAAAAAGCGGGGACACATTTCTTAAGCTGGGAAGAAGTCGAACGACTACTCTGGGATATGGATCATCGATACGAAGACCTCGATTTAGCTTATCAAACTCGCCAAGTAATAAAACTTTGCTTCTATCTTGGAGGGCAGCGACCATACGAAATCGTAACGCTTGAGTGGCGTGATATTAACTTCAAAGATAAGTACCTAACTGTTCAACAAGGCAACTTTAAAACTAACATTCCCCACGTGATTCCCTTGACCACAACAGCGATCAAAATCCTTCAAGAGTTAAAGGATAATGCAACCCAAGATAGTCCATACGTCTTTTATAAGAAAACGGAACATCTTGAGCACATGCCCACAAACACAATTGCTCAAGCGCTCTTAACTTATAAATCCCGAACAAAAGAGATTAGACCTTTCATCGGCAGAGACTTTAGAAGAACAGTAAAAACTCTCGGTGCAACAATAAAGCTGTCAAAAGAAATTCGAGATCGCATACAAGGTCACGCATTCTCTGATGTTTCCTCAAAACACTACGATATGTATGAATACCTAGATGAAAAAAGAGCTGCCTTGGAAGCTTGGGAAAAGGCATTGAATGAACGTCTAGGCATGCTCAAGTGCGCAAATGACATATAACTTTCCAACTATCTAGCTCTTTATACACATTGGACTAATCATCCAATGTGATCTTTATTAAGTGCCAGCTCATAGTAAACACGGTTTTGACCCCTTTCAATTCAGGATGTTTTTCCATCAAACTTTGCGGAAAGTCGTTTGACCTACATTTTCTAATCAGTGTGGTGTCTATTGTTCTGGGTTCCTGCCAGTTTGTCTGTCTAATGAAGCTTTCTCGCCATTAGTTAAATTGACGAAATAAAGATCTTTGTTTATTTTAATATGAACACTTACCGATTCACTCACGCTACGTGAACACTAGTATTAATAGTCAAGGTAACCAAACAGGTAGAAGACTAGGGGCAGCTCCCATTACTAGTTGATGAGATCTCAATAGAGCCATTGTGAATCCTAATTGAAGTTATCCTATAAGGGAGGCTTCGCTGGCTGTCTTGAGCTAAAAAAGCACTCAGCATGTAATTAGGATATTACTATGCCTATAAAAACACTCCACACTTCTTCTGAAGCTAAAAAACACTACAAAAGCATCTCTTACGAAACCCTATTAGCAAGCTGGCTATTGCAAGATGGTTGGGAAGTATTTATGCCCATGATCGATCATGGCATGAAGACCGATGTGCTTATTTCTGACGGGAACAAATTCTACCGAATTCAAGTGAAGTCAGTAGAATGCTTCGATGAAAACACCGTTGTTACTGACCAATGGCAGAATGCACAGATTGATTACGTAATATATTTCTCAAGATGTTCAAATTGGGGATACATTGCGCCGCCTTTTAGGGGAAAGAGGAAGGTTAATCACCCCAAGCATGTAAGGTTTCACCAACACCCCAAGAACTTTCTCAAAGCTTTTGGTCGGGTTTAATAAACTCTACTTAGGATGAAATATCGTGAACAGTTGGTCTGTAACATATGACAGACTAACTTTGTTTGCGTATCGACAGAATCGCTTGGTGATCACAAATGGGAGCGCGGACTCTGTGACTCGAAAATGCCCCTTTATGAGTTTGCGCAATAAATCGCTGTTCAATCTAGCCAGAATGTCACCTTACATTTGCTTATGTCGCATCACGGAGCAGTAGTGCTCATTTTCTCCCAAACATAAGCAGAAGCGGCTTTCTTTACGAGCCGTTTGTGTCCGCATATTAATGCAATATCACCGAGAGATATCGAACTAGAAACTGTACAAATTATTCCCTCCCGAAAGAACGTGCTCGACCCGATCTTTCATTAGTTGGTAATTTTCTTCTACCGAACGGCCATGCTTTTCTGATGTATCGACCTCTACAATTGGAATATCAAACCATTCAAAAACTTTGTGATATGCTGATTCAACACTATTATTTTGCGTAACCGCATCGCCGTACCACTGAACTGTACCACCTCTGGTCTCTATTCTGTTGTTTATTGTTTCAATATCGGCTTTAACAAAAATGATCACTTCTGGAAGAAGTATTTTTTTATTAATTCTAAGTGTGTCAAAAATTTTTTTGACAATATCTTCTCCAAGCATAATTGTTTGGTAAGCCAAAGTTGAAAATATATATCTGTCTAATATGATATCTTCATCGTTTAATACTTTAGAAACCTCGTTACTCTTCAATAAATTATTTAACAAAAAAAATAGAAATGCACTCTCTTTTGACTCATAGGAGTCAATGACCTTTCTTAGATCATGAGCTTCAGGGACTACCGCATTATGAACGATAGTATTCATTTCTTTCGCATATAGAGAGCTTAATGTTGTTTTTCCACATGCATCTAACCCTTCAAAAACGATAAATTTATTCATCTGTTCCTCATCTAGTATTTTGTGATTATTTATAGCTCCTATAATAAGGAACCTAGATTTATTTTTTGTTAGTAGATTTATGAGATTTCTACAATATCTATATTGGTTTCTTTATATCTTGAAGCAAACGTAATTGGATTAAACTCTATTTGAGAAAGAGCTTTTTCCACACCGCATGAATTAATGCATTCGCTATATTTATACCCAGGTTTATTGGCAGTATTTTGGTAAAAGCAACCCTCTGGACTAATCATTAAGTATGATTCTGTCATAGTAGAATTAGACTCAGAATACATAGGTAACCCTAATCCACTATGTCTTTGAACAAAATTATCGAACTGTTCTTTGGAAATTAGTATTTCATTATCACCATAAGGCATGACCTGTAATACTTTCCATTTGTATGGTTTTAGACTAGAAATTAAATTAGAGAAATCCTCTTCCCAATTAAGACTATTAATTACAGTATTAATCTTTGTTTTGATTCCTGTTTGTGACTGTGTAAGGTTCGCTAGAGCATGTGTTAAATCATTAACACCAAAAGAGTTCCCTTTTCGATCGTTTCTTCCTATTTTCATACGTGTACTTAAGTACTGACTGTCAAAGCTGATTCCAATCATGTCTAAAGTATCTTTCGGCAACGGTGATTTTCCATGAATTAGGTAATGTCCATTAGTTATGATTGAGGTTTTAAATCCTTTTTGTTTTGCAAGAACCAAAGCGGTAACGAACGTATTTCCTAACATCATTGGTTCCCCTCCTGCAAAGTTAAGACGAACACTTTCGTACCCCAGCTTTTCTTTTAAGACTGGAGTGCCTTTGATGAAGTAGTCTGCTAGCTTATCCAATAAGTTAGCGATTGCCTGTTCTGAACGATGGAGTTCTTTGGGGCGGCCCCATTTTGCAAAACAGTATTTACAACTGTAATTGCAGACCTCTGTCATGTGCCAATTGATTACGAGTTCTTTTGTTTTTCTAGATTGTGTTGTTGTCATGCTTTTTATACTCAGGTATTCAGATGGCTTCAGTATGATAAAATCGGCTCTGTAGAAAAATGAAAAGCAACATCCCCCCCCATCAAATTTCTTTTTCTAGCGGAAAACGAAACAATAAAAGGACATTCAGTGGCTACTTTTCCAACCTTCGAATCGGTACTTCTTCAAATTGCTAAAGCGCTTGGCGCTAATAGTCAGATGACTTCAAAATCGAAAAGCACGTTTAAATATGTCGAGATGACGATGGATAATTTATCTAATACTTGGGAAAGTATTTTGGGTGATATAGCGGATGCTTTAGGGCTTGATGAAAGAGCGAAAGAAGACCTGATCTCCAATGTTGCAGATGATTACTTGATGCATAAGAACATCGAACTCAATGTTTATTCTTCAAAGGCGTCACAAAGAAAAATCGTTTGGCATTATTTAGCCAGGGTTATCATACCAGCTCTAGCGAGACATACGGTATTTTGGCAAATTGAATCAAAAATGGATGAGGGTATGCCTGGCGGACGGTTTTGGTATCTTCCTGCCGTAGACTCTACGATTGAACCTACGCAGCTTCTTCTCCCTGTACCGCAAGTCTTGAATTGGCTTATCGACTTAATCCAAAACACCAAAACATCTATTGCTAATAATTTAGACAACGATCTAGATAGTGATGATCAATACGAGAAAGTATTAAGGAATCTTTACAACTGGCAAAAAGGCACGAGCACCCCTGAAATATCAAGTATCGAGAAAACGTTTTCGGACAAAGTGAATATACAGTTTTGTGGCTGCTTTGAGCCTGATGAAAAGTCTTCGCAATTTGAACAGGCTCTGGAGTTTATTGAAAAAAAA
>NZ_JBICJH010000033.1:0-51270 GCF_043102935.1 Vibrio sp. zbq_1
GTATCTAATTGGATTATCATCAACGAGTGCCCACACAGATTGATAGGTCTATATTGTTAAAGAGCTATTCTTCTTTGTGATTCACATCACTTCGGAAGAGGCGGCCATTCTAGCGAGATAATTTATTGTGTCAAACACTTTTTTAAAATTATTTCGTTTTTCTTTCTAGCCTTGCCAACCTTGCTGAAACCCTTGCGAGCCCTTGCCCTGTCGACGAGGTGGCATTATAGAGATCGCGCTCACATTGGCAAGTGTTATTTTGCAAAAATTGCAAAAAATAATGATTAAACGACGACTTTTCGCCCAAAGCTTTATTTATCCAACTTTACCCAAAACTATCAAACAACTTATCCACAGAGTTATCCTAAAATGTGTATTTTTAATCCCATTACTTATGCCTATAAATAAAGAAAGCTGCATGATCGCAGCTTTCTTCTATAGATAGATATATCTGTAACTAGATACCTGAACCATCTTGTTCATTACCATCATCTTCATGAAGTCCACATTCACGCTTTAAACCAAAGAAGCGAGTCTCTTCCTCTGACATTCCTGGCTCCCATTTACGTGTCGTATGTGTATCCCCAACAGACAAGTAACCTTCTTCCCAAAGTGGGTGATAGGTAAGACCATGTTGCTCGAGGTAGTAGTGAACATCTTTATTAGTCCAATCGATTACGGGCAGAAACTTAAACACGCCATTTTGAATCGACAGTATCGGTAAACCCGCTCGTGATTTACTTTGCTCTCTACGTAAACCTGAAAACCATGTTCCAACATTAAGTTCTTTCAATGCACGACGCATTGGTTCGACTTTATTTATTTTGTTGTACTTCTCGATCCCTTCAACGCCCTGCTCCCATAATTTGCCATAACGTGCTTCTTGCCATTGAGCACTTTGCTCCGCTCGATAAACTTTTAGATTAAGGTTGAGTTTTTCTGTCAACTCATCAATAAAGCGGTACGTTTCTGCAAACAGATATCCGGTATCCGTAAGAATAATTGGGATATCAGGTTTTTCTTGAGTCACAAGATGAAGCATGACAGCGGCTTGGATACCAAAGCTTGAGGATACCGCAAACTCTCCATCCAGATTTTCCAAAGCCCACTTTACTCGCTCTTGTGCCGACAGCGGTTCAAGTTCGACATTGATTTGTGCAAGACGGAGAATTTGCTCCGTCTTTGTTAATGTCAGTAACTCCGCCAGCTCCGGTTTGGAAGCCACAGAATCAAGCATAGAAGTCCCTCTTTGATACGAACACTTCTTGAATGATGCCTGCACGAATGGTGAAATCGCCAAAGGCTTCGCCTTCCTCACGCTCTTTCGACCATCGAGCCACCAGCAGATCAATCTCTTCTAGGATTTGTTTATCCGTGATGTTCTCTTTATACATTTTAGGTACACGTGTACCAGCACGATTCCCCCCCAAATGTAAGTTGTAACGACCCGGCGCTTTACCTACCAGACCAATTTCAGCCAACATCGCACGGCCACAACCATTTGGGCACCCCGTCACGCGCAGAATGATATTGTCATTTTCTGGCAATCCGTGTTTTTCCAGAATGCCTTCAACATCCGTGACAAACTGAGGGAGGAAGCGTTCAGCTTCTGCCATCGCTAGAGGACAAGTTGGGAATGCCACGCACGCCATTGAGTTTTTACGTTGCTCGCTGACGTTGCCATCCATTAAGCCATGTTCACGAGCGATCTTTTCAATCTTCGCTTTTTCGCTTTTAGGTACACCCGCAACAATTAGGTTTTGGTTGGCGGTCATACGGAAGTCGCCTTTGTGGATCTTCGCGATTTCAGCGACGCCCGTTTTCAGCGGCTTCCCCGGATAATCCAGCAATCGACCATTCTCGATAAATAACGCCAAGTGGAATTTACCATCGATACCTTCTACCCAACCAATACGGTCACCACGTTCAGTGAACTCATACGGGCGGCTAGCTTCAAACTGAATGCCCGCACGTTTTTCTACTTCTGCTTTAAAGACGTCTGTACCGACGCGGTCGAGTGTGTATTTGGTTTTGGCGTTTTTACGGTTTGAACGGTTACCCCAGTCACGCTGAGTTGTCACAACTGCAGCCGCGACATCTAAGGTTTTTTCTAGAGGAATGAAACCAAAGTCATCAGCTCGACGTGGGTAAGTCGACGTATCGCCATGCGTCATCGCCAAACCACCACCCACTAGCACATTAAAGCCAACCAATTTGCCGTTATCGGCAATCGCAACGAAGTTCAAATCATTCGCGTGGACATCCACATCATTTTGTGGAGGAATGACTACGGTTGTTTTGAACTTACGTGGTAAGTAAGTTTTGCCCAGGATCGGCTCATCTTCTTCAGTCGATTCGACTTTTTCTCCGTCTAACCAAATTTCAGCATACGCGCGAGTTTTAGGTAGAAGGTGTTCACTGATCTTCTTCGCCCACTCGTAAGCTTCTTGATGCAATTCAGACTCTACCGGGTTCGTGGTACACAGTACGTTACGGTTAACGTCTCCTGCTGTCGCGATTGAATCAATACCGATGCTGTTGAGCGTTTGGTGCATCAACTTGATATTTGGTTTTAATACGCCATGGAACTGAAACGTTTGACGCGTCGTCAGGCGAATACTTCCATATAACGAGTGTTCTGTAGCAAACTTGTCGATCGCCAGCCATTGTGTTGGCGTAATAATACCGCCAGGCATACGAGCACGAAGCATCACGTTATGAAGAGGTTCAAGCTTTTGCTTGGTACGCTCGTTACGGATATCGCGATCGTCTTGCTGATACATACCGTGGAAACGAATAAGCTGGAAGTTATCCGCTGTAAAGCCGCCAGTGATTCGGTCTTGTAAATCTTCGGCGATGGTTCCACGTAATAAATTGCTTTGTTTTTTTAGACGTTCGTTATCAGATAGTGGCCCTAGCTCTTCGCCTAATACAATCTGCTTGTTATTTTCAGTAGAAAAAGTCATTAGTACACATCCCTCTGATAACGTTTCGCTTTACGTAAATCATTAATAAATTGTTCTGCATCGTCACGCGGCATCTTGCCTTCTTGCTCCGCAACAATGACCAATGCGTCATGGACATCTTTCGCCATACGAGTCGCATCACCACATACATAGATGTAAGCGCCATCTTGAATCCACTGCCATACTTGCGCGGCATTTTCTAAAATGCGGTGCTGTACATAAACTTTTTCTACTTGGTCACGACTGAAAGCAACATCTAAGCGGCTTAACACTCCCGACTTAAGGTATTTTTGCCATTCAACTTGGTACAAGAAATCTTGTGTGAACGTGCGATCACCAAAGAACAACCAGTTTTTACCTTCAGCATCGCGGTTTTCACGCTCTTGAATAAAGCTGCGGAATGGCGCAATACCAGTGCCCGGCCCAACCATGATGATCGGTGTATTATCATCTTCTGGCAGTTTGAAGTTATTGTTGTGCTCAACAAATACTTTTACGTCACCGCCTTCTTCTAGACGTTGAGCCAAGAAGCTCGATGCGCCACCGTAACGTTTTTCATCATTGTGGTCATATTCAACCAATCCGACGGTAAGGTGTACTTCTTCATCCACTTCAGCTTGGCTAGAAGCAATAGAGTAAAGACGAGGCGTCAAACGGCGCAATAAACCAACCAACTCATCCGCGGTCAGTTTGGTTTTCTTCTCTGCGAATACATCAACAATTTGAGTGTTGGCAGAGTACTCACGAAGCTTGTCTTTATCTTCCACCAGCTTTTGTAGTTTCTTGCTGCCAGATAACTCGGCAAACTTAGCCACTAGCTGTGGGTTAGATGTCGTGATCTCGAACTTACTCACTAAAGCACTGTGAATAGATAAGCTTTCGCCATCAACGTCAACTGTTTCAACACCAGACAAGCCAACTTTACCTAGAATGTCATTAGCAAGCTCAGAGCTGTTTTCGTACCACACACCCAAAGCATCACCTGGTTGGTATGTCAGACCCGAACCATCTAGATCGATTTCAATATGGCGAACATCTTTACCCGAGTCTCGACCCGTGATCTTTTGGCTGGTGAGTAACGTCGCTGTGTATGGATTTTGTTTGTTGTACTGAGAATGTGAAGCTGCCGCTTGTCCTACAGGAAGTTGAACAATTTCCGCTTCATTGCCAGAAGATAGTGTCTCTTTAACTTTACCTAGCGCATTCTTGCGCCATTCTTCCGCTGCCGCTTCGTAATCAACATCGCAGTCAATACGGTCAATAAAAGACGTCGCGCCCAGTTTTGCTAAATACGTGTCAAAGTCTTTACCAGTTTGGCAGAAGAACTCATAACTAGAATCACCCAATGCAATCACACCATATTGAAGGTTTGATAGCTTAGGTGCTTTCTTAGATTGTAAGAACTCGTGCAACTCAATGGCATTGTCTGGCGCTTCACCTTCTCCGTTGGTAGAAGCAACAATGATGACGTGCGTTTCTTTGGCTAAGTTTTTGCCTTTGTAGTCGCTTGCGTCAAACAACTCTACTGCAATTCCTTCTGCTTTTGCTTCTTGTTCCAACGCTTCAGCAACACCTTTTGCGTTACCGGTTTGAGAAGCAAAAATGATGGTCAACTTACCGGCAGGCTTTGCTGATACTGCGGCAGCTGCTTGGGCGATTGGTGTTGCCGCCGCACTTGGTTGATGTTGAGCTAAACCCCAAAAGTACCCACTGACCCAAGCAAGTTGCTGCGAAGACAGCTCAGAGACAGTTTGTTGGAGTGAATTAAATTGTTGGTCATTCAGAGGGCTTGCGATCGGAGGATTTCCGCCTTGCCCATTATTATCTTCAGACACATTCTTGTGAGAATACTCATTCTTTTGAAAAGACATTATCACGACATCCCTATTCATTGCGTGACGATAGAGTACCCACTCTCCTTAATAACAAGAAAGAATAGAAGTGAATGTTTTATAACTTTTTGGAAGTAAGGACGGCTTACTTTTTGCTCAGCGATCTTCGATGCGGACTTGTTGAAAGCCCACCGCCATGGCTGATTTTGAGGCGGCATCTAAATCTTCATACAAACATTCTTCACCGTGACTGTCGGTCAGAAACACGAAACCACCTCGCGCATGCCTAAACTCAACAACCCATCCACCTTCTTGGATTGCTGGCTCAATAATGGCTTCAACAAGCTGGTTTTCACGAAATAGATGTCTTAGTTCATTTATTGTCATCGCTATCCCTGCTCTAACTTTCCCATTGCTCCTAAATAAGCATGGTCTACCTGAACAAAATAGGGAGAGAAATTCGAATAGATATAATGAAGTGGTATAAAAAAACGCCACTTATATCGTGGCGTTTTTAAAACTGAAGAAAGGAATCGAATTAAAATGAGTATTCCGCGCTAACAAAGAAGCCATTTGCGAAGATAAACTCTTTACCTAAGCTTGAGAGAAACACTTCCGACTCTAAATCGATCACGCGGTATCCACCACGGAAAGCCAACTGAGCGTCTTGTAGTGGCACATGGTATTGAATGCCAGCCATTAAGTCCGTGCTCTTGATGCCTTTGTTGTCACCAAAGTTCATCTCACCAATCACATCAAAGTTCGTATTAGGCACTTGGATCTCTGCGTAGCCGTACCAAGCCCAGATAAGCTCATCAAACTCTTCAGTACGCTTATTTGTACCTGCATCAATGTATTTCGTATCGCTTAGATTGCTGAATGTAACACCCGCATCAAAATGCAATAGATCATGGTCTAGCACTTGGTAGTACATGGTTAAATCGAGTTTATCAAAGCCCATGTAATCGGCATCAACACTTGAGTAACGTAGACGTGCATTCGGTACGTATTTCACATCGTGCTCAATGGCAGCGTAAAAAGTACCCGTTGTACTGCTATCTCTTCTTACTTCATTAACTTTTGTATCTGCACCCCATACTTCTGCCCCCACTTTTGCGGAAAAAGAAGATTCTGCGAATGTAGGAAGAGATGCGGCTAATGATAATGCTGTTAAAGCGATGGTCGCTTTATTTGTCATGGAATGTGTACTCCGAGATAGCTGATATTCAACAATGAGGGCGTGAGGGGAAATATACCATACTCTCACGCCTCGCTATCAACTAAATCGTCTATACCCAACTATTTATAACGCGGTTGGGCAACGAAGTTTTTAAAGAACCAAATACCCAATGCGATGACTATCAGCCATGGTAATAGTTTGAGTACCGCGCCGATCATGCCAAGTAAGAACATCACAACCAACGCAATACCTGTTGCTGCGAACACTGTCATCATCGTGATGCCTGTTACTAACAAGGTCGCGGCAAATACTAAAATAAAGATCAGCTCCAACATAATCACTTCTCCATTTGTTTTAAACGACTAGAGCAGTTTCCATACCAACTTATCCAAAACAAATTAAGGTTATGATTTCTAAATAAAAATAAAGCCAGAGGCATTTCTGCGCTCTGGCTTCGCTGTCCGTAAGTTGGTATTTTTAGCCAACCACTGGTGAATTTTACACATTCAGCTCTTTTGGAATCTTCGCTAACGCATCCTGCAGCACTTCTAGGCCAGAACCTGGCTTGTGCGCATTTTCACTGATGTGACGACGCCATTGGCGAGCACCCGTCATATTTTGGAACAAGCCCAACATATGACGCGTGATATGACCAAGATACGCACCTTTCGCAAGCTGCGCTTCAATGTATGGGTACATCTCTTCAACAATTTCACTGCGCTTCTTCACTGGGGCATTAGAACCAAACAGCTCTTGATCTACCGAGGCAAGCAAGTAAGGGCTTTGGTAAGCTTCACGGCCAATCATCACACCATCTAGGTGTTGGAGGTGCACTTTTGCTTCTTCCAGAGATTTCACACCACCATTAATAGCAATAGTTAAGTGAGAAAAATCTTGCTTCAATTGGTAAGCACGTGGGTAGTCCAGCGGCGGAATCTCGCGGTTTTCTTTCGGGCTCAGACCACTTAGCCACGCTTTACGCGCGTGAATAGTGAACTGCTCACAGCCGCCTTTCTCAGAGACGATCGATACGAAGTCCGTTAGGAACTCATAAGAATCTTGATCGTCAATGCCGATACGTGTTTTAACCGTAACAGGAACATCAACCACCTCTTTCATTGCAGCGACACAGTCCGCGACCAATCGCGGCTCCGCCATCAGGCAAGCACCAAAGCGACCGTTTTGCACACGATCAGATGGACACCCCACATTTAGGTTGATTTCATCGTAGCCACGTTCTTGCGCCAACTTGGCACACTTGGCCAAATCTTCTGGGTTTGAACCACCCAACTGAAGGGCTAACGGATGCTCCTCTTCGTTGTAAGCGAGGAAATCTCCTTTTCCATGAATGATCGCACCTGTCGTCACCATTTCAGTGTACAGCAGGGTTTCTTTGGTCATTAAGCGATGGAAGTAGCGACAATGACGATCGGTCCAATCCAACATTGGTGCTACGGAGAGCCTGCAAGAATGAGTCATGATTTAAACACCCGTTTTTATGTTGCTAAGGTCGAGCGCAGCAGTACGCTCAAAAAATAAGTCGGGTATTGTATACCCAGTGTCCAGCGGATGCGAGCCTTGTCCATCAATCAAAGAAAAGTGAACAAGGGACGATTCCGGCACGGTTATCTCGTTCTGTGATGGCTATTCCGGCTTCAGACCCTGTGCGACTTGCTTTAATTCATGATTTTCGTTCTGATAGTGGGTAAAATGAAGCATTTCTAAACGAACTTCGTATAGAAATGATTTATCATAGAGCACGTCCGATAGTTATGGTGAAAGGTTTGAACCCAACAATCATTGAACAAATTGAAAGTATCTGCGCAGAGCGTGGAGTAAGATTGACTCCGCAACGCCGACGCGTGTTTGAACTCATTTGTTCTAATCGCCGCGCCTCAAGTGCGTATGAGCTATTGGAGCAACTAAAAGAGAGTGAGCCTCAGGCCAAGCCTCCAACTGTTTATCGAGCGTTAGATTTTCTCTTAGAGCAAGGTTTTATCCACCGAGTGGAATCGACAAATAGCTTTATTACTTGTTGTTCTTTCAATACTCAACAGCACTTTTTCCAATTACTAATTTGCGATAAATGTGGTGATGTCGTTGAACTCGAAGATGAGACACTGATATCCTTGTTAGCTGAAAACGCCGAGAAGCATGGATTCAAACTGACCAACCAAGTTATTGAAACTCATGGTGAATGCCAGGCCTGTTCCTCCGAGACGAAAGAAAAAGTATAGAAGAACGTTATGCGCGCTGAATTTGTAAACCCGTTTTTAGCTTCTTTAATGAACGTGCTAAAAACCATGGCTTCTCTTGAGCTGAAGCCACAAAAACCGCGAATCAAGAAGGATGAGATCGCACGAGGTGACGTTTCTGGTTTGATTGGCATGGTTGGCCCACAAACACGTGGTTCAATGTCAATTACCTTTGATGAAGCGTTAGCGCTAGAAATCATGCAGAACATGCTTGGTGAGCGTCCAAACGGACTCAACGAAGAAGTGACCGATATGGTGGGTGAGATCACCAACATGGTTACTGGTGGTGCGAAGCGCATTTTGGCTGAAAGCGGTTTTGATTTTGATATGGCAACACCCGTTGTGGTATCTGGCCGAGGCCATACGATTCGCCACAAGTGTGAAGGCTCAATCATCATCATGCCTTTCTCTTCCCAGTGGGGAAATGCCTTTATCGAAATCTGCTTCGAATAAAAGAGAAAAAATAGGTTGGCCAGTGCCAACCTATTTTGTTTCTGCCTCAGGCAATAAAAAGGTCAGCATTTGCTGACCTTTTCTTTTTCTATTCGAACATTCACTAAGCTTTGAACGCTTTAAATGCGTTGATTAGACCGTTTGTTGAGCTGTCGTGCGAGTTGATTTGAGACGCATCTGCAAGCTCAGGTAGGATTTGGTTAGCCAGTTGTTTACCTAGCTCTACGCCCCATTGGTCAAAGCTGAAGATATTCCAGATAACACCTTGTACGAAGATTTTGTGTTCGTACATCGCAATCAAGTTACCTAGCGTACGAGGCGTAATTTGCTTCACTAGGATAGAGTTTGTTGGACGGTTACCTTCAAACACTTTGAATGGCGCAATCGCTGCCACTTCTTCAGCGTTCTTACCTGCTTTCACCAACTCTTCTTTCACCGTTTCTTCACTCTTACCAAACGCTAGTGCTTCAGTTTGCGCAAAGAAATTCGACATCAGTTTTTGGTGGTGGTCACCCGCAGGGTTGTGGCTGATTGCAGGTGCAATGAAGTCACATGGGATCAGCTTCGTACCTTGGTGAATGAGCTGATAGAAAGCGTGCTGACCGTTGGTACCTGGTTCACCCCAAATGATTGGGCCTGTTTGGTAAGTCACAGCATTGCCTTCACGGTCAACGTATTTACCGTTTGATTCCATGTTGCCTTGCTGGAAGTACGCCGCGAAACGGTGCATGTACTGATCGTAAGGCAGAATAGCTTCTGATTCCGCACCGTGGAAGTTGTTGTACCAAATACCGATAAGCGCAAGGATCACTGGGATGTTGCTTTCTAGATCTGTTGATACAAAGTGCTTGTCCATCTCGTGAGCGCCATCAAGCAGCTCAACGAAGTTGTCGTAGCCTACCGCCAATGCGATAGACAGACCGATCGCAGACCATAGTGAGTAACGACCACCAACCCAGTCCCAGAATTCGAACATGTTCGCTGTATCGATACCAAATTCAGACACGGCTGTCGCATTCGTTGAAAGCGCAGCAAAGTGCTTAGCCACGTGAGCTTGATCGCCTGCTGACTCTAAGAACCAATCACGTGCTGTGTGCGCGTTAGTCATGGTTTCTTGCGTTGTGAACGTCTTAGACGCGATCAAGAATAACGTCGTTTCTGGGTTAACTTTCTTCAACGTTTCAACGATGTGAGTACCATCAACGTTAGATACGAAGTGAAGATTTAGATGATTTTTGTACGGTGCTAGTGCTTCCGTCACCATGTAAGGGCCAAGGTCAGAACCACCGATACCGATGTTCACGATATCTGTAATTGCTTTACCAGTGTAACCTTTCCACTCACCGCCGATAACGCGGTCAGTGAATGATTTCATTTTTTCTAGAACCGCGTTCACTGCTGGCATTACGTCTTCGCCGTCTACCATTACTGGAGTGTTCGTGCGGTTACGTAGTGCAGTGTGAAGAACAGCGCGACCTTCTGTTTGGTTGATCGCTTCGCCACTGAACATCGCTTCAATTGCAGATTTCAGCTCAGTCTCGTTCGCAAGAGCGAACAGGTGCTTCAGAGTTTCCTCATTGATGAGGTTCTTTGAGTAATCGACTAGGATGTCTGAGCCGAAACGTGCAGAGTATTTGTCGAAACGCGCTGCGTCTTGAGCAAATAACTCTTTAAGATCCATATCTTGTGCAGATTCGAAATGCGCCGTTAGCGCTTTCCAAGCTTGTGTTTGCGTTGGATTGATATTTTTCAACATGGTCTTTATCCCGATGTTACAGTAGGTTCCATTCCTTACAGTCTAGCGAAAACTGTGGAATCCCCGATTTAGCAAATAGAATATTAATTAGATGTTTGGGCGAATTGCCACAAAACAAGTCTTTGTAATTTTTTTTCAGGCGCCAATTATGACCGAGTGCTTTTACACTCACATTGAGTTAGGTCACGTTCCCTGCCCTGAATTTGAACAATTCATTTATGGTGGCAAGAATCATATCATTTACTTATGACAGGCTCTAATTGGAATAGGATAGACGCCAATTTATAAATTTCCAAAGGAACACGTATGTGGGCACAAAAAACACTGCAATTAAAGGCGAGAAGTCGCGGTTTTCATCTAATTACTGATGAAATTGAACAACAATTACCGCAAATACACGAGCTTTCAGTAGGTTTGTTACATCTATTTATTCAGCATACCTCCGCCAGTCTGACCTTAAATGAGAATGCAGACCCAACTGTGCGCATGGACATGGAAGCGCATTTCAACAAGTTCGTGCCGGAGAGAGCTCCTTATTATCAGCACACCTATGAAGGTGATGACGACATGCCAGCACACATTAAAGCATCGCTGCTTGGCAGTAGTGTGACGATACCAATCCAAAATGGTCGATTAGCATTAGGAACATGGCAAGGTATTTACTTGGGTGAGCACCGAGACTTTGGCGGCAGCCGACGCATCATTGCAACCATCAATGGCGAGTAAGAGAGGTAAAAAAAGGCTAACCGTAAGATTAGCCTTTGTTTTTGTCATCTTGCTTAGAAGGGTTGATTGATCATCACCCGGAACGTCCCTTCGTCTGCACCCTTGGCAACTTCAGCGCGAACCACAACACCTTCAACTTGGAAACGAACCGCGCCACCGACGCTCCATTTCATGTCTTCATGGAGTGTTTTTAAATCGTATTCATCGGCAACTCGCCCCACCTCAACAAACGCAACCCATTGCCACCAAGGCATATCGTAGTAATTGATAATGGGAATGTCGTCCAGAGGCTGCCAGTCTGGTAATACCCGATATTCGGCAGAATAGTGAATCGCAGAGCGTCCATGGTAACGACCCGCGGTATAGCCTCTCAAACGGTACAACCCACCCAAGCGAACTTGTTCTTGCTCTGGCGGACGACTACAAACAACACCATCACATTGATTCCAAGTTGGAGTGTCGGCTGTATAAAAATCCAAGGCCAGCACTTGTTGATCAAACCAATCACCAAGAGGCCCCAGCGAGTAATATTGGCTATTTTGGAATTCCCACTTTAGCCACAGCTCCTCTGATTGCCAACTTTCTGCGCCCGTCGTCAAATTCAAAGAGGTATGCGAGCCTCGGGTCGTGTTACGTGCGCTATCGCGGTTGTCCCAATCAAAACCCAATGTAAAACCGTAAGCTTGCTCTTTCTTATCATTGTATACATCCAACGCTCGTGAAGAATAAAAAGGCGTCAGCAGGATAGAGCTAACGCCCGACGCCAAAGGCGATGCATTGCGAACGTCGCGGCTGGGTAGAAACGCGCCTTTCAAACCATGATCTTTCACCGCGCCCCACGGCAACAGGTATTTGAATTCGAACTTATACTTTTGCTCATCACTGTTTGTGATCGTCTGAGATTCAAACGACGAGTTGTTATCGCCTTGCTCACCTAAGTAATAGGGACTGTCATTAAAACGAGCTTGGTACATCTGAGTACTGAACAGCACATTGGGAGAGAGCGCATAATTAAATGCAGAGAGGAAACCAATATAGCTGTCTTTCTCCGAATACAGCCCCATACCAAATAGTGCAGCTTGAGGCTGACCAACCCCTTTAGCAACCCCTGCGACTCCAACGGTACTGCCCAACGTATCGGTACTGAAATAGAACGGGACAAAGGCTGAGTCTTTCTCTGAACTTAGCGCCGGAGAAGACAAAAAAATGCTGGCAGAAAGTGCCAGCATTGAGGTGATTCGTTTATTCATGGATTACTTGGTATATTCCATTTCGACGCGAGGCGTCAATTTGGTCACCAACTCATAAGCTATCGTACCAATGTGATTCGCAACCTCTTCGACAGGTAATTCTTTACCCCAAAGAATCGCTTCGTCACTGACCTTATCTGTAGCATCAGGACCTAAATCTACCGTCAGCATATCCATTGATACTCGACCCGCAATCGGTACTGTACGCCCATTCACCCACACCGGTGTACCATTGGGTGCACTTCTTGGGTAGCCATCGCCATAGCCCACTGCGATAACACCGACTTTTGTGTCGCGTTCACTTGTCCAGATACCACCGTACCCCACGCTTTCACCTTTCTTGACTTCACGAACAGCAATAAGATGAGACTTCAACGTCATCACTGGTTGGTAACCCAAATCTTGAGCCGTTTTGTCGCTAAATGGTGATACGCCGTACATAATAATGCCCGGACGAACCCACTCTAATTGGCTTTGAGGCCATGCTAATAAACCCGCAGATGCCGCTAGCGAGCGCTCGCCCTGACAGCCCGAGGTTAATGACATAAACAGCTCAATTTGTTGCGGCGTGATGCTACTATCAAGCTCATCCGCACAACCAAAATGACTCATGTATCGCAATGGCTTCGCCACATTCGGGCACGTTTTTAAGCGAGAAATGAACTCATCATACTGCTCCGGGCGAACGCCCAAACGATGCATACCACTGTCGATCTTCAACCAAACGACCACTGGCGTTTCTAAATCCGCCTGCTCCAACGCGATAAGTTGCTCTTCACAGTGCACCACGGTTTGGATGTTGTTCGTCACTAACACAGGCAGATCGCCCGGCGAATAAAAACCTTCGAGTAAGAGAATTGGCTTTACCACGCCACAAGCGCGCAGTTGCAACGCTTCTTCAATGCGAGCCACACCAAAGGCATCGGCATGATTAGCATGTTTCGCCACATGACGTAGACCATGGCCATAACCGTTGGCTTTCACTACCGCCATCACTTTACTTTCTGGTGCTTGCGCTTTCACACGCTGCAAGTTGTGCTGCAACGCAGACAAGTCAATGCATGCTTTTGCGGCTTTCATGTAGCTCATAGCATTACTCATCATCAATATCGAATGCTGGACCCGCGTAATTATCAAAGCGCGAGTGTTGTCCTTGGAATGTTAAACGCACCGAGCCAATAGGACCGTTACGTTGTTTACCGATAATTATTTCCGCCGTGCCTTTGTATGGGCTATCTGGGTGATAGACCTCATCACGGTAGATGAACATGATCAAGTCGGCATCCTGCTCGATGGAACCCGATTCACGCAAGTCCGAGTTAACAGGTCGTTTATCCGCTCGTTGCTCTAGGGAACGGTTTAGCTGCGATAGTGCAACGACAGGCACGTTCAACTCTTTCGCCAGTGCTTTAAGCGAGCGAGAAATCTCGGCAATCTCAAGAGTACGGTTATCGGTTAGCGAAGGTACGCGCATCAACTGAAGGTAGTCGACCATGATCATTGACAGACCTCCGTGCTCACGAGCAACACGACGGGCACGTGAACGCACTTCGGTTGGCGTTAAGCCTGAACTGTCATCGATGTACATATTTTTCTTCTGCATCAGGATACCCATGGTAGAAGAAATACGTGCCCAGTCTTCATCATCCAACTGACCCGTACGGATCTTGGTTTGGTCTACGCGAGACAAGGATGCCAACATACGCATCATCAACTGTTCCGCCGGCATCTCTAGCGAGAAGATCAAAACGGGTTTGTCTTGCTGCATTGCCGCGTTTTCACACAAGTTCATCGCAAAGGTGGTTTTACCCATCGATGGACGCGCTGCCACGATAACTAAGTCAGAACCTTGGAGACCCGCGGTCTTTTTGTTGAGGTCAGTAAAACCAGTATCGACACCTGTCACGCCATCTTGCGGCGTTTTGTACAGCAGTTCGATACGTTCTAGCGTCTTTTCTAGGATGTTGTCGACGTTTTGTGGACCTTCATTTTCACTGGTGCGAGACTCGGCGATAGCAAAAACTTTACTCTCCGCCATGTCTATCAAATCTTCAGAACTGCGACCTTGAGGATCGTAACCCGCGTCCGCAATTTCGTTCGCAACACCAATCAAACCACGGACGATCGCACGTTCAGCCACGATATCTGCGTAGGCATTAATGTTGGCAGCACTGGGCGTGTTTTTCGCTAAGTCAGCAAGGTAAGCAAAACCACCCACATCTTCTAGTTGCTCGTGTCGCTCTAGGTGCTCAGACAGAGTGATAAGGTCAAGCGGTTTGCCCGACTCAAGAATGGTTTTCACACCTTCAAAAATAAGACGGTGCGGACGGCTATAGAAATCACTGGCGACAACTCGCTCAGCAACGGTATCCCAACGTTCATTGTCCAGTAAGAGACCACCAATCACTGATTGCTCTGCTTCTAGTGAGTGAGGTGGCACTTTGATTGCGTCGACCTGACTATCTGAAGGTTTGCGATTTCTGTTTTCCGCCATGACTTTGCTCGATAACTACTAATGACCCACGATTATAACCTTAAAGTTAACTAAGATGCTTCCCCGAAGCGACAATTACTTGTTAAGAAATCAACATGCCTATAGCTAGCCTAAACGTTTTAAATTCCCCCCTCTCATCAAAACATATAACCCTTAGATAAAACGATTGAAGCGGAAGATTTGATGCAGGTGTCGCCTTAGCAATAAGTGGGAATTCCATTCAGCTCTAATAAAATTTAACCTACCATTGACCCAACAAAATATCTGTATCAGTATCATGCCCCTCCTTTTTAATTACGTTCGAGGTTGATGTGTCCCGATACTGGTTACTTGGCTTGAGCTTACTGTGCACGACTGCATCGTACGCTGAAGAATCAGTACAGCCAGAGCAAAATATTGATGTGCCCAACCCTCTACAAACTGAGGTAGAGTTTGGCTATCAAGCTCACACAGGTAACACGGACTCTCGTTCCCTGAATGCTCGTTTGAGTGCTGAATATACGTCTGGCAGGCACCGTTCAAACGGTGAATGGAAGTACTACAACCTGTACAAAGACGGCGAAGAAGACAAACGTTCATCGACATATTCTGTTCAAAGTGACTACAAGTTAGGACCAAAAACCTACTTGTATGGAAGCTTTAAAGGCGTTGATTCGCGCTATAGCGCCTATTTCAAAGATTACACCTTATCAGGCGGTCTGGGTTATCAGTTTTCCTACACCGAAAACTTTATCTTAGAAGCTGAGATTGGCCCTGGTTTTCGTTATCAGGAGCCGAACTTGGATGAGATTGATGATGACGATATCGTCTTCCCTAACATCGTTCGTGAAGGCATTTTCCGTGGCAACCTCAATACCACGTGGCATGCTCTGGATAACTTGAGCTTTGCCGCTGATATCACGCTTGTTACGGGTAAAAGTAATACGCGAGTGGATAGCGAACTCAGTGTCACTAATGACATTACCGAAGACATTGCCCTGAAACTGGCTCACTCGCGTCAATACCACGATAAAGTGCCAGAGGGATTAAGCAAAGCCGACAGTGTGTTCTCCGTCAATTTGCTTTTCGCGTTTTAACCTCCAATTTTTATCACTCAATTTCAGATAAAAAAAAAGCACCTCCGAAGAGGTGCTTTTTAGTATTTCGTCTTGATACTGAATTACTCAGCAGCAACAACCTGTACTTTCGCAGTAGCGAAAACTTCAGAGTGAAGTTGAACGCTGATCTCGAACTCACCAGTTGTACGTAGAGCACCTTCAGGAAGGCGAACTTCGCTCTTAGCAACTTCAACGCCTGCAGCTGTGATAGCTTCAGCGATGTCACGAGTACCGATTGAACCGAATAGTTTGCCTTCGTCACCAGCTTTAGAAGCGATAACAACTGCTTCTAGAGCGTTAACTTTCTCAGCGCGAGCTTCTGCAGCAGCTAGTTGCTCAGCAACTTTAGCTTCTAGTTCAGCACGACGTGCTTCGAACATTTCAACGTTGCCTTTAGTAGCCATAACTGCTTTACCCTGAGGGATAAGGAAGTTACGAGCGTAGCCAGATTTAACGTTTACTGTATCGCCAAGACCACCTAGGTTACCGATTTTATCAAGTAGAATAACTTGCATTGCTTAATCCTCTTTCTTAATAAACGGAACCGATTACTGATGCTTGTCAGTGTACGGTAGTAGAGCTAGGTAGCGTGAACGCTTGATAGCACGTGCTAGTTGACGCTGGTACTTAGCGCTTGTACCAGTGATACGGCTAGGTACGATTTTACCAGCTTCAGTGATGTAGTTTTTAAGAGTTGCTACGTCTTTGTAATCAATCTCTTGTACGCCTTCTGCAGTGAAACGGCAGAATTTACGACGACGGAAGAAACGAGCCATGGGCTATCTCCTGATCTTAAATTTGAGTAATATTGTCGGCATGTAACACTAATTTCCCAACGCCATTTCGGCCGGTCTGATAAGCGACAAAACCACTTACCTTAATGTTACTGCCTTGTACTAAATTCTGAGTAATTGCTTGTGACCTAAGCCCGCTGACGACTACCGGCATACGACAATAAACTTGTCTCGGTAAATCAGCTTCGATAACAGTAGAGCGATGCTCTAACCAAAACCGACAGTGTTCAATGCCACCAGGGCTTTTACTACGAATGGGCGGTTTGGCAATGGTGCCGCTCAGCTCCATTCGGTTGGTCATAACAAAACTTACTCAGCAGCTTCTGATTTAGCTTCAGGCTTAGCTTCAGAACGCTCTTCACGACGTGGAGCACGCTCTTCTTTTTGCTTAAGCATGATAGATTGCTCAGTGATCGCTGCTTTAGTACGCATGATCATGTTACGTAGAACTGCATCGTTGAAACGGAAAGCAGTTTCTAGCTCATCGATTACAGCTTGGTCAGCTTCAACGTTCATTAGAACGTAGTGAGCTTTGTGAAGCTTGTTGATTGGGTAAGCCAGTTGACGGCGGCCCCAGTCTTCTAGACGGTGGATTTTACCGCCAGCTTCAGTGATAGAACCAGTGTAACGCTCGATCATGCCAGCAACTTGCTCGCTTTGATCTGGGTGCACCATGAATACGATTTCGTAATGACGCATGGGTTGCTCCTTACGGATTATTCAGCTTCCACAAATGGCTCAGTCGTCCAGAGGAAGCAAGGAACTAAAGAAAATTGACTGAGTTTAAGGAGCACGAATAGTACAGAAAGGCCGCAAAATAGGCAAGTGATTATTTGCGCAGCGCGCGGGATATTTTTGTTTGGCTCGTGCCAGAAACGACAAAGGCTGCCAGCAAAGTGGCAGCCTTTAAAATCAGAGCGTTATAACGCTTATTTTTAGCACTTATTCTACTTGAGCAAGCTCAGTGCGCATTTGGTCGATCACTTGTTTGTAATCTGGCTGACTAAAAATCGCAGAACCCGCCACAAACATGTCCGCACCTGCTTCAGCAATTTCACGAATGTTGTCGACTTTCACACCACCATCAATTTCCAGACGGATATCGCGACCAGACTCATCGATCATCTTACGAACAGCGCGAAGTTTATCTAGCGTGTGAGGAATGAATGACTGGCCACCAAAGCCTGGGTTTACCGACATCAGTAGAATCAGGTCAACTTTGTCCATGATGAACTCAAGATGCGCAAGTGGTGTTGCTGGGTTTAATACCACACCCGCTTTACAGCCGTGTTCTTTGATAAGCTGAAGAGTACGGTCTACGTGATCAGAGGCCTCAACGTGGAAAGTGATCATCGATGCGCCAGCTTTTGCAAAATCAGGGATGATGCGATCTACCGGTTTCACCATTAGATGAACGTCGATTGGCGCAGTGATGCCGTAATCGCGTAGCGCTTTACACACAGGAGCACCAAAAGTCAGGTTTGGTACATAGTGGTTATCCATAACATCGAAATGCACCACATCCGCACCCGCTGCGAGTACTTTTTCTACGTCTTCACCTAGACGTGCAAAATCAGCTGATAAAATGGATGGAGCAATAAGAAAATCTTTCATACCTGACCTCAGTAGTGACGAGCAAAACAGCAAACCAATTTGCGCGCAATTCTACCGAAGCCAGTGGGGAGATCCACTATTTAGAGAAAATAGTGTCAGAATTATGAAGCAGCGCTATCTGATTCCGGCGCTTTGAACAAGGCGAGCAGTTCGTCAACTTTGTTACGACCACTACCGTTTCGGCTAATGGTGCGTTTCACTTTCACCACACTTAAATCCGCACCGTGGTAAAGGCGGCGCGTTAGTGTTGTGTCATGATTTGAAATCAACACCGGAATCCCACGCTCAGTAGCCGTTCTTTCTGCCATGTCGGCTAATGCCGCTTGGTCGTCCAACGTGAAACCATTACCTGCGTATGAAGTGAAGTTTGCCGTGTTTGAAAGTGGCGCATAAGGTGGATCGCAATACACAACGCTGCCCTTGCGCGCACGACGAAATGTTTCAGGATAACCTTCGCACACAAACGTGGCTTTTTTGGCTTTCTCAGCAAAAAACTCCAATTCCGCCTCTGGGAAATAAGGTTTTTTGTAAGAGCCAAACGGCACGTTGAAGCCACCTTTTTTGTTGTAGCGGCATAAACCATTAAAACCAAAGCGGTTCATGTAAAGGAATGCAAGTGAGCGATACATTACGTCATCGGTTTTATTAAACTCAGCACGAATGCTTAAGTACGCTTCTTTGCGATTGTTTTCGGCGACAAACCAGCGCTTCGCTTCTGAGATATATTCCTCAGGACGCTCTTTAAGCAGGTTGTAGAGATTAATCAGGTCGGGATTGATGTCCGCCAACAGATAGTGGTCATAGTCGGTATTAAGAAAAACCGAGCCAGCACCAACAAAAGGTTCAACCAGCTTTCGAGCCGGTGGCAAATGACGTTGGATGTCTTCAACCAGTCCGTATTTTCCTCCTGCCCATTTAAGAAAGGCTCGCTGCTTTTTCATCTACTGCTCTATCTATCGACCAAAAATTAAGGCTGCGGAATGTAACATATTTTTCAGCGAAGCTCAGGATTATTTCACGCGATCAATTTCTCGATGAACTTGGCCTAGCGATTTTGCCCATGGGCTCACCGACTTAAGTGAATCTGGCAGCTTCTCTACCGCGTCTCGAGCCATTTGAATTGTCGGATAATCTTGGTAAGTCACGATGTACCATTCCGTTCTACTGCGAACCGTCGGATAAATGCGTACCTTGTTATTCAGCTGATGCTCATCAAGAAAAGCTTGCACATCTTCCATTGATGTCATGGCTGCTAACTGCAAGGTGTACGCTCTTGGAGATAACGCTTTTAACTCTTCACGTGAAAACGAGAATTTGACGATAGGTTTACTTGAGGTCGTCTCTGTTTTCGCAACCTCTTCTGATGCGGCATCGCTTGGCTTCACCACTTTAATCAAAGAAGAGTTTGTCTCTGACTGGGTTTTCGCTTGAGGTTCAGCCCCTTCTACTAACGCTTTAATATTGTCTGTATTCGCTTGCTCAGGCTTACCTTCTAACAGAGCATCAACCACGTCAGATTCAATCACCACACGCTGCTGGGTGTCATCATTTCCGACGCTTGCTACTTCTTCTGTCACCGTTGGTGGCAATGAGTTGGAATCGTCAGTCGCATCGGATAAATCGCCGTCATTTGGCAAGTCGTCAGTCACTGAGGTTAAATTAGATTCTGATGGCGAAAGAGTCGGCTCAGTGAGTGTCGGAATGGCAGTTTGCTCGATGCTTCCCGTGATCTGCTGCGCTTTGTCATCTGGGCTTGGCTGATTAAACATCCACCAATAGCCTCCAGCGGCCAGCAACAGTAGCACCAAAACCACTAATGCGATGTTGAGTGGCGATCCGACAATTGAACGGATAATGATCCTTTTTTCCACTTTCATCTCTCCTAATGCCATGATGTCACCCGGAATCGGGTCGACTTTCTTAAATGCATCTCGAACACGTTTCTCCGCATCGTCATCGACATACCTAACCACTAGTGATTCGAAGAAACGACGCGCTTCCACTTCGGATAGCATATCGATATCAAGTTCAACTGGCTTAAGTTCTTGCCCATAACTCAATCGAGACAAGACCGACTCCAAACGCCCAGACTGAGTAAAAAGCAACACGTTGATCGTCCAGTTCGGCTTTTCATGTGCCTCTAAGACTAACGTCCATAACTCCGAAACGAGCGTTTCACTAAGTAAATGAGCATCATCAATAACAATCGCAATATCGCAAGGCTCACCTTCGAGAATACGCTCTAGACTGTCGAGTAAAGGCTCTTGTTGATTAAACAATGCATCGGAAACCAGCTGACTCAAGATGAGGATGCGACGCTGCACGTCATCTTGGGTCGCATGACAAAGTAACAAACATTGATTTTTGTTACTCGCACCCAGCTCAAGGTATCGTTGCGCCAGCCAAGATTTTCCATACCCATCAGGGCCATTGATCGCAATAAGGTTGGATCCAAAGTTGGTCAACAACTCCAATCTATCTAATAACTCGGTTTGAGAATCTAATTCCAGAACGTGAGCAAAACTCATCTAATAACCTTCTTAAACAACAAGAATGACGCCAGATGGCGTCATTACAAGGTTAAATATTGCGACCGAAATCAATAGCCAGCTGAATCACTTCTTGTGAAGTATCGGCTATCACTTCCGCACTGCCAATTCCGGTTGGTAGAACTAAGCGCAATTGACCTGACAGCACTTTTTTATCACGCATCATATGCTTGATAAAGTCATCAAAACTCATGCTGTCGGGTGTATGGACTGGCAATTTCGCTCTGCGCAACAATGCCACAATACGCTCAAACTGCTCTTCAGAAATCAGTCCACGCAGAAGTGACGTTTTGGCCGCCATCACCGTACCAGAAGACACCGCCTCACCATGTAACCAATTGCCGTAGCCTAATTCAGCTTCTATCGCATGACCGAAAGTGTGACCCAAATTGAGCAACGCACGAATTCCAGACTCTTTTTCGTCTTGTGCAACCACTTCAGCTTTAATTTGGCAGCAACGTGCAATGGCATAGGTAAGCGCATCTTCATCCAACGTGTATAAACGGTCTAAATTTTCTTCCAGCCAATCAAAGAATGCACCATCATAAATAATGCCGTATTTGATCACTTCAGCTATACCAGCAGCAAATTCACGCTCAGGTAGCGTCGATAAACAGTTGGTATCGATGATCACCGCTTTCGGTTGGTAAAATGCACCAATCATGTTTTTACCTAGCGGATGATTGACTGCTGTTTTGCCGCCAACGGAAGAATCCACTTGGGACAACAACGTCGTTGGAATTTGGATAAAGTCCACACCTCGCTGATAACAGGCTGAAGCAAAACCGACGAGATCTCCGATTACACCACCACCGAGGGCGATAATGACCACATCACGAGCATAACTTCCCTCTAGCAGGAAATTCATGACTTGGTTAAACACATCCAGGTTTTTGTACTGCTCGCCATCAGGCAACTCAAGTAACGAAGCATCACAACCAAGTTGTTTTAGTTGATGAAGGATTTTATCGGCATACAAAGGTGCCACTGTGACATTACTGATCACAACGACTTTTTGATTGGTATTTTTGTTTGAGAGAACTTGAGAAAGGTACGCCGGGTCCTCAAACAACCCGGCGCCTATAGAGATTGGGTAGCTACGCTCTGCTAGATTGACCGTAATCCGTTCCATCGGTGTGCTCCAATTAAAAGAAGATAAGTACTTATCTCTCTTCTAGCATTTTTACGATCTGGTTGGCTACCACTTTTGCACTTTGATCGTCAGTGCGAACAGTGTAATCCGCTACTTCTTCGTATAACGGGTTACGTTCTTCAGCTAATTGCTCCAATACTTCACGAGGGTTGTCCGTTTGAAGTAGAGGACGCTTCTTGTCACGGTTAGTACGTGCAAGTTGCTTTTCAATTGTCGTTTCTAGGTAAACAACTACACCGCGAGCAGAAAGACGGTTACGGTTCTCTTTGCTTTTCACAGAGCCGCCGCCAGTTGCCAGCACGATGCCTTGTTCTTGAGTCAGATCTTCAAGTACCGCTTCTTCACGCTTACGGAAGCCTTCTTCACCTTCTACATCAAAAACCCAAGAGATGTCTGCACCAGTGCGTTCTTCAATCACTGTATCGGAGTCAACAAACTCCATATGCAGTTGCTGTGCTAGATGTCTACCAATTGTACTTTTGCCGGCGCCCATTGGGCCAACAAGGAAAATATTACGTTTCTCAGCCATGTTTAGCAGTAATTTACAACATTGATTCAATAAGATCGCCACAAGAAAACACAGCTAAACCGCTGTTCTACAAGGCTTGTGGCACCAGTTCCTCACAGATAATTCGTGATAAGACCCGAAATTATCCAAGCATGGTGCCACTAATGCAACTTTATTTTTGATCTAATCGCCTATTTACTTGATAGCCACTACTGAATAACGACCTTAGGCGTAACGAAAATTAGCAACTCACTTTTACCAACGTTTTCGTAACTTCGGCGGAAAAGTGCGCCTAATAGCGGAAGATCGCCCAACAATGGCACTTTATCCACTGAGTTAGTAATGCTGTGCTGGAAAATACCACCGAGCACAACCGTCTCACCATTATTAACCAGAACTTGGGTGCCAATGCGCTGCGTATCAATTGCCATTGCCTCTCCTGTGCCCGTTTTCACTACCTTACCAGGTCGGTCTTGGGTCACACTCAGATCCAACACTAAACGATTGTCAGGTGTGATCTGCGGTGTCACCTTCAAGCTCAACACCGCTTTTTTAAAGGCCACTGACGTTGCACCACTCGATGAAGATTCTAGATAAGGAATTTCGGTACCTTGTTCAATGTACGCAGGCTTCTTATTGGTCGTGATCAATCGTGGGCTCGAAATGATTTCTGCTTTTGATTCTTGCTGTAATGCAGACAGCTCTAAGTCCAATAATGTATCAGAACCTAACTTTGCCACTTGGAACGCAATGCTTGCAGCACTTTTATTAGTTGCAGCTAAGTTCACATTAAGGAAATCATCGATACCAACACCATCACCACCCTCTTCACCTTCGCCGTCACTACCACCTTCGTACAAGCCGATTGTCGCAAGGTTGTTCTCAATAGAGCCACCAACGGTGTTATTACCATTAATAGATGTGAAGCCCCAACGAATACCTAACTCATCCATGTTCCCCTCATTGATGGTGACAATTCGGGCTTCAATTTGTACTTGTTTTACTGGGATATCGAGCGATTCAATGATTTCGCGAATAACGGCGATGTTCTCTGGCAATTCTCTGATTAATAGCGAATTGGTTCGCTCATCAATGGTCATACTGCCACGCTCTGACAACATGCTAATGTTGCCTTCACCATTAATCATCTCTGCAATATCCGAAGCTTTAGCAAAATTGACTTTAATGATTTCTGATGAAAGTTCACCCATTTCTTCCGTCAGCTTTTGTTTTTCTAACTGCTGCTTCTCGCGCAAATCCAGCTCATCGGTTGGAGCGACCAAAATCACGTTGCCATCAACACGCTTATCTAACCCTTTCACTTGCAAGATGATGTCGAGCACTTGCTGCCACGGCACACCATCAAGACGCAGTGTAAGGTTGCCTTCGACAGAGTCCGAAACCACCAAGTTAAACTGGTTGTAATCTGCAATCAGCTGCAAAACGTTACGCACAGGAATGTCTTGGAAGTTAATCGAGATCAGCTTGCCTTCTTTTTCTAAGATGCTCTTGTCTGGCACTTTTTCATTTGGTTTAAGCTTGCTGACAGTGATTTCAAGATAACGCCCCGTCAAACGATAGTCATGCGTGTATTCTTCATCGATATACGCAACTAATCGTGTGGTGGAGGTATCGCGGAACACTTCCACACTTTCCACCACCGTCGCGAAATCTTTCACGTCGAGAAGGTAAAGCTGTTCATCTTTTACCGACGTGTTCATTAAATCAATGCTTAATCCTTCTTGAACACGTTTAACATCAACAATAGCCGCCGGGGATGCAAGCTCCACCACAATCACGGCATCTTTGCTTTTGTTAGTGCGAAAGTCGATGCTCTTGAGCGCATTAGACTGTACATCTTCTGCTGCTGCTAAAGGGGCCAGAAGTAAAAACAACCATAAGGAGAAGAGCCCAGTAAGCATCCTTGGTGTACGTGTTAATCCTTGTCTCATTTTCATTACTCAATATCAAAAATAAATGCAGCTATATCTATCTCAAAGCCAACTTAACTTTACGTTTTTGCCAGCACCCCAAACCATCGGGCAAGGTTTCATTAATCAACAAATAGGAGTGGGTAACATGGGTGACCTTACCGTTATTACGCCCGAGGTATTGACCTGGTTTCACTTTGTAAACCGTGCCATTCGGGGCTTGTACTAAACCAGAAACGGTGTTCCCCATACCCATCACTCCTTTTAAACGAAGTTGGCTGAGTGGGAATTTTTCTAACTTGCCAGATCTCGCTCGGTTCGGCGGTTGCCAACAATCTTTTCTCGCCACAGGTTGAGTCGCGATGGTCGCCTCTTTGGGCAATTCGAAAGGAGCACGCATCACTTCTGGGGCATACGCCACTGCGATGTATTTGTCAGCAGGTTTGAGCTTCTCCACATCTCGCCGAGCCTGGCTCTCAACACCACGAATAAAATCCGTTAATGATTCATCATTAGCCTGGCACCCAACCAATAGAGCGCTTACCAACACCGTCAGCAAAGATTTATTTCTCATCTTTCTTTTCCTCAGGCTTGAACTGATAAGTGTTTGCTCTCACTCGGAAGTGCAAAGTTTCACTCTCTTGGCTGACACGCTGCCAAGTCACGTCTTTAAAGGTGATGATGCGTGGCAGAGTGGCAATGGCCTGTGAAAAACGACCGATATCGTGGAAATCACCTGTTAGCTCGATATTTAGTGGCAATCGATACAGGAAGTTTTCAGATTGCTTTTCTCCCCAATCGATTCGAGTAAACGTTAACTTGTTGTCGATACCGAGTTCGTTTACCGACGCCAACATTGTGGCCAACTCTTTTTGTGCCGGTAGTTGTTGCAACAGCAACTCATAACGCGTAGTGAGCTCGTCCAGTTGAGATTGCAACTGAGGCAATGCAGCCACCTTGTTGGCTTTTATGCGCAATGCCACTTTTAATGTTTGCTCCTCTTGAATCAAATTGTTCAAGCGAGCCTCTTCTGGCTTTAAGTAAAACCAATAACCAAACCCTTGGATAAGAAGAACAAGCAGGCAGATCACTACAAGCTGAGGCAGTAATGGCCATTCAGCAATCTCATCCATTTCTAGATCTTGCCAATTAACCATGTTGTTTTCCCTCTTTCTTCTCTTCTACCGTGTTAAACATGAAGGACACTTTAAAGGTCTGAAACTCTTTACCAAAGCGGGCTTTTCCGTGCACGATAGAGTGCATTTCAACGTCCAGTAGCTTGGCAGAACGTTCCATGTTATCGAGCATGGTTGCTAGCCGTGGTGTACTGTCTGAAATACCTGAGATTTCAATTTCTAGATCGTTCATTTTGATCTTGTCGACATATACGCCTTCTGGAATAACAGCTGGCATGAGGTTCATAAAATCAGTGGTTTTATTCCGACCATTTTGCAACGCTTCCACAACTTTCAAGCGTTCCAAGATTTTGCTGTGTTCAAGCTCCGCGATCTTCATCGCTTCTATCCGCTTATCTAGATCGGAAATGTACGTTGTTAGATAGTCGAGTCGCTCTTGTTGAAGATCTTGTTGATACTCATAATATTTGCCAACGCCCCACTGAATCCCCAACGCCACCATGACGCCCAATACCACTAAACCGACAAATCGACGACGATGCTCTTCCCTTTGATTTTCGCGCCAAGGCAATAAGTTAATGCGATACAGCACGCACACCTCCTAACCAATGAATGCCACGCACCGCCAGCCCTGCAGCCGTCGAAAAATGTTGCCAATCGGCCGCTCGGCGCTTGCGTTTCGACACTTTCATTTCAAACAGTCCGAGTGGGTTTAACAACTCACACTCCAATGCCAACTGATGCGACAGCTCTTCTGCCAACATTGGCGTCGATGCCCCCTCGCCCGATAACCAAATGCCTTTGATGTTTTGCGAACCGTTGATCGAGGTATAGAGCTGCATTTGACGTTTTACGCGCTCAACCACTTGACGATTGAACTGTTCCGTTTTGGCTTGAGCATCATCAGAAAGTAAGTCTTCTTGTGACGTCCCCATTGAGATACGAGTACCGCACGCAAACTCCTTATGAAACAGTTCGCCTTGCTCGGTAAACATGGTGAATGAACTCGCTAACGAGCCGATGTCTAACAAACAGTATTTGTTTTTTTCAGGAAAACGCTCTGCGGCAAGCTTCCAGATATGACCTAGGCTTTGAGAGTGCACGTCAACCAACACAGGCTTTAAACCAGACTGTTGTAACGCTTCAACTCGGCTTTCAACCACATCTTTGCGCGTAGCGAATACTTGATAACTGTCCGTTCCACGCATCCCTTCTTCAGCACGAAGGCGTACAAAATCCAAACTCAGTTCTTCCACAGGAAAAGGAGATTGATGAGAAAAAGCTTGTACCACTGCAAACTCGATTTCGCTCTCATCAAGGCTTTGTTCGATTTGCAGTTTCTTGCTAATAACTGAGTTGTCTGGAACAGAAATTGCCACTCGCTTGGCCCCAAAAGGCAGCTCTTTTTTCATCTGCTTTAGGGTCTTTACAATTTCTTGATGATTTATAGTGTTATTTTCAGCGACAATACCTTCCTTAAGTAATATTTCTTTGTAACCCAGTAAGGCGTATTGATCGCCAATGGGTTTAAGTACTACGGCTTTGAGGCTGTTATGGCCAATATCTATGCCGGTAACGATTAGCTTATCCATCTCTACTCTCGCTCCGAAATTTCTTCGCGCAAAGGTTGTTATTAGCACCCAAATAAGAGTTAATATCTCTATGTGCTAAATTTTTGACCTAAGAGTACAAGGGTTTGCCGTTACACAGCCTCAACCAATCAGGGATTCTCCGGTGAAGTTCATAAAGCGTTTATTATTTTTAACATTGATTTGCATAATTCTTGGAGTCACCACAATTTTTGGCTTCTATCAGTACGTGAAGCCTGAATTGCCAGACGTTGCAACTCTAAAAGACGTTGAATTACAAACACCTATGCAGGTATTTAGTCAAGACGGGAAGCTGATCGCACAGTTTGGTGAAAAGCGTCGTATTCCTGTTACTTACGATGAAATTCCTCAAGATCTAATTCACGCACTGATCGCCACCGAAGACAGCCGTTTTTACGAGCACCCTGGTATCGATCCAATCGGTATTACTCGTGCAGCTGTCGTGGTTGCTCTTTCCGGCTCAGCAAAGCAAGGTGCGAGTACCATCACTCAGCAGCTAGCGCGTAACTTCTTCTTATCTAACGAGAAGAAACTAATGCGTAAGATCAAAGAGATCTTCATTGCCATTCACATTGAGCAACTGCTGAGCAAACAAGAGATCATGGAGCTTTACGTTAACAAGATCTTCCTTGGCTATCGCTCATACGGTTTTGGTGCAGCAGCTCAGGTGTATTTTGGTAAGAGCCTAAATGAGCTCTCGCTTAGCGAAATTGCGACACTGGCGGGAATGCCAAAAGCCCCTTCAACCATGAACCCAATTTACTCGCTAGAACGTGCAACAAAACGTCGTAACGTTGTGCTAATGCGTATGCTCGATGAAAAGTACATTACGCAAGAGCAATTCGATGAAGCACGTAACGAACCAATCATTGCTCGTTACCACAGTGCAGAAATTGAAGTGTCTGCGCCTTACGTTGCCGAACTTGCACGCGCATGGGCAGTAAAAGAGTACGGTGAAGAGAAAGCCTATACGTCGGGTTTGAATATCTACATGACGGTTGACTCCAAACTGCAAGACGCTGCCAATAAGGCTGCGGTAAACAACCTAATGGCTTATGACGAGCGTCATGGCTACCGCGGCGCAGAAAAAGTATTGTGGAAAGAAGGGGAAGCCGCTTGGGATGCAGAACAAATTGAGAAGCATCTAAAAGGCCAGCCAACTTACGGCGATCTTTACCCTGCGGTCGTGACAAAAGTGGAAGGCAAAACAGCGCAAGTTGTTGTGAAAAATAACGACGCACAAACCATCCCTTGGACTGGCATGAACTGGGCACGCAAATTCCTCACCGATAACCGTCAAGGTTCAACGCCAAAATCTGCACAAGAGGTTTTAGCTGCAGGTGAACAAATTTGGGTTCGCGAGCTAACGACCACCGATGAAGATGGCAACACTCAAAGCAGCTGGAAGCTAAGCCAAGTGCCTAGCGCGAACACCGCATTTGTCGCGATGAATCCTGAAAATGGCGGCATTTTGTCACTAGTAGGTGGTTTTAACTTTGTTCACAGCAAGTTTAACCGCGCAACCATGTCCGTGCGTCAGGTTGGTTCTAGTATCAAACCATTTATTTACTCAGCCGCTATCGATAAAGGCCTAACGTTAGCAACTCTAATCAACGATGCGCCAATCAACAAATGGGACGCAGGTTCAGGATCGGCATGGCGACCAAAGAACTCGCCTCCAACTTACGGCGGTCCAACTCGCCTTCGCATTGGCTTAGCGCAATCGAAAAACGTAATGGCGGTTCGTACCTTACGTGAAGTGGGTCTGGATGAAACTCGTCAGTACCTAACTCGCTTTGGATTCGATATCAACGAAGTGCCTCGCTCAGAAACTATCGCCTTGGGTGCGGGTAGCTTAACACCAATGAAAGTGGCGCAAGGTTACTCGGTTTTTGCAAACGGCGGTTACTATGTTGAGCCGTTCTACGTAGAACGAGTTGAAGATGCATTTGGCGAAGTTTTGTTTAAAGCCAACCCTAAGAGCGTTTGTCATCAAGATTGCCCACAAATGAGCCCACAACCAGAAATGGATCGCTTTGCCAGTGAGTTCGGTGAGCAAGACGTTGCCGTTGATGGCCAAGCTCCAGAGAACGCACTAGAAAATGATGAACCAAAATACGCACCACAAGTGATCTCTGAACAAAACGCATTCTTGATGCGTGAAATGATGTACAGCAACATCTGGGGTGGCGGCAACTGGCGTGAAGGAACTGGCTGGAACGGTACCGGCTGGCGTGCGCAAAAACTTGAGCGTCGTGATATTGGTGGTAAAACTGGTACGACTAACGATTCAAAAGACGCATGGTACAACGGTTATGGTCCGGGCGTGGTTGCTATTGCATGGGTGGGCTTCGATGATCACTCACGCGCGTTAGGCCGCACGACGGTGAACAGCAATTTGGGTCAAGGCCAAGTATCTGGTGCTGAATCAGGTGCGAAAACAGCAGAACCAGCATGGATTGACTTTATGCAAGTGGCATTGGAAGGCAAGCCAGAACAAGGCAAGAATATTCCAGATGACATCGTGCGCGTTCGCATCGATCGCAACAGCGGTCTGCTGACTCATAAAGTGGATAGCACGTCCATGTTTGAATACTTTGAGAAAGGCACGGAGCCAACCGAATACGTTGGTAACAGCCTCGAAGACAGCATTTATTCAAGCGGTCCTGGTGGAACAACGGAAGAGTTGTTCTAAACCAAACGAAAGAAAAGATAAGGGGAGAGCGTTGGCTCTCCCCTTTTTTATAACGTTAAGCGGCCATAGAAGATGGCTGCGACTCTAGAATTGCTTTGATTTTCGCTGCTAATGCTTCAAAACGAGCACGCAACGGAGAGCCAGGGCGGTACGCCAAAACAATGCTGCGTGAAGGCGTAGGGTTGACGGCAGGAATGTAGCAAACGCCATCTTTTTGTTTTTCGGCTGGAATAGAAAGCTGAGGCAACAAAGTAATACCCGCTCCCGCAGCAACCATATTACGCAAAGTTTCTAAACTGGTGGCTTTAAAGCGCTCATCATCTTTTGCTCCTGCCGCAAAGCAGAAACCTAACGCTTGGTCGCGTAAGCAATGCCCATCACCTAAAGCCAACACGGTCTTCCCATTGAGCTCTAACATATCAACCTGGTCGAGCTGTGCCCATTCATGACCACATGGTACAGCAACACTAAGCGGTTCGTTGTACACTTCAATCTCTTTAAATGGGGCAGTTTCCGCCACAGAAGCCAATACCAAGCAGTCCAGCTTCCCTTCCTCTAGCTGACGAACCAACTGATGAGTTTGAGCCTCATGCAGGAACAGCTCAAGCTCAGGGAACTCTTCTTTCAGCTGTGGAAGAATTTTAGGCAATAAGTACGGCCCAACCGTCGGAATAAAACCGATGTGCATTGGACCGGTCATTGCCCCACTCTGTCCGCTGGCCATATCTTTAAAGGTTTTCACCTCACTCAGAATGCGTTTAGCTTGATCCACCAGCTGTAAGCCAGAGTCGGTGAATAACACTCGGCGGCTGCTTCTTTCTAACAATGCCGTGCCGAGTTCATCTTCCAGCTTACGTATTTGACCACTAAGCGTTGGCTGACTGACAAAACACGCCTCTGCCGCTTTGCGAAAATGCTTGTGCTCCGCCAGTGCGACTAAGTACTCAAAATCCCGAATATTCATAACACACGATTCGCTTCTATTTGATGATAGTCAATGTCTATCAAAACCATAGCATCAAACGATTAGAGCTATCAAAGGATTTTTACAATAATGGGCTCAACAAAACGAACCAGAGCCAAACGACAAGTCACGCTCTAAACGCTTCACTCGAATATTTTAAAGGAATCAATATGTTTGTATCTAAAGAAGGTCAAAACGTACCACAGGTTACTTTCCCGACTCGCCAAGGTGATACTTGGGTGAACGTTACCTCGGATGATCTATTCAAAGGCAAAACCGTGATCGTATTCAGTTTGCCTGGAGCGTTTACACCGACTTGTTCTTCTAGCCACTTACCTCGTTACAACGAGCTATTCCCTGTGTTCAAAGAACACGGTGTTGATGAAATTTTGTGTATTTCGGTAAACGACACATTCGTTATGAACGCTTGGAAACACGACCAAGAAGCCGAGCACATCACCTTTATTCCAGATGGTAATGGAGAGTTCACTGATGGCATGGGCATGCTCGTGGACAAAAATGACATCGGCTTTGGTAAACGTTCTTGGCGTTACAGCATGCTGGTAAAAGATGGTGTGATTGAGAAGATGTTTATCGAACCAAATGAACCAGGAGACCCGTTCAAAGTATCGGATGCCGACACTATGCTGAACTACATCGCACCAGAGTACAGAACTCAGGAATCGATCACTGTATTTACCAAGCCTGGTTGTCCTTTCTGTATGAAAGCCAAACAAAACTTGATTGATCACGGTCTTCAATATGAAGAAGTAATTTTGGGGAAAGATGCAACTTCCGTCAGTCTTCGTGCTATTACAGGCCGTACGACCGTCCCGCAAGTATTCATCGGCGGTAAACACATCGGTGGTAGCGAAGAGCTAGAAACTTACCTAGGCTAACCTGTCCATAGCCTACACCCCCGGTCTCCGATGTCTTTGACTCGGAGGCCACCCTGTCTCTTCCCGCTCAAATCTAAGTCCTTAGTTCTTAAATCGTTCTACTACCTGAATCAACGTTTTTAAATACAACACTTTTTGTTCATCATAACGTCTTGTTTCTATTCCCAAGCCAAATACAAAAAAACCTCGCAGATACGAGGCTTTTTTCTGGACTAGAGTTTCATGGATTACATCATCGCATAACGACTCACTAGCACAATCGCGGTGAACCCAATGGTGAAAAATCCCCCGGCAAGTCCTAGTGCTACTCTCAGTTCTGTCGACATTATCTTTTCCTATTTTCGGCTGACGCGGCACCATACACCAGTTACGTGCTACAGAATTTCATCCAAGCTAATTTTCCATTTTTGGGTCCGTACCACCTAACAAGCGCACATGGTAAAGCCTATTCATCTTCTGCTAATCTTGGGCAAGTTGAATTGAGGTAAACATCATGGCTTGTCGTAGCTGCCAAGAACATTGGTTTTGGAAAAAGATCGGTCGTTGTCAACGATGCATGGATCAATTGACCGTACTTTCAGTTGTGTGTTGGATCATTTGGTGGTTTGCTTTTCGCGATCACCCACAAAGCATTGAATCGATCGCCCTGATCTTTGCGGGCTTTGCATTTAACATTTTATTGTTTCTGCACTTATGGATGCGTTTTGTCATCTTACCGTGGCAGCGTCGTCGCGGGAAACAGAATGGAGAGGATCATAACAAATGACAGATAGAAAAAAGCCCCAAAATCAATCTCGATTCTGGGGCTCTCTTAGATTCTTCTAAGAAAAAGCAGTGGTACCTTAATAGACCGAGCTTCCTCTCAAAGGTTCAAAGTTTTTTCGATTTTTTTAGCAAAAACTTATGTAAATGATCGTTCTCTAACGATATCTGTTTAAATACTAACAAAATCAATACGCTATGCGACATGGCTGCGTTGGATGATCTGTTCAACTAAATTGATCTCTAACGCCACTTCATCACAGGCATGTTGACGCGGGCATTGGTCGCAATCTTTCAACACTTTTTCTGGCAACAGAGACTTAGATGTTGGCAAGAAACTCTGCTTCATAAAGAACTCTGGCGTACGTGTTAGTACGAAGACTTTCTTAATCGCCATTTGACGTGCTTTATCCACCAAATAGTTCACGATCGCGCTGCCTTGCCCTTGTCCTTGCCAACCCGCCTCAATACCGAGCGAGCGAATTTCCGCAAGTCCAGAGTCATACACATACAGAGACGCGCAACCAGTCACTTCACCATGATGTTCAGCAACGGCAAATGAGCCAATGTCGCGAACGAGTTCATTACGAGAACGAGGTAAGTTTTCGCCCATATTCGCCCAGTACGCAACCATGCCCTCAAGCGTTTCGATATCCGTTAAACGTGCAGGACGTACTTTGACGGCCGAACTATCACGCTGCGCCAAACGCTTGTCCGCTTGGTCAACGGCATAAGCGACTTGTTTTGGTGACACGCCCCCAAGCGCGCTACGTTTTTCTAGACAAGACTCAATCGTTAGGATGTCGTACACATCGTTGTCGATGACGTCAGAGAACTCTTGCAGCTCTTGCAATGACAACTCTTCCAGTGCACAACCTTTGGCAATCGCGCCAACGACAGCCACACCGACAATATGATGCGCTTCTCGGAAAGGAATGCCTTTCGCGACCAAGTAGTCCGCTAATTCTGTGGCATTGGCGTAGCCTTGTTTCGCGGCTTCTAACGTACGTTCGCCATTAACCTTGATACCATCGAAACACAACGCTGCCATTTCCATACAGTCGTTCCATGTATCAAGTGCATCGAACAAACCTTCTTTGTCTTCTTGCATGTCTTTGTTGTACGCCAGTGGCAGGGCTTTGACTGTCATCATCATGCCAGCAAGTGCGCCGTACACGCGACCAGTCTTACCACGAATGAGCTCTAGCGCATCTGGGTTTTTCTTCTGTGGCATCAATGACGAGCCAGATGTCACTGTATCCGCCAACTCAATGAAGTTCGACTCACCTGAGTTGTAGAAAATCATATCTTCCGCGAGACGTGACAAGTGCAGCATAGAGATAGAAGCGACAGACATCAGTTCCATCACATGGTCACGATCCGATACCGAATCGAGTGAGTTACGCGTAGCACGATGAAAACCAAGATTATGCGCCAGTTGTTCACGATCAATTGGGTAAGCAGTACCAGCTAATGCGCCAGAGCCTAACGGACAGGTATCTAAACGTTGCAGCGCATCACTCAGACGTGAGTAATCACGCTCAAACATTTCAACATAAGCCAAACACCAATGAGCAAACGTCACAGGCTGAGCACGTTGTAAGTGAGTATAACCAGGCAAAACCGTACCTTGATGTTGTTTCGCCACTTGCACCATTTGCGATTGTAGACGATCAAGTGCAATAAGAAGTTGCTGCCCTTGCTGACGACACCAAAGCTTTAAGTCGGTCGCCACTTGGTCGTTACGAGAACGACCAGTGTGCAGCTTTTTACCTAAGTCGCCGACTTTGCTGATCAACTGCTGTTCCACCCACGAGTGAATGTCTTCAGCATCAGAGCGTAAAATCTGATGCGGATCTTCCATCACTTCGAGTTTCAACTCATTTAAAGCGAGCTCGAGCTTTTGCTGCTCTTCTGCTGATAATACACCAACCGAAAGCAATGCTTTAGACCACGCAATTGAGCCTACGATATCTTGCTCAGCCAATCGGTAGTCGAAACGCAACGAATCGTTGAACTCTTTGAATCTGGTATCTGCCGCTTGGGTAAATCTTCCGCCCCATAATGCCATTGCGTCTCTCCTGATGACTATTGCTTACTCTAACGTGTCTAATGAGTGATGACGAAATCGGTGGTCATTTGCTCACTTTTTCTTATACGCCAACGTTACGGCAATTCAATATAAAAATAAAGTATAAATTCAATATTTTTACATATATATTCACCCCCCCCACTTAATTTGCGACTCTTTGGGTAATAAAAAAAGACCCGCCATATGTTGGCAGGTCTTTATTCAATCCGAGATGGGGAGTGATTATTTTTTCTGGCTATTCAATGCACGAATACGGCTTGATAGCGAGTAAAGACGGATGAAGCCACCAGCATGACTTTGATCGTAAACCTCATCTTCACCAAAAGTAGCGAACTCTTCTGAGTACAAGCTGTTGTCAGAACGTTTTTGCGTTACCGTTGCTTGACCTTTGTATAGCTTAACAACCACTTCGCCATTGACGTCTTGTGCTAGCTCTTCTGAGGCAGCAAGAATCGACTTACATAGCGGTGTAAACCAACGACCGTCGTACACAAGGTGAGAGGCTTTTAGACCAAGTTCTTCACGGAACTCGAATGACGATTTGTCTAGCACCAATTGTTCAACTGCGCGCAGAGCTTCCATCATGATGGCACCTCCCGGAGTTTCGTAACAGCCACGAGACTTCATTCCCACCAAACGGTTCTCTACGATATCAATACGACCCACACCGTGTTTTGCGCCTTTTTCGTTTAAGTAAACTAGCGCGTTGTATGGTGTCATCGCTTCACCATCCACTGCCACAACTTCACCTTTTTCGACTTTCAACGTAACGTATTCAGCTTCATTTGGCGCTTGTTCAGGGTCAACGGTCCAGACCCAGCAATCTTCGTTTGGTGCATTCCATGTATTTTCTAGCACACCACCTTCAGTAGAAATGTGCCATGCGTTCGCATCACGCGAATAAATCTTCGTTAGAGACGCTGAACAAGGAATGTTACGCTCTGCAAGGTAATCCAGACATTGTTCGCGGCTCACTAAATCCCACTCACGCCATGGAGCGATAACGTGTAGATCTGGTGCTAACGCAGCAAACGCGCCCTCGAAACGCACTTGGTCGTTACCTTTACCAGTACAGCCGTGACACAATGCGTCCGCGCCCACTTTACGTGCAACTTCAACCTGCGCTTTAGCAATGATAGGACGCGCCATTGATGTACCCAACAGGTATTTACCTTCGTAGTAAGCACCGGTTTTTAGTGTTGGATAGATGTAATCTGCCACCATTTCTTCTTTTAGGTCAGCGATGTAGCACTCTGATGCGCCAGATGCTTTTGCTTTCGCTTCAATGCCTTCGAGCTCTTCAGCACCTTGACCTACATCGGCCACGAAAGCGACGACTTCACAGTCATAATTCTCTTTTAGCCACGGGATGATTACTGAAGTATCTAGACCGCCTGAGTATGCGACTACCACTTTATTTACGTTCACTTTGCTCATGTTTTTTCTCCAAACTTAACTGGCGCTGCGCTCGGCGGTCAGTGCCAACCACTTCCTAATGTTGAATTCTTTAACTGTTTTGCTTCCGCTTATTGAGGCAGAAACTGTGTTCCAATACTTTCACCAGCAAATAACTGCGTGAGTTTTTCTGGGTAGCGCCACGTCGCCACTTCTATCGGACGACCAAGATCGTTGGCGGCTTCGAGAGCAGCTTTCACTTTGACGATCATCCCATCAGTGATCACTTGGCCTTCGATCAGCGCATTAGCTTCTTTCTCAGATAAGCTTTTAAGCAGATGACCTTTGCCATCTAACACACCGCTTACATCTGACAACAGCACCAACTCCGCGTCCAAAGCACCCGCAACGGCAACCGCTGCTTGATCCGCATTCACGTTCATCATTTGACCTTCAGCCGTGAGACCAATAGAGCTGATGATAGGCAGTGCGCCCGTATTTAAAATCGCTTGAAGTAGGCTTGAGTCACCCGGCGTCGCTTTGCCCACCGCGCCTAATTCAGGATCTAACTCTTCGACATGACAAAGGCCACCATCCGCTAGGCTCAAGCCCACCGCATTCAAACCATCGGCAATCGCTTGACCTTGCAGTAACTTATTTGCCGTTCCTGCCAGCGCACCGGCAATGACTGGAATTTGATCGTATGGCGTCACACGTAGACCATGTTTCTTTACGGTCTTAAGTTGAAGTTTCGCCATCAACTCATCCACCAAGTAGCCACCGCCATGAACGATGGCGATTTGTCGCTGCGCCGACTTCTGGTATGCCGCGATGGCACCAAACAGTTGGCTTAAGGTTTGAGTGCAAGATAGAGCCGCACCGCCTAGCTTAATGACTAAAGGAGCTTGATTGGTTTGCGTCATTGCTTTTCCCTCTTTCAACGACTACAGCAACGCTGTCAGTTCTGGGTAACCGTAATGAATATTTAAACACTGCATCGCTTGACTCGATGCACCTTTAAGTAGGTTGTCGATGGCTGAAATCACAATGATGTGTTCGCCTTGCACCTTCCAGCCGATATCGCAGAAAGGGGTATTTTCAACATCCTGAATACGTGGAATGCCATCACCTTTGAGGCGTACGGCTGGCTTACCTTGATAAGCTTGTTCAAAAGCTTGAGCAACTTGTTGCTCCGTTACACCTTGCGCCAACTTCATCGTGACAGTAGCAAGAATGCCGCGTTTAAAGCTGCCAAGATGAGGAGTAAAAATCACATCACATCCTAAATGCTGGGCAATTTCTGGTTGGTGACGATGATTGAATACACCGTAAGGCTGAAGGCTAACCTCACAAAAACTGTTGGTCATTGAGGCTTTACGCCCTGCACCAGAGACACCGCTTGTCGCGTTAATGACTGGCCATTGCTGAGTATCCAGCAAGCCACTGACAAGTAGTGGTTTAATTGCCAATTGCGACGCCGTTGGGTAGCAGCCAGCTACCGCAACTAAAGGAGCGCTTTTAATCTCTTCTTGGTTCCACTCCGCTAAGCCATACGCCGCTTTATCTAGCCAGTTGTTGAATTGATGCTCAAAGCCGTAAAAGGTGTCGTAAAAGCCATCGCTTTTGACACGAAACGCGCCGGACAAATCAAAGACCTGACATCCAGCGTCGAGAAAGATAGGAGCAAGATCATGGCTGACCTCATGAGCCGTAGCTAAAAAAACCACATCAGAGTCTTGCGCAACTTGCTTTGGATCGGTCAACGCATTCACCACCATATCGACCACGTTCGCCAATTTACCGTGTAACTGTGCAATGGTTTTTCCTGCATCGACACTGTTGGCGGAAACGTATAAACCTGATAGCGTGAGTTGTGGGTGTTTATTAACCATGAACGCTAACTCTGCGCCGGTGTAACCGCTGGCTCCGATAATTGTGGTTTTTAGCATTGTGTGGCATCCATATACTTAAAGCTCAAAATGATTATTCATATTTAAAATTAGCTTTATTTTGATTTTTTATTCATTAAACATGAGTTAATATGTGTTTTACATTTTTGTGCTCTGTCTGTCAATAGGAGAATTGAAGAATCCATGCAATTACCAACTTTTCTAGAGGTCTATGAAGGACTCATTAGTACCTCTTCGATCAGCTCAACTGATCTAAGCTGGGATCAAGGCAATGCCAAAGTGATCGAGAAACTCGCCACTTGGTTTAAAGATCTTGGTTTTCACGTTGAGGTGATCGAAGTCGAATCAGGCAAACACAATATGATTGCACGCATGGGCGAAGGCGAAGGCGGTCTGCTGCTTGCTGGGCACAGCGATACCGTGCCATTTGATGAAGGACGCTGGAGCTTTGATCCCCATAAGCTCACTGAGAAAGACAACCGCTTCTACGGTCTGGGTACGGCAGACATGAAAGGCTTTTTTGCTTTCATTTATGAAGCAGTAAAAAAGGTGGATTGGAGCAAGCAAAACAAGCCGCTTTACGTATTGGCCACCTGTGATGAAGAAACCACCATGCTCGGCGCAAGACACTTCACCACGAACGCGCCGTTCAAGCCGGATTACTGCATCATTGGAGAACCCACTAGCTTAGTTCCTATTCGTGGCCACAAAGGGCATGTCGCCAATGCGATTCGGGTTACCGGTAAATCCGGCCACTCCTCTGACCCAGCTTTGGGCGTCAACGCAATTGAAATCATGCATGAAGTGTTGTTTGCGATGATGCAACTGCGCGACAAACTCATTAAAGAGTATCACCACCCAGGATTTGCCATCCCTAGCCCAACGTTGAACTTAGGCCATATCCATGGCGGTGATAGTGCCAACCGTATTTGTGGTTGTTGCGAGTTGCACTATGACGTTCGCCCATTGCCGGGCATCAGTTTGGACGGTTTAGAAAACATGCTGCGCAGCGCACTACAAGAAGTAGAAGCTAAATGGCCGGGACGAATCGACATCGTACCGTTGCATGAGCCAATTCCAGGATATGAATGTCAGCACGATCATCCATTTATCGGTGGTGTTGAAGAGATCTGTCAAACCAGTTCGCAAACCGTCAACTACTGCACGGAAGCGCCTTTCTTGCAGCAACTGTGTCCGACTCTGGTACTTGGCCCTGGTTCTATCGAACAAGCGCACCAACCAGATGAGTTTCTCTCCTTTGATTTTATCGATCCAACCATTGATGTGCTTTCAAAAGCGATGGTTAAGTATTGTTGTTGATTGAGTTTAAAAAAACCTTTATGCAGCTCCGATGAGCTGCATATTTTTGCTCTCAAAGCACAAGGTTTTATGCACCGTTAACACGAATTTAACTTGTTATTTTGTAATTAATTTTCACTTTTAATTCTATGCCCGTCGAAACTTTGCTCTAAATCAGGAGAGACGCCGAATAATTGCAAACTTAGTCTGCTTTATTTGACTAGAACTGGTGCTTTTCGCTAGATTGGAGTCTTAACAAGGACAATGGATGTAGTTTTTTTACGAGGCAGGACGACAATGAACGAGAAATACGCCGCACTTAAAAGCAATGTGCGCATGTTAGGCCACTTACTGGGTAACACGATTCGCGATGCCCACGGCGAAGAAATCTTCGAGAAAGTGGAGACCATTCGTAAATTATCCAAATCGGCTCAAGCAGGTAATCAAGCAGACAGGGAAAGCTTGATAGAAGAAATCAAACACCTACCCGATGAGCAACTAACGCCAGTCACCCGTGCGTTTAACCAATTTCTAAACCTCACCAATATTGCCGAGCAATACCACACCATTTCACGTCACTGTGAAGAGCACATCTGTGAACCAGACGCGATCAACTCGCTGTTTTCAAAACTGGTACAAAACGATGTTAGCAAACTCGATACGGCTCAAGCGGTACGTGATTTGAATATTGAACTGGTATTAACCGCGCACCCAACGGAAATCACTCGCCGCACCATGATCAATAAACTGGTCAAGATTAACGAGTGTTTATCCAAACTAGAACTCAGCGACCTGTCTTCTAAAGAACGCAAAAAAACAGAGCGTCGCTTAGAGCAACTTATCGCACAAAGCTGGCATTCTGACGTGATTCGTCAACAACGCCCTACTCCATTGGATGAAGCGAAATGGGGCTTTGCCGTAGTAGAAAACTCACTGTGGGAAGCTGTGCCAGATTTCCTACGTGAAATGAATGATCGTCTGAAGTCTTACCTAGGTGAAGGTTTACCAATTGATGCTCGTCCAGTGCATTTCTCTTCTTGGATGGGGGGTGACCGTGATGGCAACCCGTTCGTTACTCATAGCGTAACGCGTGAAGTATTGCTTCTGTCTCGTTGGAAAGCCGCTGACCTTTATCTCAATGACATCAATGAATTGATCAGCGAACTCTCGATGACCGTTTCTAACGATCAAGTTCGTGAACTTGCTGGTGAAGATCAACACGAACCATACCGCGCAATCCTGAAACAACTACGTGCTCTGCTCAATGAAACCAAAGATATTCTTGATGCGAAGATCCACGGTCAAAAACTGGCAGTCAAAGCACCGCTACAAAAAGTTGAACAGCTTTGGGATCCTCTGTACGCGTGTTACCAATCACTGCATGAGTGCGGCATGGGCGTCATCGCTGACGGCTCGTTGCTAGATACGCTGCGTCGTGTGAAAGCGTTTGGCGTTCACCTAGTTCGTCTTGATATCCGCCAGGAAAGTACGCGCCACGCAGATGTACTCTCTGAGCTGACTCGATACCTCGGCATTGGTGATTACGAACAGTGGAGCGAGCAAGATAAAATTGCTTTCCTCACCAATGAACTTGCGTCTAAACGTCCGCTACTGCCACGCGATTGGGAACCATCAGAGCCTGTCAAAGAGGTTTTAGACACCTGTAAGATCATCGCTCTGCAACCGCGCGAAGCGTTCGGTGCTTACGTCATCTCAATGGCTCGTACCGCCTCAGACGTACTCGCTGTGCACCTATTACTGCAAGAAGCGGGCTGCCCTTACCGTATGGATGTTTGTCCTCTGTTCGAAACTCTAGACGACTTGAATAATGCGGAGTCGGTCATTAAGCAGCTAATGAGTATCGACCTTTACCGTGGCTTTATTCAAAACCACCAAATGGTCATGATCGGCTACTCTGATTCAGCAAAAGATGCGGGTGTCATGTCAGCAGGCTGGGCTCAGTACCATGCTATGGAATCTCTAGTTAAAGTGGCAGAAGACGAGGGTGTTGAGCTGACTCTGTTCCATGGTCGTGGCGGCACCGTTGGTCGCGGCGGCGCACCTGCACACGCGGCTCTGCTGTCTCAACCACCAAAGAGCTTGAAAGGCGGGTTACGCGTAACAGAACAAGGCGAAATGATCCGCTTTAAACTGGGTCTACCAGATGTTGCGGTAAACAGCTTCAACTTGTATGCAAGCGCCATTTTGGAAGCAAATCTACTGCCACCACCAGAGCCAAAACAAGAATGGCGCGACTTGATGGAAGTCCTGTCGGAAGTGAGCTGTGAAGCTTACCGTGGCGTCGTCCGTGGCGAACCAGATTTTGTTCCATACTTCCGTCAAGCGACGCCTGAACTAGAGCTAGGCAAACTGCCGCTTGGTTCACGCCCAGCGAAACGTAATCCAAATGGCGGTGTAGAAAGCTTACGTGCAATTCCTTGGATCTTCTCGTGGAGCCAAAACCGTTTGGTGCTTCCGGCTTGGTTAGGCGCAGGTGAAGCTATTCAGTACTCAGTAGACAAAGGTCATCAGGCACTGCTAGAAGAAATGTGTCGCGAATGGCCGTTCTTCTCAACTCGCCTAGGTATGCTTGAGATGGTGTACACCAAGTGCAACATGGAAATCTCTCGCTACTATGACCAACGCCTAGTTGAACCTCAACTTCAACCATTGGGTGACCGACTGCGTGAACAGCTTCAACGTGATATTAAGTCCGTACTGAACGTAGAGAACAACGAAAACCTAATGCAAAGCGACCCATGGGGCCAAGAATCAATTCGCCTACGTAACATCTACGTAGAGCCATTGAACATGCTTCAAGCTGAATTGCTATACCGTACTCGTCAAACAGAAGAGGCGTCTGCAAACCTTGAAGAGGCTCTGATGGTGACCATCGCGGGTATTGCAGCAGGTATGCGTAATACGGGTTAAAAATAACCATTCGTAATACAAAAGGCTGAGTTCATACTCAGCCTTTCTTATATTCATAACTTCCAACCACATAATTGCGCAGCAAATAACCAGATATTTACACCATAAAAAAGCCATAAAATACCAACAAATTAGAATTATTAACTACAAAATAACTCTATTGAGTATTATGTTAGTTTTTCAGGGTAATTTTGTCCTAGTATTCCACTTCATGCTTATTATTTATATACTACTTGCCTGCTGAGAGCTCATAAATCCAATCATACCTGCTCCAGCCCTGATGGGGATCCCCATCTCTAGGTGATAAACGGCTTTAAGGTGACAGGACCAACTTTGTTGGTGCTACTTATACATTAAAAAACTCAAGCGCCAGTAAGAGCGCAGCTGAAAGTATAAGTAGCTTGTTTACAAGTTTATTGACCATTTGGATTGAAGACATGTCATTACCACACGTAATCTTAACTGTTCTTAGCACTCGCGACGCAACCGGTTACGATATCACTAAAGAATTCTCTGCTAGCATCGGTTACTTCTGGAAAGCAAGCCACCAACAAGTTTACCGTGAGCTAAATAAAATGGCCGAGAAAGAGCTGGTTACTTGCGTACTAGAACCTCAAGAAGGCAAACCAGACCGTAAGGTTTACTCCATCACAGATGCAGGCCGTAGCGCTCTTGGAGAATGGTTTGATCAACCAACTGCACACCCAACCGTTCGTGATGAATTTTCAGCGAAACTTATGGCTTGTGCTGTTCAACCATCAACACCTTTCCGTGATCAACTAGCAGAACTTGTTGAAGAGTCTCGTAAACTGGTTTCTCACTACAAAGAAATTGAAGCGGCTTACTACGCAACGCCTTCAACTTTGGACAAACAAGCTCGTTTAGAGCGCCTAACGCTTCGTCGTAACCTACTGTTACGTGAAACGTGGATCACTTGGGCAGAAGAAGTCCTAACAGAACTTGAAGTGATTGGTTAATTTCCTTTTACTTAGAGACAACGAAAAAGGCTTGCCACTTGGCAAGCCTTTTGTCTTTTTGAAACCGGATTTACGCTTCTACGGCTACACGAGGGCGAACACCTAAAGTATGGCATAACGCATAAGTCATCTCCGCACGATTCAGCGTATAGAAGTGGAAATCTTTTACACCTTCGCGACTTAGTACACGAACCATATCAATAGCTTGGCTTGCACCTACAAGTTGGCGAGTCACAGGATCATCATCCAAACCTTCAAACTGTTTGCTCATCCACCCTGGCACTTTAACGTTATTCTGCGCCGCAAAGCGTGAGGCTTGCTTAAAGTTCGAAACTGGCAAAATACCCGGTACGATTTCTACATCGATTCCCGCCGCAACACAGCGGTCACGAAAACGCAAGTAAGATTCCACATCAAAGAAGAACTGAGTAATGGCACGGTTTGCACCAGCGTCCACTTTACGCTTTAGGTTTAGTAGATCCGATTGAGCACTTTTTGCCTCTGGATGCACTTCTGGAAAAGCCGCCACAGAAATATCAAAATCGTGACGAGATTTTAGTAGCTCAACCAAGTCCGAAGCATACATATCTGGAGCACCGCCACCAGGTGGGATGTCACCACGCAGCGCAACGATATTTTCGATGCCGTTATTCCAGTAATCATCAGCAATCTCAATCAACTCTGAACGTGTTGCATCGATACAAGTGAGGTGAGGCGCAGCAACTAAACCGGTCTCTGCTTTGATTTCCTTGATAATGGAGTGAGTTCTATCACGCTCACCAGAGTTTGCTCCGTATGTTACCGAAACAAATTTAGGCTTGAGCGTTTTGAGACGATGCACAGAGTTCCACAGCGTTTCTTCCATCTTTTCACTGCTTGGCGGAAAAAACTCAAACGAGACATTAATGTTATCTGACAACTCAGCGATATTCTGGTTTAAGGCGTCGATATGGCCTGCGTGCGTGTATCCCATCTTACTCTCCCTGTGGCACTCCGCCACGAAATCAAAATCCTTGAATCGACGTTTAGACGTCTATATGTCTACAGAATGTATTGAATGTGATTTAATGTCAACCTTGTGATTATGAATTTTTCTCACGTTAATAATGAGGATAGTTCAAGTTAATTCGCATCTGCTATTTACTCATAACAACGTTTGAAAATGGCGAATCTTATTTTAAGTATGGCACTGAGGAAGGAATAAAAAACCCCGGATGAATTCCAGGGTTTTTAGGTCTCTCGAAAAGTTTAGAATAATCCAGCTAAGCGGTTGAGATCCGATTGGATTGCACCAGCGGTCACCTCGCGTCCTGCACCTGGGCCACGAATCACCAAAGGGTTGTCCTTGTACCATTTACTTTCAATCGCAAAAATGTTGTCGCATGGCAGCAAGTTAGCCAGCGCATGTTCGCGCGGTAATGCTTCTACGCCCACCGTCGCTTTGCCATTTTTCTCTAAGCGCGCCACATATCGAAGCACCTGCTCATCTCTTTGTGCTTTGGTTAGACGCTCTTGAAGAATCTCACTGAGCAGTGCGCCATTATCAAAGAACTCATCCAAACTCAGAGAGCGCAACTCTTCAGGCACCAGTGATTCCACTTTTACGCTGTCCGGTTCAATATCCAGACCAGACTCACGCGCTAAGATAACCAGTTTACGCATGACATCCGAACCATCTAAATCAGCACGCGGATCCGGTTCTGTTAATCCTTGTTGCCACGCTAAATCGACCAACTCATTAAACGGCACCGAGCCATCAAACTGCTGGAACAGCCAAGAAAGTGTTCCCGAGAAGATTCCGGATAGCGCCACAATCTCGTCACCACTTTCACGCAGATCTCGCACGGTATGGTTGATAGGTAACCCAGCCCCAACCGTCGCGTTGTAGAGCCAGTAACGACCGATTTTCGCGAATGCATCTTGCACTTGATGGTAATACTGACTATCGGCAGAGCCTGCAACTTTGTTAGCAGAAATTAAATGGATGCCTTGCTGAGCGATATCAACATAACGTTGCGCCAACTCTTTGCTCGCGGTCACGTCCAATACCACAGCTTCATCATAACCTTGTAAATCGCCTAACCGACTCAGCCACGCCCCATCATTCTCAATACTTTCATCATCAAACCTGTCGGCAACCGCCGCCGCATCAATACCCTTTTCATCAAACCAATATGTCTGGCTATCGACAACGGCAACTAAGTCAAAGCTCATACCGTGGCGTTTTTCGAGTTCTGTTTTCTGAGTCGCAAATAGATTTAACCAGCTAGAACCGATATTGCCTTTGCCACATAACGCTACCGCTACGCGCTTTTGCGCTTGGAATAACTGGCTGTGAATCAACTGCACTAATGCTTCGGTATCGGTGCGACGCAGTACCGCAACTAGGCTTAAACCTGATTCAGTTTCAGAAACAAATTCAACTGGTGCGTGCTTCAATTTTTGGTAAAAACCAAAACAATGGTTGGCATTCTTCGTTACGCCCGCTCCGACAGCGGCCACAAGTGAATAGCCTTCTTTGAGTTTGATTTCAGCTTCAACCGCAAGATCTTGTAGATACTTCAGCGCACCTGTCGCAATCTCTGCGGTGTACGCTAAGCGTAATTTTTGCTGATCGGCTTGGGCTTCGTAAGAGAGTGGCTCGAGTTGCGCACGTTGAAGAGACTTTAAAACATCACTTTGGGTTTTGTTGAAGTCATGACCATGTCTAAAGGACAATTGAATCAACAATACCTCATCCAAAGAAGTGATGATTTTTGCTCCACGCCCAGAAGCAAGTACACGCTCAATACGTGTTGAACCTGATTCAGGTTGATAACTGCACTTGAGGCTTAAGTCCATCGTGCTTTGCGCGACAGGTTGTAACGTACGGCTATGCAAAACCGGCGCTGCAAGGCGGGCCAGTTCACTCGCTTCGTCTAAGCGCAGTAAAGGCAACAGACATGCGTCCGACACCAAACGAGGATCCGCACTGTAAACGCCAGCAACATCACTCCAAATGGTTACGGTTGTCACTTCCGCCAAAGCACCGATTACGGTTGCGGAATAATCCGAGCCATTCCGCCCCAACAACACGGTTTCTCCTGTCTCATTTTGCGCCATAAATCCAGTAATGATGATGCGTTTGTGGCTGTGTTGCGCCAACGCCTCCTTAATCAGGGGATAAGAACGCGCACGGTCAACTTCCGGTTGAGTACCTGCTTCTGCACGTAAAAATGCACGTGCATCTTGTGCGACCGCAGGAACATTTTGTTGTGAAAGCAAGGCAGCCAATAAACGTGAAGACCACACTTCACCGTGACCCAACACTGCCGCTTTTTGCGCACCCGTCAGTGGTGCAGCCAGCTCGGCTAAGGTACTGAACTCATCGTGCAAAGAAGCGAGCAATTGCGTCTGCACCTCGCCTTCTAATAAAGATTCAATTAGCTCCGACTGGAATTGTCTTAAGCCTTGCAGTGCTTCATGCGCAATACGGCCATCTTTGTCTAAACCTTCCAGAAACTCGATCAAGCGATTAGTGGTCTTCCCCGCGGCGGATACCACCACCAGATCATTCTCAGCAGAGTATTCTTTGAGAATATCGGCCACACGTAAGTAACATTCAGGGTTTGCTAAGCTGCTGCCACCAAATTTATGTAACTGACGTTGTACACTCATTTTTTAGTTCTCCTATTACTGAGCAGCTTTTACAAAGGCTTGATCGAGATCGGCAATCAGGTCTTGTGCATCTTCTAAACCCACAGACAAACGAAGCAGCTGATGCGACACGCCCGCTTCCGCTAACGCCTCTTCCCCCATGGCTCGATGCGTCATAGATGCGGGGTGACAAATCAAACTCTCCACGCCACCAAGCGACTCTGCAAGAGAAAACAGTTCGAGCTCTTTAACAAACACTTTAAGTTGCTCAAATGAGCCTGCAAATTCAAAGCTCAACATAGACCCAAAACCCGACTGCTGCTTTTTCGCGATTTCGTGACCAGGGTGATCTGGCAAGCTCGGATGGTAAATCTTCGCGACCAAAGCCTGCTGTTGTAGGTAGTTGAGTACGTGTTGAGAGCTTTCTTCGTGCACTCGCATACGGGCGCCTAAAGTGCGGATCCCACGCAACGTCATGTAACTATCGAAAGGCGTACCCGTGGCGCCAATACAGTTTCCCCACCATGCAAGTTCTTCTGCGTGCGCTTCTGTTTTGGTGATCACCACACCACCAATCACGTCCGAGTGACCATTAATGTATTTTGTGGTTGAGTGGATAACAAAATCAGCACCGAGATCCAAAGGCTTTTGGTACACCGGAGTCAAAAAGGTATTGTCTACCGCAACCCAAGCGCCCACTTGTTTGGCTTTTTCGCATACCGCAGCAATATCAACCACACGAACCAAAGGGTTCGATGGGGTTTCTAACAAAATAAGCTTTGGCTTTTTCGCTAGTGCAGCCTCTAGAGCTTGCTCATCCGATTGATCAACGAACTGCACTTTGAAGTCGCCCTTGTTAGCTCGTGTATTGAACAAACGGTATGTGCCACCATAGCAATCATGCGGTGCAACAATCAGATCATCTGGCCCAAGAAAAGCCGATACCCACAAGTTAAGTGCGGAAGTACCGCAGTTAGTCACCACTGCGCCTTTGCCAGACTCTAACTCTGATAACGCACTCTCTAGCAAACCACGGTTTGGGTTACCTGAACGCGTGTAATCGTATTTAGGGACTTCACCAAAAGCAGGGAAACCATAGTTGGTTGAAAGGTAGATTGGTGGAACAACAGCGTGGTATTGGCTGTCTGATTCGATACCAGTGCGTACAGCAATGGTCGCAGGCTTGCGGGTGCTCATGGGTGTATCCTTTCACAGGTGATGACTTCTAAATAGGAATGCGCTATATCTAATTTGTCAGATCTATCTGAACAACACTCTTCCTTAACTGTTCTGTTCACTTTACTTGTCAAAAAATGAGACGTCAACACTTCTAGACGTCTATATGTCTTTGCTTGTGGCAGTAAATGCAGCTAAAATCAGCACCTATATTAATTTCAACTTATTACATAAATGAAGGTGTGCAATGGCTGACTGGAATGGCGAATACATTAGCCCATATGCTGAGCACGGTAAAAAAAGCGAACAAGTAAAAAAAATTACCGTTTCTATCCCGCTAAAAGTTTTAAAAGTGCTGACTGATGAGCGTACTCGTCGTCAGATCAATAACTTACGCCATGCAACCAACAGCGAACTACTATGTGAAGCATTCCTGCACGCATATACAGGTCAGCCATTACCAACGGATGAAGACCTTCGTAAAGACAGGCCGGATGACATTCCAACTGAAGCAAAAGCGTTAATGACGGCGATGGGTATCGAATTCGAAGCATTTGACGAAGAATAATTGCTTACAAATTCATCCGCTTTAGGAGCTGCGCCGGGGGCAGTTTTTGGAGATATAAAAAATGGGACGTCAATGCGTCCCATTTTTGTGTTCAATGTGGCTGAGTAAATTACTCTGCCATGTAGTTTTCTGGCATCTCGATACGAGCAACACCGGAATCTACTGCCGCTTGAGCTACCGCTTTTGCTACGCGAGGTAGCAGACGTGGATCCATTGGCTTAGGAATGATGTAGTCGCTGCCAAATTCTAGCTTCTCAACACCTGCAGCTTTTAGTACCGATTCAGGCACAGGCTCTTTTGCCAATGCACGAATTGCGTCAACTGCTGCCAGCTTCATGTCGTCATTGATTTCACTCGCACGTACATCTAACGCACCACGGAAAATGAAAGGGAAACACAATACGTTGTTCACTTGGTTTGGATAATCACTGCGACCAGTACCCATAATTAAGTCATCACGCACTGCGTGTGCTAGCTCAGGTTTGATTTCAGGATCTGGGTTCGAACAAGCAAATACAACTGGCTTGTCAGCCATGAGTTTCAACGCTTCTGGTGGCAATAGATTTGGACCAGATACACCTAGGAATAGGTCTGCACCTTCGATCACATCTTCTAGTGTGCGCTTGTCTGTATTGTTTGCGAACAGTTGCTTGTACTCATTCAGATCATCACGACGAGTATGGATCACCCCTTTGCGATCCAGCATGTAGATCTTCTCGCGCATTGCGCCACACTTGATAAGCAGCTCCATACACGCAACAGCTGCAGCACCAGCACCAAGACAAACAATCGTTGAATCTTCAAGCTTCTTACCCTGCAGCTCGATAGCATTGAGCATACCTGCAGCTGTCACGATAGCCGTACCATGTTGATCATCGTGGAATACTGGTACGTCACAACGCTCAATCAAACGCTTTTCAATTTCAAAACAGTCTGGTGCTTTGATGTCTTCAAGGTTGATACCACCGAAAGTGTCAGCAATGTTCGCAACCGTATCAACGAACTCGTCGATCGTGCGATGCTTCACTTCAATATCAATTGAATCAAGGCCAGCAAAACGCTTAAACAGTAACGCTTTACCTTCCATTACAGGCTTAGAGGCAAGTGGGCCAAGGTTACCTAGACCAAGAATAGCGGTACCGTTTGAAATAACCGCAACCATGTTGCCTTTCGCTGTGTACTTGTACACGTTGTCAGGGTTTTGTGCGATTTCACGTACAGGCTCAGCCACGCCAGGACTGTATGCAAGAGCAAGGTCACCAGCTGTTTCTGCTGGTTTAGTTAATTCGACAGCGATTTTACCCGGGGTTGGATAAGCATGGTAATCCAGAGCTTTTTGGCGATGTTCTTCTTCTGGGGTGGCTGCTTGGCGATTGTCTTCAGACATGGATCGTTTCTCTTTGTTATTTTTAGGTAAGGGGGCATAAATTCTAAAGGATAGAAATCAATCTTCATAGGTAAGATTGCGAGCAATATCCTTAAAAAGCCGATAATAAAAGAGATTAGACCAGATAAGTGTGTTAAGCACCTGATTTTCTGGTCAGGTGCTCTTTTTATGATATGAATTCTTTTTGAACAATGCGTCAGTATGTTCGTTACTCTTCATCGACATACTGAGCTTGAAGGTAGTTTTCAATGCCTGACATTTCAATCAAGCCAAGTTGGGTCTCAAGCCAGTCCACATGCTCTTCTTCATCTTCGAGAATATCTTGAAATAAATCACGCGAAACATAGTCGCGAATATCTTCGGCATAGGCAATCGCATCTTTAAGATCAGGAATGGCCGCCATCTCCAGTTTAAGGTCGCATTCGAGCATTTCCTTGGTATCTTCACCAACCATTAGCTTTCCAAGATCTTGAAGGTTCGGTAATCCCTCCAAGAACAAGATCCGTTCGATAAGGTGGTCAGCATGCTTCATTTCATCAATCGACTCGTGGTATTCCTTATCGGCCAGGTGCTTTAACCCCCAGTCTTTATACATACGAGCATGAAGAAAATATTGATTGATAGCGATGAGCTCGTTACCGAGCACTTTATTGAGATGTTGGATGATGATTGGATCGCCTTTCATGACAAAGCCCTCCTATTTGGCTTCTATTAACTTTAGAAGCAAATGAGAAGGTGTCAAAGAGACCAAGTAATCCTCAAAAAGCGATGAGGTAGTTAACTAGCTTGTCTTAATTCGGTGTAATGTGTTTCTGCTAGGATTTCTTTCGCCTGCTTAATGCACTTACCACACTGGCTCCCCAAAGCAGTGCATCTCTTAATGCCTCGAATATCAGTTACACCCTCATCTATCGCCAACTTCCTAATTTTTTTGTCGGAGACGCCATGGCAAAGACAAACGTACATATAAAAACCTTTCTAATAAAAACCGAAGACAAGAATATAAACGGGAATGGTTATTGTTACCACTCGTGTTGAGGAAGTATTGAGAACATTTCGTTATATAGGTTTTTGTTCGGAAAGAGAGGATCAATCACTTATGAGGGAACTGCGAATCAGAAAAAACATACTTCAAGTAAGAGGTTGTTTTTTAAAAACAAGAAGGAAGCACCTTCAGTTTGTGCTTATAACTAAATAAAAAACAAATACGAAAAAGGGAAGCCGAAGCCTCCCTTTTCTTGATGCGCTTTCTTCAAAAAGAAGAAGAGTGCAAGA
>NZ_JBICJH010000034.1:0-6272 GCF_043102935.1 Vibrio sp. zbq_1
GTATGAAGACCCCGACGATTTTGATGAAGAATAAAAGTGAGAATTTATGAGAGCCTTACCACATGGTGAGGCTTTTTTTTAACTCCATTTTAATATTTGCTAACCATACACTTATTTTGTGTAAGAAGGTGTGATAAATTGAGCAGCAACTAGAGAATTAATTGGCGATATTCAAGTGACTGACATTATTTACGACATCAAGACAAAAACAATAAAGCACTTCACTTATCGAAAACCATCAGTGTTCATTGATGAAAATGGTGAGCCTCAATACGAATACTCTCGAAACAAAGAAAATCATACACACATTAAGAAGATTATCTTCCTGAGCCTGGTTGGTTACGAGAAAGTAAATCTGCGAGATGAGAACGATAAACCAATTAAAGATGAGCATGGTAATCCAATTTTCGTTAAAGGAGATTTGGTTTCCTACGAACCAATGAATTACGTCAATGAGTTCATCCTTGCAAAACACGTTGTCGATGAAAAAGAGGATGCTCAGCAAGCCTCCAAAGCCCTAACTCACTACTTTCGTTTCATTCTGGATGCGCAGGCAAAATGGGACGCTAAATATGATAACGAAGATTACGATCCTTTAACCGACCCTTCCCGCCCTGCATGGGATAGTTTTTCTCCTAGAAAAAACCAACGTGTCACCACTATGTATAGAAGTGCTGTCCAAAGGACTACTCTCGATGGCACAGGGTTAGCTAAAACCACAGCAATGTCATACGTGCGCTCAATGATTGACTTTTACAAGTATCACCTCAGGCAGGGCATGAGTTTTAATCACCCTCCATTTGAATTTGAAACCGTCCTGATCGACTTGGAGAACAGCGGTACTAACATGAAAGCTCGCAAGCGCAAGGAAATTCAAACTACCGATCTTAGATTAACGTTTGCAAAGTCGAAAAAAAATGACGGCGGAAAGCTACCTAACTCTAATCGCGAGTTAAAGCCACTCACGAATAGTGAGTGGAGGGAAATTAAGAACATTCTTGTTCAAACTAAGCGAGTCCTAAAGAACGTTAAGCGTGAGGAAAAAGAGGTCAGTTTTCCTGAAGAGTATTGTTTGCTATTTCGCCTTCTTCGGTACACAGGGCTTCGTAAGGAAGAGGGCGCGAGTTTGCACTTAGGGCAGATTATAAGCCCTAATACGAAAGCCGCTATGTTGAGGCTTGGTGTCGGTAAACAATATGGCTCACTCACGAAAGACCCTAGTGGCTACAACAATAAGTCTCGGCGCACAATCATTCCTAGCTCACTAATGCTTGAGCTTTACGAATATAGTCATTCAGAAAGGTACAAAAAACGCCTAAAGAAATTTAGAGAGAGGTGCGTGATCGAGAGAGAGGCTGGCAATGATGCATATTTTGATGGTGTCGATGGTGTCGATGAGGACAAGCAATATCTATTTATTAGCAACTCAGGAGTGCCGCTTTTTAAAAAACTTGAAGAAATCAACACCCGATGGAATGAAGTAAGAAAAACCGCAGGGATGAATCTGCTCAATGATATTGATGCAGTGGTTCATAACCTTCGCGCTACTTTTGCTGTCTCTATTTTTCGGACGTTGTTGAAAAAAATGAACACTGACGATGCGCTAGCACGAGTGTCAGCACTACTTGGACATGAAGACCTATCTACCACCTTACTTTACTTGAAAATAGCCCAAGAGCAGCCGACAGGTGATGAAATTTGGGAGGATGTACTGGATTATCTCGGTGTGTTCGATGAAGAAGAAGAATTAGATAACCTCCCTGAAGTCGAAAAAACTTATAAAAGTGAGGCATCTAAATGAGTCGTAAAAATCGTTCTAAATCCGTTCATCTTGATGACGGTTTTTATGGGCAACCCGCCGCCACGGTTGAGCCGCTCCATTTGTCAGAATTAAAACTGAAGTGTGATGGGGTTACAGCCCATATTGGTCAACTTGTTTATAAAGGCGCACCTAACTACGCCCCAAAAGGTGAAAAAATAAAGGGGGTGGACTACATCCCTGTGTTGAGTCGAGAGCGCTTTGTTCGGGATGTCTACCTGCTGCTAAAAACAGATTTCAATCGCACTAAGAAGGGACATTTTAACCAATTAAGGGGTTATATCCGTTGGCTCGATAACACTCAACGAGAACCAATTGAAGGAGATTATTTTCACCCAGACCTTTATAACGCCTACATGGACTATCACCAAGAGAAATGTAACCGAGGTGAACAAAAGAAAGGTACGTGGGCTGCTGCAAAGGATATGTTGAGTTTCTTTCTTACATCCCAGAACCGCAGTCATGAAGCGAAGGGACTAAAGTCGATTAAAGGGGCAAAAAAAGAGACTGAATCTCACAAAGGGATTGATGTTTCTGGTGAGTTCAAACCGTTAATTCGATGTTTCATTGCGGCTTTTGGTCAATTTAGAAAGCACTTTCTTGAAGGGACTCGGCCTGAGATTCATCCTTTTTGGGATGAACAGAAGTTTAATCAGGTGGCTCAAAAAGAAGGATGGACGGTAAGAAAAAGATCCACTCAAAAAAATAGTTTTAAATTCGCTGTGAATACCGAGAATTCTACCCGTAATCATTTTTCTCGATTAACTTCCATTTTGGCATTCTGTTTCACTGGGCAGAACACGACCCCTCTCCTAAATCTTCGTTTTAGCGATGTGAGATTTACAGATGAATCAGATGGGAAAGTGTACTTTGATATGACTAAAGCTCGCGCCAAACATCTAGGTTTTGACACATCTATGGGGTTTCATAAAAAGACTCAAGAGTTCTTTCATCAATGGTTGGAAATCTCCAAGGAGCTTCAGAAGGAGTCAGGCACTGATTGGGTTTTTCCTTACTTTATGAAATCGGGTGAAATAAAAGGGTGTGTCGAAGCGGGGCAAATCAATCCTCAACACAAAATAAATAAGCTTACGAAAAAATTAGGGCTTGCCCATATTAATCCTTCGATATTGCGCCAAACCAAAATCGACACCTTAATGAAGGTGACTGAAGATATTTACCTAGTCTCGATGTCGGCAAATAACGACGTTAAAACGATTCAGGCTAGTTATGCTCATGGCAACGAAAGTGACCATCAACGCAATCTTGCTGCGTCAAATGAAGCCCTGTATGACGCTGTGAAAAATGGAACAGACCCTCATGAGGCAGCTAGTCAGGCAAAGTTCAGCTACGCCGATGTGTTGAGTGATTATGACTATAAGCGGCTACGCAAAGAAGAACGGGAAAATGACGCACAAACGCCGCTTGGTGTTCGTTGTAAAGATGCGACGAAAGGCGCAGCAAATACCGTTAAGAAAAATTTAGAAAAAATGGGTATTAAACAGTCAGAAGAGAAAAAATGTACCGACTTTCTCGGCTGTTTTGAATGTGAATATCATCGATTGGTGTCTGAGGTAGAAGATATTTGGTTGATGATGTCATTTAATGACACATTACAGCAAATGAAAGATTATCCCGCAATTAATAGCCTACCAACGGATAAGTTTCACAAGTTGTGCAACACCATAGAGTCGATTCTAACGCGATTTAAAGCGGTTTCCCCTGATAATTACGCCCAAGCACAGGAAAAACACAGTGAATCCCCTCACCCGCTTTACAGTGATGGGTACAGCCTAATGGACTTACTGGAGGCATTTTAATGAATAATCACAAACGTAACACTCACAATAACGTTACTTTATTAGCGCATTTTCAGAAGTCTCCCAAGGCGTTTTTAATGGAAGGTTTAGATAAACTCGATGCTACAGATAAGCCATACCACGTTGAGGTGTGGGATTTATCCCCCTCGCATACGGTTGGAGTTCGAAATGGTTTAACCGTGAGTTTCCGTACAACGAAGCCTGAATATGTTAACGGAATACAGGATGCGCTCTATAAGATATATCACCATTACAAGGATAAAAACTCAACGCGTTTATCAGTCGGTTATATGGATAGCCTAAAATATGCATTGCAGCATGTCGCAGACTGCTTGGGTAGTACCGAATGGCACAACCTAGAAAATAATCGCGACTTGAAATCTTTCCTTCGTAAACTGAAACAAAAGAAACTAGGCATTAGCTCTATTCAACAAATTCTTCAGACATTTAACAAACTGACGGAGTATGGGCTGCTAAACGTCTACATTGATTCAAAGGTACTAATGAAATGTGCATCCAGTGGTAGGTCAAAACAACATGTCGCTATTCCGCATCGATTGTACCAGCGCATCCTGTCTCGTGCCCTAGAAGTTGTCGAAAAATATCACCCCTATCGTCATGACATCTCTCATGTGATGAGTCAGGCATATGATATACATAAGCGAATGTGGTCAGGAGAAAGACTTGTCACTGACGGTCGTGGCAGTGGGCGTGATGAACTGTCAATGTCGCCTAAGGCAATTCATAAAAGGGTTCGCGAAGCTATGAAGCGTATAGGTCATGACATTCCTGACTTTGATGTGAAGTTAGATGGTTCACAGCTCTCTGATATTCTGGTCAGTTGTCTAATCGTTACTCAGGGGTTCTCAGGTGTTCGAATTGGTGAGGCGGTAAGCTTTAATGCCAATAGTGCTGATAAGGTCATAGTTAATAATAAGGAAGTTACTGTCCTTACAGGGGAAACAACCAAAGGTCACAATGCTAAGCCTAAGACTGTTACGTGGCAATCGCATCCCGTAGCTAAAGTTGCACTAGAGCTAGCCTGCGACATGATGGCGGCTAACCGAGCGTTTTATCAAAAGGGTGTTGATGAAAAAGAAAGGCAAAGTGAAACCAAAGAAAAAATTAATCATATGAGAAGGCAGTTGGAGTCAGCGTTTTTAGTGCCGAAGTTATCAAGGCAGGCAAGCAATAACTACATATTCAGACCGTGGAGGTCACTGAAAAAATTTATTAAAGATTTAGACTACAAGGCAACCACTGAAGATGTTGAAGAGTTTAATATGCTCAACCCCACAAGAGAGGGAGAGCTAAAAATTGGTGGTACATATTCAGGTTTGACTTCTCATGACTTCAGACGAACGTTTGCGGTATTTTTTGTTCGCTACGGATTTGGTACAGCCTCTGGAATTAAATTTCAGTTCAAGCACGAAAATATCAACATGTCTGGCTACTATGCTAACAATGCCGAACTTGCGCAGATGAATGACCTTCTGATGGATGAAGAAATCCTTGAAGAGTTGAAAGAGGCAGGTATTGATTTAGGTGTTGATATTTTTGATGAAATCTTTAACCAAAGTGAACACCTGAGTGGCGCTAAAGGTGAAGCAATTATGCAAGACCGAATGAAGAAGCTAGAGGCAGGAGAAAGCATCTTCATGACTCGTGAGCAAATTGAGGAAAACATTCGTCGCGGGAACTTTCATATTATGCAACTCCCTAGTGGTGCCTATTGTACGAATGGTTCTTGTGACCGAGTGTGTGGGACTTTGTCATTTCGTGCAGAAATCAAAGAGTGTGAGCATAAGGTGGTTTCGGATAAAGGTGCTAAAGTGATTGCTAAACAACGAGATCGACTGATTGCTAAGTTTACGAACCTAAATACAGGCGACCCACTGAAAAGCTCGATTCTAACAGGTTTAAAGCAGAAAATTCAGGTTGAGGAACTGACGTTGAAGGCACACGAAATCCCTTACAAGCCATTTAAAGATGACATTATTTCGAATAGCGCTAGTTAAGAGGTTGAACCGATATTATGAATACAGAAGAACTAAAAAAACTGAAGCAAGAAGAGAAATCCCTTCCTGCTTTGGAAAAACTGCAAAAGGCACTGTGCCGTCTTCAGAATGGTAAGCCTCTACGCACCAAAGCAAAGGGGCAGTTAACTCTTAATAAAATCAACAATGAAGCGGGTTTAGGGCGAAGCTATATCCATAAGTTTAAGGATTTCGTCGAAAATGTCGCTAAACCAGCAATCGAAAAATACAACGATAAGTTGGATGAGCCTGAACAATCTCAGCAAATGGCTACTGAGTCAGAGGATATGAGTGAGGTTGATAAGCTCAGAGTTGAGTTGAATCGTGAAAAAGAACTGAAGGAAGAGTATCGGCGGGAACGAGATGAGGCGCTAGCGATCAATACTGAACTCGAAACTCTAAATAAATCCTTGATGTTTCGTATTTACGAACTTCAGGAGCAGCTTTCTGCTGAAGTAGCGGAATATGAGCACCACAAAAAGGTGTGAATCTTAAAGGATAGTAATTCACACCTTTTGCGAATTTTCTGCTTAATCGTGATATTTTGTGTGAATGGTGTGAGAAACCTTTTGTAACCTGCCTGCTCACACTAATTTA
>NZ_JBICJH010000035.1:0-6341 GCF_043102935.1 Vibrio sp. zbq_1
TAGTCAGCGTGTCCTGGACAGTCAACGTGTGCGTAGTGACGTGATGGAGTGTCGTACTCAACGTGTGAAGTAGCGATTGTGATACCGCGCTCACGCTCTTCTGGAGCGTTATCGATAGATGCAAAGTCTTTCGCTTCACCGCCGTAAACTTTAGCTAGAGTAGTACAGATAGCTGCAGTTAGAGTTGTTTTACCGTGGTCAACGTGGCCGATAGTACCAACGTTAACGTGCGGTTTCGTACGTTCAAATTTTTCTTTAGACATGAGTGGTCCCTCTAGGTACGGATTTTTGGTGGCCCAAATTGACCACGCAACCAAATAAAGATTATTGGTAAATCTAATATCAAAAGGAGATAACTTTGAGAGCTGGTGCTGATAGGCAGACTCGAACTGCCGACCTCATCCTTACCAAGGATGCGCTCTACCACCTGAGCTATATCAGCACTCAAATTAGAGTGGAGCGGGCAGCGGGAATCGAACCCGCATCATCAGCTTGGAAGGCTGAGGTAATAGCCATTATACGATGCCCGCAACACGTAACTCTGAGAGCTATTTCCTAAAGAATATGGTGGAGGGGGACGGATTCGAACCATCGAAGGCAGTGCCGGCAGATTTACAGTCTGCTCCCTTTGGCCACTCGGGAACCCCTCCAAATTTTTAAGCCATTCTAACTACTAAAGGAAAGAATGGTGCCGACTACCGGAATCGAACTGGTGACCTACTGATTACAAGTCAGTTGCTCTACCTACTGAGCTAAGTCGGCATAAGTGGTGCGCATTCTATTGAATGATTTTCTAGGTTGCAATAGCTATTTAAAAAAAAGTCGTAAAAATCGTTTTTTTAGTTTCAATTGCTGCAAAATCATACAAACCTCGCTTTTTAAAGCAAACTTTCGTGCTTTGTCGTTTGCTTTGCACGGTGCTTGTTGTATGTTCTTGCTCTCTACTAAACCAAGGATAAAAGAGACCCATGAGTCCATTTTTGTCATTTGACCGTGCCGAGTGGGCAGAACTGCGTAATTCTGTTCCGATGACACTCTCTGAAGACGATCTAAAGGCGCTTCAAGGCATAAATGAAAACCTCACTATGGAGGAAGCGGTAGAGATCTACCTTCCTTTGTCTCGTCTACTCAATTTATATGTACAGGCTCGCCAAAGTCGCAACTCTGTTCTTCAGCAGTTTCTAAATACCGAGGAACACGCTCCGCCATTTGTTATTGGCATTGCGGGTAGTGTGGCTGTTGGAAAAAGTACAACAGCACGCATTCTTAAAGCACTGCTTTCTCGTTGGGAAAATCATCCCAAAGTCGCCTTAGTTACAACGGATGGCTTTCTGTATCCCAAAAAGGTTTTGGAAGAGCGCGGTATCATGCATCGAAAGGGTTTTCCCGAATCTTACGACATCAAACGTTTGGTAGAATTTGTTTCTGATGTAAAGGCGGGCAAGCCAAATCTTGAAGTACCTGTTTACTCACACATCACATACGACATTACTGATGAGCTAAAAAAAGTCGACCGACCTGACGTGCTTATTATTGAAGGCTTAAACGTATTACAAAGCGGTATGGACTACCCACATGATCCACATCGAGTATTTGTATCTGATTTTCTTGATTTCTCAATTTATGTTGATGCGGAAAGTGAAACGATAGAGCAGTGGTATGTCGAGAGATTTTTGAAGTTTCGCCGCGGAGCTTTTACTAAACCAGGCTCCTACTTCAGCCACTATACGCAGCTGTCGGTCGATGAAGCGAAAAGTAAAGCGAAAGAAATTTGGCGCAATATTAATGGACTCAATCTGGAATTGAATATTCTTCCAACCAGAGAAAGAGCCCATTTGATCCTCCACAAAGGTGCTAACCACCTTGTCGACAAAGTATCGCTAAGAAAGTAAAGGGGCTCAGTCCCCTTTTCTCAACGAAATTTCTCCGCCAATGTAGGTTTCCAAACCATTTTCAGTTTTGAGCACCACCCCACCCTGTTGGTCGATACCTTGTACCACTCCGTGTATTTCTCTCGGTCCCATAAGAAGCTTAACCGGTCGACCGATAAAGTTGTCCAAACGATTCCAACGTTCAACAAAACCACCCAGTCCAGTCAGTTCATATTCTTCTAACGCGGCTTTCCAATGATCGATAAGACGTATCGCCAATTGAGTTCTATCGATACTCACTTCATTGGAAATTTGGTTGAGTGTTGTCCAAGGTTGATCAATACCGGGCTGCACATCAGGCATGCCAATATTTAATCCCATTCCAATCACTAAGTGAGCTGCGCCTCCTGCTTGACCAGACATCTCCACTAAAATACCGGCTAGTTTTTTATCTTGATAGTAGATGTCGTTTGGCCACTTAAGCTTAACACCTTGGATACCGATACTTTCCAGTGCTTCGACTGCAGCAATACCCACGACCAAACTCAGTCCCATCGCTGCCGCCATACCCGCATCTAAACGCCAGTACATAGACAAATACAGATTGGTGCCAAATGGCGATATCCATTGACGTCCGCGACGACCGCGCCCCTGCGCCTGATATTCAGCGATACAAACTCGCCCTTTATCGGATTCACTGACTTTCTCTAACAAATATTGATTCGTTGAATCGATCACGGAAATCAGTTCTACCGGAGTGCTAATGGCATTTTTCAGACGAGTTTCATCGAGTAATTGAAGAGGATGAGCCAGTTGATAGCCTCGTCCTTGGATACGATAAATATCCACTCCCCAATCATTCAACCCTTTAATGTGCTTTGCAATTGCCGCTCTAGAAATGCCCAGTTGTTGTCCAAGCATTTCACCTGAATGAAAACCGCCATCGCTGAGTGTTTTAAGGATATGTAGCTTCACTGAGTGTTCTTTTCTCATTGAGCCGCCTCAATCTTAGCGAGATTAGTTTCACCTTGACGATTCATAAAACGCACTTCGTGTTCGAGTTCAATTTGGTACTTATCCCACACCGCCCTTTTCACCAGAGAAGCAAGTGCAACCACGTCATCAGCACTGCAGTTGTCGACATTTGTTAATACCAACGCTTGTAAAGGGTTCACCTGAGCACCGTTGACTGAAATACCTTTCAAACCACACTGGTCAATCAGCCAACCGGCTGCCACTTTCATTCCCTCGTTTGCAGGGTAAGCCACCATGTCGCTATGCTTTCGAATGAGTTGATCATAATGATCTTGGCTGATCACAGGGTTTTTAAAGAAACTCCCTGCGTTACCGACTTTAGCTGGGTCTGGCAGTTTCTCCATACGAACTTGGCACACACGTTCAAATATTGCATTTGGACTTAATTCGTTTTCAGGGATGTTTTGTAACGGCCCATATTGATTCTTCGGCGTCCATCGCTTCGGCAGCTTCAAGCCAATGGCTGTGACAAAGCATTTTTCATATAGATCATGTTTGAAAACTGAATCTCGGTACCCAAATTCGCAGTCTTCCGCACTCATCCGCCTCGTTTTTAAAGTCGTCAAATCCAATACATCGACGTAGCTACAAAGATCTTTTAGTTCAACCCCGTATGCGCCGATGTTTTGGATCGGAGCTGACCCAGCACAACCGGGAATCAAAGCTAAGTTTTCGATCCCGCCCATACCTTGGGCAACACACCAAGCCACCAAACTCGGCCAATCCTCCCCACCTTGAACATGCAGAAGATAATCTTCATGGGTTTCTGAAACCGATTTCCCCAAAAGGCGGTTAACAATGACGAGACCATCAAAATGTTCAGTAAATAGAACATTGCTGCCTTTACCCAAAAACAACTTCGGCAGACTTTGAAAAGCAGGATTTTGATAGAGGCTGATTACATCATCTATCGAGTCAACAATGGCTAAGTAGGAGCAAGTCTGCTCGATACCAAAAGTGTGAAAAGCCTTGAGGCTTGCGTGTTCTTTAATTTGCATAGTGATTTGCAACGCCAGATAAGATTCTCTTAAACTGGGCACATTCTACCCCAGTTAACTTTTAACCGCAGTGACAATACCTAACTCATTAATCATAGAAGTGTTAAATCCGATCAAACTCCCTTTGATCAAAAAGCTCTATAAAGCCCATTACCCCTCCGGGCGAGCCAAAAAAGATGAACTCATCATCACAGCCAGTCGTGAAGGTGTGATCGTCGCACTACTAAGATTAAAAACTGTAGAGCAATATCGCTTATTAACAGGCATGCTCGTCATCCCAGAAGTTAGAGGCACGAGCGTTGGCCGCACTCTGCTAGAGCATTGCGAGAACAAAGTTTTCGAAGATGGTGATTATTGCTTCGCTTTTAGCTACTTAGAAAAATATTATGCTCAACATGGTTTCGAAACCATTGACAGTCATGAGCTGCCGAACTCCTTAAAGATGGCCTTTCAACGTTATGTTGATAGCGGCAAAGATCTCATTCCAATGCAATTTATCCCTTCAAAGGTTTCAAAGCGTGCGCTTTAGTAGCCAGGGAAATCATATCTTTGGTAAAATATCAGGTTCGCAATATTGCACTAAAATAAGGTACTCACACCGATATGATAGTAAATAGGAATCCATTCGAGCAGTTGCCTAGTCTCGCAATCAATCCTGAAGACTTTGATGTTCTGTACTCTGCAGAAACATTTCGAACTCGTCTTTTAGATGCGATCAGCAAAGCAACGTCACGAATCTACCTAGTCGCTCTATATCTGGAAGATGATGAAGCTGGGCGTGAAATACTCACTGCACTTTACGAAGCAAAGCAGCGTAATCCAGGATTAGACATTAATATCTGTGTTGACTGGCACCGAGCACAACGCGGCCTTATTGGTGCAGAAACATCAGAAGGCAACTCAGCGCTTTATAAAGCGTTTGCTGACCAATACCAACATGCCATCCCTGTTTATGGTATCCCCGTTCGCGGTCGAGAAGTATTTGGTGTACTTCATTTAAAAGGCTTCGTCGTCGACGATACCGTGATTTACAGTGGCGCTAGCCTTAATAACGTTTATTTGCAGTACCATGGCCGCTATCGATTTGATCGCTACCATGTTATTAAGCACAAATCCCTTGCAGATACGATGGTGAACTTCGTTCAAAATGAAATGATTGCTCACCCTGCAGTAAACGACTTGGCCGATCGAGATAAGCCGGAAACCAAAGAAATTAAATCGGCAATTCGCCAACTTCGCTCTTCTCTTGCTCAAGCCAACTATCAATTTGCCCATGAGTCAGCGGCAGAAGATAAAGTAAAGATCACACCACTTGTTGGTCTTGGTAAGCGTCGAAACTTACTAAACCAGCAAATCGTCAAGCTACTAGCAGCAGCAAAAAACGAAATTTTCATCTGTACGCCATATTTTAACTTCCCTAAATCAATTCACCGGGAAGTAAAACGTGCAATGAAACGTGGAGTAAAAGTAACGATCGTGGTAGGAGATAAAACCGCGAACGATTTCTATATCTCTCCAGAAGAAGATTTCAAAACCATTGGTGGTCTTCCTTACCTTTACGAGGTAAATCTGCGCCGCTTTGCCAAAGCAAATGAGGCGAACATTGCGGCTCGTAAGCTTTCTGTGCACTTATGGAAGCATGAAAACAACAGCTTCCACCTAAAGGGTATCTGGGTTGATAAGCGATACATGCTGCTTACGGGTAACAACTTAAATCCGCGTGCTTGGTCTCTCGATCTTGAAAATGGTTTATTGATTCAAGATGACTACGCAAACCTTACTCATAAGTTTGAAGATGAAGTAGCCCGAATCCTTGAACATACGCAGCTAATCTGCACTTACAAACAGTTGGAAAAAGTCGAAGATTACCCGCTTGCTGTACAAAAACTAGTGAGAAAAATCACTCGCTTAAAAGCTGACGGTGTTTTAAAGCGTATCCTTTAAATATCTTCCGCTTATTTGTCTTTCAAAAGTCCAACTTATGTTGGGCTTTTTTTGTACACGGCAGATCAAGTGATTTCCATTTTTCAAAAGACATATCTCACCCTGAAGGCCCCACACACTTTTTAAACATAAATACAGAGCGAGTATTTGATTAGTTCTAAGCACCTTAGAACGGCTTAAAAAATACTTATTAAAGGATTGAAACTAAGCTCACTCTCGAAAAAACAGACAAAGGTGGTTAACACACTATCGAGTTCGCATGCTTAATCTTATAGATTGAATCAAATCGACAAACTCATATTACTCAAGACGATTGGAAATTGGGGAAAGCGAGTCCCGTATCGATATTAGCAAAATAGTAGAGAAGAACGCATTGTAGACTGATGGGACACTTTAAAATGACTAGCTAAGCTTTCAAATCAGTGTAAATGGCGGAGCTATTGGGACAGCAGACCACCGAGAATGGCGTTTCTTGGAAGGGAAAATGACAGAC
>NZ_JBICJH010000036.1:0-142422 GCF_043102935.1 Vibrio sp. zbq_1
TCCTCCAGTTAACCAAACCCCTGTTAAAGCTGATAGAACCGTAAGAGGGACAATCAGAATGATAGCGAGTGGCAAACGTAAGCTTTCATATTGTGCAGCTAAGATCATGTATACCAACAGAACAACCAGCGGGAAGACATACACCATGGTGTTGCCAGCTAAAATCTGCTGATACGTCACTTCCGTCCACTCAAATGCCATTCCGTCGTCCAGTTCGGAATTTAAAATTTGCTCAATGGCGGCTTGTGCCTGGTCAGAACTGTACCCCGGCGCCGGACTACCATTAAGTTCCGCTGTCGGATAACCGTTGTAATGCATTACTCGGTCTGGACCTATGGATGGTTCTACTCTCAGTACTGCGCCTAAAGGCACCATGTCACCAGAACCATTTCGTACTTTTAACTGCAAAATTTGCTCTGGATCCACACGGTAATTGGCATCAGCTTGCGCATTGACCTGATAGGTTTTACCTAACATATTAAAATCGTTCACATACAGTGATCCCAGATACACTTGTAATGTGTCAAACACATCATCCAATGATATACCAAGAATCATCGCCTGCTCTCGATCGACTTCGATATCCATTTGTGGAACCTGAATGCGAAAACTCGAAAACAAACCTGTCAATTCAGGTGTCTGTTGCGCTTTTGCGATAACGGTCTGCAAGTTATCAAATAGCGCTTCAAAGCCTAAGTTTGCTCTATCTTCGATTTGCAGCTTAAAGCCACCTGTGCTGCCTAAGCCCAAAATTGGAGGTGGAGGAAACACGCCAACGAAAGCTTCATCTATCGTCGAATATTTCTGGTTTAATGCCGCGACGATAGAACTTGCTTTGGTTTGATCAGAACCTCGTTGCTCAAAATCATCCAACATGACAAACACGATACCGGCGTTAGTACTGTTGGTGAAGCCATTTACGGATCGCCCCGGGAACGACATAGTCTGAGATACACCTGGTGTTGCTAAGGCAATTTGTTCCATCTCACTTACAACTTCTTCAGTCCTGCTCAAACTGGAGGCATCTGGTAATTGAGCTACCGCGATTAGATATTGTTTATCCTGCATAGGAATAAACCCGCCAGGTACCGAATCGAACAACTTGGCCGTTGCCAAAAGCAACCCGACATAAACAACACCAACGATCAGACCAAAACGTATAAGTCGTCTCACACCGTTTTCATATTTCTTCGCGCCTGAGTCGAATACGCGGTTGAACGGGTTAAACAACCAGCGTCCAAATACCTTATTCATGCCTCGGTTTATAACATCTGGCTTATCGTGATGCCCTTTTAAAAGCAGAGCAGACAGCGCCGGAGATAACGTCAAAGAGTTGAACGCAGAAATGACAGTGGACACAGTAATAGTTAACGCAAATTGCTTATAAAACTGCCCACTTAGCCCCTGTATAAAGGCAGTAGGAATAAATACTGCACAAAGTACCAAAGCAATCGCAATAATGGGTCCGGTCACCTCTTCCATCGCTCGCTTAGTGGCTTCCAATGGCTTTAACCCTAGACCAATGTTCCTCTCCACGTTTTCAACGACGACGATAGCATCGTCGACGACAATTCCTATCGCAAGCACCAGTCCAAATAAAGAAAGTGTATTAATTGATACACCAAGCCAGTTCATCACCGCAAAAGTCCCCACTAACGAGACCGGTACAGCAATTAATGGAATGATTGACGCTCGCCATGTTTGCAGAAACAGAATAGCGACTAATACAACCAAGACAATCGCCTCGATCAGAGTGTGTATTACGCCATCAATAGAGCCTCGAACAAACACGGTTGGATCGTAAGCAATCTGATACTTCACCCCGCCAGGAAATGCACTTGATAACTGATCCATGGTGTCGCGAACCTGATCAGATAATTCAATCGCATTTGAACCCGGCCTTTGGAATATACCTAATGCGACGGCTGGTTTGCCATTGAGCATGACTTTGTTGCTTAAATCGATGGAACTAAATCAAGAAGCTACGATCTGATCGGCTACACCCATCAATCGTCGTAGTCTCATGCCTAAACCTCGTTACAAAACAAACAACTGGAAACAGTACAACAAAGCGCTAATCAACCGTGGCTCTCTGACCTTTTGGATTGATGAGGAAACGATAGCAGAGTGGAAGCAAAACAAACAAGGTAAACGTGGTAGACCTCGCCGATTCAGCGACTTAGCCATTACCACTGCACTGATGGTGAAACGCGTTTTCTCCATGCCATTGAGAGCACTGCAAGGTTTTCTAGACTCAGTGTTTAAGATTGCTAACATCCCGCTAGTTTGTCCGCACTACACCTGTATAAGCCGTCGAGCCAAGGAAGTTGAGGTTTCATTTAAAACTAAAACCAGAGGTGCGATACAACACCTCGCCATTGATGCCACTGGCCTCAAGGTTTATGGCGAAGGTGAATGGAAGGTTAAGAAGTATGGTACTGACGGGAAGCGTAGGGTTTGGCGGAAGCTGCATATCGCAGTAGATACAAGCACCCACGAAATAGTCGCAGCAGAGCTGAGCTTATCTAACGTAACCGATGCTGAAGTGCTTCCCAACTTGCTTAAGCAGACACGTCGGAAAATCATCGAGATATCAGGCGATGGCGCTTATGACACAAGGAATTGCCATAATGCCATACGGGTCAAGCGAGCGGTTCCGCTTATCCCACCACGAGAAGGGGCAGCTTTCTGGGAGCAAGGACACCCTCGCAATTTAGCAGTAGGTTGTCAGAAGCTCTACGGCTCCAATAAGAAGTGGAAAAAACGCTATGGCTATCATAAGCGCTCGCTATCAGAGACAGCAATGTATCGAGTGAAACAGTTATTAGGTGGGGAATTAAGCCTGAGGAACTACAACGCTCAAGTTGGCGAGACTTACGCCATGATCAAAGCGCTGAACACACTTACGAGGCTAGGTATGCCTGAAACTCAGTATATTGTTTAATAATTAAGCACAATGGCGTAAGTATGTCTTATCTCTGAATTAAGCAACAAAGCCAAATCTGCCCGCGTGGGTGTGGTTGAGAACACCCCATGGTTTCAAAAGCTTGAACCCAGATGAAATCTTTACCTAACTCTTCAATTTGCTCATTCCATGTATCAATCACACCCCGAATTTTATTCACTGGTAATTCTGGCAACGTTTTGCTGTGATCCGGCGAGAAGCAGATTACTCGGCTCAAACCACGTACCCCCTGAGTTTTGAATAATGGGTTGTCCGACTCAGGTGCATCTAGTGAATTCACCATCAGAGCCGCAAAATCGTTATTGAACACATAGGTTCCTTGGCAATCAGGGTATACGTCACCTGAAATACGTTCGTTGGTCGGACAAAGGAAACACTTGCTGTCGTAAGTCGGCAGTTCTTCCATCGCAGGCTTTTCATCAGCACCACTCCATGGACGTTTTGCCCGGTATGGTGATACCAAAATCCATTGACCAGTCAGCGGGTTGTAACGACGGTGTGGATGATCCACTGGATTAAATTACTCATAGGAATAACCTTGAGGGTTTTTTATTGCCATAGCCAGTTATCCGCCGTCATTTCCGCAACACTACGTGTTGCTTTCCAGCCAAGGTCTCGCTCTGCCTTTTCAGTACTCGCCCAGCACTCAGCAATATCAACGGGTCTGCGCAGGCAAAGCTCGTAAGAAACTGGCTTACCACAAGCCGCGCAAAATGCCTCAACCATTTCGAGCACGCTTGAGCCTTTACCTGTACCGAGGTTATAAATGTGTAGTCCTGACTTTGCGCCTACGGATTTGAGTGCAGCAATGTGGCCATCAGCTAAGTCCATAACGTGGATATAGTCACGAACTCCCGTACCATCCGGTGTTGGGTAATCGTTACCAAAAACAGACACTTTTTCACGACGACCAACGGCAACTTGGGCAATAAATGGCATCAGGTTGTTTGGAATACCTTGTGGATCTTCACCCATAGTGCCAGACGGGTGAGCACCAACTGGATTGAAGTAACGCAGCCAAGTGATACTCCAATCATTTTCAGCATTGAACAGATCGCTCACACACTCTTCCACCATGTGTTTACTGCGGCCATATGGATTGGTGGTTGCGCCAGTTGGCGAATCTTCAGTAATAGGTACGATATCCGGGTCGCCGTATACCGTTTCAGATGAACTAAACACAATACTTTTCACGCCCGCTTTACGCATGCTGCGCGCCAATACCAGTGAGCCATTGACTTTGTTGTCATAGTATTCCAATGGTTTAACGACCGACTCACCCACCGCTTTTAAGCCAGCAAAGTGAATCACAGCTTGGATTTCGTGTTTCGCAAATACCGAATCCAGGAAGTCTTCATCACGAACGTCGCCCTGATAAAACGTGGGTTGCTTGCCTGTTAACGCTTCAATTCTGCTGAGAACTTCGACCTTGGCATTGCAAAAGTTATCAATGATGATTGGCTCCATACCCGCTTCAATCATCTGCACGCTTGTGTGACTGCCGATGTAGCCCATACCGCCTGTGACAAGAACTTTCACTTTGCTTATCCTCGACTAATTTCAGATTAGTTAGTTTCGTAGTTAAACTTTGAAAACCGCCACGTCTTTCGTTAGTGCTGAAGAAACTCGGCTGATATCTCCATGAACACTCGCGATAGCATTTGCACTGTGAGTAATTTCATCGCTCAAAGATTTAGACAGCTCAATCTCCGAGTTTAGCTTCTTCATCATTTCACACTGAATATCTGACGCTTGGGAAATGCCAGAATTAATGGTATTTATTTCACTAACGGCATTCTCAACAAGTTGAATTTGATCAATAACTTCTAACGTACGATTTCGACTTAGATCGCTGCTTTTTAGAACTTGAGACATTTGTCCAATAAGTTGCTCCGACGAGTCGGAAAACTGAACAAGAAATTCATCAATTTCAATGGTGCTGCTTCGAGTTTTCGACGCGAGCATTCGAACTTCTTCAGCGACAACAGCAAAACCCTTTCCTGACTCGCCAGCTCTCGCAGCCTCAATGGAAGCATTTAACGCTAATAAATCAGTTTGATCGGCAATTTTCTGAATAGAACTTAGAATGCTACTGATCCCCTGAGAGACAGTCTCCATCACGCCGATTGAGGAAGATATTTTGTCTGTGTTCTCACCTAAGGTGATCACAATATTTTCAGCAATATTTCCTTTAACGACCGCTTCACTTACCCTACTACTTACTTGCTGTGCTAACTCCATTGCTTGTTGAGTTTGTTGCTGAATATCTAATGATGACAGTCGAATATCATTTATAGCATCAGACAGGCTCTCACTTTGCTTGCTGTAACGGGAGACAGTAGAAACATTCCGTCCAATTTGAACATCAAGTTCTTCTCTAGCGTCGTTTAAAGCTACGTTTGACCTAGAGATGTTTTTAAATAAAGCCTGTAGATTATCTATAAAACAATTCACTGAGTTAGAGATATGGCCTATTTCATCTTGGCGATTAAGATTAATTCGTTGAGTTAAGTCCGCATCACGACCTGCCAAATTTTCCACTAAAGCCTTTAACTTAGATAGCGGGTTTAATTGAAAATTAAGAATTATCAAACTAATAACCAGCATAATAAAAGCGCAAAGTGACATATACTTTGTAATATCTTGGTTTATACCATCGATAATCTTTTTGATATATCTGTAGTCAATATACGAGCGTAAATACCAATTTGAACCAGCAACAGTAACAACATCAGTTTGCTTTAATTCTAAATTTAACTTTCCAGTTGAATAAATAGAATTGCTTTGTTCATCGAGTAGTTCAAAGTAAACGCCTGGAACACTATAGCGCTGTATAAGTTCCCCAATCAAACTCAAGTTGATAGTGAAAAAATCTACTACACTATGTTTCTTTTTCGAAATAATTACTTTTGCCTGACCACTTTCAGAAAAAATTTGTGTTATTTTTATGCCTTCTTGATGGTCACGAGCCAAATCGATATAATATTGGGATTGCTCTTTATCTAAGCTTCCTTTATCACTTAATGCAGTCTTATTGACAAGCTTGACAACTTGTTCATAACCTAGTTTTTGCTTAGTATCACGAATACCAATTACGCCAAAATCAAGGCTCTCTATCACCGATATATCGCGTTCGATTGACTGTTTAATTTCACTGCTAATCAATCTTACATTGCTAACCATACGACTGTCGTATGAGTTATTGATGTAATCACCAATAATATATTTAACACTAAAGTAAGCAGTTACGATAGTAATTATTAATGATATTCCAAATAAGATTATAATCTTATTTTTTAACGACAGTGGTTTCATACATCAGTCCATGTAAAAAGGCTCTTGAAATGGAAATATAGACATATTTTCCGCCCCCTCCGGCTGAATACGACCCAATTCAAGAGCAAATGGCAAAGGATTTCGATGTGATAGGCCAGAATGGAGCTAAACAGGCCTATCTAAGTAGTAAAATGGCAATTTCTATTTATTACCACCAAGCCTCAATTTGTACACCGTAGTTGATGGTGTCGTTGCTCTTATTGTTGTCAAATGAGTCGCCCTCATTGTCTTTCAAATAAGTCGCAAAGAATCGGATTTCTGGACGAGCGAAGAAAGACTCTCCCGTTGAGATGGCGTGTGCGATAGTGAATTTTGTGCCACTAAACTTGTCTTCGGAGCCTGAATCCCAAGTTTTTTCTTGGTCAAAGTAGCCGACCTCTAACATAGTCTTATTGTATGGCGACCAGTTGTAAGTTGGACGAGCTACAAATGAGAACAACTCTTCCTTATCTAACCAGTCCCCATGATCTTTCACGTTACCGTAAGTTAGAACATGGTTGATCACGACATTCTCGCCTAAGTTCAAATCACCAGTACTGATAAAGCGGAACCCTTTTGCATCGCTGACATCACCACTCCAGATGTCATACCAGCCCCCCCCTTGTGAGATAGCGTTCTGTGCAAGTCCTTTGTCCATATATTGGAGCACAAACTTGTTATACCCCAATGAAAAACTCTGGCTAAGTTCAGCAGTTAACATTAAACCGTTATCGAAGTTCTCAGCGGCGTCTTCTTGCTCATCCGTTGGGTTAACCATTGCATAGTCAACACCGAATTCAGTCCAGGAGCCTTCCCATGGGCTAAAGCCAGCGTAACGTAAATCTAAGAAGTAAGTATTCAAATCTCCGTAACTCGTTTTATTGCCAGTATCATCCCACTCGGCCAACTCATTATCGGCTCGGATAACCGCTGCTGAAATCGCACCGGTATTTAACTTGATGTTTTCGATACCCACACCGTAGCCAGAAATATTCCAGTATTTAGTGTCTATAATGTGGATATCATGACGTTGATAAAAGCGTTTACCAGCCCAGATAACGGCATCAGGAGAAGATGGGATATAGCCTTTAGCTTGAACATTTAACTGCTTAATACCAAAGTTGGCACTGTCATCTTTACTATTTTCAGACTCTAGGTTCCCCTCCGATGACATTTCAAACATACTTTCAAAGTACATTGAACGACCATCTGCATTAAATAACTCTTGGCCTAATCCAATTTCCGAATAAGTATCAAACTCATTACCCAAGCGACCCAATGTCGTTTTATAAAACTCATCTCCTCCTTTGGTACCGCCTCCATCAGCACTGGCTCCCAAACCAGCACGTACGTAACCGTAGAAATCGACTGCTGAAACTTGAGTGGCGAATAAAGAACCTAAAATAGCGACTGTCAATGTTGCTTTTTTCATTTTAATTTCCTTTTGTATTACTTTTGAGTTATTGGCTGGGTAAATATCGCCATATCCTTTGTTTAGGCAATACTTACCCGTAAGATGAATTTCATCTTATTTTTAAATATTGTTATTCATTGCCCGCCTAAATAATCAGGCGGGATAGCTATTTATAATTTCTGATAACGATGACTTGATAGGGTTGAAGTTTAATATTCTCCTGAATATCGTCACCTGTACTTGCATTTATCCAATTCCCGTGCGGAACTTTCAAATCTCGCGGATCATTCAAAAAGTTCATAATGAACAAATAGCGAGACTGTTCATCTTCACGAGTTGTCACTGACACCCCGTAAGGCACGTTTTCAATTGGCTTGCGGATTCCATGTAAATTAGCAAGAGAGATGTAAAATAACTCGTTAAACTCTGTCTCTGTACGTGCAGCGATGTAATAAGCACAACCTTTACCAAGCTGGTTCTTAGTAATGACCGGACAAGCATCAAATAGATCCTCACGGTAATAAGCCAGAGCGTCTGCCGTCTCTAAATGAATATGTTCCATTAAGTGCTTGGCCTTAAATTCACCACTGAAGCCAAAACCAGAGTGCGTTTCCATTTCAAACAATACGCGTTCATGGTCATAGAGTGAGTCAATCTCTTCAGTCCAAATACCCAACGTGCGGCGCAATGGGCTGCCTTCTCCACCAGGGAAACCTCCCAAGAAGCACAGGTCATTCTGATCAACGATGCCACTCCAATAAGTCGCGACTAACGTCCCACCCTGCTCCACAAATGCTTCCAGACGTTCTGCTACGCCAGGTTTTATTAAGTACAGCATAGGTGCAACAATGATCTTGTAAGGAGTAAAATCACATAGCTGCTCTATAATGTCGCAGCTAATACCTTGCTGCCAAAAACCTCGATAATGGTCACACACGGTTTGCTCGTAGTGCATGCCTTCATTGCGAGGACCTGAAGCATCATCCATTGCCCAACGGTTTTCCCAATCAAAAATGATCGCCACTTCGGCCTGCGTGTTCGTTCCCGCCACATCATTAATTTGTTTAAGATACTCACCAACGGCTGTCACTTCTCGACCAGTGCGAGTATTTGCATGACCAACGTGGTCGATCACCGCACCATGGAACTTCTCTACAGAGCCGCGGCTTTTTCGCCACTGGAAGTACTGAACAGAATCAGAGCCATGAGCGACTGCTTGCAATGAGGAAAGCAGATGGACACCGTCTTTTTTGAGCTTAGTGATTGGCTGCCAGTTAGTTTGGCTTGGGGTTGATTCCATGAGTAAAAATGGCTGGTTTTTCAGTGTGCGCATCAAATCATGGTACATCCCGGTATAGCAAGCGAGCGCAACTTCATCGCCGTCACGGTGCCAAAGCGGATAGCTGTCCCAAGAAACAACATCAATTGACTTTGCCAATTCCCAATAGTTGTAGTCGTAAAAGTACTCCATGAAGTTTGCCGTCGTAGGCAGATCAGGATTAATCGACTTGAGCGGTGCAATCTCGTGCTCACAGAAGTTCGAGACGCGGTCAGTACAGAATCGTTTCCAATCTAACTTCAGTGCGTGAACGGAGTTCTCACCAACGGGAGATGGTGATTCAATTTGTTCCCAACTGGTGTAAGTATGACTCCAGAACGCACTCCACCACAGCTTATTAAGATTGTATAGGGAGCCGTATTTGTTTTTCAGCCACAAACGAAACTCTTCTTGGCAGTAATTACAGTGACAATCGCCGCCATATTCGTTTGAAACGTGCCAGCCTATCACCGCAGGATGTTGACTGTAACGTTCAGCCAATTTAGCGTTCATGATGCTCACTTTCTCACGGTAATTCGGTGAGCTGTAACAATGGTTATGACGTTCTCCATGCAGTTGTTTAATACGTGCGCTGTTGACTCGAAGGACGTCAGGGTATCGTTCAGACAACCAGGCAGGACGCGCGCCACTCGGTGTCGCCAGGAATACAGAAATCCCATTGTCTGCCAAGTTATCCAGTACGTTATCGAGCCATTCAAACTGAAACTCACCTTCAACAGGCTCAAGAGCAGACCAACTGAAGATACCGACAGACATAACGTTACAATTCGTCTGCTTCATCAGTTCAATATCTTTCGCTAAAATATCAGGTCTGTCTAACCATTGCTCAGGGTTGTAATCTGCTCCATGGAGCAAGCCTTTTATCTTTGGAATGATGTGTTTTTTATTGTTCATTATTGACCTTTAAATACTTTCAATGACGGTAGTGCGTTACCTTCAAAATCAAACAGTGCTTGGTTCTCCCATGAATTGCCCATGTCCCATTTGTCCCCGCTATAGTCCATGCCAGCGCCTGTTGACCAGGTTGCCCCATCGATTGGTAACCATGCGGGTTCCCAGTAATAAATCCCTAAACCTAGTTCGTTAGGCAGTTCATTCAACAGCGTCATGATGTCAGCCAGGTATTGCGCCTGGCCCTCAATTGACACACTGTAGCCCTCAATCGGCCCCGCCTCGGAGTAGCTATTACCTAACGAATCACCATTCTCAGTGGTAAACGGGAAAGACGTTTCGACCAAGACAACAGGCTTGTTGTAGCGACTGATGACGTCATTCATATTGGCTTTTACTTTGTCAATTGGGCCGTGCCACCACGGGTAGTAAGACATACCAATCACATCAAAATCGACACCACGCTGGGTGATTTCATCAAACCACCAACGGAAAAGACCGTTATCACCGGCTTCAGCGAGGTGCAACATGATTTGAATGTCTTTACCACTGTCGTTGTCGTGAACCGCTTGGATGCCGGTTTTTAAAAGCAGTGACAGGCGGTCGAACTCCTTACCATCTTGACCCCAACTCTTACCCTCCGGCCAAAGCATGCCACCATTCAGTTCGTTACCAACTTGAACCATGTCTGGCACGACACCCGCAGCTTGGTGTGCTTTCATCACCTCTGCTGTATAGTCGTAGACTTTCTGTGTTAGGTTCTCAAACGTAAGTTGCTCCCACTCTTTTGGCTTTTGTTGCTTTTTAGGGTCAGCCCAAAAGTCGCTGTAATGGATATCAAGCAGGAATGACATACCGTTTTCTTGTGCGCGTTTACCAAGCTCAATGGAACGCTCTAACGTGTTATTACCGCCACCAAATACATCACCAGTGGCTGACATTGGGTCTACCCACAAACGTGCGCGAATAGAATTAACTCCACTATCTTTTAATATTTTAATCAGATCTTTTTCATTGCCAACTTGGTAATATTTCCCACCCAATTTTTCTATTTCAGGCAACATGGAGATATCCATACCACGAATAAAATCAGCTCTCAGTGTTGGAGCAGTTATAACAGGAGCAGTTATAACAGTATTATCCACATCAGCATTAATATCAGAGCTGTTATTATTTGAAGTATTTACAGATTGACAGCCAGCCAAAGCCACTGCCGCACTAATAAGTGCAACCTTAAATTTTGTATTCATATTTTTCTCTCTAGTATTAGCCTTTTGTACTACCTGCTGTTAAGCCAGATACAAAGTATTTTTGTAGTGATAGATAAAGAAGCGCTACAGGTATTGAAATAAGCACAGCACCCGCTGCATATGTGGTATAACTCGCCCCCATTTTTTCTACGACCAAATTATATAAACCGATAGGTAACGTATAATTTTCAGGTGTTCTTAGAATAGTTGTAGCGAGAATAAAATCGCCTAGAGGCCCCGTGAAAGAGAATAAGGCTACTACTGCAATAATTGGTTTTGAAATAGGCAGTATGATTTCCAAAAAAATACGGATATTACTCGCACCATCCATTTTTGCTGATTCATCCAGGTCTTTCGGTATCGCGTCCAAGTAACCTTTCATTAAATACGTGTTCATCGGGATCATGCCACCAACATAAACCAGTACTAATGCAAGATGGCTATTAATCAATCCCAACATCTGAGCTAAGACAAATATCGCAATTAGGGCGGAGAATTGCGGGATCATCTGCAACAGAAGGAACAGCATTAGACCATTTTTCCTTCCTTTAAAGCGAAAGCGTGAAAACGCATATGACGTACATGACACACTGATCAGCGTTAGTACCATGGTCAAAAAGCTGATTTTCAAACTATTCCAGAACCAGGTCAGGTAAGCCACTTTGTCATTAGCAAACAAAGTAGCATAGTGACTCAGAGTCGGGTTCTCAGGGAAAATGGACTCACCCATGATGCTATTGCCTGGATAGAATGACGCTCCAACCGTCCACACTAACGGGTAAATAATGATCACTGATACCAACAAAATCAGGGCGTAACTCAATGTCAATCGGATGCGATTACTACGTTTAATACTCATGTTGTTATCTCGCTTCTTCTTTGAATGACTTGGTCATACGGAATTGCCAAAGAGCAATGCCCACAACGAAAATCGACAGTAATAAAGTGATGGCAGAGGCAATACCGTATTGCGATGAAGACATCGTCAGTTTGTAAATCCATGACACCAAGATATCGGTGCCGCCCGCGTTACTACCAATGACAGCAGGCCCCCCATTGTTAAATAGATAAATAATATTGAAGTTGTTAAAGTTAAACGTGTATTGAGTAATCAAAATTGGAGCGATTGAGTACAGAACCAGCGGTAAAGTGATGGTTCTTAACTGCTGAAATTTGCTTGCACCGTCCATCGTCGCAGCTTCATAAAGATCATTAGGGATCGCCTGTAGAACCCCCGTTGTCATGGCGAATACAAATGGGAAACCTAACCAGGTTTGGATCATGATGAGCGCAACTTTCGTCCAGAATGGGTCTGTCAGCCAAGCTTTAGGCTCAATACCAAAGAAGTCGAGAATCACGTTGTTGATGACACCAAAGCTGTCGTTAAACATCCCGGTAAAAATAAGGATGGTAACAAAGCCAGGTACCGCCCAAGGAAGAATAAAGATTGTACGGATCAGAGGCTTAAATTTAAGGTCTTTTTGGTTAACCAGAATCGCCAACAGAACCCCGACTGTGCATTGCAATGTTGATGCAACTAATGTCCAAACGACTGTCCACTGCAACACATCGATAAAAGTGTTACGCCACAAGTTAATTTGGAAAATGTTGAAGAAGTTCTTCAATCCAACCCAGTCAACCAGCTTCGCAGGCGGTGAGTTGTAAAGGTTATAGTTAGTAAAACCAATCGCAAAACCAAAGATGATCGGAAACACAACAACAAAGACTAAAAGGATAAAACCCGGGCTTATCATCAGATACGGGAAGCCAGCATTGATAACATTGCGATACTGAACACGCAGTGAGTTCAATGGACGGCCTTCATCAAGCCGTTGCCCGTTTTTGTAGGCGTCATTAATGCTGAGTACATAAACCGCTAAACCAAATACCACCACTAGCGAAGCAATAATACCTTCTGCGAGTAGGAAGACTGAGTTGTCCTCTGGTAGGTTTTCGCCAAGTGTTACAAGACCCCACATACCGTGGGAAATAAAATCACGAGTTACTGCATAAAAACTTGTTAGCAAGATGAAGAACATCATGCCTTTTACAAACTGTCGGTTATAAAACTGGCCAAAGCCAGGAATTACTGCAAGTAAGGAGGCAGTAAACCGTTGGGATCGATATAGCCCCGAGTTATGCTCAAAATGTTCACTCATGTCAGACATCACTTACAACTCCATTTCGGAAAACTTCTGGCGTCTGTCAGCCCCAGACGAGTAACTAGGGCCGACAATTGCTTTCGCCAGAACAATATCTTTAAATTATTGACCCATCATTGCGTGGTTAGCTTCGATTTGCATATTGATGCTGTCTACTGCAGAGTCGAGTGCACTTTTCGCATCTTGTTTATTGGTTGCGATCAACTGAAGCGCGCTGTTCGCAGGGCCCCACACTTCGTTCATTTCTGGAATGGAAGGCATAGACGTAGCGTGAATGGATTGCATCGCTACAGCACTTGCTCCTGGGTCATTCTTGATAACAGGATCGTCCACCAATTTTGTCACTGCCGGAACCTCTCCAGTTAGCTCAAAGCGGCGCTTGGCATTATCATAATTATTGACGAACGTAATAAACTCTTGCGCTAAAGGTTTGTTTTTCGAGAAAGTGGAAATGCTGTAACTCTTAACCCCCATAAATGAACCCATTTGCTCACCAGATGGTAATTTTGGAAGAGGCGCTACACCGTAGTTGATCCCTGCTTCTTTGTAAGGCTGGAGCGCCCAAGGACCAGTTTGAACAATCGCTGCTTTGCCCGACGTGAATAGTGAATCGATAGCATTAAGCCCGTTATTACCAATGATGCCTGTAGGGAAGACTTTAGAGTCATAGAACTTCTGAATGAATTTTGCGCCTTCGACTGCCCCTGGAGTATTCAGTAATATTTTATTAGGATCGTACGAGCCGTCTTCTTTTTTAGCGAAAACATCACCACCCATACCGTTTAAAATTCCGTAGGTGTAATAAAGCTCATCCCACTTTGCCAGCAAGCCGTATTTATTTTCTTCACGAAACTTCTTAGATAGCTCAAATATTTCGTCCATCGTTTCTGGCAGATCAGAAATAAGGTCTTTGTTGTAAACCATAAATACGGTTTCAACGGATTTTGGCAAGCCGTATAGCACGCCATTGTAAGTCAATGCGTTAATAGAAGATTGACTAAATGTATCGGTAACGGCTTTATCGACCTGAACTGGAGCAAGTAAACCTTGGATAACCGCCCCACCAATCTGATCATGTGGGATCAGCACGACGTCAGGACCAGTGCCTGCAGGACCATCCATACGCAAAGATTCGACCTGACCGCCATATGGCATTTCAAGCACATTCACTTTCACATCATGTTGTTTTTCAAACGCTGCGACCGCTTCTTCATTACCAAAAGACTTTTGAATGTCTTCCCAGACTAATAAGGACTGCTGCGCCAACGCCATTGGCGAACAAAATAGAGCAGTAACTGCGAGAGCAGATAGTTTTTTACTAAATTTATTATTATCCATAAAATTTCACGCCTTTCGTTTTTGGTAAAAATAAAATTTATGGTGCAAATATGCTCCTTTGTGTTATTTTTTCCATACAGGTTATTCATTGATGTGATTTCAATCACTATAGCTAGCAGTTATTGTGATAAAACAAACAATTGAAAATAAAATTTACTAAATAAAAGACGAATTAGATCACACACTTTATTCATTATCATTTAAGAGGAATTTAAAATGTCTTCGATCCAATTATCCAATGTCGTAAAACGTTTTGACGATACCCAAACCATCCACAACGTAAACTTGTCGATAGAAGAAGGTGAGTTTGTGGTGTTTGTTGGCCCATCGGGCTGTGGCAAATCAACGCTCTTGCGTATGATTGCCGGTCTGGAAGACATCAGTGATGGAGCAATATCTATTTCGGGCAATGTCGTTAACGACACTCCACCATCAGAACGAGGGGTGGCGATGGTGTTCCAGTCTTATGCGCTATACCCACATATGACTGTTGCAGAAAATATGGGTTACTCACTAAAAGTAAACAAAGTACCTAAAGAAGAACGAGATAAAAAAGTGCAGTTGGTCGGTAAAGCTCTGCAGTTAGAACATCTGCTCGATCGTAAACCAGCCCAACTGTCAGGAGGCCAACGTCAGCGCGTTGCTATCGGTCGTGCTATCGTGAGAGATCCTAAAGTGTTTTTATTCGATGAGCCTCTATCAAACCTTGATGCAGAATTACGTGTGGATATGCGTCTACATATTGCAAAGCTACATCAAGAACTTAAGTCAACCATGATCTACGTAACGCACGACCAAGTCGAAGCCATGACATTAGCAGATAAAATCGTCGTGCTTCGTGATGGTAAAGTTGAGCAAGTTGGCTCACCAATGGATCTCTACCATAACCCTGTTAACAGATTTGTTGCCGGATTTATTGGCTCGCCTAAAATGAATTTTCTTCCTTGTACCGTTGAAGCTTGGGATGAAACGAGCTTAACAGTGAGTATGGATGTGGGTCATTCAATCACTTTACCGATAAAAACAGCTCAGGTTGAAATAGGTAAAAATCTAACGTTAGGCATTAGACCAGAACACCTCACGACAAATCCAGATATGATCACACTTGCATTCCAATGTGAAGTGGTCGAGAGACTGGGAGGCATGACTTACATCTTTGGCCAATGTGGCGGCGTGGATGACTTCAAATACCTTCATCATGGGGACACACAAGTACAGTCTGGCGAGTCAATTTCGCTATTTACATCACCTTCCCATTTACACATTTTTGAACCTGATGGAAACGCCATTACATTTGATTCTGTACAATCAACGCATTAACGTTTTAACGCCAAAGAGCATTCAATATGCTCTTTGGCATGATAGAGCTGTCCGATAAAAACAATATAGGGTAATCTTTTGGCTACACTTAAAGACATTGCACAAAGAGCGAAGATTTCTACTTCCACTATTTCTCGCTTTCTTAACGACGACCCTACTTTGTCTGTAAGTGAAGACAAAAAACGGGCCATTTTGGAGGCAGTAGAGTCTCTTGGCTATCAATCCCCTAAACGCAGTAAAAAACAGTTTGTTCATCATGAAGTAACCAAAACGAATGAGCCAACTGGCGTACGTGATGTTGTTATGTTGAACTTTTTGACTCCGACACAGGAAATAGACGACCCGTATTTCACTTCTATTCGTGCTGGCATTCAAAATCGTTGCTTAGAAAAAGGCGTCGATTTAAGAACACTACATTTAGACCAGATTGATACCAATATAAATCTAATAAAAAACGCTCCAGCTGTCATTGCAGTCGGACATTTCTCCAAACATGTTGTAGATACGTTATATCAAGCTAACCACAATATTATATTTGTTGACTCAAATCCTTTAGGTAGCAAAACCGATGCAGTCTTAATTGACCGGTTGGCATTGTCCAATGACGTTATGCAAAATGTACTGAAAAGCCGTTGTAAACGACCTGCTTTTATTGGCAATAACGAGGAGCGCTTACATACTTTTCGTAAAATCACCAAAGAAAACGGCTTGTATCACGATGCGCTATGTAAAGTGAGTAAAGATTATTGCATCGAGTCGGGGTATCAAGCAATGAAAGAAATGCTACAACTCGATGAACTTCCCGACGTGGTCTACGCTGCGACAGATATGGTAGCCGTTGGTGTTTATCGCGCCATTTATGAGGCCGGGTTAACCATTCCAGGGGATATACAAGTCATCGGCACCAATGATATCTCTTCAGCCCGACATATGAGTCCAAGCCTGACTACGATGCGACTGTTTCCATTTGAAATGGGAGAAGTTGCCATTGATATGTTTATTGAAAAAATGAGTGGTCGGAAATATAACAAGACTGTTTTATTTGGTCATGAATTCATATGGCGAGACAGTTTTAAAATTAACTAACTGCGAGCTAATTTATGATTCTTCAATACATCACGGATGATAAAATTGACTTAATAAATTTGTAGATGGATCATAATCACAATTATCTAAGTAAATTTACTTAGATAATTTATCCAAAATCACAACTACGTAAATCACCTTATAAAAATAATCACTAACACTTTTATACATCACCTCAACTCTAAAATCCGTTGCTATATTATTTACGTTTAAAAATAATCAAAACGTGAATATATAAAAACGGTGAAACGATGAACAATACCCTAAAAACACTAGCCATCTTCGGGTCATTAGTGGCCTCAAACGGCTTTGTTGCGTAATTCGATGGAACTAAATCAAGAAACTACGATCTGAGCGGCTACGCCCATCAATCGTCGTAGCCTCATGCCTAAACCTCGTTACAAAACAACTAACTGGAAGCAGTACAATAAATCCTTAATCAACCGTGGTTCTCTGACCTTTTGGATTGATGAGGAAGCGATAGCTGAGTGGAAGCAAAGCAAACAAGGCAAGCGTGGTAGACCTCGCCGATTCAGCGACTTAGCCATTACTACCGCACTGATGGTGAAACGCGTTTTCTCTATGCCCTTGAGAGCGCTGCAAGGTTTTCTAGACTCCGTATTTGAGCTGGCTAACATCCCGCTTGTTTGCCCGCACTACACCTGTATAAGCCGCCGAGCTAAGGAAGTTGAAGTTTCATTTAAAACCAGAGGAGCAATACAACATCTGGCCATTGATGCCACTGGCCTCAAGGTTTATGGCGAAGGTGAATGGAAGGTCAAGAAGCATGGAACTGATGGGAAGCGAAGAGTCTGGCGTAAGCTGCATATCGCGGTAGATACAAGCACCCACGAAATAGTCGCAGCAGAGCTGAGTTTATCTAACGTAACTGATGCCGAAGTGCTCCCCAACTTACTCAAGCAAACACGTCGTAAAATCATTGAGATATCAGGCGATGGCGCTTATGACACAAGGAATTGCCATGATGCCATACGGAGCAAGCGAGCTGTTCCGCTCATCCCGCCAAGAGAAGGAGCAGCCTTCTGGGAACAAGGGCATCCTCGTAACTTAGCGGTAGGTTGCCAGAAGCTCTACGGCTGCAACAAGAAGTGGAAAAAGCGGTATGGCTATCATAAGCGCTCTCTGTCAGAGACCGCAATGTACCGAGTAAAACAGTTGCTAGGTGGGAAATTAAGTCTAAGAAATTACAACGCTCAGGTTGGCGAGACTTACGCCATGATCAAAGCACTGAACAAACTTACAGGGCTTGGTATGCCTGAAACTCAGTATATTGTATAAAAGTCGCTCAACTTTAGGAGGTTTGGTTTCTCGTCTGAATTACGCAACAAAGCCCCTCATATACCTGAAAAGTGATCAAGATTTACTTTTCACCGACACTATAATGTAAACGCTACCACAACATTAGCTATTTAAAATATAAGTGATAAAATCCAAAGCTTACAACCCAAACCTACTGGTTAATTTAAGTTGTTACATAACGGGGTTTCATACTTCCAGTTAAAATTTTTAACCACTAAAGGTTCTATATGGCAACGATTAAGGATGTGGCGAAAGAAGCACGAGTTTCGGTCGCAACCGTTTCACGTGTGTTAAACAAGTCACCTAAAGCAAGTCAATCATCAATCGATGCTGTGACCAAAGCGATGGGCAAGTTAGGCTACCGACCCAATGCAGCAGCCCGTTCACTGGTAAGCCAAAGCACTGATACGATGGGTGTGTTAGTCAGTGATGTGTCCGACCCATTCTTCGGTACACTGGTCAAATCAGTCGATAACGTCGCGCGTGAAAATGGCAAACATATCCTTATTGGTAACGGTTACCACAATCCTGAAGATGAGCGCCAAGCCCTGGAATTGCTAATCAATAGTCGTTGTGATGCAATCGTCATCCACTCCAAAGGACTGTCTGATAAAGAACTGATTGGTTACGCCAAAGAGGTAAAAAGCATGGTGCTGATCAATCGGAATATTCCCGAGTTAGCCAATCGTTGTATTTCCCTTGATAACCGCAAAGGCGCATTCTTAGCAACGGAATATTTGATTCGTCACGGGCATCGAAAAATAGCTTGTATCGCCTCAACTCAGGATATTGAAGATACAGATGAACGCCTGCAAGGTTATCTGGATGCACTAAAAGAACATGGCATTGAGCTATCAAAAAATTATATCGAGTACGGTGAGCCAAACAGTGATGGCGGTGAAGTTGCGATGACGAATCTGTTAACCAAATCTTTGGAGATGACTGGCGTTGTCGCCTACAACGACTATATGGCAGCGGGTGCGTTGTCAGCATTAGATCAAAACGGCATTGAAGTACCCAGTAAGATATCGATGGTGGGGTTTGATGATGGCTTAATTGCACGCTTTGTTCATCCTCGCCTCACCACAGTTCGCTATCCAATCGAGATGATGGCTGAACGTGCTGCTCGCTTAGCTTTAGCACTGTCACGTGATGAACAGGTTGAAGATGAAACTATTATTTTCAGCCCAACATTAGTGCGCAGAAATTCTGTTGAGCGTTGTTGATTGTCTATATCTAATTGGCTACGAATCAAAAAAAGGTGGGCATAAAGCCCACCCCAAATGCTATCTAAAATTCAAACTGATACACGGTTCGATGCTGATAGCAATCCCCTGAGCTCAACGTCCCCATGTTGAGTCCCCATTCTGGTTTATTTGGTCCATCAGGAAAGTATTGCGTTTCCAATGCAAGGCCGTCATAAAGCGCGTAAGTTTTGCTTGCGCCCGGCGCACCTGCTAAAAAGTTTCCTGAATAGAACTGGATGGCTGGTTTAGTGGTTTTGACCTTCATCACCACATCTTCTTTCGGTGCAATAAGAACCGCGGCAACAGACACACAATCGGTCACTTCAGGCTTGAACACAAAGGCGTGATCGTAGCCACCCGCGTTTTTCTGATCCTGCTCGCTAAGAAATGCCTGGCCAATAAGTTTTGGCTCAGTGAAATCAAAACTGGTACCAGAGACAGGTTTTTGTTCACCCGTAGGAATTAAACCCGCATCCGTTGGCAAGTAATGATCTGCACTAAGCTGCAACGTATGGTCCAAACTTTTCGCGTTGCTCGCCTCGCCCGCCAAGTTAAAGTAAGCGTGGTTAGTTAAATTCACCGGAGAGGTTTTATCGGTATTCGCTTCATAGGCAATAACGAGTTCATTTTCATCGGTTAACGTGTATGTGACTTTGACATCGAGATTGCCAGGATAACCTTGGTCACCATCAGGCGATCGAAGCGTAAAAACAACTTGTCTATCACTTTGTTCCGCAATCTTCCAGCGGCGTTTATCGAACCCATCTAAGCCACCGTGGAGCGAGTTTTCACCATTATTAACACCAAGTTGATAATGCTCTCCATCGATCGCAAATTGACCGTTTGCAATACGGTTGGCAAAACGACCGACGATAGCACCAAAATAGGCGTCTTGCTTCATGTGTTCTGCCATACTTGGCGAGCGCAATAGCACTTCACGGTGTTCACCATCTAACGGCAACGTGCAACTCAACCAAGTCGCACCAATATCCATAAACGATGCCGTCATACCATTCGCATTAGTAAGGTGGAGCAGATTCGCCGCTTGACCGTCAAACGATGGCGTTTGCATCATCGCTTGTTCTAATTGTTCAAAATATGCTTTCATCGCCTGCCCTTACAACGCTTCAACCAGACCAGCTCCATCTTTGGCTTTGCACACATAAATCGACGCTTTTAAACCTGTCGCAGCTTGATATTTAGCTTCTACCGTCGATTTCACCTTATCCACCAATGCAGGTGGAACGAGAGAGACGATACAGCCACCGAAGCCACCGCCGGTCATGCGCACGCCTCCTTCTTCGCCAATTACCTCTTTCACTATCTCAACCAGGACGTCGATTTCTTTGACGGTAATTTCGAAGTCATCACGCATTGATGCATGCGACTGAGCCATCAGTTCACTCATTCGTTTAATATCATGCGAACGGAGCGCTTTTGCCGCTTCGACTGTGCGATCGTTTTCAGTGATCACGTGACGCGCACGTTTTGCCACCAATTCATCCAACTCAGAAACTTTCTCGTTGAGCTGCTCAATGGTGACATCGCGTAGAGCTTTAACACCAAAGATTCGTGCCGCTTCTTCACATTGCTCACGACGAGTGTTGTATTCGCTGTCAACCAGACCACGTTTTTTATTCGAGTTAATGATCACGACTGCCATGTCCTCAGGCATAGAAACAGCTTCTGTTTCCAGACTACGGCAGTCCAATAACATGGCGTGGTTTTCACGGCCTTCTGCCGAAATCATTTGATCCATGATGCCGCAGTTACAACCAACAAATTCGTTCTCGGCTTGCTGACCATTTAATGCGATTTCCGCCTGGCTTATTTCCAGGTTGAAGAGCACTTTGAACGTCTGACCAATCACGACTTCCAGTGCCGCTGATGAGCTCAACCCTGCACCTTGAGGGACATTGCCGCTGACAGAGATATCAGCACCGGTAAACTGGTAACCACGAGCCAACAGACACTTCACGACACCGCGAATGTAGTTTGCCCACATTTTGTCTTCTTGGAACGTGATTTCTGGAGTGATATCGAATTCATCAACCGCGTTATCGTAATCAACCGATACCACGCGTACTAGGTTGTCTTCACGCTTTGCTGCCGCAACAACCGTTTGATAGTTAATTGCACATGGCAGTACAAAACCATCGTTGTAGTCGGTGTGTTCACCAATCAGGTTTACACGACCAGGCGCTTGGATAATATGGCTTGGCGCATAGCCCAACACGTTCTCAAAAGACGCTTTCACATTTTGGATTAAATCAGACATAGTTAAATCTCAGTTTCAAATTGCATTTAGATCCCCGAACCCTTTGTTCATTCGCGATCGTGAACCACTTATTTGATTTTCTGTTTTTCAGGTTCTAGGACCTAGGATCCTAGAACCGCCCAAATCACTGTTCTTTGTAGTGCAAATCACTTAGATCACGCAGACGCTGTGCCGCTTGCTCTGCGGTTAAGTCGCGTTGACTTTCGGCCAGCATTTCGTAACCCACCATAAACTTACGAACTGTCGCGCTGCGTAAAAGTGGCGGGTAGAACAATGCGTGAAGCTGCCAATGGTCGATGTCTGTGCCCTGTTCAAAGAAAGGGGCGTAGTGCCAACCCATTGAGTAAGGGAAAGAACATTGGAATAAATTGTCATAACGGCTGGTCAGCTTCTTAATAGCGACAGCCAAGTCGTCACGCTGCTCATTACTTAACTCGCTCATACGGCGGATGTGTGTTTTCGGTAACAGCATGGTTTCGAATGGCCACGCCGCCCAGTAAGGGACAACCGCCAACCAATACTCGGTTTCAACGACGACACGGGAGCCATCTTTTAGCTCAGCTTGTACGTAATCCACCAGCAGATTGCTACCGTGTTCCTGGTAGTAAGCCTTTAGGTTTTGCTCTTTGCGTTCAATCTCATTTGGTAAGAAACTGTTCGCCCAGATTTGACCGTGTGGGTGAGGCTGAGAACAGCCCATGGTTTCACCCTTATTCTCAAACACTTGGACCCAAACATACTCTTTACCTAGCTCTTCAATTTGCTCGTTCCACGTATCAATCACGCCACGGATTCTGTCTACCGGTAGTTCAGGTAAGGTTTTGCTGTGGTCAGGAGAGAAACAAATCACTCGGCTCAAACCACGTACACCTTGGGTTTTGAATAGTGGGTTGTCTGATTCTGGCGCATCTGGTGAGTCCACCATCAGAGCAGCGAAATCGTTATTAAACACGTACGTGCCCTGATAATCTGGGTTAACATCGCCAGAGATACGCTCATTTGTCGGACACAGGAAACATTTCTCATCGTAGCTTGGTAGCTCATCAATCGCCGCTTTCTCATCCGCCCCACTCCAAGGACGTTTTGCACGGTGTGGTGACACTAAAATCCATTGACCCGTTAGTGGGTTGTAACGGCGGTGTGGATGATCCACTGGGTTAAATTCAACGTTCGACATTTTACTTACTCAACTTATTCTTCTTACTAGTCCGACGCACTGCACCGAATGAAATTTAGTAACCTTGTGGGTTGTTAGATTGCCAATTCCAAGTATCGGCCGTCATTTCAGCAACGCTGCGTGTTGCTTTCCAACCAAGCTCACGCTCTGCCTTGTCTGTGCTCGCCCAACATTCGGCGATATCACCTGGACGACGCGGGCACAATTCGTAAGGCACAGGTTTACCGCAGGCGGCACCGAAAGCTTCCACCATTTCAAGTACGCTAGAACCTTTACCAGTCCCTAGATTGTATGTGTGCAAGCCCGCTTTCTGCCCCACAGCTTTCAGTGCCGCAATGTGGCCATCAGCCAGGTCCATTACATGGACGTAATCACGCACACCTGTACCGTCCGGCGTTGGGTAGTCGTTACCAAATACGGAGAGCTTTTCACGACGACCAACCGCGACTTGTGCAATAAACGGCATCAAGTTGTTTGGAATGCCTTGCGGGTCTTCGCCCATGGTGCCCGATGGATGCGCGCCAACAGGATTAAAGTAGCGCAGTAAAGTGATGCTCCAATCGCTTTCAGCATTGAACAAATCACTCAAACACGCTTCCACCATGTATTTACTACGACCGTATGAGTTAGTGGTTGCACCTGTTGGTGAGTCTTCTGTGATCGGAACGATTTCTGGATCGCCGTAGACGGTTGCAGATGAACTGAATACGATGCTCTTCACACCCGCTTTACGCATACTACGCGCCAACACCAATGAGCCATTGACATTGTTATCGTAATATTCCAATGGCTTGACGACTGACTCACCTACCGCTTTCAGACCTGCAAAGTGAATGACCGCTTGGATATCATGCTCAGCGAATACCGAATTCAAAAACGCTTCATCACGAATATCGCCTTGATAAAAAGTTGGCTGTTTGCCAGTTAGCGCTTCAATACGGCTCAATACTTCTGTTTTGGCGTTACACAAGTTATCGACAATGATGGGCTCCATGCCCGCCTCAATCATCTGAACGCATGTGTGACTGCCGATGTAACCCATACCACCTGTGACAAGTACTCTCACTTTTGCTTCTCCGCTGTTGCTGCTTCCTGCTCGGTACCGGACCTGATGCTCACTGAGCCAGCGTTATTCACACCAAGTCGATACGCCCAATTCTTCAATGGTTAAAAGTCTATCAACCAACACCAATTCAGTTCCGTGATCAAACTCAAATTAGTGTAAACGTTACCATTAAATAAAAAGAAACATTTTAAGTTTTTTGTAGAAAAAGTGGGCGAAATCTGGCTAATTCACGAGAATTTAACAGTAATCACACGCAAATGACAAAATATAACTTACATAGCATCCAAAAGTCGCCACGAACATTGTAATCGTTACCACTAAAATTAACTGTCTGAAACTGCCAAGTGTCGTTTGAAGCAACTACTCGGAGCACCGCTGACTCTTCGTAGTTACAACGCACAAGTTGTGGGGACGTCACGATTAACGTGTTAAAAAGCTTACAAGGCTAGGTATGCTCGAAACTCAGTATATTGTTTAAAAACAGGCTATTTAGATACCATTACTCTTAAACTAAATTCGGCAACGAAGTCAGTAGCCTATGAGGCAGCTATAATCGGCGGCCTCTTTTCACTTCTTGCGAGTTACATATTGTTTCTGGTGATCCAAGGCAATTCCTACCAGTTCCATTCAGGAACAGACCAACAACATTTGTCGGAGGACAATAAACTTTGTTATGAATCCCTAAAGGTGTAACACTCATCATAATGGTTAATATCTAAGATTATGTGGGTGAACTGAAAGAAAGCATAGCTCTTATAGGAGCAGTGTTTTCTTTGCTGATTGGGATCGAATAGGGGCGTTATTGTGTGATTACCAAGGGAGCCTGACGGGATAAATCCCAAGCGACTTTGTCGTTCACCTTTAAGTCTAGCCCACAGGCTAGACTTCTTTATTTAATGCCGCTGAGCGTTGTATTCTCAGCTCTCTGGTATTCAGTGCCTCGCGCTTCCAGATATTTCGTATCGTGCAACTGCTGACGGTGATGTTGTACTCCTTCTTTAGCATGGTTCTCAACTGTACTGAGGTTTGATACGGATTGTTTAAGGTCAGCTCGATAATTTTGTGTTCGGTTTCTTCAGGTATGCTGTTTTTACTGCGGTGCAGCGGTTTGTTAATGCGCTTAAGGCCAAGGATGCCTTCCTCGGCTAAGACCTTTTGATAGTTATAGATACTTCGGCGTGAGCAACCAGTGAGCCGAGCGGCTTCCGTCGCATTACCCAGGCGGTCGGCAAGCTCGATGACATCCAACTTGCGCTGGACTTCCATCCCTACTCACTCGCTCTTGGTGGCTCTTTTAACTCGGTAATATGCAGTTTGCGGTGACCAAAATAGGCGGCGAATGCGCCATCGAACTGGCAACGTATTTCCAGTTTCTGATTGACGATAGAGTGCCGTATGGGAGAGTCGATGAGATACATTTTATTGTTATAACTGAAGGTATGATCTCGGCGAACCTTGCAATATTCCTTGTGAACACAGACCGTATCAAGGTTGATGTGTTCAGGTACAACCTTGAACGCCGACCTCGGGTTCTTCGCCTGTACCGCGATTTTCTGTTGCCAGTACAGTGGAATGAACTGCTGTTGAAGATACTCGTTGGCGCTTTGAATATCAGTAATATGGTGCAGCCGAAGCTCTGGGACCAATCTGTCTTGGAACGTATCGAATGCCCGTTCGACCCGTCCTTTACCTTGGGGCGAATTCGCAAAGATGATTTCGATCCCTAGCTCTTCACAAGCGCGTTGCATCTGAGAGAAGTTACTGCGTTTTGGACCACCGAATATACCCGCTCTATCGACATAGAGCGTCTTAAACAGCCCACGCTTTTCGATATATGCCTTCATGACTTTCATACAGCCTTCCGTGGTTTCGGAAGGGAAGAACTCGGCATGGATATCACTGGTCGCATCGTCGATGATGGCAATCAAGCATGAGCGATGCTCACCAAACCATTGATGCGGACTGCCGTCCATTTGCAGCATCAGTCCAGGCTGCTCCATCCGCTCTCTGTGTTTTCTTACACGGCTACGACGACGCTTTGCTCGCTTCACATGGTGGATAGCGTGCGCCCACTTTCGCAAGGTTTCACGCTTGATGGTCAAGCCTTCATTGACCGTGAGCAATTCGGCGAGATGCTGCAAATTGAAATCGAAGTACTTAGTTTGGATCAGTTGCTGAACCTGTCTTTTCAGTGAATCAGGGGTTTTATTGACCGGCTCACGACCTTTATTACCATGGACAACAAAGCGTATGCCTTCACGGCGGTAGCGGTGGAGATAACGCTCTATGGTACGACGGGATTTATTGAGGAGTTTGGCAGCACTGTGAATGCTGATCTTACCTTGAGTGACTTTAGCGATCACATCAACAGTAAGCTGGGAGCGAGAGTCCATGATGATCATCCTTACTAACCCCTGAATGGTGAGTTGACCTATTCAAAGGGTTAGGTGTAGAAATGGATCCGTCATTTTCCCTTGGTAATTAGTTCACCGACAAAATCGGTTGGTAGTTAAGGTACGACAGAATCGCTTGGTGATCACAAATAGGGGCGTTATTGGCAAACTCATTTCTGCCCCGAAACGTGTTAGTGTTTTTGCTCGCAACATATCTTAGACTTCATTTTCGACTTAGATAAAAGCTAAGGCAACAGAAAGGTTTGAAGAGATCATGCAATTTAGGAACTAAACGTTTCGGGGCAAATTCGTGCTACCAATGGCGTCAGTCGTGACTCTGCACGCATGACCAAAAGTATGGAAAAACTCTATATACGTGGCCAGTTTTAGTTAATCACTACAAGATGTCTGGAACATCTTGACCAGAATAGTGGCCCCTAACTGGCTTAAGGTTTTAGCTTGGGTTTATCTTGGTAGGGTCATAGGGGGCGGTGTGTGTCTTGACTCTAAAAGCCGACCAGATTTCAGCGTGGTTTGATAGGTATCTACTGAAGAAAGACAAAGAGTAGACGTGATTGTGAAGCTCTAATATCGGTCTTTAGCTTGATAAAAGCGAGTAGCCAAATAAAATGGTTCTCGCTTTTTTAATCAATTACCACGTTCGATTCGAGATAAAAATTACCCAGTAAACTCTTCAGAATCGGGACGATTGGTAAACTGCACACCATTTAAGAAGTCGCACAGCAGTTGGTCTTCACACTGTTTGTAGTTTTTGTTGTTTGGCTTGCGGAAATACGCACCAATTTCGTATTTACTTAAACTAATACCAACCACTTCTAATACGTCCAACACATCTTCTGCTTTCATGTCTAGCGCAATGCGCAGCTTCATGAGAATCATGTTGTTGGTCAACGTGACTTCTGGTTTAGGTTGCTCGCCGTCTTTTTTTCCTCGCTTGAGGTTAATAAAGCCATTTAAGAATACCGCTAACTCTTGATCCTTCATCTTAACGCAAGATTTGTCGCTTTCATCTTTTAACCAGTTTGCCACTTTATCGTGAGCCACAGTGACTTCGGCCTGCCCGAAAGCTTTCATTATCTGCGCGTTTTTAAGGTTTAACGCGTGTTGGATACGACGTAAAATTTCGTTGTTAGTCACTAGAGATTCCTAAAATGAGTTCTAAGGGTGAATAAAAATCCATCAATGACATGCGATCTGTGGGTGTCTTTATTCAATAGCGTAGTTGACGGTGACTCTAACAGAGAACACGTTTCTTCGGTAGGTTAAAAAATAGAAATAAGACGGCCTATTCGAACTAGTTGACTAAGTTGGTAAGACCCCACTTTCATAGACACTATGCTGATTAGAAGTGGACTGCCACCGATCTCCTAGACAAATTTCGCCTATTATTGGACTGCCCTGAAGGGCTAGACAGCAGCTCAGTCTCCAAACAGGTCAAACTGGTTTCTCTTTGTGATGCGGTTTGATGCGATGACCAGCCAACGCCCCTATCGCGATCCTATGAGTAAAGAGAACATTAGACATCATTAAAGCACATTTGGGGACACAATTTGATTCTGCTTTCATCCACTTAGGAAGAGGCGGTAAATTTGATCACATTATATTGATCCCGTTGCAACATTGTCCAATGTACGGCCACACCATTGAAATAATGCGACATCGAAACAACGGCGATCTCACTCGGTGCCGAGTGTGCGGCACTCAATATACCGTAAACTATGCCGCAATGCCCATAGACTGCCAGAAGAAAAACAAGCACATGATTGATAACTTCATCGACATCACCATCGACATCTTACCGTTAGCGAACTAAGCGGGTCGCGTATTGCCAGGCCCTCTGATCTAAAGCAACCTCTCAATTTGATGGCGGTTGCTTGCTTTGTAGCTATTTAACTGAAACGTTAATAGATATTTAATGCAATATCTTCCCAATAGTTAAATTGTTCATCTGAGCCAAATTCATTTGGGGAGATATGACGGTCAATCTCCTGCCCATTCTGGAAAACTAGGAAACCACAATCGCAGCCAAAAGCATGCTGGTCAGCAAACCTTACCTTAAATCTGATTTTATGGTACATCTTTGATAATGCAATAAATATTGGGTACGGAGTAGTATTCGCAGTAAAAAATGTAATTCTTCCGTAAACATATTCACCTCTGTCTTCGAGGCAACATTGGCTATCCCATGCATTCCACTTTGTTCCCCAATTCTGAAGATTCCAATCCACATTACCATGAATAACACTGCTCTCTCCTTCAAAAGAATTTGATTTCAAAGAGTTGGAAAGTAGCTTATTAAAATCCATATCACTACTTTCATTCCTGATCGAATCGCGAATAGAACTAGCATAGCATTTATCTTTAGTACGAAACTCGATGATATTATAAATATGGTTAGGCATGATCTTACTCCTGTTTTCTTTAAAAAATAATAAATATTCGTTTACATTAATTTAACTGATATTTTACCTTTCAGCTTATCTAATCGACAAAACCCTTTGAAGATATAAATACACAACACGGACTTCTTTATTCAATCGTCTTACATTGGTGCAAAACCATTTACTGGACAGCTGAAACAAATGCCTCAAAACTAGGATATTGTTTGAGAGGTGCTTTTAACGTGCTTTCTACTACTTCGAAATGTGGACTGACTCGACAGACAAACTTTAACGCATACCTAACCAGCTCTTTATTATTGAAGTTATTCAGTCGATAAACACCATCTTGATGATGTGTGAACTGAGATGAGGTTAACAAGTTCTCATGGGATACACCTATCAATCGAGTATTGGATGACTGCATTAAAAAGAATTCAAACCCTGATAACAACGTGACATTCTGAGGGACGAAAAGTGCATCAATACTTTCCAATAGGAATAGTAAGGTTTGTTTTGATAGAGAAATTAATTGAAAGGCGTCAAATAGCCCCAGGTCCAAAGCGTTATTCAATTTGCTGTCAATTAATAGTGCTTTTAAACTCTCTCGTCGATGCGTGGACTGCGCTGCCAAAAACTGCTCTACGATACACTTGTTTCTCTCAAACCTTTGCCAAACTACATCACAAAAACTTGGTACGTCCCCCTCGTCAATCGAGGGTAAACGAACAAGGGTAACCCCTAACGTTGCCGCATATTGTTATATGTCATACAAGACAAATGCGGTTGCGGCATTCCATGGGGTGTTTGGCAACAAAACAACGTTATTATAAAGAATAGCAATGTTGAGTATGGCTTCAGTGTCATCAAGATGCGGTGGAAACCATTTCATATCACTTACCTTCAGATAGCTTTAAAGTGGTAATGAGGCTCTTTCTCAGCAAAATGGGTGAGCACTTTCTCCGCCACCTCAATGCGAAACACTGTCCCAGATTTGGCTTGAGTCACCCAATTTTTCTTACTACCACAGCTTGTGAAGCCGCCCGCTACGACACCTACCCCCTCTTCGACTCTTGCTCCTGAATCACGCCCAAATGCGCGTGCGATTGGGTAGCCAAGGCAACAAAGTGTCCCCTTTTCTTCGTACACATCATAGTCATCATTAATCGTAACTTCGACAGGCACTAGATGAGAATTGAAAACACAAGCCAGCTCATCAACCTTTTCTTCGATAAGGCCACTAAACACCCAACACTCACTGGACTTATCCCATTGCCCACCAAGAGCGCGGCATTTATCAACGAGATAGGTATTGTAAGTACTGGTTAAAGTAATAAAACCAGACTCATTTTGTTCCTCAACCGAGGATTTAAGTTTGAATATTAGGTCGGTTCCATACTTTGAACGAACGGAGATGTCTTCGACATCCAGCAGTTGCGTACCGATTGAGAGATTCTGAGATAGTTCATCGATTAAGATTCTGCACTTGTAGCCGTCAAGCGATGCAGCAAAATACTTTCGATTTTTCTTTAAGACGTTAAACTCTTTCATGTTTCCTCCGAAGTAATAATGAGTGACAACGTAATAACTTTTATTGATGGCTTTCAGCCACTTATCTTGTTTTTATCGTTATTATTTTTGCTGTTATATTATTATTCAGAGCTTTCAAAGAGCAGAGCGATTTGGAAGCCTTATCAAGCTAACTTAGCCTGTACTTTAATGTCAAGAGTTTTTATCCTCCTCAGCTTGATCGCAAAAGTCGTTGCGAATCTTGCAATTACCACTGAAGTTGAGCAAGCTCTGTGCAACGTATACACAGAACTAAAAGATAAATTAGTGAAAGTTCATGTACTGCAATAAAGGATTCGCTTGCTTAAGCGCTTGTCGCTGCGCAAGAAGCTCAGCGACCACACGCTTTTTATCTTCTCCCAAAGCGCATGCAATAAGAAACGCATCGACTTCATGCGACATGAATCCCACAGCCTTGGGACCCAGTTGTACTGCGGGCGGAAATGTGCCATCGTTTATACGTCTGTGAAGCGTGGCTTGGGATAAACCTACGCGTTTTAATACATCGACTTTCTTTTCTATTTTCAGTTGATTAATTGGGTGTATAAGCGCCATTGGACGCCTCCGTTTATTCTTATTCTTATGACTACAAGAGCCGTTGCAAATATAATATTCGTGTTTAGAAGTCAAAAGCAATCACTTTTTCGAATTTATTTTACGAAATGGAAATATACAAACTCTATATATTTAACAACGAACAAAATATACATATACCGTATATTAAACATCACACAATATAATCATTCAAAGTGATAAAAATAAAGACATGATAAGTACATCCTTTATTTATATTTGACTCAGCCATCACGAACACACTTCCTACTGCTATTGCTTCTTAACTATATAACATTCGTCCCAACAACTACTTACTGACTATCAGTGATACGAAGTGAAAGCAGATGAAAGCGGCTGAGACGTAGTGAGAGTGCAGCGCAAATTCCTTGTCGCAAACGGCATTTTCGATGTTGTAACGTGCACTTTCCCTGTCGCATGCGACAAATTCCTTATCGTATTCCTCTGTTGAACTCCGTATTATACAATAATATATTTCGTTTATTTTAAATAAGCACATTTAATATCATAAATTATATTGTTATAATAAAAACAAATAGAACAAAAACAGTAACAAGCGGATACTGCTCTTCCCCATTTGTTCCAAATGGTTCGTTTGTAGCTTTAGCCTCCCCTTCAGTCGGTTGCGCTAACATGCTTCGCAGTTATCGCTAAGTCGCACACTGTTGCTTACTAGATAAATAAGATAATAAAAATAAAATAATAAAATGAACTTATCATTAAAAGAAGAATTAAATAATACAATAAGAGAAATAGTAATCGAAACTAAAAGAGAAAATAAAGATAAACTAAGAGCGCTTATTGAGAAAACAGATTACAGCTTAGAAGAATTACAAGTTGTTGTACCTTCCCTACTTCCACAATTTTCAAGCACATCTAAAATTACGCTAAGTTCTCATGCGCGTTTTTGTAATTGCATTGTAAAAAGTATTTACGCTAAAAATAATGCAGATAGCTTTAACGATGATGCTGTTACTGAATCACTTCGCATCCTGGACGCTGTAGAAAACGGCTTCAAAGAAGAGCGTAAAAAAACTAAAGACTTATACAATATTGCATTAAAAACACACATAACTGTAGAGCAGTACAAACGTTTCATAACCAGCAAGAAAAGTCACAACTATCGCTCTAACGCTGCTTTTCTTAGAGATGTAGCTTTGAACCAAGTCGAACCACGTCCTAACAATGACGAAGATTATTTGAAGTACTTTAAAGAAACCAAAGAGCTATCAAAATCACTTCAGGTGCTTGCAGAAGACATTGAAGATGCTGACAGCGCTAAGATAGCTAAACTAAGCAAATGCATTAAAGAACTTAAGGAAAGCATTGATACTACGCGCAAGCTAGCAATAGACTCTCATTCATCAGCAACAGCTAAAGTACTAGCTTTAAAATACTTATCTTCGCGTCAATTGGATGAGCTATGCAAACAAAAGATACTAGAAGAAGCTGAATTATAAAGCCTGAATTCCCTCCTTAAATATAAGGAGGGCTTATCTACATTACTTATTACTTTCTCACTCACAATAATAATAAAGAGACAATAAAATGATATTTACAGAATTAGAATGCACAAGAAGTCAACAGACAGCCAAAGACGCACAGAACCTCATCGAGTACGGCGCTAAACAAAAAGACGCAGATAACCTGGTTAAATACGGTGCAGGTAAAACAAAACATGCTCCTGCATCGGAGGGTCACTCATTCTTCATCTGTGCTAATGAAATCGAATCCATTCCAGTTAGTATGGGTGAGCTGGCTACAGGTGCGGACTGGCACGATGCTATCACTGAACTGCAAAGCAGCTATAAGCACAACCCGACAGTCAAGCACCCTTTCCGCCACTTTGTCATCTCTATAGACGAAGGAGAGTACCTCACAGACAAGCAGTGGCGTAAAACAGTAAGAAAGACTATGAATCACCTAGGTTACGAAAACGCACGCTACATCGCGTTTAGGCACGCAGATACTGATTCACAGCACGTACACATAACAGCATCAACACAAGACCTAGAAACAAACAAAGTCATCAGCAATTGGATGGCTGTTGAAGCTGCACAAGAAATCATGCGTGAACAAGAAAAGGAATTCGGTTTAAGACAACTAGAAAACTCATCAGAGATACTAGCAAGGGGCGAAGCGGTCGTTTCTGACAAGTACTCTCACTCAGTCAAGCTGATGGTAAGACGCTTAGTTGAATCAAGCATCAAAGAGCTACCATCGCTAGTGCAAGCTAGGGCAAACATGCTAAAGAAACTAGGTGTAAACGATGAGCACACCACTCAAGCGAGCTTAGCTCTTTATCAAATAGCACTGCTAAGAAACGGCGTTGAGATAATACTTAAAGAAGACAGAAGCAACGAAAAATTCGTTGGTCTTGTTTACAAATACAATGACTTCATCATACCAGCTTCTAAGCTCAGGAGCGGTAACAAGTTCACCCTCGGCGGCTTGATAAAATCTGGTGTCCTGAAAAGTGATGCAAACATTATAAGTAGCTATGACGAGTCACAAGTCGAAAATTATGATCTTAGAGAAATGTTTGAATCGCAAAAAGATTTTGCAGAGCAAAGATTTGAAACAGTAAGAAAAGACGCTGAAGCACATGCTGATAAAGTAAAGAAGCAAGCTGAAGAGTGGGATAAGCACATGCTTAACTGCTTCATTATCTCATGCAAAAAGCAACATCAAAAAGCAATGGAAGATGCGATAGATTTTTGGATGTATCATGGTAAACGCATCAACAAACGCGACAAAGCTTTCGTTCACGCAATTTACGAACAAGAGAGAGGCATATACTCAGCATCTAAGACGCTAAGTAAATTCTTCTATCATCAGCTTCTAATCTTGTTTGAACTAAGCAAGCAGAACCACTGGGGATTGAAAGCAACCCCTGTTGCGACACATGAAGATCAAGAGCTAGTAATTAACCAAGCCATTGAACAAATAGAAAAAGCTTATGAAAACGAAGGTATTTTTGCTGACAACAAAAAGCGGAATAGAAGACGTAACATCAAGAAGAAATCAAAATATATCGCTGAAAATACATATTAATTAATTGATAACGTTACAGTTCCTACAAAGCAGAAAAAATCCCCTCTACCGTGATTTCAAAAAAACAAAAGTGACAAGATGCTTTACATTATTGTCCGAGACCCTGAGTTAATAAATGGTAGCGGCAACGCGACACATGTAACATTAATAAAGCTACCGAGCACTGCCCTCTCCTCTCCGCGATCTATAAAACACCTTATTGCGAAATCTGGAAATTACGAAATTACTGAGCACAACCTTGACGGGATCATGTCTCACTTTAGACCAGCTAACGAGTTATATAAGAAGTACCGCAAAGAGGAACGACATGAAAGACAATGTGTTGTTATCAATGAAAAAACATTATCTTTGCGCAATTTCTGTGAAACTGCATGAAGCTCTAGAGATGTTTGACGAACTAGAAAGTGAAGATGAAATTAATGCTGAAGAAGCTCAAGAGCTACATCAAGTACTATACAGAATAAAAACTAAACTGGATGCGGCGAAGTTCCCAGCCGTTCTATTTAATGACTACGTGTTCAGCTCAGGCAACAGCAACAATTAACAAGCTACAAGAGCGAAAAGAAAAAGCATTACATCAATCTCTGATGCATCAAGCTTAAAAAGATTTACACCTTACGCAAGCACTTTAACGCCTTTCGATTACACGCCTAAATCGAAGAAAGCTGGCGAAGATGCTCAAAATCTAATCGCATACTTAACGAAAATAGAAGCAAACAGCCCCAAGGCTGCCTTTCCTTCTTACCCTTGACTGAGGGTAAAACCATAACTACCCTCTATAGAGGGTAAAAAATGAGAAATTGTTATGTTGATACCATCGCCAAGACAATTAGCAATACATCTACGTGATGAAAGAAAACACAAGAATCTCTCGCAAGCTAAGGCTGCCGACCCTGTAGGTCTAAAACAAGACACTATTTCCAAGTTTGAGATTAATCCAGAAACGACTAGGATTCAGACATTGTTTCGCATCTTATCATCGCTAAATCTGGAAGTGCATATAGTGCCAAAAGGAGAAAGTATCGAGCTGAAAGCCGACAGTGGGAGCGAAGAGAAATGGTGAGTCAAGTCATTCCCACGCGTGGGAATGAGTACAAATCAAATAAAAATATAGAATCAACTGTATTAGCTCCGACTAGATCTGACACTTCAATTTGAAATGAAGAGAGTTACCCGCTTTGATTCTTTGATTAAAGGTGCTTAATCCGAAACCAAGGAAACTAAGGGGTAACTCTCATGCTTCATACTAGCAATCCAATCATCAAACACAAAGCTGGTCTTCTCAATCTTGCAGAAGAACTTGGCAATGTATCAAGAGCTTGTAAGGTTATGGGCGTATCAAGAGACACTTTCTACCGCTATCAAGAGTTGGTTGAAACAGGTGGTGTTGACGCATTGATTAACCAAAATCGAAAAGCACCAAACCTTAAAAATCGCGTCGACAATGAAACTGAACAAGCGGTTTACAGTACGCGATTGATTTCCCCGCACATGGTCAAGTGAGAACAAGCAATGAGCTGCGAAAGCTTGGCGTGTTTATCTCTCCAAGTGGTGTCCGCTCAATCTGGCTTAGAAACGATCTTGAGAACTTCAAAAAGCGACTTATTGCTTTAGAGAAACAGGTCAATGAGAACGGCATCATTTTAACGGATGAGCAAGTTGCAGCTCTAGAGAGTAAAAAACATGACGATGAAGCCTGCGGTGAGATAGAAACGGCTCATCCAGGCTACTTGGGCTCTCAGGATACCTTCTATGTAGGCAACTTGAAGGGAGTTGGACGCATCTACCAACAAACCTTTGTCGATACCTACAGTAAAGTCGCTTTTGCTAAGCTCTATAACACGAAAACGCCTATTACCGCAGCAGATATGCTAAATGACAAAGTGTTGCCGTTCTTCGAAGCGCACGAGCTACCAATGCTGAATGCTGCGAATACTTATTGACAGAGGTACCGAATACTGTGGCCTAGTTGAGCAACATGACTATCAGCTTTACCTCGCTATAAACGATATCGATCATACGAAAACCAAAGCAATGACAGCCGCAAACGAACGGCATTTGCGAACGCTTCCACTAGACGATATTAAATGAGTTTTACCAAGTCACCTTCAGAAAGAAACTATATAGCTCAATGGAAGAGTTACATAAAGATCTGGAGGAATGGATGGACTACTACTACAATCATCGTACTCATCAAGGAAAAATGTGCTGTGGCAGAACGCCAATAGATACATTAGAAGATGGGAAACCAATCTGGGCTGAAAAGAATCTAGCCCAGATATAATCTGACAGGCACCGAATCAAAAATGGGTAACTGTCAGATCAGGTCTGAATTAGTACAATTAAATGCTATTTTAATTACAATAAATTTATATTATTTAAAGAAATCAAGACATCAAATTTGAATAGAAATAAAAAAAGCTCCATCGTGGCTTTTGGTTCTACTTTGTCTAATCGCTTATGTGATCCCACAAATCATAACGATCTATATATCTATTGAGATCATCTTCATATACACTATTAAGCTCATGAAATAATCTAGATGTGAAGTCAAGATCGCCGTAATGCAGCCCTTCCTTGCATTCTTCAATAAACTCATCGTATTCAGCTTCATTTTCAAAAAGCTTGTAAGCCATCAGTTTTTCATCATTAGACCACGCCTCTGCTAACTCGTAACTTTCAGCTAAAATCACAATCTCTTCACTGTCGATAACTTTGTATGCATTTAGATCAGTAGCTCTGTAGTAGAACGTACCTGTGATGCCGCTATCATACGTTTCTTCTTCAAGCTTTCTGTCTATTAAAAATTCAATTAGTTTTTCCACGTTTTTAATTCTCTTTTTATTATAGCTTTAAGTTTGAGTGTTTTCTCACTTCTTATTTTTATTAGTGCATGACTTTTTCATTGTGCTTCTTTTCCAAGTACTCATCAGTTTTGTTGAGCAGGTACTTTTTAAAAGCTATGTTCATATTTTTCTCTTTCATGTACTCATTAAAATCATGCATGATTTTTGGTGCGTGCCTGCTTAACCCACCCATTAAGAGCCTGTCCGTATTTGCCGGGCAACTAAACGGTTCTCTGTAGTTATCTCTCAATGCATTCACAGAAGCAACAGCTAATGTTTCACCCGTCTTTAATGATCTTACTTTTATATCTATATTTCTGTTCGAACTGCCCCACGCATGAATCTTTCCGACTTCAATCTCTACTTTAAACTTGTCGTCAAAAGTACTAGTTAATGCCTCAACTCTATCTAGCTGAGCTTGCTGTTGCGTTTGTAATTCAGCTTGTTGTTTGTAAAGTAAATCTATTGCTTCGTAAACCATAATTCAAACCTTTTTTATTATTTTATTTCTTCATTATAAGAGTTTATTTTGTAATTGAAAATATAAATTTCCAAATAAAACATATTAATTTAATTTGTAATTTTTTAAACTACACATAAAATAAATATTTCTTTAGATTTCCTGCTTTGATGATTTTCTTGTTTTCCTTAAAACAATACACAAAGAAGATAAAAAGACAAAATGGCTATTTGATGTCAATTATCTTATTTAAACTCATGCAACTAAAACAGATAATTTATTTAAGATAAAAATGCCCCGACCAGTAGTGAGAAGGTCAGGGCAGAAAAAAACCAGTGTTACTGGGGTTGATAAGATAACTATAAACAAGAAAGCTTAATTCCTTGTCTATGATTATAATATTAAAACCAAGACATTGTAAGTTTATTTTTAGAACTATTTATCCGAACATGCTATTTCCATTTGCAGATAGAATAAAGCTTGAGTTCCGCTGTCTTTAAAACCATATTTAATTATTTTCTGCGCGTTGCGCGGAGTACAATAGAGCAACTTGCTGAGCATTGTTGTAGATGCTCTGTCACGATAAACCATGCCCTCATCGATCATTAGTTTTGATACGTCCTCCCCCGTCAACAGGGAAGTTTTCATTAGTTCTTTTACTTTTCTCATTTTATTGATTCCTATTTTTATTATTATTTTATTTATATAGATCTACTAGTACTTCTTCGTATTGCTCAAGACTTTTGAACTCGCTTGACGGTTCTTTCTCAAGCACACCCAGCGCTTTCAGGGAAGGTACTGCAAGTGGATGTAAACAGTGCTTGTAACGTTTATTGTTAGTACTTCCGAAACGAGGACTGTCTATACCGAGCGCTTTAAGCAAAGCTCTCAAGCGCTTCTCAGCAATGGCTTTATCATTAGCTTTTACTTTTGATTCAGTGATTCGTATCTTGTCTTTCTGAGAAAATGCTTTATTGAACTTAGCTTTGTTGGCATGAAGATAGCTGTACACTTCAACTGCATCAGCGATTACAAACTCTGTCGTTAAATCTAGTTCGATTTCATTACCTCCAACATCAGTGATATTGCCCTTCAATGAATCTATAAAGATTTGCATTGCTTCTGCGATATTCTTTTGCTTTATAGTTTGTTTAACATCATACATCGCTTTGACAGTAACCTTGTCAGCAATGATTTCGGCAACTTTAACTGCATGGTCTTTCTTGAATTTCTCAGCGAACTTAACTGCTTTGATATCTACATCTTTGACATCAATAGCTAGCTTGTCAGCAACCTTTTTCTTTTCTACTGACATAGTAGTTTCTTCAGATTTACAGGTGCTTTGCTTTAATCTCTTAGCTGCTTCACTATCAATACATTCAGCACTAGCAATTGCTTCTTGCATGAACTTCTTGTTAGCTTTTTTAACAGAGTTCTGCTCTTTCTTAATCAGTGCTTTTTCATCTTCGCTGTAACGAGTTGGAGCTTGATGATTAAAGCCGAGGTTTTCTAGAGTTAGCGTAAGAGATAAAGCTAAATCACTTAGCAATACATCTCTTCGTTTAGCGAACTCAGCTTCCAGTCTTTCTTCAAGTGATGCTGCATATTCTAAGTAATTTGAAAATCCAAACGATGGTTTTTTGTCTGTATCAAGAGCAAAAATGATGTTGGTTGCTGTGCGTAGTCTTCTGCTAATTTGTACTAGGGGCATCGGAAGCAAGATGCCATGACATAGAACGATAACAGTGTTGCAGTAGTTAGCAGTTATGTTGAACCCTTCGCGCACACACGGGGTTACGATCACTGTTTTGTATTTCACAATTTCAGTATTTGGATTTTTAAGGAATGCTTTCTGCTCATTTTGTCCTTTATTGTCCGCATGAACCAAAAGAATTCTCGCTTTTAGCGCCGCCTTTTCATCAACGAAACCAGATTTCTTTACGTACCCAGAGTCTTTCAACATGTTGATGGCTTCCCTTTTATTATCTGAAGCAATAAACATGTTTTCGTTATCATCAATTAGCTTTTTCTCAATTAGACGTGCCTCCATCATGTCTATGTCATCGATTTGTGTTGTGATTGATGAATATGGATTTTGCTGACAAGTGCCTGATGATTTAATGAACGGTCTTGCCAGTTCTAAAAGCTGTAATGCAGATTCAGTACCTTTGCTTGTTTTTGCGTGCGAAGGAGGAGTCGGCTCACTGTAGTTTAAATCATAAGCGCTGACCTTTTTACCAAATGATCTGAGAAAACTAAGCGAAATGGCATCGCTAGCATCTGCGTCCATCGCAACGACTCTAGCTTGCTTCTTTTCGAAAAGTTCAGTTAAGCGCGTACGAATAGTTTCTTTTTGCTTCTGGTTCAAAAACTCAACTTCAGCACTATTACTTTCTTCAAATAGCGCTTGAATGTTTTTCTCACACTCGTCAAAGATGAAGTAGCCGCAATTTTTAACGAATTCGAAAACATGGTCTTTTAGAAGAGAGTGCATAGTGCAGCTAAAGTGATCAGCTTGTTCGAATGCAGAGATGCTCTCTTCGCTGTGAGCGACAACTGTCTTAGCTTTTTTAGGTGCGTACTGTTCAGCAACACTTCTTAGTGTTGTTATAGAACAGCTCTTCACTTGTTTGCTGTACGCGAGGCGACACAGCTTTTGTGCGTAAGTGGTTTTGTTAGCACCAGTCTGGGCTTTGATTAACTCGATAGTATCAACGTTTTCATTCGCACGATTGAACACCTTCACGTACATCTCTTCTTTTGAAGAAAGCTTGGTTGAGTAATTAAGATTTGTTGTTGAGTTAACCACGTTACGAATCGTAGAAATTGATGCATTAAGTTTTTTTTCTGCGATTTGTAATGGAATATCAGCAATGGAAGAAAGCATAGATATTGCTTCATTAACTGAAGCATGGACAGGAACTAGAGAACGAATAGCATTAGCAAGAATGCTAAGGTTTTTGTCAGTTGAGAATTCATCGTAGAAATCTGCAAGAAGATGAACATCAGATAAAATACCATATTCTTTTCTTTTAATAATCCTGTTGCTGTTTACATCTTTGATCTCAACTTTATTATACATACATGTTTCAACAACACTATGCACATTCATCATTGAAAAATCAAAAGCAACTAAAGAAACCTTTAACTTGGCTGATTTCATCGTAGCTACTGTTGGTGATAAGCACTCTGAGCTTGTACTGACCAGCTTGTGATTTGTGTTTTTTATAATGCTGTCTATAGCATCTTGATTTGCATTATCTGTCACTATAATAGTAACGATAGTATCATCATTATTTTTTAATGGAGTGTACATATTAAGCCTTTGTATATTTATAATTATCTTTATTTTTATAATTTTGCACGAACAAAGTTCGCATTACAACAAGGTTATAATATTGTTTGATTTTTATATTTAGTGAAAACCATGTGGGTAATATTATTTCCCTCAAAGCTTTTAATATATTTATATCTAGCATCTTTTTTATATTCAGTGCAAAATGCTTTGCATGTTTGCTTGCCCTATCTGTGTTTTCTCTTTTGTTTTTATTCACGTAAAGACATGAGCTATGTTGCGTAATTCACTTTTGAAGCTGAATCGTCCTATTTCAGGTGAGCATCAACCAACACACAAAGTTTTAGGCATACCAAGCCCAGTAAGCTTATTCAACACTTTGACCATTGAGTAGGTTTCATCAACTTGTGCGTTGTAATGCCGTAGGCTTAATCGTCCTCCAAGTAACTGCTTCACACGATACATCGCTGTTTCAGATAGCGAGTGTTTGTGATAGCCATATCGCTCTTTCCAATACTTGTTCGAATCGTATAACTTTTGACAGTCAACCGCTAAGTTTCTTGGATGGCCTCGTTCCCAGAATGCTGCTTCCTCTCTTGGAGGGATAAGAGCAACGACTCGCCTAATACGGATTGCCGCGTGGCAATACTTCTGCATCAGTGACCGTTGATAAACTCAGTTCGGCGGCAATAATTTCGTGACTACTTGTATCCACTACGATATGTAACTTGCGCCACACTCTGCGTTTGCCATCGGTGCCATGTTTTTTGACCTCCTACTCGCCCTCACCATAAATCTTGAGACCTTTAGCATCGGATAGCGAGGTGCTGCGGTCCTTTGCTTTTCGTTTTAAAACTCACATCAACCTCTTTGACTCGGCGGCTGATACAGCTGTAGCATGGGGAACGCAGTGGAACCAGAGCAGGTCGAAAGACGGAATCAATAAATCCTTGTGAAGCACGAAGTGGCATTGAAAAAATATGCTTTACCATCAAAGCGGTTGCGATGGCTGAATCACTGACTTGTGCTGTTTCTCTTGCTTCCACGAACTCATCGCTTCTTCGTCAATCCAAAACGTCAGAGGACCACGGTTGATTAGAGATTGGTTGTTTTGTTTCCAGTTGCTTATTTTGTAACGTGGTTTTGGCATGAAACAACAGACTTGAATGAATGTAGCCGATCAGGTCGTAAGCTGTTGGTTTCGTTCCATCGATTTACGCAACAAAACCCCTCAGCCCTTACATTACATGGCTTAAAGGCAAATTAGAACTTAAAAATGGATAAAAGCCATTTCCCAAATTCATTAAAAATAAATATAAACCATTTGTGAATAGTTACTTAAAATAAAGAAAACAAACAGAATAGGAAAAGTTAACTGCTTTACAGTTAACACTTCTATTCACTCCTCTTTTGGGTGCGACAACTTTTTCTCTTTTTCTTATATGAAATAATATTTTTCCTGTCGCACCTAAAGCCTTATAGCACAAGGGCTGAGAGCACTTCCACACTTACACTTTTTAGAACAGCTTAAAAACACAAAAAACACCAGAAGGAATCAGCACAACTAGAATTGAAATATGATGTTGGATAAAAACTATAACGACAGCAAATCGAGTTAGCCCCCCTGTGTCAGGGGGTAAACACTTGAACGCAGAGCGTTAATTCTTAGGCTGAACGATGACATTTTTCACCCAGTAATTGGGAATGAACTCTTCCTGTAAGTAGCGGTTAGCGCTGTCCATATCCGCAATGTTATTCAGCCGTAATTCCGGTATCAGGCGGTCATGGAAGGTATCGAAGGAGCGTTCAATACGCCCTTTGCCTTGAGGGGAGTTAGCGAAGATAATCTCAATTCCCAGCTCTTCACAGGCTCGCGGCATTTGTGAGAAGTTGCTGCGTTTAGGACCAGCGAAAACACCCGCCCTATCCACATACAGGGCCTTAAATTCCTAGCAAGAATGGAAAACCTGTTCAAGCAATACTAATCCATTCAACTATCCCAACGGTAAGAGCTTAATTCTCTGCGTCATTACCTATGGAGGCTTTTATGTCATCTCTACAACAAACTTGGCAGCATCATGTCGAGTCTTGGCAAACCACTAACCTCTAGCAAGCTGAATACTGCCGAACCACTACAGACCAATCTCAATTCAATTATTGGAAGCGTATATTCAACCGCACAAACTCAGTGACTAAGTCAGTCACCTCCAAGTTCGCTCTCGCACAAGTTGAAACCGTCACCGAGCATATCAGTTCATCGCTCACTGTCACACGACCAAGCGGTGCTCAAGCTGAGGACATTGATGAATGAAACGCTCATGTTGCTGTGGAACTCATAGGGTGTATGAGATAATGCATCAGCCTACGTTAAGACCCGCATTCTCGCTACCGAAAGTCTACCTCTACCATAACCCGATTGATTTTCGCAAGTAGCACCGAGGGTTAAACACTCGTTGAGCTAGAGCTAGACCACAATCCGTTTGGCGGTGAGCTAATAAACAGCGCAATAAAATTAAGTACCTCTCCTGGGAGGACAGCGGCTTTGTGCTTTATTACAAATCGCTGCCGAAGATAAATTCAAATGGCCAAAGCACACTGATGAGTTGGTCTCCCTCATTGGCAAGCTGACAAATGGGCTTACGGTATCTCCTTGATGCAAAAGCTTAAAAAGTTGGGATATGAGCAATTGTTTTAGCGAGTTAATCGACTATTTTTGGTACAATAAACCATGTTCCCATAAGGCATTTAAAGTGATTTTACTGTGACTTTTTCAACCAACCATTTAGTAGCTGAAATTGAGCGACTGAAAGCTCTGCTAATCAACAAAGAAACACGCCTGCAATCTCAGTCTGCTCGTATCGATGTGTTAGAAGAGGTGGTATGCCACCTTAAAATTAAACGCTTCATGCCGAGCAGTGAGAAAAGCAATGTTGACCAGCCCCTGTTGTTCGATGAAGCGGAGCTCTGTACTGACCCGAAAGTTGAGCAGCATGAAAAGGACAATCAAGATCAGAACAAGAACAAGAACAACACTTCTATACCTCGTAGCTACTATCTAGAGATTTACCTCGTAAACTGATGAGCTGCGTATCAGTAACATCATGACTGAAAATGCTTTTCGACTCTTCGTGGCGAGTCGAAAAGCATGGTTGTTCGCAGATGCTTTATAAGGTGCGAAAGCGAGCGCAGTCTGCTAAGTTGAACGGACTTGACCCCTTGAGCAAATAGAGGCGCGACTACCTTGGAACTTAGTTAAAGACTAGGTCGTTGTGGTTGGACTATTAGTTATGCAGAGTAATGAGCGCTTACACTTTAGTTGTATTAGTTCCCTCGTTTAAAACATCAAGGTGCCGATACAAGCAAGTTTTTAAAGATGTAGGTACATTAACTTGGTTGCCTCATTTAATCGCTATCTGCGTTTTTAGGTATAAGTCCTTCAACTAGCGCTTTTCGCCATTGTTCAGTATATGGATCGTAAGCACCAAAACCAGAGCTGTACTCCCAGTAGTTCCAGCTATACCCTTTCTTTTCAGCTTCTCTGGTAATGAATGCTGTCCAAGCGCGTTGATCTTCTCGCGCAGAGTATTGACTGTAGACACCAAACTCACCAATGTTAATTTCAAATCCATGGCCAGGTTCAGCATTCCATGTATCCACAATATTTAAGTAATCGAGCAGTACTTTCTGCTGCGACTCTGTCGCCAACCAACGTGTCCCAATCCATGCATCGGCCCCATCTACCCAAGAAGCCCCCTGATGAGTGAATTGAAACGGTTCGTAGAAATGCACCGTAATGATTGTATTATCGGGATTAGATGATTTAGGCAGTTCCAAATAAGGTAGCTTAGATACCCCACCCCAATCTGCAGGCCCAATCATGACTTTGCGTTGGCCAAGTGCGTTGTTTTGAGTAACAGCATTTGCATTCCAAACGATATCGGTGAGATCTGAAATTAAACTATTCCATTCCTTAACGGTGACATTTTCATGGGGTTCATTAAGAAACTCAAAAATCAGTTGGTCTTGATTATATTGGCTTATAGGAAAACGCTTAGATAGTTGGTTCCAAAACTTCAATAGTCGTGAACGTTGATAGTCAAAATCTTTATCATCGTAAAATAGTTCGTCAAAATGGTGAGTATTGATGATTACTTTTAAGTCTTCCTGAATAGCTTGATCAACCACTTCTTGCACACGTGACAAGAAAGCGTCATCGATAGTATTAGGATCATTAATCAACGAATGTGCACTCCAGCGAACAGGGATCCGTACACTTGAAAAGCCAGTTTGGCTGATGTTTCTAAAGTCACTGGCCTGAATCGTCAGGTTATTATTCCACTCCCCTTCATAAGTGGGCGACTCAAGATAATTCCCCATATTGATACCACGGCCAAGCGCAGTAACGTTAAGCCCTTTGCTGTCATTCCAATGATACATATCTGTGTAATAACGACTATCTAGAACAACCGATTGTTCACCTTTATCGCTGCTACCCGAGCCACAGCCCATCAACGTGATGAGACTTAACATTGCCACGCTTGTTACTTTTATCTCACGAAACATAAAACACTATTCCTTTAAAACTCAATAGCTATGAAATGTCATTCCAATTGGCAACCATTAAATAAACTTTTTATATCTACAAGCAGCTCTAAACTGCTATTTATGAATTTGTGTACATTACAAAGCCACCTCACTCATAGGAATGAGATGGCAATATTGGTTTACCCTGATTCGATGCAGAACGGCTTAATCGCTATAATTTTCTGCAAGGAGACGAAGGATCATAGCTGTCACCTTTACCTTCGATTGAAACATTTGCAAAGGAGAACTCCAGATTGTTCATGCTGTCCCACGGTCCAGAAATATAGATTGCTTTTTTTACTTGAGTTAAATTGCTTTGAGGAATGATTGATGCAACAGGAATCTGGCAGCGGTACCACTCATCATCGCTTGGCACTATTACGTTATCCACGGTAAAGAACAGGCCGAAATCTTCAGTCACTCCATCCATGCGAATCTGAAGGCCATTCGTTTCTCCGTAGCTTTTTACTTTCAAATCGAGACTAACAAGATCGTCTTGGTAAGCAGAGAAATCCATATCAGAATCGTCATTTCCGAGGAATACACCGCCATTCTCTGAAGATGAGACATTCACAACTTGGTTTTCCTCTGTCACGACAAAACCGAAACTATTTAATGGGTAAGCAGACGAATAATCTTGAGCCTGGCTAATATCACCTGAGTAATATAGTGCAGCGTCTCCACTATTAAGAGCCGGAGCATTGTTCACACCAAGCTCCACATCATTATTACTGTCACCATCGCTATCACTGTTACTATCAGAAGTCGAAGCACAGCTATCAGCGTCCACGACGGTTTCTTGATCTGTAGTTAATCGATAAGTGACATCGGTAACTTCGAAGTCAAATGACTCTTTTACATCCAGATGGAAAGGGGTGCCCACTTGTGTAAAATCGACCGCAGTAGCGCCATCGAAAGGTTTCAAACATGTCACTGGAACGCTAAGCGTTTCCCATTCTCCGCTTCCTATTAGCGGATTACTCAACTCGAGGCTGCTTCTGTTTGGCCACTCATTATCAATCGAAACCACCATTGATTCAGGTGAATCACTTTTCGCGCGAACTTTAAACTCTAGATAACCAGTCTGATAACCGCTTAGATCCGTTGCTGCTTCGGACTTAAGCATGAATAAGTGACTTCCAGTACCTGTAACTTGGATATCTGCGGTATCACTTTCACCATTATTATTGATCAGCACAGCATTGATATCTGCCAAGCTAGCTTGGGTCTCGCTGACTTCAACGACCTTCCATCCATCGTTCTCAGACTGAATCCACGGAGATATGCCAGCCATTGCATCTACGCCAAATAGTTTGAGATCATCACCGCCCGAAACATCTGCTTGATTATCGTCATTATCAGAATGACATCCAGAAATAGCCACAGCCATCGGTATTAATGGTAAAAGGATAAATTTTTTACTTATTTTTTTCATGATAACTCTACACTCTCGTTAATTGGTACATATAAACCTTTAATAAATTACTCATAAGGAGAAAATCTAACTGTTCGATATTTTGCATAAACGGGATAGCCGTTATAATAACTAGGTGGAAACTGTGGATTAGCACTTATCCAATTATTAATAAATATTTGCATATAACCTGAGACTGTTTTATTGGCTCTTCGTACTTGAACCCACTGATTATGATATCGACTGAAAACTTCCCATGTCACACCATATTCGTCGATTGTGAATGCATATTTCTCCATGCTCCAAATAGACATCCCATATTGACCTAAGTCGATATCCACAGGAGATTGACGACCTTCTATCCATACATTCGTGTGTAATAAATTCGTTCCTCCCATCAGTTCAATATCAACTTCATAATGGCTGTCAGTTCCGGATTCTCCCGCATAAGTAAAAAATGAACTGATAGTTCCGGGTACAGCCCCCGCTTGCATTTCTACTTCATAACGCCCACGACGAACGTATTGGTAAGTCCTAATTTCAGAGCAACTTTTACCATAAGACTCTGTTTTTGCATGCATAATCAATAAATCAGCTTCACGCCAAACATTTTGTGATTGCCATGTACAATCGAACTCGCTTCCACCATTTCTCCAACCATCTGAGACAAGCCAGTTCATTCCGCTCCAATCCAAAGCAAAACTGTAAGAAACACATAAAGTATTGAGTAGCAATGCATAACTACAGCGTCGTAGAATTGTGTTCATTTTTAACCTCTTAACTAGGGTTATATATACCTGACGTATACATTCTTAGATTTCGAGAACAAAGTATGAACAGCAAAATCTCTTTGTTTCCCCCACTTATTTTACGATTAGACTCTATATGTATTTGTTAAAATTTGTCCATATCCATCTTTAAAAATAAAGTTTTTATTAATTAGTAAAAATTAAAAAAAAGGAATCAATCACACTTCCATAGCCTTCATGAAATCATTTCTTGAAATTGAGAATGGATTTTAAAAGAAAAATGGGATAAAAATATTAAATGGTAACCGCCTTCACAATTTAAAAAATACCACTTGCATTATTAAGTAACATATCGTTTTATCAAAGTTCCCCCATTTATAAAAATACATATTCAAACCTCCACTTTCGGTGGGGTTAATTACGATTATAAAAGAGACCTATCAATATCATCTTTTAAAGTTCACGAGGTTAAAATGAATAAGAAACAGCTAAGTATCGTAGCTATTTTTAGTTGTGGCTTTATTGGAATTAGTGGCTGTGCTGTAGAGCCATCGACGTCCAATAATACCAGCAAATATAAAGAAGAACTCATTACCAATGGCAGTTTTTCACAAAGCACTGATGGATGGTGGGCTGCAGGCGCAGAACTACAATCTACCGACGAGATGGGTTGTATTACCTTTACTCAGAGGGGTAAGAATCCATGGGATGTTATTCTTGGACAATCGGGACTGGCCTTAAAACAAGGCCAAGACTACCATCTACAATTTAGTGCGCTAGCAAAACAGTCAATAAACGTAAAAGCACTCGTCCAGCATAATGGAGCGCCATACACCAACCATTTTGTTCAGGATATTGCTCTCAATCAGGATCTTAAACCATTTCAATTTTCGTTTAAGCCAGCTGGTGATGACGATAACGTTCAATTCCAGTTTCAAATGGGAACCGAATCACCAACAACCGTCTGTCTTAAAGATGTTTCTTTAACCGGGCCAAAATATGTTAAGGAGAGCAACCTAGCTCGCGTAAGAGTTAACCAAGTTGGCTACTTTATCCATGGGCCTAAACATGCCACGGTCGTCACTAAAGAGACATCACCTGTGAGTTGGAAGTTATTAGGTTCTGACCAACGAGTTATCGCCGAAGGTGAAACGATTCCATTCGGCTTGAATAAAGCTTCTGGTGAACATGTCCAGTTGATCGATTTTAGCAGTGTGCAAAAGCCGGCAAAGCAAGCCACGTTAGAAGTGGACGGACATCAAAGCCATCCATTTGTTATTGATAATGCCATTTATAGAAAAATGAAGTACGACGCTCTTTCTTTCTTCTATCAACAACGCAGTGGCATTGATATTGTGCCTGAATACGTGCAACGAGCCGATCTCGCTCGACCTGCAGGACATTTGCCTGAAGTTGTTACGTGTTTTAATAAAACCGATGCAAAAGGAAACCAATGGCCAGGTTGTGATCTTAACTTAGATGTCACTGGCGGCTGGTATGACGCGGGAGATCATGGCAAGTACGTGGTTAATGGCGGCATTTCGGCATGGACTCTCGCCAACTACTACGAAAGAGAAAAGCAGGCAAATCGTACCAACGCCTTTGCAGATGGAAAAGTAAAGATCCCAGAAAATAACAACAACTTCAACGATCTTCTTGATGAAAGTCGTTGGATGATGGACTTTATGATGGCAATGCAAGTGCCTGAAAATAGCAAAATCTGGGTTCCCGTGGGTGATCAATCCGAGAAATTAGATCAATTGAAACTCACGCAGATTGATGCCGATGGCATGGCTTTTCATAAAGTCGCTGATGACGCTTGGACGGGAATGCCTTTACCTCCTCACAAAGATCCACGTGAGCGATTCTTAAGCTACCCGACCACCGCCGCTACACTTAACTTAGCCGCTACAGCCGCTCAATGTGCAAGGATTTGGCAAGACCTCGATCCAAGCTATGCGAAGCGTTGCCTAACTTCTGCAGAAAAAGCCTGGAAGGCAGCCAATCAACACAAAAATGTGTATGCATACGACAACTTTGTCGGCTCCGGCCCATATGATGATACTCAACTAGATGATGAGTTTTACTGGGCCGCTGCGGAACTGTTTGTCACGACAGGGAAAGAAGAATACAAAAAAGCGGTTCAATCTTCACCTTACTATTTAGCAACTCCTAAAGGAGACCTTAATGCGACTGGCGATCTGTACTGGCAAGGAGTGAGCGCAGCAGGAACCTTGTCTCTTGCTATCGTTCCTAATAAATTACCAGCTAGCGAAATAGAGAAAGCACGTGCGAATATTATCAAAACTGCGGACGCTTATTACCAGTCGATAGAAAAAGAAGGTTATCTCATTCCTTACAACACCGAAGAGTACCCATGGGGTTCAAATTCCAACTTAATGAACCGCAGTATCTTCCTAGGTATTGCTTATGATTTCACAAATAATCGTAAGTATGTAGAAGCTATTATTGATGCGATGGACTATGTCCTTGGCCGTAACGCGTTAGATCAGTCTTATGTTTCGGGCTATGGAAGTCGCCCGCTTCTGAATCCTCATCACCGTTTTTGGGCTCATGCCGCCGACAGTGAATCTCCAGTAGTCGCTCCTGGTGTCATGTCTGGAGGTCCTAACTCTATTAACTTCAGTGACCCTGTCGCAGCGTCAATGAAAGGCAAGTGTATTGGACAAACTTGTTGGAAAGACGATATCGGGGCGTGGACACTCAATGAAATAACCATCAACTGGAATGCGCCATTTTTCTGGGCGACGAGTTTCTTAGATGAAACCGTTCAATAACTGAGTAGCATAACGTAACAAAGCCGAAAAAGTATTTTCGGCTTTTTACTCGCGCTCTTATCGATATAGAGACTTAGTTGAATCTCTCGCTTTTAAACAAATAGGTGGAAGCCTAACCGTTTCGACTTCTCCACACAGCAGCTTTAATACACATCGAGCACTGATCGCACCGATTTCATCAAGTGGTTGACGTAATGTTGAAAGAGAAGGCGTGAAATAAGGCGACATCGGTAGGTCATCAAAACCAATAACGGACACATCTTCCGGAACTTTGAACCCATGCTTATGTAATGCTTTGATTGCACCAAAGGCGGTAAGATCATTAGCGGCAAATATGGCGGAAAAATACACGCCAGACTGAACAAGCTCTACCGTTTTATCGTAGCCAGTTTTGATACCAAAATCGCCCTCCAACACCAACTTTTCCTTATAAGCAACGCCTGCCTCCGAGAGTGCTTTTTTATAACCAAGAAAACGGGAAGTCGCATCTTGATGATTTGCCAAGCCTTTTATATGTGCGATATTAACGTGCCCAAGCTGTATTAAGTGCAAGGTGGCAAGATACCCACCGAGCGTGTTATCAAGTGCGATCGACTGAATATTATCTCCCTCAATATCATAGCCAACCGCAACCACGGGTATTTTCTCAGCACACTTAACAATAAGCGACTTATCAACATTGCCAGAAATGATGATGATCGCATCCACATCGCTTTTGAGAAGATAGTCAAGAGAATGAGAAACCAACCTCTGCTGCCAACTATTCACTGACATCAATATTGAATACCCATGTTCATCAAGCACCTTTTCTATATCTATCAGAATAGAACTGGTGTAAGGACTGTCCGGATTCTGAACCAGTACGCCAATCGTCAGCGAACGGGTTTTGACCAGTTTATCAACATCGACTTGAGGCCTATACCCCAATAAACGGATGGCATCTTCTATTTTCTCCGCTTTATCATTAGAGACATAGGACGATCTATTAAAGTATCGAGAAACCGTACTGGGAGATACGTTAGCAAGCTTCGCAACTTCGTAAGCGGTAGGCGCCTTGGTTTTATTTGTTTTATCCATATGAAGACTTAATGCTTTAGATCCAATCTAGAGTAACCGTTCTAACACATGTTTTCAGATTAGTGAAGGTAAAGGGTTGGTAAAAATCAACCTCTTATATTTTTGCAAATAACAATAGAGATAACAAAATAATACTTCTTGGTAGGCTATATCCACACGTGTAACCAATAGCAACTAGAGAGGATGACACTGCCTAGTTGCTAGCGCAAATCTGCACGCGCACGATCTGTTTTAAGTGTGATGTAAGAATGGGTATTCCAGCCCGATCTGCCGACGAATTTCATCCATGGTTTTCATCGTATTTATAGTGTCTTGCCAGCTCATGACATCACTCTGAAGTTTACCTTGAGCAATGCAACTCATTACCTCTTCAATTTGATATTCAAAACCTGTTGCTCTAAACGGTCGCTCCACCACTTCCTCTTTTTCGCCGGCAACACATAATACCGCCTTCGAACCTGCCCAAAACATGGATTCGATTTTTATGTAGCCATTGCTACCGTAAATCGTGAAACTATTGTCCAACGTGGTGTTCAAGCTAACCGTGAACTGGCTACCAATACCATCATAATCAAGAATTACACTGGTACGTTCATCGACATTTGTCTCACCAATCATGCCATTCGCCACTATCACACTTGGCTCACGTTGCAGCACAAACTGTGACATGGTGAGGTTATAAATTCCCATATCGAGCAGTGCTCCACCTGCTAAGTCATTGTTTAATAGTCGATCATTCTCATCACGTGGTACGTTAAAACCGAAAGATGAACTCAATAGGCGTAAGTCACCAATATGTTTTTCACCCAGCCAGTTTGACACCTGCTGCCAAATTGGCAAAAAGCGTGTCCAAACAGCTTCCATCAAGAAGACCTGACGTTTTTCAGCGAGTTCTACTAACTCCCGTGCTTGAGCTTCATCTACACAAAGTGGCTTTTCACACAAAACCGGCTTCCCCGCCAAAAGACATGCTTTTACCCATTCAAAATGAAAGCGATGAGGGTTAGCAATGTAAATCGCATCTACAAGTGCATCATCGATTAAGGCATGGTAGTCATTGTAAACATGCTGACATTCGTATTCTTGCGCAAAAGAGTTGGCTCGCTCTAGGTTTAAGCTTGCTACGGCATACAAGTTTGCATTAGGGACTACATCTAACGCTTTAGCAAAAGTGTGAGCTATTCTACCTGGGGCGATAATACCCCAATTGAATTTTTTTTCAGTCATAAACATTCCTTATTATTTCAATTAGAAAATAGCAAATAATCAAACGTTTTCCTAGCTCTAACTCCTCACAATTGTCAACTTCAATAAATTAAATTTAGATAATAAAAACCACTTACAACTTATAGTTAAAATATTCACCCAAACCTCTCATATTTAATTAAGAAATTTGAAATAGACAGTTTAGAAACATAAAATAATTTTCAGTATTTAAATTAATAAGGATGGTTATGAAAAAAAATCATATCAATCGCAACTATCGCACTTATAGGGAGTGCACTAAGTGGTTGCCAATCACAATCAGCATCTAATCAAGGACAATCACATACAGATATTAATCAAGATACATTAATAAAAACAGGAAAACTCAATAAAACCAAAACACCTCTTTATGGCGCGGAAATTTACAGTCATAATAAAATTAAGTTCGGCAAGTTTGTTATGCGTATGAAGATGGTATCAAGCCCTGGTGTTATCTCTTCGTTTTTCACTTACGATAACGAGTCATAGCAGGGCGGCATCCCTTGGAGAGAAATTGATATCGAAGTGGTTGGGAAACAACCAGATCAACTACAAACTAACCTAATTACGGGAAATAGTACAAAACGCATACATTCAGAGACTATTCACAACATACAAAATTTGGACCAGTTCCACGAGTTCACGTTAATCTGGACACCAGATGAAATAACGTGGAAAGTCGATGGAAAGGTGATCCATACTGAAACTGCGGCAACATCAAAACAAGTTATTGATATGCGAGATTCACCTCAAAGTTACTGTATGAATTTATGGATATCTGAAGCTATTGAATGGGCTGGTTTATTCAATACTAAAAACTTACCATTATATCAATATGTCGACTGGATTGAATATCATAGCTTTAATAATGGCGACTTTAACTTAGAGTGGCGAGATGATTTTAATAGCTTCAATGAAAAGCGTTGGGGAAAAGGCGATTGGAGTTTTGATGGAAACCTAGTAACATTTTCACAAGACAACATAGCAATTAGGAATGGCATGTTAGTGCTTGGATTAACGAACAACCAAACAGGTATAAATTAATAAATATAACACTTTTAAAAACAACATATACCCAAGTTCCGTTATGTTACTTGGGTATTTTTATATCGAATAAATTAGTTATTTAATCATTATTACTTGTTGTAATAAAAGGCCACCTCACTTTTTCGTTCAAGAGAAAAAATGTAAAGTGACCTATTAACGTCGTAACCGGGCTTGTTAATTCAATTGACCTTCATCTAAGGCAGTTGCTACCCAAACCAATGGAGCATTCCAGTTAATTGTAATTTCATTAAACGACCAAGCATTGATGTTATCACGATAGCACGTTTGTCCAACGCATACGCCCTTCAACGTAGCGGCAACTGGATCACTGTAACTTACAGAGTTTGGACCGCCAACCAATGCCCCAGGCGCAGGTTCAGGTGAATTCTCATCCGCAGCATGCGCCCAAAAACGATGATGTGGATTCTTAGCAGCATTTGGACCATAACCTGTAACATAGGATAGGTTCATTGGGTTTGCACCTAGTAGATAATCCATCGCGTTGGCCGCGGCTTTGACATACATAAGATCACCAGTGAAATCGTACGCGTAAATTAGCAGCATAGATCGGTTTACAAAACTTGAGTTTGATCCCCACGGATATTCTTCTACCGTGTAAGGAATATGGTAACCCTCGTTCTTAATCTGATTTACAAAGTTGTCCGCCGTTTCTATCAAGTTGTTTCTTGCAATCTTAACGTGCTCCTCACCTAGGCCGTTCGGGACTATCGCTAAGCTTACGGTTCCTAAAGGTGCCGTATAACCCCAAAACATTTCGCCAGTTGCCTCAATATCCCCTTTTGGTGTTTCAAGGTAATGAGAAGAACTTTTCAGAGCATCAGCGTACTTGCTATCTCCTGTCGTAATATAAAGCTCACTAGCTGCCCAGTAAAACTCATCAGAAAGTTCAGAATCATCATAAGGACCAGAACCCGTAAAGTTATCGTATGCGAAAATGTTAGGGCTTCTGCTCGCTGACTTCCAAGCCTCTTCCGCTGCATTCAGACAGGTTTTCGAGAACTCTGGATCAATATCTTTCCAAATTCGCGCACATTGAGCACCTATCGCTGACAAGTTTAACGTAGCAGCGGTAGTAGGATAGCCCACATATCGCTTCTGTGTATCTAGGTGAGGAGGTAATGGCATCCCAGTCCAAGCTTCGTCAGCAACTTTATGGAAAGCCATGCCTTTAGGGTTAATCTTTGTCAATTTCAGTGTCTTACCTTTCGACTGATCACCGATTGGCACCGCGACTGGGCTGTTTGTGTTGATCTGCATAGCCAACATGAACTCGATATTCCAACGAGCTTCTGATAGCAAAGGATTAACACCGTTTCCCGCTTCAGGAATTTTCACTTTCCCATCAGCAAAAGGGATTGGCACATTTTCTAGCCATTTACCTCTTTCATACAAATTGAGCAGCGTCCAAGTCGAAATACCGCTGTTAACTGTATATTTGCCATGATCACCCGCATCATACCAACCACCGGTGACATCAACAGAAAAGTCACAACCTGGCCATTGATTACCCCAACTGTCCACTTTATCAAAACAAGTGACCACATCACTCATATGACCGCCTGGGCGAGCTAAATCGTCACGCTGTACTAAGGCTTTTTCGATATCGATACCACTGCGGTTTTGATAGAAGTATGACAACGCATCATATTTCAACTGGCTGTAAATATCTTTGCTGATTTTAAATGGAAAACTCTCGTCTTCACCGACTTTAACTTTCAAACCACTCATATCTGTTTTGTAGTTCGATAGATCAATTTGGTGGATAAATTCACCAGAAGCTTTATTCTCACCAAATACTTGGGTTCTGCCCATATCAATGTTGATATTGCTGCTGTTTGTTAACACCCACTTCACTGGCTCTTTAGATTCATTAGCAACAAATACTAACTTATCGGCTTGAGGGAGGTAACCAACTTGGTTAGCACGAACAGAACTCGTCTTTAGCTCTTCTATATATCGCTCACCAAGAATCGATACGTTGCTGACGCATATAGTTCCAGTTTTTTGTGCCCCCATTTGGAACTGGAATTCTGTTTTTGCATCACTTTCTGTATCGTGAGTGAAATTAAACTTATAAGTTTTCTTCTTTGTCGAAACGTGTGTCTCGTCAATGAAGTAGTGAGTGTAAGGAGGCCCCTCGTGTTGAATGAGGGATTTCATTTGAGTATCAGTAGTTGCGTACGCATCAAATGAAACCTGATAATCGGCGTCGTTAGCTAGACCGATGCCGCCTTGTCCCAAAATCACATTCCACGAGTTTTCACCCGGATTTCTAATCTCAACACACGCTTCACCATTTTCAACTTTGACATCAGCGCCAGCATTCCACCAGCCATCCATACTGCCTTCAAACGAACCATTAATTAACTGTTCGTTTGCTAAAACCGAACTAGATGAAAGCGTTAGTATGATTGCCAGTGTTAGTTTCTTTTTGTACATACTTATTCCTAAACATTGAAATAACAACACAGCGAAAATAAGCCAATTTCACGCGCATTAATTTGATGTAAATGCACAAAATGTAGGTATAAAATATACAGAATTATCCCTTCGTGACACCGCTAACATTCAACGATAGCTCAATGAATCTGTTTCAAGAGAATCTTACCTATAAATAGACTTCGTTGACTGACGAACAATGAGGTCAATCGGTGGTAATCTGGCTTCGAACCGCTCTCCTGACAATAAGTTCAGCATCGACTTAGCGCATAAAGTACCGATTTCTTCAATTGGCTGACGCAGAGTCGTTAAAGCTGGAGTGAAATATTGGGAAACAGGCAAATCATCGAATCCGATAACTGATACATCTTCTGGCACACGGAGTCCCCTGTCTGTCAACGCCTTAATTGCACCATAAGCCGTCTGATCATTAGCAGAAAATATCGCAGAAAAGTGCGTTTTAGATTCGATTAGTTCAATCGTTTTTTTGTATCCAGTCTCGGCACTGAAATCACCTTGCATAACGAGCTTTGGATTAGGTTTAATATTTAATTCTGCTAGAGCCTTTTTATACCCTTTAAAGCGAGCTTTGGAGTCAGGATGAAAATCCAGACCTTTAATATGCGCAATATTCATATGGCCGAGTTGCAACAAATGTAAAGTGGCTATGTAGCCACCAAGACAATTATCCAAACTCAATGAGCGAATGTTTTCTCCTTCGATATTATATCCAACTGCAATAACAGGGATCGATTCCGCGGTTTGTCTGATCAACTGTTCACTTAGGTCTCCGGTCACTACGATCAAACCATCAACAGAACACCTCATCAAGTATTCAAGCGCATTCATCTCTAGCTTATTCTGCCAATGTCCGGTCGCTAATACTAATGAGTAGCCCTGAGCCATCAATACTTTTTCCATATCATTAAGAATACTGCTGGTATAAGGACTGTCTGGATGCTGCACCAAAACGCCAATTGTCATTGAACGACGGCTCTTAGCTTGCTGTATTTGAAAGTGGGGTTTGTAACCAAGAGTAGTAATTGCTTGTTCTATCTTATGACTTTTATCTTCCGAGACTTGAGAAGTACGGTTTAAGAAACGTGAAACCGTACTCGGTGACACTCCGGCTAAGTCTGCTACATCATACAAAGTTGGAGTTTTGCTTTTTTTCCTAACCATAGGTTGATTCTATCTTTAATTTTTTGTGTACAAAGACGTGAAATATAACGTGGGATTGATTTGGTTTTCACTACTAATCCCACATTTTTAACCTTCGGGGAAGCCAACTACTTTATTGGTAAAGGTAGGAATAGATCATTCCTGGTCGAAAGTAGCGTCCAGCCGTATATTTTAACCCAGTACTCAGTAACCAAGTATGGAACTCATCATGAGCTACGGTTGATGGCATTTCAGGCAAACTCTGCTTAAATTCTTCGGAGTTTAGAGTAAGGTCGGGATTAACTCGACCATCACCAAGTAAATGGCCAAGACTCTTGAGTTGGTTCAATACATAATATGCCTCATCCGTTGCTAAACCAAAACGTTCAACCAAGTCACTACTACTCACGGACACTGAACAGTTAAAACCTTCAGGTGCGGCAAAAGGGATCTTCGCCATTTCATAAAGGGCTTTATACACCGCATCCATCAAGGTTTCTGCTTGCTTTTGCTTACCGGCAAGGCGTAAAGCCGTTGCAACACTAAACTGAACGCCAATCCAAACATCTTGAGCCTGAAATGCTTCATGAGGGCTGCCATCCGCCAACGTCATATTCGCAACACCCAACTTAGGGCTGTTAAGCACATAGTTAGTCTGATAAATAAAATCTAAAGTACGCTCAATGCGAGATGAGTCAAACAAACCTGGTAGCTTAACTAATTTTAGATAACTGTCTGCAAGCAATGCATCACCAAAACTGTTATCTGAATCTGCTACTAACTGGGCAAATTCATCACGAAAAGCATTTGGAGCCAACTCCAACAGGATTTGTTTCTTGGCCATGCGTTGTTCGCGCTTACTCTTACCGTTATTTATTTCATACGCATCTAAATATTTATTCACCAAATTAGCGTCATGCACAGTGTCGCCTGTTAACATTAAACCAATTTTTTCAAGTGTTTCGAAGTCATGACCAGATAGGTGCTTTGCTTGCACAGGAGTGATAAAGAAATGGTAATAGCCTTCCTGTTCATCCCATAACCCACGCTCCAATGTCTCAAGAGCCTCTTTTGATCGGCGAGAATAGTCTTCAGCCAGCTCTGTTTCTTCGACGATCAAAGCTAACTCACTCGCCGCACGTAAACCAGCCGCCCACAAACTACCACAGTAAATAGATATACCGTGAGAAGCGAGGTTATCAAATGTATCATCTGTACCACGAGTCAATGGTAGAGTGTCGCCTGGCTCAATAAGATTAGTAAGGTATTGAATACTTTCTTTTACCGCAAACCAACAACTCTCAACGACAGATTTGTCCCCCGTTTTTTGCCAGTGTCGGTACACCATCAAAATGAATTTAGGCGCCAGATCTTTCCACTCTTTGACATTATGCCAACTGTAAGCATCGGGCTGAATGTCATAAGGGCTACCTAGATCATGGATTACAGCACCACGTTCGGATCTTGTACCTTGATATTTTTCATCCACTAGTTCAGCATAAGGCTTATCTTCATATTCCCAGTAGCGCCGTAGGGTTACATCACTAGCCAATATAGCTTTGGCAAAATGTTTCATTACGCAGCCGTCTAGTTCGGGTAGTAAATACAACAGCGAGAAAGAACCATAAAAATACACATCTAATGAGTTAAAGAATGGATAATCAACACATTCTTTAACCAGAAGTGTGTTTTCTCTATCCCAAACCGTAGATTCCGCTAAGAAAGACAAACTATTCATCGCCATCGTTGCATAGCGTAGTGCACTATCACTATCATCAAAATTCCTACTCGCCATATCGAGAAACTCGCATTGCTGCGCAATAATCTCTTGCTCGATCTGTCCAAGTCTAGGTAATGTCATGTTAAGCATAGTTTGTGCTCGAGATTCTACCGGGAAGTAACGGGTGTACGCTTTTTCACTCTCCCAATCATCTAACATGATCTTGCTGTGGTCCATCACTTGTGCAAACCTAAGTGCGATTGTCTCTCCCGGCTTTAGCGTCACCTGAACACAAACTAGGGCGCTCAACGCTTCTCTGCCGCTATAAATGCCATGATCAAAGTGTTGATTTGTTCGGCCTGTCTTTAATGCTCGCTCAACTTGTCTATCGGCTTTGCTGCTATATACCTGAGGCTTAACGGAGACTGTGACTTGATCCGCGGCCACACCACTGACCTGAGTATGTACACCGTACAAAACTTCACCAGAGATATCTCCTTCGTACGGTGAATTCGATGTCATACTCACGCCTTGGAATTCATAGTCCTCCCCTGAGATAGATACAGGTTGATGCTGTTGTTTGATCGCATTCTGAACCAAATAACTGCAAGAATCTTGAACGCCATCTCGCGCTTTTTTATAGGTTGAGCCAATCAAATTACGCAATGGTTGAACTAAAGTCACAAGTTGAACTCGGTCACTCTTGTTGCTCACTTCAAAGTGGTTCCAGTGCATCGGCAAACTACAAAGTGTTTGGTCATTTTTAACGATTGGAGATATAACCTGACGAGTTAAAGTAATAGAATCAAAACCTTGATATTCATACTCTGCAATCGGATATAATGCACGATAAACAATGTTGTTAGCATCGATCGATGCCACATTCGACTTTTGGTTAGCCGTAAGCGACAACGCGCGCACAGAACGGTTTACCAATAAACCGTCGAAGAAGTCGATAGCCACCAACAATTGCGTTTCGATTGCACTTTCATTGTTCGCAATTGCTTGTTGAGTTTTACCTGAAAACTCAATATTCCAGCGCTCAAAGTTAGACTTATTATTTGAATAAAATTGGCCTGTTAGCAAGCAATCCTTTATGCCAGAAAGAATCGTTTCCTTATTATCACACGTTGATAATTCAAATAAAAAATCAGCCGGATAATATTTCAGGAAATTCATCATTTCTTCAACGTTAGGAATGTCAATATTATCTATTGAATACTCATCCATAACAGAAAAATAGAAGTCGTTAAAATGAACACTCTCATGTTCACAGTCAACAAACATCCCTGAAATAAAAGCAAAATTTGGCGTATTCCCTTGCGGAGTCAAAGTAAATGTAGAACCTATACCACCGACAGCCATCCCAGTATTTGCAGGTGTTGTTGATATCGGCGTATACCAAGGTTGAATAAACTCAACGGCGTTTCCTTTATTACATAGGTCTCCCGCTAGGCCTGAATACGATGTATATGGAATTTTATTTATCATAATTTCAAATCCAACATTGAATATTTAAACTAATCCTTTAATATCTAATAAAAAGGAGAATATTTATGTTTAAGTTAATTAAAAGTAATTTTGGGAAGTTCAAATCCACAACTATATTAAATGACAATCTAGGAATCCAAGTCGAAATTATCCAAGACTTTGGCGCAATTATTAACCAATATAAAGTACACCACAGTCCATTTTCGTTTATCGTAGGATACCAAGACAGTGATGACCTCACTAAATCTCATCCTTTCTTTTCGCGCGGTGCTAAGTTGTTTCCCTTTCCAAATCGTCTAAATTCAGGACGTTACAGTTATAGACAACGTACGTACACACTAGAAGCTAACTTTCCTTGGTCAGATCATGCAGTCCACGGTTTACTCTATAACCAACCATTTGAACTCGTAGACTATGAAACAAACAACCACTATGCCGAAGCCATTTTTCGTTTTGAAACAACCAGATTAGCCGATGGTTTCCCTTTCGCGTTTCGCCTAGATATACGCTACCGTGTTGATTCCAATGGTGAGTTAAGCTGCAATACGACTGTAACCAACTTAGGAACTGAACATTTTCCATTTGGAGATGCTTGCCACCCCTACTTTTCTCTCGGTTGTGAATTAGAACAATGCCAACTCACAATGTCTCCCCACACGGAGCTGCAACATCAGAACGATTTACCAACTGGGAGATTTGTTGGTAGCAATGCCTTTTCTACCCCGACATCACTAAAAGAAATGAACCTCAACCATTGCTACCAATTTAGTGATACTTCAAAACAAACGCTGATGTTGGAACGTAACGATAAAAGTGCTTCTTTGCGTTTTCAGCAAAATGAAGGTTACTCATTCGTACAGCTATATATGCCTCCATCAGAATCTAGCATTGCTATTGAGCCAATGACGTGCCCAGCAGATGCTTTCAATAACCAGATAGGCTTACTAGAGCTCGCCCCAGAGGAAAGCATGCAGTTTCATTGGCAATGCCAAGCCTATTTTGGCTAACTAAATTGGGGAGCTATAATGCTCCCCATTAAACATTAACCTAATCGAACCTCTACTTGATGTTCGCCTTCAGGCAGTACTGGAACTTTGTTCCCTGCTAAGATTTCTCCATTCACACGTAATTCCGCCACACCTTTACTCACCTTATTAGGGTTCGTTACATGAATATTGTACATAGCACCACGGAATTGACGTTTAACGCGAAACTCTTCCCATTCCGATGGAATACAAGGATCAACAATCAAACCATCAACATCAGGGCGTACGCCTAAAATCCATTGTATACCAGCAACATATGTCCATGAAGATGTTCCCGATAACCAGGCATTTCGGCCAAGGCCAAATTGAGGATGCTCGTCACCAAGAATATTTTGTGGATAGCAGTACGGTTCAGATTCAAAGATATCAATAGCGTCATTCTTCGATGCTGGATTGATCTGGCGGTAGTACTCGTAAGCACGGTCACCATTACCCATCTTCGCTTCCGCGATCATCACCCAAGGATTAGAGTGTAAGAAAATACCGCCGTTTTCTTTCGCGCCTGGTGGGTAGGTAGAGACCCCACCTAGATTCGGATTAAAGCCATTGTAGCCTGGGGTAGATAACTTAATGCCATTTGCCGTATTCAGTTTAGTGTAGACAGAGTCTAGTGCCTGCGTCGCACGCTCTTCCTCTGCAAACCCTGCAATCACAGGCCAGCTTTGACCGTTGGTATAGATTTGGCCTTGCTCGTTGATGTGTGAGCCAACAGGGTATCCTTGCTCATCAAAGTAACGAATAAACCAGTTACCGTCCCAACCGCATCCGTTCACCACTGCTTTCATTTGCTCGTATTGAGCTTGATAACGCTCTGCCAGGTCATTTTCACCGCGCAAGCGACACAGATCAAGCATGTCAAGCAACGCTTTGCCGTACATGCTAGCAACCATGAGAGATTCTGCACCCGTTGGCAAATTCACCGTGTCATTCCAGTCCGCGAAGCCAAGTAATGGCAATCCGTGTTGGCCTGTGTTGCCTCGAGTGAACTCAATAGAACGGCCTAGGTGTTCCCACACGCTCGCCGACTCGACAGGTTGGCCTTGTGCATCTTTCTGATAAAACGGAATAACCTTATTTAGGAACTCAGCATGACCGGTTTCTTTAACGTATTGCGTAACCGCGTATACAATCCAAAGATGATCATCGCCGTAATAATCGGGACGGTCTTCTTCTTCACGCGAATCACCGGCATTTGCTTCCATCGTTGAAGGGAAGAACTGATGCATCGCTGAACCATCGATGTTTTGCACCGAAAGTAAGCGTTCGATAAACTCGCGTGCTTCTTCTGGCATATGTGTAATGACGCCAAGTGTATCTTGCGAAGAGTCGCGGAAACCAATACCTCGTGCTCCGTAACCAAGTTGGTACAACGACAAGTAACGCGACCAGTTTTTCGTCGTGTGACATTGGCGTGGGTTATGAATGTTTAGCATGGAGTTCATGGCTGGATCGGGTGTTTCTACTTGTACTGCCGCAAGGTAGTTATCCCAGTGATTAGCAAGCGCATCCAACGCTTTGTCCACTTCTTGATGGTCTCGGTACTTCTCAAGCATAGGCTCAGCCTGCTCGAGACTTGGCATTTGCGTTAACTGTACAACTGTACGCTCCATTTGCTTAGGTTCAATCCAGCCTAAACGTAGATTCAACGCACCAATATTGTCTCCACGCAAACATTCACTGTTTCCTAGTTCATCGGTGAACAGTTTTTCAGGAGCGGCCCAACTGCCATAACCCAAGTTGCCAAGGAACTTCTGACGGTCACCATCAAAAGAGGTCGCAGGGCGATCCGCCGTCATTAGATTTACTGCATAGTCACGCTTCATAAAAGCGTATTGCTCTAAAACGGTGTGGCCTGATGCTTGTTGATGCGCCTTAAGCGTCATGGTTTGTGGTACCCAGTCTGCATTAACTAATTGTTTTAACGCATCAAAGTGAGTGAACTCAAAGACAGGAACAACATCAACGTGTAGCGCTTCATCGCTGATGTTTGTGATTTTGATATCTTCAAGTAATACTGGCGCATCTTTAGGCACAAACAAAGTGGCTTCACAACGGACGCCGTACCCTTCAGCAATAATTGTGGTGTAAGAAAGTCCCGTATGGTTTTCAAACTTTTCTAACGGTTTTAGCGTAGGAGTATAAAAAGGTGAAAATACCTTAACGTTACCTTCGCGGTTGGTCACTTTTAGGTAAACCGTCGATCCTTTAAAATCAGAATTAGGCAACTGGGCAATGTACTTCGTGATACGGTTGAGTGCTGGGTCACCTTTACACAACACAACGCCACCGTTACTGTCAACTAAACCACCGAACTCCAGTGTACCAACATAGTTACACCATTTTATTGGCGTGCAAGGCGTGGTGGTGATGTATTCTTTATTATTATCGTCAAAATATCCGAATTTCATAACACTATCCTTAGTCCCCAGTAGACTGGGGACCAATTATTAATTTGTTCTTAGAGATTGGGTATGGAAATTAGTGAGCCAGTGATTTTTCACTTAATGCGTCAAACAAGTGAACAGAGTCTAAATCAATGTAGAGCGTGATCTCTTGGATATCGACTTCTGCAGCTTGCGTCTCGACCGTTAACAACTGACCACCAATCTCAGTTCTCAATAAAATGCTTGCTCCAAGCAGTTCTTTATCTTTGATTTTAGCGCGAACTGGCAATACACGGTCATGCTCTACTTGCTCGGCACGCAAATGAATATCGGTAGGACGAATACCAAAATGCAACGCTAAGTTCTTTGATGCATGGGCTTTAAAGCGTTCAGGTAATGGGATATTCACATCTCCTAGAGCAATAAAGGATTCGTCTTGTTCATTCACCAATTTCGCATCTAACATATTCATTGATGGGTTACCGATAAACTGAGCAACAAACTTATTGGCTGGACGTTTAAACACTTCTGTTGGCGTACCAACCTGAGCGACATAACCGTTTTTTAGAATCACAATACGGTCCGCGAGTGTCATGGCTTCGATTTGGTCGTGCGTTACGTAGATAGTGGTTGTCTTAAGCTCGCCGTGTAACTGTTTGATTTCTTCACGCATCACACCACGGAGCTTGGCATCAAGGTTAGAAAGCGGTTCGTCAAATAGGAATACTTTGGGAGTACGCACCATCGCACGCCCCATTGCTACGCGCTGACGTTGACCACCGGAAAGTTCCTTCGGTTTACGATCAAGTAGTGGCTCTAGCTCAAGCATCTTGGCTGCTTTGCGAACTTCCACATCAATGTCTGCTTTATTCATGCCTTTTAACTTGAGTGCAAAAGCAATGTTTTCATACACCGACATATGCGGATAAAGAGCGTAACTTTGAAACACCATAGCTAAATCACGATCTTTAGCATCAATCTTGTTCACTAGTTTTTCATCAACATAGATTTCGCCAGAAGTAATGTCTTCTAACCCAGCTAACATGCGTAACGTAGTCGATTTACCGCAGCCAGAAGGTCCAAGAAATACGACAAACTCACCGTCATTTACAGTGAAATCAAAATGCTTCACAACATCTACGTCACCAAATGATTTCTTAATATTTTTAAATTCAACTTTAGCCATTACTTAGTCTCCTCGGCGCGTTCTAGAAGCATGTTGCGGTAAGCGATAGCGCTTTGCTTCAATGTTCTTTTCTGGGTGTCATAATCAACATGTACAATCCCAAATCGCTGTTCGTAGCCAAATGCCCACTCAAAGTTATCCATCAAACTCCAAGCAAAATAACCGTCAACCTGAACGCCTGCTCTAATAGCGTTATCAACCGCTTCTAGGTGACTTTGGAAGTAACGAACACGTTGTTCATCATTAACGACACCATCAATAATTGAATCGTTACCAGCCGCACCATTTTCCGTAACGTATAAAGGCGGTACATTGTCGTAACGCTGATCAAGCCTTACTAGAAGATCGGTTAACCCTTGTGGATAAATTTCCCAACCAATATGGGTGTATTCCGCGTCTTCAGGTTTAATGGTTTCAACCTCATCATTTTCGTTGAAACGAGCCACACTGCGGCTGTAATAGTTAATACCAATGTAATCCACAGGGGCAGACATAATCGCCAGGTCACCTTCGAGGATCATTGGCATATTCGCTTGTTGTTTTTCGACCACGACTTGTGGGTATTCGCCTTTAAGTACAGGATCGATAAACCAATGGAAATTTTCTGCTTCACAGTAATCAGCCGCTGCTTGATCTTTATCAGTTAGCGGATAGCTCGGTGTCGCATTGAACACTATACCATGTAAAGACTCAGGCGCATTTTTGCGTAATACAGGCATTGCCAAACCATGGCCTAACATTAAGTGATGGGCCGCTAAGTAACCTTCTTTTTCACCTTTGATACCCGGAGCATGTTCGCCCCAACGATAGCCTAAGAAAGCAGCAACAAATGGTTCATTCAGTGTGGTATAGACATCGATTTTGTTACCAAAATAGGCACTGACAACTTCAGCATATTCAGCAAATTTATATGCAGTTTCACGGTTTAGCCATCCACCGCGGTCTTCGAGATATTGTGGTAAATCCCAGTGGTAAAGCGTAACGTAAACTTTCATGCCACGAGCATGACACTCATCAATGATCTGCTCGTAGAATTTTAACCCTTCAGGGTTCACGCCGCCTTCTTGTGGTTGAATTCTCGGCCAAGCAATAGATAGGCGATACGCATCCACACCTAGATCTGCAATCATTTCGATATCTTGCTTCCACAGATGGTAGTGGTCACAAGCAACATCTCCGTTGTCGCCTTTATCTACTTTGCCTGGCATCTTACAAAAAGTATCCCAGATGGAAGGTGTGCGACCTCCTTCATTAACACCACCTTCAATCTGATAAGATGATGTTGCAACACCGAAAACAAATTCTGAAGTAAGTAGTTGTGAATCCTTCGGTAACTGGTATTTATTTATAGACATAACTTTTCTTTTAACCTTTTACTGCACCAGAAGTTAAACCACTAATCATCTGTTTCGAAGCAAACAGATAAGTAATAACTAATGGTAAAATGGAAATCGTGGTTCCTAGCATTACGGCTCCCCAAGGAGTATTCGGAATACCTTGTACACTTCGCAACGCCTGAGTAATGACATAATTTTCCGGTGAGTTAAGCACAACTAAAGGCTGCATAAACATGTTCCAGAAGAAAACAAACTGAACAATGGCCAACGTAGCGAGGGCTGGTTTCATTAATGGCAGTACTACACTCCAGTAAGTTCTAAACTCACCTGCGCCATCCAGTTTGGCAGCCTCTAGTAGCTCTTTAGGAATTGAAGCCACGACGTGCTGGCGCATCAGGAAAATACCAAATGGCGTAGTCGTAAAGGGTAGCCATACCGAAATATGATTATCCAGCAAGCCTAAGAACTTAACGATCATGAAGTACGGAATCAGGCTTAATACTGGCGGAATCATCATCGAACCAACCAGCATGCCAAATAAGATATTTTTGCCACGGAACTTAAATACCGCAAACGCATATCCGCCCATACTACAGAACAGCAACGAAATAGTTGTTCCCAAGAACGCGACGTAGATCGAGTTAAACATTGCCTGCCAAAAAGGCATGATCTCTTGCAATTTGGCGTAGTTGATAGCCAGGCTGTCACCAATAGCAAAGCTGATTCCTGTACCGAAAATCTCCCCTCGGTCACGTGTCGAAAGTAGAGCAGACCAAATGAATGGGAAAACTGTCACTATGGCTGACACAATCAGGATTACACCCAGAACAAGCATCGTTATCTTAATAAAACTATCAATCACTCTATCGCTAGGCTTAATAGAAGCCCATAACGACGAGTTTGATGTGGCAATTTGAGTCGTCATGTTATTGCTCCCCTAAACCTTTTTTACCGAAGAAGAAAAATTGAACCATGGTACAAGCTGCAATCAGGGCAAACAGCAACCAAGAGATAGCAGAAGCTGTTCCCATTTCTAACCATTCCCAACCCACTTTGTACAAATACATTGAGATCGTAAGGCCAGCTTGACCTGTACCACCCCCGCCACGGGTCAACACGAACGGTTCTTCAAATAATTGCAAGTTACCAATGATGGTCATCGTAACTGCGAAGAATACAAATGGGCGAATCATTGGCAGTGAAATGTTCCAAAAACGACGCAGAGCGTTAGCTCCGTCCATACGGGCAGCTTCAAGAATGTCTTTAGGGATAGTCATTAAGCCTGTGGTATACAGAACAATGTTGAAACCTGTGTACTTCCAGAACACCATGATAGCAATAGATGGCTTAATCAACGTTGCATCATCCAACCAGCGAATTGGTTGAAAATCATTCACCCACGCAAATGCCCAACCAAACAGTGAACTGTCTGCCAGCGCGATCAAAGTTTGGTTGATGATGCCGGAGTTTGGTGAATACATGTTGAAGAAGATCAGCGATGCAGCAACCGTAGAAGTGATGTACGGAAGAAAATACGCGGATGTTAACCAATGACGGATTTTATCCCCCATTGATACAAGAATGTATGCGACGGGAATAGCAATTAAATGCTGAGCTAGGCCTGATGTGATCGCTAACCAAAACGTATTTTGCAGAGAACGCCATAGCCAAGGGTCAGTCAGGGCGATTTGATAGTTTTCAACCCCAACATATTTCATCGCCGCTAACCCTTCCACAGGGTTCCATGAATGAAACGATAAGAAAACAGAAAAAAGTAATGGAAAAATCCCAAATACAGAAAAAATAACTAAAAACGGCAACAAAAACGAATACGGTGTAAGCGCTTTCAAATTCAGGCGAGAAAAAAAACTTTCACCGCCCGATGTTTTCATTGAGTTACCTGTAGATTGGTTCATAGTAACAACCCCTTACCTAGGGAGGCGTAATTTACGCCTCCCAAAATTAATACAACTCTGGCTTACATATTACGCGTACGACGTTTAATCAAACGCTCAGCTTCTTCAAGCGCTGTCTTAATATCTTTACCTTCATCCAGCACTTCCATCAGAGCATTTTCTAAAACGATGGAACGTGCCACGTGATCACCTTTAGCAGGTTCAACTGGCTTGATATTTTTCGCCACTTCAGCAAACAACAAGCGAGCCTTTTGACCACCTAGGAAAGGCATTTCTTCTGAGAACATAGCATCATCGTAAGTAGTTACGTTTGCAGGGAAAGCAGCAATAGTTTCGAAGTGTTTAAGCTGAACATCACGACGAGTTGTCATGTATTCAATTAGTTGCCACGCTTCGTCTTGCTTAGTAGATTGAGTCGGGATAGAAAGGAAAGACCCGCCCCAGCTACCGTAGATACCATCGGGGAGGTTAGATACACCCCACTTACCTGCGGTTCCGGGAGCAATCCAGTTGTTCAAGTGACCAAGAAGCCAAGCACCTGATAACTGAGTTGCAAAAGTACCGTTGCGGAAGCCTTCATACCACTCGTTTGACCAAGCTAGAATTTTTCCATCTAGTCCTTTGTCACGAATTTCCTTCGCAACTTCAAACGCATGAACAAAGCGCTCAGAAGTGACCACTGGGTTCCCATCGTTGTCGAAATACAGACCTTCGCCTTCCGGTACAGTAGTAAAAATAATCGCTTGCGCTACGTCAGATGCTGAAGCAATCAACTGAATGTTTTTAGCTTTTAGCTTTTCACCTGCCGCTATGTATGAATCCCAATCTTTGATCGCTTCATTCAAGTCGATTCCAGCGTCTTTAAAGATGTCTGTACGGTAGTACATTACACCTGGACCAAGGTCGACTGGCATACCATACACATCGCCATCCGCGCCTTTACCTTGAGCCCAAGCGTATGGCGCAAAGCGTTCAGCATATTTATCGGCACTATATTTTTCTGACAAGTTAACTAAGCCACCAGACGCAACAAACGGACCGATTTTCTCTACATCCACAACGATCACATCACCAGCACCAGAGCCTGTTGCAAGGTTGGTGGTTAACTTAGTGTGGTGATCTCCGTGGTTGTTCATCAGGTAATCAACCTTGATGCCTGTTTCTTTCTCAAACTCTGGCAGCAACACTTTCAAGCTGCTATCAAAATCTGGAAAACCATCAAAACGGATCTCGCTGTTCGCTGCTGAAGCTGTTGCAGCAAGTCCTAATGTGATTGCACTTGAAAGTGCTAAGGTCTTAAATTTCATGCTGTATCCTTAGTGTAGTTATAGGGTACTCGTTATATCCTTGACAGAATTTCGAATGACTAACGCAGGGCTAAGTTTGAAATTCACATCTTGTTTATTCTTTGTCAGCTTTTGCAAAGTGAGCTGTACAGCCTCAATGCTCATCTGTTCGATAGGAAAGTTAATGGTAGTTAAAGAGGGGGTGAGATAACGAGCAAAGATGTTGTCGTCGAAACCGACAAGTGAAACATCATCAGGAATCGAGTAGCCTTCTTCTCTCAATACCTCAAAGGCTCCAAATGCCATATGATCATTTGACGCAAAAATGGCACTGAATCGACAATCTCTCTTCAGCAATTTTTTTGTCGCACTAACACCAGTTTCTTCAGTGAAACCCGCTTCAGAAACCAATACCTCGTTATACTCTAACCCCACCTCCTCCAAGGCTTTTCGATAGCCTTGCAAGCGTCCTCGAGCATCAGACTTATCTAAAGGACCTGTAATACAGGCAATTTCAGTATGCCCCATTTTTAAGAGATATTGTGTAGCAAGTTTCCCCCCAAACTCGTTATCAATATCAATACAGCTCCGACTCATCTCAGGGATAAAGCGATTCAATAAAACGACAGGGATTCCTTGCTCTTCTAGACTGATCAAGTAATCATCACTCAGATTCTGAACATGGAGAATCAAGGCATCGACCTTACGTCCTAATAAAAATTCAACCGCTTCACGTTGCTCCTTTGCATTGTTTGAGCCTGCAGTTACAACAGCATAGTAGCCAAAACGACGCAAATGCTCTTCCAGGCAATGGAGAATACCTGAATAGAAAGGACCACCAAGTTCCGGTACGACAATCCCCACGCTGCCAGTGCGACTAGATGCCAAAGCTTGGGCGATAGAGTTCGGCCGATAACCCAACTCTTTTATCGCTTTTTCAACCTTTAACTTCTTGTCGTGACTCACCCGACTAGTACCATTTATTACTCTAGATACTGTGGCCTGAGATACCCCCGCATGCTCAGAGACGTGTTTAATTGTTGCCACCGTTACCTCTACTCCCAAGACACTTGAAAACGCTTACAAACTAATTATTGAGTAATCATGGAGTGGTTTTAGTGATTATTGTCACACTAAACTTTTACGTTAAACTCAGTATTAAGAAACATTGAGAGTTATTACAGTTTTTCCCACTCCCATGAAACTGTTTCATGAATTAATATTCACTCTTCAAACCGCTTCGATGATGACGTCATTGTCACTCTTTTGCTGTTTATCCGTCTCTTCCTGCTGTAAAATGAAACTTTCCGTCAGCTCAAATTGAATTTCCGCTAAACGCTCAAGCTTTTCACCATGCTCAGCAACTTGTGTTGAGCGCTGTGAGTTTTGCTCTGACAGCGTGTGAATTTGAGTGATGTTTTCAACTACGTCACGAGCAACAGCTTGATGTGCACTCGTTGCTGACGATATTTGCTGACTGCGATGAGAGACTTGGTTGAGAAGAACATGTAATTTCACGAAGCGCCCATCGACACGCTTGGCTTGTTGCATGCTTTGGTTCATACCTGAGAGGCAATCGGAAATCTGTGATGCTGCGAGATCCGTTTGTCGCTGCAAACGTTCAATTTTATTTTTAATTTCCTGAGCACTATTCGTGGTTTGGGCAGCGAGGACTCGAACTTCATCAGCGACGACAGAAAAACCGCGTCCATGATCTCCCGCCCTTGCAGCTTCTATTGCTGCATTTAGTGCAAGCAAGTTCGTTTGCTCTGAAATGCCCGCGATGGTATCTAATATAGACGCAATACTTTTACTCTCTTTTTCCAACGCCAGATTTGTCTCTGTTACTTGATGAAGCTCTTCAGAAAGACGCTCTAACATGGCAACATTTTCAGTCATATCATTCTGAGCTTCATCAGAATGTTCAACGGCTTGCGTCACTAAACTGAGTGTATCTTCGGTAGACTTGGCAATTTCGCTAACCGAGCACTCAATTTCCTCCATTGCAGACGCTACAGACACCGTTTGTGAGGTTTGCTCGAAGATGGCGCTATTTAGTTCCTTACTGATATTTTGATTGGTCAATGATGCACTATTGAGTTCCGCACTTGATTGACGAATTCGTTCAATAATGAGTGAAAGATGGCGCACAACCAAATTGACCTTTTCTGCCACTTGCCCAAACTCATTACTTGCTGAGTACTCTACCTCTGAAGTTAAATCTTTCGCGGCAATTTTATTCAAGGCATTAAGCAGTAGTTTAGTCGCCCTACGAACCATATTCGTAAAACTCAGAACCAAACACACAGTGACCAAAATCGAGCCCAAAGAGATACTAATAAGCAGCGTGCGGGTTTCGTTAGATGCTTGTGTTGCTTGCTCAAAAAGTTGGTTAGCAATGTGATTTGCACTATGTGATAGGCTGTCAATGTTTGCTAACTGTGTATCGATATTTTCCTCTAAATCTAACCGAAGAGCACTACGGGCTTGTGCTTGCTCTACCACGGCAACATGCATTTTTATTGCACCTGTTGAATCGAATGCCAACTGTTTAAGTGCAGACATCGGCTTTTCAATTGAAGAATAGAGTGAAGAATACTTCTTGATTAGTAACTGCTCACTTTCTTCTAAGTAACGTTGGCGATTTTCTAGCCGACGCTCAACCGCACGAACCTCCGTCATATCTTGTAACTTGAACACCTCGCTAGCCTCATTTTGCAAAAGGCTAATTTGGCTGGATAAGCCGTCTAACGCTTTTAAAGCATCATCGGTTTCGGCTTGACTAAGTGCTCGCTGCAATGCATTACGAAGTTGAGCGTTTACCGATTGAAATTTAGATTGTAAAAAATAGCTCTGGTCGAGCTGATCGAGATAACGAGCATGAACAGCAACAACATCCCTCAACAGGCTCAAGGTCTTCTCACTTTGAGCAGCAATTGGCTCAACAAAATCTTTTAGTTCTGGCCGCTGATTGGTCTGAGAAACAAACCAATTAAGTTGGGCATTATAGATCTCTATACTCTTTTCAATTGACGCAACAAATGGGGGAAGCTCATCCAAATATTGAGTAGACAAATAAGGCGTAAGGTTACGGTTTATATTGAGAAAATCGATGGTTAGCTGAGCTGAGCTTAGCATCAACGGAGTTGCATCTTGAGTAATAGATTCCATCTTTGCGGTAACATCCTGATTACCACTGACAGAAAGCCATGCTGAACTCAGCATGATCACAATTAAACACACACAACCAAAGTAGAGACGAGAAATTAACGTTTGAAAGGGCATAATCCACCAACCCATAGACAACTCCTGTCTTAATCAAAAGGACAAAAAAAGGGCACCTATGATAGTGCCCAAAAATGGAGTCAAGTTTGCTAGTATATCAGCCCCAATAAGCTGCCTTTGGGGCTAAGACATGAATGGACAATTAAGATTGACTGGTTTACCACCAAGCTTCGAACATCGCGCCGAAAGCAAGAGTATCCACATTTGTCGTTGAACCATCCGTTGTTTCAACATCACCTACTGTAGTGTAGAAGCGAAGCATTGGGCGGCTCCAAGGTAGACCACCTAGAGATAAGTTTTGAGAAAGTGTCGCTTTCCAACCGGTCACTTCTTTATCGTTGTCCCAGTCTTCCATTGCATAACCCGCTTCAAACCAAGTTGAGTGAACGTCTGTCCATTGGTATTGCGGACGCACGATAGCAGAGTATTCATTTTTCTCATCAGTATCGTTACCAGCGATATTTTTGTACGAGACAATGTAATCAATGATAAATTGACTCGATACGCCATAGTTACCTTCTAAACTGGTATATAGCACTTGCTTATCGCCTGCCAAATCAAACGCAGAATCGTCAGCACCATCAGCATACTTCACAAGGAGCTTGTTCGAACTGCCTAATCCTAGTACAGCACCTGCTTGCCATGAGTTTTCGTCTTTCTTATCATCGCCAGCTTCGTCAGAAGCAAAACCGTAGTTGAAGTAAAGCTCAAGATTACCAATACCTGCATCAATACTGTGAAGTTTAGAAGTGATTGCGTAGACGCCATTGTCATTGTTCAAGCTACCACCGTTAGAGTCGACTTTACCCACAAACCCCATATCTAACTTAGCGCCACCTAGATTCAGGTTATTGAAGCCTGCCCCCTGACCGTCGTGTGTGAACAAGAAGTAATCGTTCAAACCTTGTTGTACACGACCGTGGAAATCTCGACCGGCCCACATGTAAAGCTCAGGTTGGCTTTCAAATACGTTGGTCACCCCAGCGTAAGCTTTTTTCAGGCTAACACCACCGTCAGAACCCCAATCACGATGAGCCCATTCATCAAACATGACAACGATGTCCCATTTGACACCATTATCTGCTTGGAAAATTTTACCTAACTGGAATTCACCACCGTTAGCTTCGTTACCCAGACGACCTACTGAGCGACCTGTACTACCCACATTAACATAACGGCTGTCACCATCTGAATAATGCGCGCCATAACGAGCATAACCAGAGAAGATCACGCCTTCTGGAACTTTTGTATCCGGAGTCAATACGGCTTGTTGTTGATCATTGACATAGTCAATTTCAACAACCTTAGATTCCAACTCTTGGATACGTTTTTCTAAATCAGAAATAGTAGATTCATCAGCAAATGTAGATACAGAAGAAAGTGAAGCGGCCACTGCTAAAGTTATTGGTAAGAATTTGAAGTTTTTCATCTTATTTCCCTATTATTCTATGTTTGTTTAAGTTTGATATAGGCTAAACAATGAAAGACTTGAAAACACATGTCGACTTCACATCCGAGAACAGAAGAAATCACCATGAAACAAACCAACAAACAGAAGGAGAAAAAAATAAAATAAAAATCAAAAGCTTAAATACACAACAACAACAATTAAAATAATGAAATCGCTTTCTTTTCATGAGAAATGGAGAATTTTGTCACGAAATGAAACCTCTATTATTAACCTTAAATGCATTACTTTATGAGCACTTTCAATATTATGAAATTTTTCAGCAATAATGATCCGCTCTAACTGTTTTGGACACCGAGTTAAGTGAGCACAATCACTAACAAGGTGAACAATAACAACCAACAAAACTAAACCCTCTGAATTTAAGGCAGAAGCTCTGAAGCTATCAGAGAAAGTGGAAGTTGCAGCGGCTTTGTTGCAGAAATCGAATGAACTAAATCAGAATCTTACGATCAGATCAGGGACAATTCATTCACTTACTTTAATTTCATGCCGAAGCCTCGCTACAAAACCACTAACTGGTGCAAGTACAATAACTCCTTGATCAACAGAGGTTCACTCACGTTTTGGATTGACGAAGAGGCCATAACTGAGTGGAAACAATCTAAACAGGATAAACGTGGTAGACCAAGATTGTTTAGTGATCTCGCTATCACGACTGCTCTCATGGTAAAGCGCATTTTTTCCTTACCATTAAGGGCGCTACAAGGCTTTATCGACTCTGTTTTTAGATTGGCGAACGTCCCATTGGTTTGTCCCCACTATACTTGCATCAGTCGCCGAGCTAAGGATGTAGAGGTTAATTTCAAAGCCTCATCACGAGGCGCTATCCAACACCTGGCTATTGATGCAACTGGGCTCAAGGTATACGGTGAGGGCGAATGGAAAGTGAAAAAGCATGGAACCGATGGTAAGCGTCGAGTCTGGCGTAAACTCCATCTTGCTGTTGATACTGACACTCATGAAATTATTGCAGCTGAACTGACACTTTCAGGCGTGACAGATGCGGATGTACGCCCAAATTTACTCAAACAAACACACCGATCCATCAAGGAAATTTCGGGAGATGGCGCATACGATACAAGGGAGTGCCACAGGGCGATTAGGGTTAAGAAAGCGATACCTCTAATCCCTCCACGTGAAGGAGCCGCCTTCTGGGAAAAGGGGCATCCACGTAATCTGGCGGTTGGTTGCCAAAAGCTCTATGGTTCGAACAAAAAGTGGAAACGAAAGTATGGTTACCACAGGCGTACATTGTCGGAGACCGCTATGTATCGCGTAAAACAGCTACTAGGAGCTTCACTCACACTTCGAAATTACAACGCACAAGTTGGTGAAACATACGCCATGATCAAAGCACTCAACAAGCTAACAGGGATAGGTATGCCCGAAATCCAGTATATCGTTTAAAATACAAACGATTTAGCTAGTGTTCGCTCTCAAGTTGAATTCCGCAACAAAGCCCATATTTCGCCCAATAATGAGCACTAGGACACGATTCCATTGCCACTAATGAAAGCTTCTCTTTAATTAGAAGTTCCTTGAGCTTCGTTCTGTTTATTTCTCGATTGTATATAACTTTTCCCTGTGGGCTTAATTTACAAGCCTGAAAGACACTTTTCGCCAAATCAATAGCTATAACGTTATATTTCTGGATTGTATGGACTCTTGGTTAGGTTTTGATCAACTTCAACCCTAGCTCCCTGAAGAGAGGGAGTCCATACATCTTAGAGGGACGACACTTGGTAACAGATGTCGTCTACTCAACAAAGGCCGAAGGTGATTTAAGCAACTACGAAGGATTCCTTCCTAGTTGCCAGCACGAAATAAGGGCAATTCGAGTTATCTTTTTAATTTAGTAAAATATGAATTAACTTCTATGGAAGCGGAACCGAGTCACTGTTACGAAGTTCGCTTAAAGAGTGGCAACAGCGACCGCTCAACACGCTCTATCCCTTTGTTTAGCTTGACGCTATCCACTATAAAATCAAGGAAGATGGACGCTACATAAGCAAAACTATTCACGCCATCCTAGAACTTAAAGTCGACGGAAAGAAGGAACTGCTTGATCTCTCCCTATCTGAATCTCCAGGAGGAACTATTGGCTGTCTGTATGATCTTCACCCTTATGCATCTTTTTGACCATAAGACGTCGCTCGGCGCTGTCAGGCAATGTTAGAATCATGCGTACTCGGTAACGGTTGCGAGTTTGTATGTTTGGCGACAGTTCAGATTGCTCAAACGTTACCGAGTTCCTTTTTGTTTCTACACACCAGTGGATTACATTTAGGAACAGCTATTTAGCTGGAGCTAATTCATGATAAAATAACTGCCTTAAGTCAGGAATCAACTTTATGTTTGTATTATCAAAAGGATCGATATCTTTAAAAAGCTTAGATCGACTCTCATCGTATGTCGTGATCAGTTCACTGCTAATATTTTTTACGCAGCACCTGTACGAAAACCACGTATTTCAGTACATAGATATTTGTGTTTTGATCTATTTTTCGCTGGAATTTTTCTTGAAAGTACACGTGCTGTCGTGGAGGAGATATTTTCAGTCCCCGTCCTGTCAGTTTGACTTCTTTTTACTGGTTGCCAGCCTGGTCGCCATGCCTATCGCCGATATCGATAGTGTTATCTATTTACGCGTGTTCAGGTTAATCTCGGTTATCCGCGTGTTCAAGATCATCCCGAACGGCTCACAAGTTCTGAGCGGATTAGCTCGGGCGATCAAAAGCTCCAAAGCGGTGTTGATCCTGCTTTTCTGCCTGTTGTGCTTCTTTTCACTGATTGGATTTATCCTGTTTTCCACCAGCGTTCCCGACTATTTTAGTACTCCATTGACATCACTCAACACTGTCTTTGAGATATTTACCATTGAGAACTGGGGTGCATTGCCGGACTCTATCGATAAAACCAGCCATCCCCTGCTGCACGCCAGCGTCAATGCCTTTACCATCATCGTCCTGGTCAGCGGCGGCTTTATTGCGGTTTCTCTAGCGAATGCAGTGTTCGTTGATGAACTGGTCAGTGACAACAATGATGACCTCAAGCGGGAGGTGCTTGAGCTAAGGCGAGAAAATCGTGAAATTAAACAGCTACTTACCGAGATAAAGCACAAGATTGAATAAAAAACGCCTCTGATTCAGAGGCGTAGTGGGTTATGCGATTTCCAGCGTATTATTGTTTTCCAGCAGGGCCATAAAATCATCGCTGGATCTGATTTTAAGATCGACTTTCATGAAATCGGCTATCGCTTCAACGTCAGAGTTCACGTTACTGTCATCATCAATGGCTCTTGATAGATGTTCAGTCAGCGAGCGAAACTGCAGTTTATCCCGGGCTAGTTTGGCTATCGACGCCTGTTCAAACGCATCCGTGTTGTCTTTGATTTGCTGAATTCTCATCTCAAAAACTTCTTTAACCCGCTTGGTACGCAGCTCGGCCTTGGTTGAAAAAATATCGGCCTGATCAAGCAGCCAAACCACCAGGGTTGAACCAATCCCGGACACCATGATGCCGGTAGCCTCTTTGAGATGCTCACCCACCACAGGGATCATGTCGACATAGGGTGATATCACCTGTTCAAAGGTGAAACTCACATAGGTGACCACGGTCGTAGCAAGCAACTTGGTAATCGCATCGGCTTTCTGCGCCGGAGTGCTGTCACTGAACAGGATCTTGATCGCCTGGATTATGGCATTAAATCCTTCAGAAATGATCTTCAGCGCCCGTTTTAACATTCCAACAAACAGATTAATAACGGCATTGATCAGGTACTTGACGAAGTTTTTCAGTGCGTCCTTGATAACATCAAACCCGACATGTTTCAGGTTCGCCATGATGTAACGATACGCTCTCTTGAACCGTATTCCTATCGCATCTAGCTTGGAATCGGTCTCTAGTCCATGGAGTACGCCATATTGGAAAGTGTCTCGCAGCTCAAAGAAAATGGGTTTAATGATGAGGATGATGAGCTCACCAATACCCTTTTCTTCCAACTCATCTTTCGCCTGGCCGTAGGCTTCCTTCGCCAGTTTTTTGCCCATGTTACGATCTGTTTTTAGCTTGTTAGCCACCACTTTGTTCAGATCACTTTCGATCGCCTCCTTTGCTGTTTTTTCGGCCTCCAGGGCATTATCCAGCGTTTTTTGCGTCGGCAGGTCGTTTAACTCCTGCTGTTCCGACTTGGATAGGGTCCCCGCTCTTTGCTTACGTTCAAGCCGGCCTCGCTTGTTCTCGACCCACTGCTGGTATTCACTCCAGGATTTCTCTCCTTTTGAAGTGTTGAGCTTTCCGGAGATATTCTTAAAGTTCGCGTCCTGGTTGAGCGCCGTTTTCAGATCATCGAGCGAAATTGCTTTACTCTGGCCATACTCCTCAAAAGCATGTTTCAGCGGAACCTGGTGATCAACGTTAATCTCACTTTTGGAATAGTTGACCCCCTGCTCTTTTTTCGCCTGGTTGATCGCATCGCTTCTCCGGTATAAATAGCGTTTCTGCCCCTGCTCATTGACTTCAAGCTCACTTTCGATGCGCCGGTTGTTTTTGATACGACTGTCTAGGTAGTCATCGAGCTTATCGGTATCTTCGACTATCTTGCGCTTACCTTTGTATGGCCCCTTATCGTCTCGCTGCTTTCGCGTATGCTCGTCCAGACGTTGTTTATCGAGCCGATGATCGGCCACCATACTCGCCGACGCATCATAACTGAAACTCTGTAACTCATTCACCAACCGGGAGGCTGTAAGCCCCTTTTTTGACAACTTGAGTTTCGGGTGGCTGACCAGCCCGTCACACACGTTCAGCAGGATCGGCTTAACCAGTGACTCGCCGATGCCCGCTTGACTGTCGGCCATTTGCTCCTCAATGGTCTGTAACACTTCCAGGCTGTCTCGCTGATCGTGCAGTTCGACATCCAGCAGCACTTTGCTGGCCTGCAGTGGCGAGCAGCCCTCAAGCCGCTCAACTAGCTCGGTACTGGACAATGACTTGATCTCAAAATCTTGCTTGCTTGCCATCATTACCTCCTCATGCGCACAAAGAGTGTGACTGAGACATCTCGTACACCGCTTTGGCTTTCTCGCTGTCGGCGGCAATGAACTCACCCGATTCTGACAAGTAACCCAGGTTTGCCATCTGTTTCAGGACAATCGACAAGTTAAACAGGGCACGAAACTCTTCCAGGTGAACAATCGGCAAACGCTTAAAATCGAGTTTGTGGGCAAACACATCGCTGTTTTCGGCCATCTGATGCATGCGCTGGGTCTGGATTCCGTATTCGAACCGGTCCAATAACTTGCTGTAGTTGGCCACCAGTTCATCGAAATACACCACCACGTTATCGATTGACTCTTCGATCACCTTAAGTTGCTTCTGCTGTGCCTCCAGCTTGGTGATCTCTTCAGTCACGCGCGCGCGCTCCTGCTTGGCACGCTCGAGCGACTCTTTGGCTTTCTTACGCGAAAAGAAGCCCAAGGTCAGCACCATACCCAGTGTATCCAACAGGCCCATCTGATTAAAATCAATCAACATGATCTCTGATTTCGCCCTGACACCACGTTGCGGTTTGATCTCCAGGATGCGGTCATCGAACAGCTCTTCAAAAGGCTGACCCTTTACCGTAACGTTGTGCATCCGCTTTGATACCTTGATAAAACGCTCGAAGTGAATCGCGTAAATGTCCTGCTTCTGGCGGTTGATCCGGCTGATCTTAGTCTCGATACTGGCGGATATCTGTCTGACCTCTTGCTCGTAAATCTGCTTGGCATCGGTAAACCGTTTTTCCGTTTCGGCAATGATTGATTCCGCTTCATCGGCATAGTGCTTACCCGTAAAGGCGCTCCATACCTTAGAGCACGTCTGCTTTACAGCACCTGTAGCTTTCGATGTGAAATTTTTTGCCGCACTATATGCGCTTGAACACCAACTTCCTAATCTGCTAACAAAGCCCATACATTATTCCTTATCAATCATGGCATAGCCTTCCGCCACCATATCGTTCATGGCGTTCACCCAACGCTGCATTTTCTTCACTTCAAAGCTGTCGATCGCCAGCGCATCGCTGAGCTTGTCCATAAACGCCTCTTCCTCGATGCACACCTCACCGTCGGCCAACAGGATCCCGAACAGTTCAACCAGTATGATGCGTTTGCTTTTCCCTTTTGATTTTGCCAGCACTTTGATCACGGACTCAATGTTGTCCTGCTTGGTCAGGGTATGCTCCGTCAGACCACATTCCTGCACAAACGACTGAAAAATCGTCTGCTCTTCGGTCTTCTGCTCACCGTTCAACCCCATGGCGTATTTCGCCAGTTCCAGGAAGTTCTTCTTCTCGCCAATATTCAGTTCAGATAAGTACATGTGTTGTCCCCAATAATTAATACGCTGTTTCTAGTTTTTGTTTTTCGTTGCCTTTCGGGTCATAGACCGTCTCGATACGCTTGCTGATTTCGCCGGCATCGTCATACAGGTATTCGAACACCAGGTTTCCGGCCTGGTCGAATTCACAGCCCCGTGCCGGTTTTCCGTCCTCATTAAACGTCATCTGGTATTTGAGCTGGGTACCGGCAAAGGTATCACTGCTGCGCTTTTTGCCGTTTTCATAGTAAATCTGCGTCACCTGGCCGGAGTGCTTGTCCTCGATATGGGTCACTTTGCAGTCGCCTAGCCGCTTGACGAAATCGTCCGTGTCAATCGTCAGCTCCTGATGCCTGGCCAGTTCATTGGTCAGGCTCACCAGGTTATCGGCGCGTAACTGCTGGATCTGGGTGGTTAAATGTTCAAGCTGGGCAATACCGGCCTGCTTGGCCGCAAAATCGCGCTTCTCGTCCAACTGCTGAAGCGTTTGCAGCAAGGCTTTCAGGCTGCTGTGGGACTGGCCCACCAGCTTCTGCACGTGGATTAACTCTTCGCTCTGTTTTTTCGCCAGTGACCTAGCACTTTCCGCCTGGGTGCGTGCCAACTCAGAGTGCAGGTGACGGCTTTCCTGATGCTGCTCCTGGCTCAATGCATGCAGAGCCTCGATCTGCCGTTGCTGCTCTGCAGCCTGCTGCGCGATCAGGCCATCGGTTCTCTCTTGTTTGCTTTGCATCGCAGACAAGCTGGCCCCGGTGCTGGTGTGCTGCTCCAGCAACTTTTGCTCCAGCGCCAGCGCTGCACCTTTTAGCTCAGCCTCGGTCGCGGCAAGCTGTGAAGAGAGCTGAGTCAGCTCGCTCACCACTTCTTTCTCCGCCGCAGACAGGCGCGCGACCACTTGTGCGCCCTGCTGGTTAACTTCAGCAGTAACGTGCTGGATGATGTCGCCCGCAACGATTTTCATCACTCTGAGCAACTGGTCCGTTTTATCGCTGAGTTGTTGGCCGAGCTCACCAGCCTGCCTGTCCATTTGCGTACTGTGCTGATCAAACCGGGCATTGACCCGCTTAGCTTCATCGAGTGCCCATTGCTGCATCTGATGCTTTTTGTTGATGGAGATAGCTTGCAGTAGCACGATCAAGCCAGCACAGCCAACCAATGTCCAAAATAGTAGCTCTAACGTAATTTCCATTGTTGTTCCCTTAAACAGGTTGTTAGTTTGTTATTAAGTATCAGGAGACCGATGCCATCGGCTGGATCTCGATATCCCAAATATTGTCGCCGAAGCTGTTGAGCCACTTTTTCAGGTAGAGCGAATCAATCACACTCGCGCTGATATGCAGCGAATCATCACGCTCAACGACTTGCTGGTCCGGTGACAGTGGTGTTTCGCGCAGAAAGTAACCATCAGACTTGGTGATGCAGAACTGTAGTCGGCACTGTTGACCTTCGCCAAAACCAAACCTTCCGTCCGCATCGTATTTTGCCAGGTCAAAATCCTCCGGCCGGTCAAAGGTGAAGGTGGACAAGTGCACGCTGGTCACCCGGTGGATGGCTAAAGTTCGCTCATTCGTGTAACCTTCAAAACGACAGACCAGGTAAAGTCGCTTGCCCTGCTGCGCGATGCCAAGTGGCATGACGGTCGCTTTTTTCGGTTCGTCTTTGCTGTTGGTGTATTCCAGACTCAGCCACCGGTCTTCGTACAGACCCTGGCTGATGGTCCTGAGCACTTCCTCGTCCAGATGCGGGGCGAGCAGAGGCTGGGTTTCACTCACGACTCTGACCTTCTTCAGCCAGCTGCGCTCTTTTTGGTTAGGTGAGGTCGGATTAAGCTGGTAGTCCGCCTCATGAAAGAACCCGTCCATGGCAGCAAACATCCGGCTCGGCAAAAGGCCCGCCAGGTATTCCCGCGCCAGATGAAACAGCAGAGACTCCTGGGCCGACAGGGTCGGCAGACTGAGTACCGCGTTGACTTGGGTCAGCTTATAGCCGTAAGGTTTGCTTTTGTCGTTGCGGTCAAGGTTAAACTGCTCTGATAAGGTTTCCATGATCCTCTGTAAGGTGCGGATATCGCGCTCAATGCCCACCTCAGCCAACTGGCTCTGCAGCTCTTTAACCGTGATGTATCTGGACTTTGGAATGCGCTTGAGGATCTCAAGCGCCAGATTCAGAGATTCATTCAGAGATGACTTTTTTTTCATTTTGTGCTCATTTGTATACTGCATCTCGTGCGTCAAGTAGCGAAAACTATCACAAAGTCGCTATACATTGCTGATTTAAGCCAGATTTATATCAGATATTTTTGATATAAATCATGCTCATATCGTTTATGAAAATTTTACCGCTAGCTGCGTCAGAATATGTCGGATACCAAAAAGAGTTCATCATCAGCATCCAATTTCAGAATACATGGCCAATTGAACATTAATGACTCCGATAAAGCATACCGCCACTACCACATGCAGGGTCATACACTGTGATTGAAAGTGGCAAGTTATCTTAGATTGGATCGAAAACAAGGTGTGTCATTAGCTCAATAACTTCACGTAGGGTAAAGTGCTCACTCGCCTCTTCATTGTTCTCTTCATTGAACTCAAGGATCAATTCCTCAAATATATAGCCCTTACTAAGATTGCCAAGTGCAGGTAGTTTGTTGCCCTCAGGATCTTCTTTCACTGTTGGCGTTAAGTTGATGTATGGCGAAACGAACTTCTCAAACACATTTAGCAGGACGTCTTTACCCGCCATGTGACGGATTTGAGCTTTCAGGTTAAACACTCAACAATCTCTTTTACGTTGTCGCTTAAACCGTTGATGTAATCTTCGAAGTTAGCCAGCAAAATCTGTTGGTTGTTAGTCGCCGTACTGAATAGCGTTTGCAGAGTCCACTTGGAAGTGTTGTAGAACACATTACCTGATGCAGCGCACAATGGGGCATCATCAAGCTCAGTTCATTCATCTCTTCTTTTTGGAATCGAACCTCTTCCAATACCGCTTCTTTTGATGGCTCTAAAAGCGTATCCAGACGGCGCAGCACCACCATAGGTAAGATAACGCCGCAGTATTAAACACGAACATAAATATTACGAAGACAGTCGTCGGTAATTGACCAAATAAATGAAATGAGTTTGTTATGTACTGAGTAGTCCATAATTTTCGTCCCAAAGCGATAGTTGCTTGAAGTTCAAACAATAATAATAGGGATAAGTGGACAGGATTTTATTGACTTTTGGCACTAGTAGCGAATAAAACATGCGTTTCTGCTCGCTACTAGCTCCGTGGTTTGGTCTACATATCAAGATTTAAAACACTGCATCTCAATATGCTCACGTAAATGCTTAAATGGATAAGGCGTTACGGTTGGTAGACGATGTCTTAAGTGATAAACATCAAACAAGTTTTCTACCTCTTCTGGTAGTGCATCAAACGAATGCTTTATCAAGTATAAATGGCTAAAAGTTTCTATTTTGCTCTGTGGGCTGCCTTTGCCACCAGCAAAGTACATCCCCAGCTCTCGGTTATAGAAGAAACCTAAAGATGCATTAAAGAATCCCTCACTTTGCCCTCTCATCGATGTTTTTAAAAAGAATCCTTGTTCGCGCAGCCAATCATAGAATTGTTTTTCATCATTGCTTTTGTATGCGATTGTCGAAAACTCATCAAACGGTAGAGGGGCCGTATCATCCCACTCTGACAATATCACTCTCAGTTTGGTTACAACTTTACTCTCGGGGTTTTCTTCAATGAACTGAGTCAACAGTGCAATAGGAACATCTTGTGAACGGCCTTCTTTAAGTTCACGCAATCGCTCTGCAACCGCTTCAAATTCCGGCAGCATTTGAATACCAGTATCAATAAAAATGGCATAGTCCCCCGTCTCCGGCCAATAAATAAAAGGGGGACGTTGAAATCCTTGAAATACTTGCCATTTATCATTACCTAAATCGAGTTCAATATCTTCAAGTTCCTCTTGAGTCGCTTGTGTATATTGCCATTCACCACCAACTAACTTAGACGCATACACTGGCCACGGCCCATCTCGGACCTCTGAAGACTCGCTTTTCGGTCGCTGAGGCATGTAATATATACATCCTTCAGGCCCGCTTGGGTACTCAATCAAATGCTTTCTTGTATGGACTTCTAGCTTGATAAGCAGTTCTTTTAACAGCACTTCCACCACGTGTCGGTTTGGCTGGCCTTGACGGTTCCATAAGCGCTCTGGGTAACACGACTGGAAAACTGTGTTTTGGTACTTTCTACGATAACCCTGATACGGGTCTTCTTCAGCAGACTTATAGGTGTCTTTATTGCCAACAATTAGGATATTCAGTGCCCCACGAATCGGAACTTCAGCTATTTCTGCGTCTATATCAAGATGCTCGATACCATGAAGCAAGGTTAGTGCAGCATCAGTATCTTTGTTTTTGGTTAAATCACAGATCACCAAACGATGCTCTTTCAACGTATCAAACAGCCCTACATAGTGATTTTTGACAATCGTATCTGAAACAAACCTGTGCTTTTCTCCGGGAATCCGCTGCAACTTCACTGAAACTGAATCGCCATAAGCTTGCTTAAGATCTTGCATGAACTGCTCAAGAATACCGACCTTAGATAGTTGAAAACCACTATAAGATTCTTTGGTTATATCAATCGCCTGAATTCGATTTTTCGCATTAGAGTAAAGCGGCTTCTTGATGTAGTCTCCCTTTATGGATTTGCTAACCAACATCCCCACATCATCAAGTTGATAACGTGTAGCAAACTTTGCCTTTTTCTGTATCTCTCCGTTCTCTAACGTAAACCAAGACAAAGGAGAAAACGTTTTGGCACTCATTGACAGTGTTTGTTTGAATCCAAGCGCTGCACATGGCGCTAAATCGATTTCCACGGTCGTTAATTCATAGCCTGAGTGACCTTTCGGTAACTTTTTGCTTTTGACTAGATAATATAAGCCTTCACTTTCAAAGCGCTTTATCTCTGGCGTAGCGCCACTCAATACTTTTGGTATCGCTTTAATCAGTAAACGGGCCAATTGCCATGTAGGTAGCTCGGCAGCGTTAACTGGTTTGATAGCCAAAGACGTGTCTTTGAGGTCTAATTTGGCGTCCTTTGGTAACAGCACCCAATAACACGCTTCTTTATTGGCACCTTTGACTAAGCAATAAACACTTCCTGACTTATAGATTTCAGACGCTAATGTTACTAAACGCTTAGGTCGTTCTGAGAAGTCTATTCCTTTATAACTGACACAGTAAATTGCGAAGCTTCTATCAACCCAATCAGTGTCAATGGATATTTGTTCCACTAAGGTTGATAAAGGACCGTGTGAGGAAGGCTCTAGCTGTTGTGTAACCATTTTATCAACTCCTGTACTGCGGTTAGGTTGGTGTCGGCATTGCTATCATTAATTAGTGCAGGAATTTCAATAACTTTAGCTAACTGTGGTGAGGTTTCTACGAAGCACGAGTCCAAATATCTAATCGACTTTGAGGTATCCCCTAACGCATTCACGTAAATAAACTTCGAAGGTCCAAACTCTTCTTCTACCAATGAAATTTTCGAACTGTAATCTTCGCTGATTTCATTACCTTCATGCTTCCAGTATTTGCTGTCTAGCCAGATCGGTTGCTCAACCCCTGCAAATTTGACTCTATTATCAAATCGCTCGTAAATAGAATGTGGAACTTCTTCAAAGATAAAATCGAATGCTGTTAGCACCGCCTCTACCGCTTGCTCGCCCAATGCTCCCTTATAAATGTTGGTAAACATAACTGGCGTCATCACATACGCTTCTTTTTGCCACGAACAGGCAAAACCTTTGTGTTCAAACCACGGCCTCACATATTGGTTCTGAACTAACGTAGCTAGGTTGCATGCTTCCTCAGAAACCATATCGCCAGTAGGCACTCTATCAAAGAACTCGAAGGCATTCGGATCACCATCTAAGTTACCCAGATAACGGTAGTAACCGTTGGTCATAGACTGTAAGTACAATCGATTAAATCGCTCCGGTTGAGAGACGATCGTCGGATAGCGAAGTAACTGAGTTCTAATGTCTTGCCACTCTTGAATATCATTATCAGATGCAGGTTGATTATGTAGACGACGAACTAGTGCTTTGATTGACCGCATACCGTCTTTGTTGTTTCTTTGAGCAAGATTGAATAAACGTCGAACAACCCTGTCCTCAACTAAAGACTTATTAGCTGATTTCGCTTTATCAATCAAAGCAACATATTCGTGCGAAAACAAGCTTGGGTCTCTACTCTCTTCCGCCAGAATTTCTTTCAAACTGGAATCGGCAAACAAGAGAATTTGTTTTCGTTTCAGAGATGTTCTCCCGGCTCTTCCTACCGCTTGTTCAATGTATTTCCTTACCGCGCTTTGGTAGTCACTTGTTTGGTAATATTGTTGTAAAGAGCGCTCTCTGCTCATGCCCATAAGTTGCTGACGACACCAGCTTTCAGCACTTTTCGGCGACAACTCTCCGTTCTCTTGCAAAGATAAGATTTGGTGAAACTGACAAAGCTGGTTAGCAGTATGCGAATAATCATCTGACAACATTAGCTGAGTAGGTTTTTCAAGATATATACTGTCTATATCGCTTCGCTGCTGGGTGCTATAAGTGACATCGGCAACGGATATTAGGCTTCCACCTTCCAACGCTAAATTGACTGCATAATCAGGGTTTTTACCAGCACCCATTGAAGCATATGTACTGAACACAACGACTTTCCCTGATTCTGTGTTTAGGTGATTGGAAATTTCATCATAGCCAACTAACCTCATCCAATCAGCGTTCACGCCAAAATATGTCTTGGTTGGAACATTAAATTCTATCGCCCATTTATCACAGCAAAACTGGATGAATTCATTAATATCCTGACGTGTTGTATCAAGAGTACGGTTTAACAGCGACAGCATATAACGATTATCAGGAACTGACATAAACGCTTTAATACTCGCTAAGAGCTTAGACAGCCAGCTCCGAACAAATGCCTGCTCTGACTCAACAATACCCAGATGGTGATTTAGGATAAAGTGGCTTGAGCGAGCCTCCGGCTTATATTCTTCTAACAAAGTATCAAGAAACGCATCTCGACTATTAAGATACTTAACCTTTAAAACCACACCATTATCTTTATAGTTGCGCTTACTATGATAATAATCATTTACCCGCTGCTTTTGCTCTCTCGACAAAGACAAAAGCTTTTTACCTAAACGCTCATTCAAGTACTTAAAATCAAAGTTATGTATTACGGTATCAGCTCTCGCTGTTGCACTTATACCGAGAATAACAGCTCCGGCATCAACCATATCCGCCAAGACACCCGATGGTGAAAGATTTAAGAATGACGCTTTACAATTTACGGTATCGCGAGTCCCCTGATTATGGGCGACTTCAACAAGTTTCATTCCGGTATGATGGTAGCTCTTGCTAGAACTCAACTTGCTCGCTTGTCCACCTGCTGATTGCCGCAGCCCCCTAGTATCAAAAGACTCGTAAACAGCAGACTCAAATTCTTGTAGGTTAAAGTGAGTCAGCAGGGATTGAACGGCTTCTTGAAACGTTCCTTCTAGGCTTCTATTTTCGCTCCCTTCAATTTCAAGGCTACGAACGTTCTCCCAGTACTGAAATACGGCTTTACGCATAGTGCCAAGAAACCACTGGTATATAACATCCGCTTCATTGACAAAGCGGGTTAAAAGCCCATTTTTTTCAATGAGAGAACCTTCCACTTTCTCATCACTAAATATGAGATTTTTCTGCCTCAATAGATCTGATTTTAATGACAGCTTATGAGTGGCACTGCTTACATGCGTGAAGCTTCTATCTGAAAACAACCGAACAGGTCGTTCATTCAAGTTAGGTCCTTCCGTATTAAACGCAAACGCTAGGTTCCACTTGGTGCCAAACTCTTCGAGTCGCTCACGCAGTGGTTCAAACAGGTCTTCAATCTTGTCGTAGCGAGGCGAACTCTCAAGTTGGTGATCTCGAAAGTTTGCTCTCAGAGTTCTTATAGCCCAAATTAAGTCCTGCGCTTGTTGTTTACACAGTTCGGAAAGGATGACTTGATTTTGCTTGTCAATTTCATCAATGATAAGCACCGCACCACTTAAATCGCGTAATGGACTGTAGCGCGAGCGGGTATTGTGGAAGCCTTTCAGAAACTTGCTCGTCGTTAAGAAAACAACATGAGCGCTTCCATTGCGGATTTTTTCTCCCGGCAGAAGTGCTTCAACAGAGGTCAGTAACGAGCCATTCAGCGAGATTCTATCGGCCCCTTTTTGTTTCTTTTGCAAGCGGGCAACTAAATTGCGGTAAAAGTAACCGGCTTGACGACTTAAAGAAACTTTAACTTCTGGCTTGCTCGCATGATGCCTTAGGCCCGATATAGCGCTCCATTCTGCTTTAACATCGCGCTCGGCGTTCAAGTCAAATCCAACTAATACTTGATTCAAGACAGCATCAGAACATTGCAACAACTGCTCTGACTGGTTAGGTAGGTGGACTATTTGTGCTTTAAGGTAGTCTTGTTGTTCTAAAGTGAAGCGAGGCTCACCCTTGACTGTTTGTTCCTCAATTAACTTCAACAATTCTGCTTTCGCACTTACGACGTTATCTACTGAATCTGTAACGTAATAGAGTAAACGCTTGGATCTACTACCGCTCTTTTCTTCCTGTAATTCATTTTGCACTTGAACGAGCATCTGCTGGAGCAAAAAGTTTAATGCCGTGTATGTTTTCCCGATTCCGGTCTGAAACGGTAATGGAAGCAAAGCACCAGATTTAGCGCCATTAAGTTTAGTGTAATTTTCGAGTGATTCAGTAATGACAAGATCAAGCGGCGATGGATCGGGAACGAGCTGAAAATCAAAATGAGTAAACTCTTCTATCGACACGTTCATACAACATTACCCCCGCAGGCCTTGATGTTTTATTAACCAGACCATAGTATGACGTCATTAGCGACAGGTAAATACTGAATACATAAACATGTCGAATAACTAGACAGGAATCTAAAATGACTAAATGGCCAATTCGATGGGATCTACTGTTTCGATACCGAATGATTGAAATTGTTGCTTTGTGGGAAGGAAGATTAAATACCAACCACTTAATACAGAGCTTTGGCATTGGTCGGCAGCAAGCCTCCAAAGACATCAATACTTACTTAGTTGATATAGCACCTGGCAACCTGATTTACGACAAACAGCTTAAAGGCTACAAGCCGAGCGATAGCTTTGTTCCCAAGTTAACAAGTGGTCATGCGGATGAGTATCTGCACATTCTTTCTCGTAATGAAGACATGACAGTAACATTTGCTGATCTCAATATGGGCTTTGAAAACACAACCATGGTACGCCCAGTCACACGCAACATTTCACCACAAGTATTACGTCCTTTGGTACAGGCGATACGAGAGAAACAACGTGTCGACATTTGCTACACATCGTTAAAAGATGGTGAGTGCTCGGGGCGCATAATTTCCCCTCATAACTTAGTTTGTACCCCACTACGCTGGCATGTTCGCGCTTATTGTGAACATGCTGGTGGCTTTCGCGACTTTGTGCTAAGCCGTATTCATGGGATACCGGATATTAACGATCAAGCCACTTACGACAAACACGCTGACAAGCTTTGGAGCACTAAAGTGAATGTTGATATTGTGCCTGACCCGCGTTTGAACGAGCAACAGAAAAAGGTAATTGAAAAAGACTATGCCATGAGTGACGGCGTTCTTAGCATCGCTACAAATGCATCATTAATACGGTATGTTCTAGATGCTTATAGCATCGATATACACACGCAGAAGTCTAATCCTCAAGGTCAACAAATTGTATTAGGTAATTTATCTGAGCTAACAAATTACCTATGATAAAGAAAAATTTATCTGTATTCAGATAACAAATAGAGCGAACTTATTGACACAACACGTGATTCAGATCTCATTTTAAAGTTATTTTTTGCAGTTCCCCTAAATGTCCCCCAACGAGTGGCAAAAGAAACATAAAGCGTTAAGAAACAAAAACTTAGGTGGAAATTAAAAATCCCTCTTGAGCAGTTTGTTAGTTTGCAGACCCAAAAGGTTGATTTTACGTTATTTTAAACTTTGCAAACAACAAACTTTATGTGCTTTGATGCATTTAAATCAGGCGTAGTCTAAAAGCGGCTACTCAATGAAACCACTTGGAACAAACAACGCCGCAGAAAACGAACTCACAACACCAAAAAGCGCTTTTGGAAAACCAATCTCACAATGCGGACTTTCAACAAAGCCACTGAAACCACGTGAACTTGCCACACCAGAGAAAGCATCCTTTCAGCAAGTAAATCGGCTTTTGTACCAACAAACTCACAGAGCAGAGTTTCAGCAAAAAAGTTCGACTCAATGACCCCAAACTCACAACACCAAAGAACAAATTTACCCTTGAAACGATGCCAATTTTGGATTTTTACCACGCTAATTAACACTGAAATTGAACGCCGATACGACAATTTAGACTTTGAGCTTTTACCACTAGACCTTGCGATATAGCTGCGTTTTTCCTCTTGCAAACTAACGCCGCGTTAAGGGGTGAACAACGCAATGACACCTAACTCAAACTATTGTGCCATAAACACAAAAGCTAAATTTTGAACCAAAACAGCCAAGCGTTGAGAATCCCTCTTGAACGCTTTGTTATACCACTACTCAAAGCTTTTCACTGAACTCCCCACACTGCTTACACTTGTAACCATGCTTGTAAAAGAACAGTGGAAAACCCAGTAAAATGAATACTAAGAAAGCTGGACGCTTACCTTTTGTAAATACATATAGCTCCGTACTACCACAGTTAGGGCAAACATCTTTGGCTTCATCAACGGCAACTTCATTTTCCAATGATTCTGAGAAGTCACTACTAAGTATTTGTTTCGCTTCCTCTGCATCACTCACGGAGACCATTAGGCGAACACCGCCCATAGCGTTTGAATAAAGCCACTGAGTATTCACCGTGTGCTCGTCAGCGATGTAACTTTCTATCCCAGCACTATCTAGACTCGCTTTCGCAATATGAGCTTCATGAGGAAAAGAAAACCTTGCTACTACAATCACATATTGCTCCTTGTGGTATAACGCCGCATTAAGGGGTGAACAACGCCACCACCTAACCTAAACCATTGTGCCGTAAACACTAAAGCCAATTCAAACCAAAACTGCCAAGCGTTGTGAATCCCTCTTGAATGCTTTGTTAGTTGCCAAACCTAACGCTTTGATTTGAAGTTAATTACGGCTTTGCCAACACTTACTTTACGTATGTTGAAAAACTCAAATCAGGCGCAGTTTCAAAGCGCCTGTCACTGAAACCACTTGGAATATAAAACGCCGTAGAAAACGGACTTTGAACACCAAACAAACCTTTTGGAACGACAATGCAGCAGAGCAGACTTTCAACAAGATAATCAGCGTCTGAAACAGAAAACTCAAACCGTACAAGGAACCAAAGCACGATTTTCACAAACCCAAAGAACTAGAAATGGAAATACGAAAACCTAGACAAAAACACATGGACATTAACCCAAAACATTCTGCTTTAGGTACATTTTCCTCGTTGGCAACTAACGCTCTGTTAAGGGGTGAGCAACGCAATACCGAAGCCGCCGCATACCACCTTAATCACTAAAACCAACGCATAGTAAAAATGCCACGCGTTGCGAATCCCTCTTGAACAGTTTGTTATGTGCGTGGTTGAAAGCTACTCCACACTTGGCTCCGGTAAAACTGGTGGTGTACTGTCCATATAAGTTAAAAAATTTTCCCATAACTCGTGCGTTCTTTGCTTAGTTAACTTAGTTTTGCACGATATCGCCATAATTCCACGAATAGTTCCATCACGCCATTGCGTATAAACCGAGTCACAGTGAGAGGACATATATGCTTGCCAATCCTGTTGAGCAAGCTTAATTGCTGCGATCAGTTCTGGGTCATGAGCGTTGTGCTCAAAGCTAGTGTTTAGATATTTATCTAATTTAACTTGTGCTGACTCTAGTTCAATAGCGGCACATTGGTTTATCTCGATTGTGGTCATCGCATTATTACAGTCAATGGACTCTTCTTCAGCAAGAGCACCAAATGAAAGACTAGATAATATAATGATTAGACACTTATTCATCGTTTTCTCCGAAAGCACATAACGCCCTGTTAAGGGGTAAGCAACGCAATACCGAAGCCGCCGCATACCACCTTAAACACTAAAACCAACGCATAGTGAAAATGCCACGCGTTGTGAATCCCTCTTGAACAGTTTGTTATACGATGCCTCACAGCAAGCGCTGAAACTGACCGTTTTTAGCTTTGAAACCTAGCTTATTAAACAAAGCTTGAGACCGAAAATTACCCTCATCAATATCTGCATACAATCTTTCAATGCCCAAAGATTTAGCATGAGAAAATAATAAACTAAGAGCTTCCGACATATACCCTTGTCGCCAGTACGATGAATTTAGTAAGCATCCGACCTCGCAGGAATCACCGTTATCACTAAAACTATGTAAGCCGCAGGTTCCAATAACTTTGTTTGTCGCTTGAACCATAATAGCCCATTCCAACGATTCACCTGATTTCTCCAGTCGGACGACGCTTTCTAGCATCTGAACTATCATATCTTTCGATGTAAAAGCTGGGTCTGAGGCAAATTCCATTGTTTGAATATCACCATAAATTTCAAACAAATCATCAGAATCATTCGTTTGAATTGACCTCAAAACAATGCTACTTCCGTGTAAATCTGGCTTCATTTTTCTCCTTAATCGTATAACGCCGCGTTAAGTAGTGAGCAACGCCACCACCTAACTCAAACCATTACACCTTAAACACAAAACTCAATTTGAACTAAGAATGCCACGCGTTGCGAATCTGCCTTAAACGCTTTGTTATGTTCGTAACTTCTCTAGCCCTTGTATAGCTCGGATGGTCGACTCGGCTAGGTCAGTTCGATTGAGTTTATATCGAATATTCAGGGCTTCATTGAACTGTTGTTCAGCTAGCTCATAATTACCAAGCTCAACGTTTAATTTGCCTAAGTGCTGTAAACTGAAACTCAAAGAAAGCTCACAGCCATAAACCTGACTTTGTAGAAATGCTCTTTCAGCACCCACCATGTCACCAGCGTATTGCAAAGCTATACCTGAAGCATGAGTAGACCAAAACTTGTTTTTCTCGCTAGAAGTTTTCGTTTGCACTTTATAAGCTAGCCAATAAGCCAGCTTACAAAAACCAACAATACGTAGACAATCAGCTATCAATATTTGCTGCCACTCTAGTTTTTCTTTCTTGCCCAACACTTTGAATACGAGAGCTTGATACATTTTTAAAGCGAGTCTTTGGAAAACAATGAAAGTTACCCTGTCTCTTTGATACTCCACCATTTCCTCCAAGAACATAACGCCGCATTAAGGGGTGAACAACGCCACCACCCAACTTAAACCATTGTGCCGTAAACACTAAAGCCGATTAAAGCCAAAACTGCCAAGCGTTGTGAATCCCTCTTGAATGCTTTGTTAGTTGCCAAACCTAAAGCTTTGATTTGATGCTAATTGCCCCTTTGCCAACACGAGCTTTACGTGTTTTAAGAAACTCAAATCAGGCGCAGTTTCAAAGCGCCTGTCGCTGAAACCACTTAGAACATACAACGCCTTAGAAAACGGGCTAACAGCACCAAAAAGCTCGTTTGGGCAGACAATTCTACACAGCTAACTTTCAACATATAAATCGGTTTCTGAAATAGAAAATCTAACCACAAAAGAAACCAACGATCGATTTTCACAAACCCAAATAACTAGAAATTGAAATACGAAAACCCAGCCAAAAACACATGGACATTAGCCCTAAACATTCTGCTTTAGGTGCATTTTTCCTCATTGGCAACTAACGCCGCATTAAGGTGTGAGCAACGCTGCCACCTAACCTAAACCTTTACACCGTAAACACGAAACCCAACCTTGAGCTGAAAATGCCAAGCGTTGGGAATCACTCTTAAATGCTTTGTTATTGCGCTATATCGACATTAGATCGATGGGCATTTACCTTTTACTGCCATGTCTACTTTTAAAACTTCAGCTTTACCTTTGTTTTCGTCCACTAACTCTACGCCAGCACCGCCAACAAACACACCCATTTTAATATATTGATTAACGAAGTAATTGCGGCCTTCTTCAGTGTAAATAGTTAAATGATTCTCGGAAAACTCTGATTCCGTACTAACTTGATGCTCTTTATTACCTTCAACTTCATGGTAGAAGAAGATCCCTGGAGCAGTCTCACCTATACACTCTCCATCAACATAAACGTATTTTTTAAGTGCTGCTCCAACAAAGGTATCCTCGCGATAAATATAAATACCAGAGTTACCTTCCTGAGGAGCTTCAAATGATTTAACTTCATTCGAAATTGTCGAATCAACGGTAGGAACTGAAGCACAGCCTGATAAACCCAAAAGGAGAGCGGAGCACAAAATTACTTTATTTTTCATGTTATTAACCTAGCTACGATAAAATCGCGCCAAACATACTATATGATAATGCATCGATTAATAAATATATTGGAAATTTGTGATTCAACTAGCGCAATAACGCCGCGTTAAGGGGTGCCGGCACGCAATACAAAAGCTACCGCACAGCGCCGTAAACACTGAACCCAACGCATATTAAAAATGCCACGCGTGCCAAATCCCTCTTGAACGCTTTGTTATACCGCTGCCTGCCGCTCCAGACGAACTTCTATTGCTTTAACGTTTGAGCTGTCAGTCAACTCAAAAATATCTGACTCAACACGCTCCGCAACCTTGAAACCTAGAGCCTCAAAGATCTCTACATTACCAGTTTGCTCAACGCACCAAACTGAGAGCAAGTCTGAATTTGAGAACATACGCTCCGCCTCCAAAATTAAGCTTCGAGCTATGCCTCTTTTACGACATTCAGGCATGACAGCAAGTGTACTTAAATTAAGCGTCTTGCTGGACAACTTAGCCTTTATAAGACCCACTAGCTGGTGATCCAAATAATATCCCAAACAAGTCCACTCATCTGTTGAACTAGCTTGGTTTCTTTGAGCTTCGGAAGTTGGGCGATAGATTTTTCGTAGCTCGGAGAAGCTTGTTTTTGATAGAGATAAGAGCGACTGATCTGTGCCGCTTATTTGCTTTATCATTGATTTCTCCTTTGCGGTATAACGCCGCGTTAAGGGGTGCCGGCACGCAATACAAAAGCCTCTGCAATGCACCGTAAACACTGGACCCAACGCATACTAAAAATGCCACGCGTGCCAAATCCCTCTTAAACGCTTTGTTATGTAGTGGCTATTGCTCACCTATTTGCTTGGCCATATTAAAGCCTGTAATGACAAAGCCAACTTCCTTGTACAACTTAAGCGCTCGTTCGTTGTGATAAGCCACCCTTAGTTTGATTTGCTTTATACCAACTGACTGTAACTGTTTTTCCAACTCAGAAATTGCTTGAGTTCCATAGCCCAATCCTCGGTACTCGCTGGATACAAAAAAGTCGTAGATGAAGGTAGATCGATCTGAAGCGTTTACTGAGTGCCAAAGATAACCAATAAGATGTAACTGCCCTTCAATTTCAGTATCAATACATAGCAAGGAGTGCACATCTCCGCCGAGTCCATTGGGGAAACAACGATGCAGCTCTTTCGTTGCTAACTCTGTTGCTACTTCGAGAGTATGTCCATAATTCTTAGCGATTTCCCGACTGTAATCATCGATAAAATACTGACAATAAGCCGGGTACTCTTCTTGACGCATTTCCCTAAGTACAACCATATTTTTCCTTTTTATGTGATAAATCCAACCCGCTACATAACGCCTTGTTAAGGGGTGAGCAACGCAATACTGAAGCCACTGCAACCACCTTAATCACTAACACCAACGCATAGCAAAAATGCCACGCGTTGCGAATCCCTCTTGAACAATTTGTTAGGTAGTAACTACATGTTTTTGCTGAGATTTTCATACAAACATGGTAAAATAAATGTAGAAATAAACCCATAAATGAGATTATCGGAGATCAACCACATGAAGAAAAACATCAAAATTAAAACTAGCAGTTTTCGCTTGTCACTTACTTTGAGGTCTGACATTAAGCTACTGATTAATAAGGATTTTATTGCCAGAAGAATCCTGGGAAGAGGTAGTCGTGATAAGGTGAATCGCCTGAAAGAAAGATCGGCTTTCACCTTATCACGACTACCACATCAAGTCAATTCAGCAATATAAACAGATACTTACCCTAAAATAATCTCTGCTTTTAATCTCAATCGCACTTACTACCTAACGCCCTGCTAAGGGGTGAGCAACGCAATACAAAAGCCGCCGCAAACCACCTTAATCACTAAATTAAACGCATAGTGAAAATGCCACGCGTTGCGAATCCCTCTTGAGCAGTTTGTTAGTTTGCAAACCCAAAGCGTTGATTTTACGTTATTTTAAACTTTGCAAACAATAAGCTTTAAGTGTTGTGATGCACTTAAGCCAGGCGTAGTCTCAAAGCGGCTACTCAATGAAACCACGTGGAACAAACAACGCCGCAGAAAACGAACTTACAACACCAAAAAGCGCTTTTGGAAAACTAATCTCACAATGCGGACTTTCAACGAAGTCACTGAAACCACATGAACTTACCACACTAGAGAAAACGTCCTCGCAGCGAGTAAATCGGCTTTTGCACCAATAAACTCAACGAGCAGAATTTCAGCAAAAAAGTTCGACTCAGTTAACCCGAAAGTCACCGCACCAAAGAACAAATCAACCGTTGAAACGACGCTAATTTGGGATTTTCACCACGCTAATTAACACTGAAATTGAACACCGATACGACAATTTCGACTTTGAGCTTTTACCACTAGATTTTGCTTTATAGCTGCGTTTTTCCTCTTGCAAACTAACGCCGCGTTAAGGGGTGAACAACGCCACCGCCTGACCTAAACCATTGTGCCATAAACACATAAGCTAAACCTTGAACCGAAACCGCCAAGCGTTGAGAATCCCTCTTGAACGCCTTGTTAGCTTATTTAATGCAAGCCATTGTATACCAAAAAACTGTCCCTACTACGCCATGAAGTATGAACTTGAGACATACCACTGAGCCGAATTTACAGGTTTGAGCTTTGAATTGCCTTGGACTAGACCAAAACCGCCGAGCGTGGAGACTCACGGAACTTCACACACAAAAGCTGACATTTGAATTGCTGATTTCACGCGAGGACTTTGTCATTTACACCTAACGAGGCGATGCTTGAATTTGCACCGCCTTAATATCAGACCGATAACCGATACAGCTTAGATAGGAACAAGACGAGTACTAGATAAAACACTGCCAGAGCACGATATTCCGATGTGGTTCGGCGTTGAATATTAGCTATAAGATTCTGATTTTTAGAGAGTAAGCTAACGCCGCATTAAGGGGTGAACAACACCACCACCCAACCTAAGCTATTGTGCCGTAAACACTAAAGTTGATTCAAACCAAAACTGCCAAGCGTTGTGAATCCCTCTTGAATGCTTTGTTAGTTGCCAAACCTAAAGCTTTGATTTGATGCTAATTGCCGCTTTGCCAACACTGTCTTTGCGTATTTTGGAAAACTCAAATCAGGCGCAGTTTCAAAGCGCCTGTCACTGAAACCACTTGGAATATACAACGCCGTAGAAAACGAGCTAACAACACCAAAAAGCGCCTTTGGATAAACAATGTTACAGAGCTAACTTTCAACATATAAATCGGTTTCTGAAATAGAGAATACAACCACAAAAGAAACCAACGCACAATTTTACAAACCTAAATAACTAGAAATTGAAATACGAAAACTGAGCCAAAAACACACGGACCTTAGCCCTAAATATTTTGTTTTAGCTGCGTTTATCTCGTTGGCAACTAACGCCCTGTTAAGGGGTGAGCAACGCAATACCGAAGCCGCCGCATACCACCTTAAACACTAAAAACAACGCATAGTAAAAATGCCACGCGTTGTGAATCCCTCTTGAACTGTTTGTTATGTTTAAGATTCAATACCTTACGTTCAACTATACGGAAGTTTAACCCGACTTACTTTGCAATCAAAACCAGAAGCTAAAAATTTATTTAAATCATAAGTTTTACTAAATTGAACCTTGAAAACAGAAAACACAAAAGCTGAAGTTCTAACTTAAAGATTGAGGAAAATGTTCGAAAAACAACGTCAAACGATGCCAATTTGCTAAAAGACCAAAACAGAATGACTTTTGGAGCAAAGAAAAGACACAAGCTACTGATTTACGTGATTAAACATAACGCCCTGTTAAGGTGTGAGCAACGCAGTACCGAAGCTACCGCATACCACCTTAATCACTAAAATAAACGCATAGTAAAAATGCCACGCGTTGTGAATCCCTCTTAAGCAGCTTGTTAGCTTACAGTTTTCCACAGAGTTTTTGACTGCTCTGCAAAGCCAAGTTTTGTATAGAATTTTTGTGCATGACTGTTGAATGCCATAACCTCAAGCTTTATTTGCTCTGCACCTTGAGATTTAGCCCAACCGCTACATTTAGCCATTAGTTGTGTCCCAATACCGGAAGTTCGGGCACTTTCATCGACTACAATCGTGCCAACACGACAAATCGGTGTTTTAACTAGAAATGGAACTACTTCATTTTGGCTAACGGTGGCAGTTATAAACCCAACTACAGCACCGGAAACTTCCGCTACAAGAAATAGCCTTGATTGATCATTTAAGGCATTAAGAAGAAACTCTTTTTCTTCGAAAGACGGTTCAACAAATGCTTCCGGAGCATTTTCAAAATGCATTATTCCAATTTGATAATTTAGACGCAAAAGTGAGTCTATATCTGATGCTTGAGCTTCTCTAATTTCCATTTTCGTTCTCTGAATCTGATATGTAAGCTAACGCCCTGTTAAGGGGTGAGCAACGCTATACCGAAGCCGCTGCATTCCACCTTAAACACTAAAACCAACGCATAGTGAAAATGCCACGCGTTGCGAATCCCTCTTGAACAGTTTGTTATGTGCTTAGCTCTGGACTACCCACCGTATTCCAGAGCGCATACTCCACAGTAACCTCGACCAGCAACAGTAAATTTGCTACACCCAGCAATTCCACATCCTTCAACTAATGTAGGAAGTATGAAATTGTCGTAGTGATACTGTTGGTTTCGGCTCAGAGGCTTAGTAGGGTCACCCAAAATCTGTCTAATTATACCCGCAGACCTATCATCTATTGATTCTTGTTCGTGCTCCAAACGGTTATGAAGTGCCTCTATCACTTCGTAATCACTAAGCTCTCTAGCTGCTGCACGAAACGCTTCTATTCTACTTCCATTCATAATTTAAGACTCCTTCTATTAATACATAATACACTCATACGCCATGTCAAAGCATGAACAACGGGGCACATAACGCCGCATTAAGGTGTGAGCAACGCTACCACGAAACGTAACCTTACCGCTGTAAACACAAAACCCAACGACGGAATGAAAAATGCCAAGCGTTGGGAATCACTCTTAAATGCTTTGTTATATTTTTGAACTCGCATCTTTAATTTCAAATTCAAACCCGCCAATATACTTTACGAGCACATTGTAAACCAAACATGTAATAGCCACCGAAAGGTACCCCAATACTAGATAGAGTATCGAAAATAGAAATATGAACCCGATGGGAAAACCAGTACTCATTTCTGGTTGTAGAAAAGACATTCCGACAAAGGGAATAAACATAGGAAGTGATGCGATTGCGATCAATATACCAAATACCTTTCCGTTCTGATGGGGAGATAGTCTAGAAATCTGCTTTTTCATATTCTTTTATCCTTTTAATTTATCTTACTCAAACGCCGATGAAATATAACGCCGCGTTAAGTGGTGAACAACGCCAACCACCAAGCCTAAACATTGTACCTTAAACACTAAAACTGATTTGAACTGAAACCGCCAAGCGTTGTGAATCCGTCTTAAACGCCTTGTTAGCCTAACGTGTTAGCCGATATTCCAAAACAATTCAAAGCACTGGTTAGAATAGCAGCAAAAAATAGCAGCCAAGGTAAAAGAAAATCAGGGGCGTCTTCCGTGTTTATTGAAAAAGCAAGGAATCTCCACGATTTAATTAAAGGCCATGAATACCAACTATAAGTGATTGAGAAAGTTTTCATAGTTCTTTGGAAAAGCTCTGACTCATATTGGTATTGAACACCATATACAAGCACTAGCTTTTGGTTTTCGTACGAAAACTTATTCGGGTAGATGTTGAAACCAGCAGATCGAACAGAGTCGATGCTGTCTTTGCCCACAATTCCCTCGATCTCCGTCTCATACTGAGATTTATGATTAACTAAAAAGTCTTTTAAACATACGTTCTTTAGCCTCCTATGAAAGAAGCTATCTTTACTACTTATTTGCTGAAATGCGAACTTTCTCCTGTAGCCTGTTCTGACACGCTTTCTAGAGTTCAAATAAAAACGCCACGCGAAATACAACAGCAAACCATGAGCAACCCATGGTAGAACTTCCAAATTAGTAACTTGAAAATTTATCACTTGAAGACGAATGGAATTGTCTACTGGTTCTAACCCAAGCAAGTAATAAAGAATGAACATCAATGAAATCAACTTTAGATTTCTCGAATGTAAATTTGGTTCGTTGTACATCATTTGCACCCAGTTGATAACTTCTAGAAGTAGGCTAACGCCGCATTAAGGGGTGAACAACGCCACCACCCAACCTAAGCTATTGTGCCGTAAACACTAAAGTTGATTCAAACCAAAACTGCCAAGCGTTGTGAATCCCTCTTAAATGCTTTGTTAGTTGCCAAACCTAAAGCTTTGATTTGATGTTAATTGCCGCTTTGCCAACACTAGCTTTACGTGTTTTAAGAAACTCAAATCAGGCGCAGTTTCAAAGCGCCTGTCACTGAAACCACTTGGAACATACAACGCCGTAGAAAACGGGCTAACAACACCAAAAAGCGCCTTGGGACAGACAATGTTACACAACTAACTTTCAACATATAAATCGGTTTCTGAAACAGAAAAACCAAACCGTACAAGAAACCAAAGCACGATTTTCACAAACCCAATTAGCTAGAAATTGAAATACGAAAACCTAGCCAAAAACACACGGACATTAGCCCTAAACATTCTGCTTTAGGTACGTTTTTCCTCGTTGGCAACTAACGCCGCATTAAGGTGTGAGCGACGCTTGGCTATACTTGAGCGAAGCGAAAACGCCAAGCGTTGCGAATCACTCTTAAATGCTTTGTTAGTTGCCCAACCCCAAATCCAGTGCTAACATTTGTACACACACAACATACGGAGCACATCATGGACACCAGAATTCAGTTTCGTGTTGATGAAGAAACGAAACGACTAGCCCAGCAAATGGCAGAAAGCCAAGGCAGAACACTAAGTGACGCTTGTCGTGAACTGACTGAACAACTAGCTGACCAACAGAGAAAGACTTTATCTCACGATGCATGGTTAACTGAACAAGTTAACTTGGCTTTTGAGAAGTTTGACTCAGGAAAAGCCACTTTTGTTGATCACGAATCAGCTAAATCACGTATGGCTGAGCGCAAAGCTAAAATCCGTAACCGAGGCAAATTATGATTTTGTGGGAAGAAGAGTCTCTCAACGATCGTGAAAAGATCTTTGAGTTTCTTTACGACTTCAACCCAGAGGCTGCTGAAAAAACCGATGAAGTTATTGAAGCCAAAGTGGAAAACCTTCTAGAACAACCTCATATGGGAGTCCAACGAGACGGAATTAGAGGGCGATTGCTCATTATTCCAGAGATATCAATGATTGTTTCGTACTGGGTTGAAGGCGATATCATTCGCATTATGCGTGTACTACACCAAAAACAAAAATTCCCTGTGAGCTAGTTATGTCGACTGGGCAACTAACGCCTTGTTAAGGGGTGAAGCACGCAACACCGATGCTACCGCATACCGCCTTAGCCACTAAAACCAACGCATAGTAAAAATGCCACGCGTGCTGAATCCCTCTTGAACAAATTGTTATACGCGTTCTATCGGTTGTACTTAACCTTGTTCAAAACTTCTTTTAGTTCATGTGTTTTTTCAAGGTTTACGCCGTGAACATTGGCTAAAGTACAAACATAATACAAGACGTCATACAACTCTTCTGCGATTGAACCTTTAAGTTCATCTAACGTTGGCTGACCACTTTTACCTTTGCGAATAGATTCCGATAATTCGCCAACTTCTTCGATTAATTTTAAAAAATAGTGTTCAGATTGCTCTGGCGCATAATCGAATTCTTTGATATGACTTTGTAACTCAGATAACTTCATAACGTCCTTTTTGTATCATTTTCCATAAAGCGTATAACGCCCAATTAAGGTGTGAAGCACGCGACCACGGTACTTCATTTGAACACCGTAAACACTTAGCCAAACCTAAACCAAAAATGCCAAGCGTGCTGAATCACTCTTAAATTGTTTGTTAGTACGCTGTTCCTAAACCTTTTGGTTTGCACCAAGATACTGAAATATAGCACGAAACTATTGGCTTAAAACGCTGAAGCCAAACGGGTAACTGCCAAACTAGAGCTCAACCTCAAAACGCAAGTTGGCTAGAAGAAAAATACGCAAAACTACCCTATTATGGCCAGTTTCAAATTAGCAAAGGATTCGGTCACCGAACTTTGGCAACCACACCAAAGTACAGAATTGAAGGCTAAAAAGCCAACAACACAAAAGAAACCGCGCCAACGAAATAGCCAAAAAGTTAGAAACCGTAAACGGTGAAATCGACGCGAGCACTTCTCATATAGTGCCACCGGAAAGAACGTGAAAGGCACATTTGATCCGGTGTAAAGATAGAACGCGAAACCAATAAACACTGAAACTTTTGACCTTTGATGCCAATCCCGTACTAACGCCGCGTTAAGTGGTGAACAACGCGACCACCTAACCTAAACCATTGTGCCGTAAACACTAAAGCTGAATCAAACCGAAAATGCTAAGCGTTGTGAATCCGTCTTAAACGCTTTGTTATATGAGTTTTGGGGCCATTTGACTGATTTTATCTACCAAGGTTTTGCCCGGTAGTTCTTCTTTTAGGATCTTAGCGTACTCGATTCTATGGTGTAGCTTGGTAACAAGCTGACCACAGATAGACATAAATTTGGTCTCCGATGTTCCATTGTCGCTAACAGAAACTTTATCAATACGTTTGCTTATCTGTGGAGATGTGAGGTCAGTTCGCCAGTCATGGGCTAGGTCATTCCTTATATTGGCAAGAAATTTGACTTGTTCAAACTCAGTATCAGTAATCAATGCTAACATATGACACACATTAGCTTTGTTCATTAAGGTATTTAAGCAACCCGATAGATCTGATGTTAACTTTTGTGCCTTTGATTGATTTGGACTGAATTCAACCAACAACTGAGCAAGTAAATGATCGACAAAGGAAACGATATTTATGACTTTTCCACGACTATTTTCTGCTTTTACTTGAGCGGAAAATTTAGATAGAAATAGTTTTTCTTTCTCATCTTTAGCAAAAGCTAAGAATTCAAATGAGCCTGAATTTGAATCTTCCATCTTAACATGTACTCCTAAGCATATAACGCCCAATTAAGGTGTGAAGCACACGATGACCTAGCCGCTGCATAGCACTTCAACACCAAAAACACTGCATACCAAAAATGCTACGCGTGCTGAATCACTCTTAAATTGTTTGTTAGCCCACATCATTTAAAGCGTAATTTAAGCTAAAAGAAACTTAAAACACCCTGAACGAGTTTTCTACCTGACTCTGTAAACAACCAAACAAATCCACTGATATTTAAAACGATTGTGACCCAAAGAATGAACTTGAAAGGTTGCTTTCTTGATTTGTGTCGCAGTTGGAACTGAGCTAATAATGCTCCAGGCCAGCCACCTACCAAAGAGAGTGTATGCAGTGTGTTTTCTGGCGTTCGCCAACTGCCATTCTGTGCCGCCTGTTTATCCCAAGCAAACATCAAGTATGTAAAAGTGCTCAGTATTAAATACACAGGAATCAGAAATATTACACCGTTGAACATGGTTATCGATGCTGTTGCTGCAACTAAAAAACTAAAACCAAACAGCACAGTGTAAGGGAAGCCACTGGCACCTTGAACTAGCACATTTTCAGCATTGAAGCGCCCCTTTTTATCCTCAGTCACATCAAAGGTAACGCTATCATTTAGCTTAGGGCGATAACCTCGGTTTTTGATGGATGAAATATGGAAAAACACCCTAAGTTCCCCACCAACAGACGAAATAAACCCATAACCTTTATTATCATTCCATTCTACTATTTGACCCTTCATCATCATCCTTAGCTAATTGTGACACCTGTGGGCTAACGCCGCGTTAAGTGGTGAGCAACGCAGACCACCCTGCCTAAACCATTGCGCCGTAAACACTAAAGCTGAATCAAACCGAAAATGCCGAGCGTTGGGAATCCGCCTTAAACGCTTTGTTAGTTTTCTTCAGCACCGTACCTACGAACAAAAAGGTTCACACTTTCAAGCATTATTTTGGCTCGTTCCCTATTACTAATTTCGTCCCATTTACCATGGGCAGCTTCATTTCTAAGTCCAGCCCAAGCCAGAATATCCTTATTATCTTGGGATGTTAGAAGCTTATTTTCATATAATTTTTTCGCATAGTTGGAGATCCCAGCTTTTAAATTCCCCATTTTTACATTTTCTCGTTCCACCCACTTGGCTAGAAACTCCTCCAATGTAGCACCAATTAAAACTATTGCTGCTGCAGGGTGTACCTTCTTATCATTGAGTAAAACTCTAGCCTGTTCTAGAAAGTCAGATACGATTTTATCTTCTGCTTGCTGGAGAGGAGTAAAATCCTCAACAAACCCTTCTTCAACGAACTCTAAAAAACCAATGAGTATGTTTGATATAGCGTCTTTATCTGGATTTTTGTCATCTAGAAACAACAGTGAGGTATAAAATTCACTCTCGTCACCAATGTAAACTCGAAAAAACTCTTTAGCTCTAGCAGCTAAACTATGCGCTTTGGGTGAGCCAGGATCAATTTTCTCCGCCTCGACAATTAACTTTCTTATATAGTTTACTGCTTTATCTACTTGCATCTGACATCTCATTCTTGAAAAACTAACGCCCTGTTAAGGGGTGAGCAACGCAATACCGAAGCCGCCGCAAACCACCTTAAACACTAAAATCAACGCATAGTAAAAATGCCACGCGTTGCGAATCCCTCTTGAACAGTTTGTTAACTTAGCGCCCTTCAGTTTTCGCCGAGCTTACAGCCACTGTAGCCAAAGCTGGTTTCACTAATTAATGATTAGTAAAGCTAACTCAAATATGTGTTTAACCAAAAGATTACAGTTTATCTTTAGTTTGAAATGTGTCTCACAACACCATACTTCGGCGATGTAAGTTCGCCGAACTAATCGCGAATGCCTTATATTATTAGAAGGCTTTGTGCCGCCTTTCACATCAGTAAACTTAAGTACCAAATTTAAATTAGTCGCATTAGCTAAATTAAGGAAACCAACCGAACACGCTAGACCTCTGGACCTAGAAACCGTATCAATGTGCTTTCGTATTTTCTGCGCCAGTTAACGCCCAATTAAGGGGTGAACAACGCCTCCACCCAAACCTAAATCATTGTGCCATAAACACTAAATTTGAAATAGAAGCAAAAATGCCGAGCGTTGTGAATCCCTCTTAAATTGCTTGTTATGTGGCTATTACAACTCTTGCTGAATTCCACCGTGACGAACTTTTTCCATATAATCGTAATCAGGGACCAAATCACTATTTTCGTTCAATGAACGCATGGCAGATAGAATCGTATTTTTACCACCTTTAATAGAATACAACCAGAACCTATACGACTTGAGGTACTGTTTGAGCTCTGGAAAAAACCTATAGGTTGTAAAATGGAGCATTCTATTTGACTCGTGCTCTAGGCTCTTTAAATAGTCGTAGTAAGTGCAAAGAATATCCTTTCTTTCCTCATCACTTTTAGAAGCAAAAGTTCGAATACTTTTCAAGTGATCTTTAACAAAGGCGTTTAAAGACCTTCGATTAGTATCATTTTTATGGGTATATAGTAATACTTCATACATTTGAACAAGTCGCATGTTGTCATACCCTACTTCTAGCGAATACTCATTTGGCAAATGATTATATTCAAGAGGTGGAGCAGTAAGTATGTCAAATTCATTGCTGATAAAAGTTTGTTTTAGCAACTCCTCATCACCAGCAAGCATTTTTTCAACAGCCTTAATGTGAGGAATTATAGTGTGCCTCAGTATGATGAGTTCAGATTGAGTAATACGCATAGCAACATCAGACATATACGTTGCTGCATATATCTTTTGTTTCGTTTCTTTTATCCTTCGGGCATAGAACTGCAAAAAAATAATTGTCAAAGATGCCCCAATAGTCGCTATAAATGGAACAATAACTTTTTCACTAAGGATAAAGTCCATCAGTGTGTACCTCCTAAGCCACATAACGCCCTGTTAAGGTGTGAGCAACGTAATACCTATGCCGCCGCATACCACCTTAAACACTAAACACAACGCATAGTGAAAATGCCACGCGTTGCGAATCACTCTTGAACAGTTTGTTAGCCCACATCTCACAGCTAGTGCTAGAACCAATTGCTAATAAAGTTCTGAACGAACACCGAACCTGATGGAGTGAATGTCCAAACAAATGCTCCAATATTTACGAATATCGTCAGCCACAAAATCGATTTAAATGGCTGTTTTTTAGACTTATGACGAAGTTGATTTTGAGCACATAATGCCCCCATCCAACCACCGAGTAACGATAAAAGATGAAGCGTATTTTCTGGTGTCCGCCATTTGCCGTTTTGAGCGGCATTTTTATCTATTGCGTACATTACGTAGGTTACAATGGACATCAGGATATAAGCTGCAATGAACAGCTTCTCACCACCTAATATGAACACAGCTGTACTCGCTAAAACTAAGTAAACAATGCTAAACATGATTGTTGAAGGTACCGAGCCGGAACCTAGAATTGTTACATTAGTGGCGTTGTAACGCCCTTTTTTGTCTTCGTTAACTTCAAATTTAACTTCATCATCGACCTTAGGGCGTCGACCTTTACTCTGAACCGTTGATATATGGAGAAAAACTCTTAATTCACCATTTAATGCCGAAATGAATCCATAACCTTTTGAGTCATTCCACTCTACAACTTTACCTTTGATCATCGAACTCTACTTTTTACTTCTCTCTTGTGGGCTAACGCCTTGCTAAGGTGTGAGTAACGCAATACAAAAGCTACCGCACAGCGCCTTAATCACATAAGCCACCGCAAAGTAAAAATGCCACGCGTTACGAATCACTCTTAAGCAATTTGTTAGTACATACGCTACTTCTATTTATGTACTCCAAGATATTGAAAAGTAGCATGATATGAAAGACTTAGAACACTGAAGTGAGACGGGCAGCTACAAAACTTAAACTCGATTGAGAGACGAGAGTTGGCTAGAAGAAAAACGTACTGAACTACCCTACTTTGCAAGCTTCAATTTAGAAAAGGATTCGATCCTCGCACTCCGACGGCAGCCCTAAGGAAAGCCAAGATTCACTTAGAAAACACAGCGAAAGAGAAGAAGCACCAAAGAAATAGGCTAAGAGTTAGAAGCCGTAAATGGTGAAATCAAAGCGAGCACTCCGCATATAGTGCCACCGGAAAGAACGTGAAAGGCACTAACTTGAAGGTGTAAATATGAGCGCCAAAACAGATAAACACCAAAACTGATGACCTTTGATTTCAAACCCGTACTAACGCCTTGTTAAGGTGTGAGGCACGCAATACCGAATCTGCCGCATACCACCTTAATCACTAAAACCAACGCATAGTAAAAATGCCACGCGTGCCGAATCACTCTTGAACAATTTGTTATACGATTTCTCACAACGAGCGTTGAAACAGACCTTTTTGGGCTTTGAAACCTAATTTTTCAAACAGAGCTTTAGACCGAAAGTTACCTTCATCAATGTCTGCATACAATTTTTCAATGCCCACAGATTTTGCGTGAGAAAATAATAAACTGAGAGCTTCCAACATATAGCCTTGTCGCCAATATGCTGAATTAAGTAAGCATCCAACCTCACATGAACGACCACAATCACTAAAACTATGTAAACCGCAAGTTCCAATAACTTTGTTGGTCGATTGCTCTAAAACTGCCCATTCCAGCGATTCACCCGACTTTTCTAATTGGACGACGCTTTCTAGCATCTGAAATATCAAATCTTTCGATGGAAAAACCGGATCTGAGGCAAATTCCATTGTTTGAACATCACCATAAATCTCAAGCAAGTCTTCAGAATCTTCCATTTGAATTGACCTCAATACAACCCTACTTCCGTGTAAATCAGGCTTCATTTTTCTCCTTAATCGTATAACGCCCTGTTAAGGGGTGAGCAACGCAATACTGAAGCTGCCGCATATCACCTTAATCACTGAAACCAACGCATAGTAAAAATGCCACGCGTTGCGAATCCCTCTTGAACAGTTTGTTAGGTGTTGTTCTCACGTTTAGTAACACAAATTGTTTTAGCCAAAAACAAAAACACCGCTAAGAATTTTAACTGCCATTTTATTTCATTAAACCAAATAAAATCAAAGCTTTAAAAACAACCAGCGTAGAGTTATTGTTACATATTCTTAAGTATTTAAGTAAATACTTAAGAATATGTAACTTTTAACAACTTCAATGAATCACGTCTTTCCAATTCATTCCGCAAACACCTAACGCCGCGTTAAGGGGTGAACAACGCAAGCCACCAAACCTAACTTATTGTGCCATAAACACAAAAGCTAAACTTAGAATCAAAATTGCCAAGCGTTGAGAATCCCTCTTGAACGCTTTGTTATGTGCGTTCCTGCTCTTGCACGATCCTCACCCACTTGGAACGCCACTCCTGCGCTTCCATTGGGTCTGGCCAGAACTCTTTCTGTTTACGGATAAGCCCATTTTCTACCGTATGGAAAGTAACAGCACGCGCCCTTTGAACGCTATCAGTTATAGAAACATCAGTGACTACTGTTTCACCATCACAGACGATTGAATGAACGACGAAATCCCAAGTACCATTTGCTGGATAGTAAGAATTGATTGCTGTGAAGTTGTCTCGTCCAACAGTAAGCTCACCAGATTGAGGCCAAAAACCTTCAAAATCCGGGCTAAGCCACTCACTTGCTTTCGCGAAATCATTAGTTTTCATTGCGTCCCAAAAAGCTAAGACGACTTCCTTTGATTTCATTATTACCCTCCAAGCACATAACGCCCTGTTAAGGGGTGAGCAACGCAATACAAGAGCCGCAGCAAACCACCTTAATCACTAAAGCCAACGCATAGTAAAAATGCCACGCGTTGCGAATCCCTCTTGAACAGTTTGTTAGGTGCGTAGCCAAAGTTGGAAAAAGTCTGTTTCTTCGTGCTTGGGATTCTTGCGCACGAACTTCCAACCATGGCGCTTATAGAATGTGAGAGCTCGATGGTTGGTTCGGCTTACTGAAAGTACAGCACGCAAACAACCCGCTTTACTCAAAGTGCTTACAATATAATCCTGCACTTTTGCAGCGAGTCCTGAACCACGAAAATTCGGCTTTAAGTAAATGAGATGCACATAGCCAGTCTCCGGCTCGGGTGAAAAGCTACGAAACTCTAACTGCCCTGCAAACTGACCATCCACAAATATATGGATATAGAACCATCCTGATGTTGCTAACCGGTCTAATACTCGTTCACGATAACCACTGATGAAATCGTCGAAACCATCGTAATGCCCAAAACTACAAAAATATGCATCTTTTCTCGCAGCAACACACAATTCGAAATCATCAATGTTTATCTGCTGAAAAGCAATTTCCATACTTACCTTTTCCTTCAAGCACCTAACGCTCTGTTAAGGGGTGAGCAACGCAATACCGAAGCCGCTGCACACCACCTTACTCACTTAAACCAACGCATAGTAAAAATGCCACGCGTTGCGAATCCCTCTTGAACAGTTTGTTATATGCATTTATGTAAGGTCACCTTTCTATTTCCACTAAGTAATTTAATACATTTTCCTTTGATTTATTGTTTCTAATTCTTAAAGCAGTATTTATTTCAGTGACAACTACAGCGTCTTCAACAAAATTTTTATCAATGTGACCATTACTCTTAAGCCACTTTGCTATATCCAACCAACTCCAGAGTACTCTAGAACTGTCTACTCTATATATTGGTGAGGGAAAGCCTTTTTCACCCCTTTGACCTTTACTATATCTAGATAGGGTTGTTTTATTGATACCCGTAATCTCAGAAACATCGCTAAGACTAACAACATCCCCCACATCAACAGACTGACACTTCAAACCATTAACTGACTCTATATCTCGGATTGCACTGATAATGGCACTCTTTAAGTTCTCAGCAGAACGGAAGAAGTGTATATATAATGCATCATAAATAATTTTAATCACTGCATCTTTACAGCCTGCTTCATAAAGCAAGTCAGCAACGTCGAACAAAGCTTCTTCATTTCCGCTGTACTTCCCGCTTACCACAACATCAAATTCATATTTCATTTCAAGTCCTCATATTACATGAGCTAAATTACTGTTCAGGAATTAGGGCGCAAGCGCCCTATTCTTAAATACATTTATCTACACAAGAGATTAAATGCTTAGCATGCTCTTCTGCTGGCTCGGGTGTTCCGTGAACAAACAGCTGATGACACTTATCTTCGTTACTACAACGCAAGATTCCGACGATGTGTCCTTTGCCCTTACGAACAATGTAGGTCCATCCACGGCTAATTGCGTACTTAACAACAGCATTAATCTCTTTATTCTTGTGGTAAGCGATAAGATATCTCCTAAACTACTTAGCTTCTGAGTCGGAATACTCATTGGCAACAATTGTAACCGCAACAAGAGCAGGCTGTCAACAATTGTAACCACCAATGAAGATACTAAAGATTTGGATAAGATATGGATGATTCCGGAGAGGAAGCATATAACGCCGCATTAAGGTGTGAGCGACGCTTGGCTATACTTGAGCGAAGCGAAAGCGCCAAGCGTTGCGAATCACTCTTAAATGCTTTGTTATGCGTTTTCTCGATTCCATTCTGCGCTTTTGTTCAGAAAAATCAGTTCTTCTTCAACGTAGTTTCTTAAAGACTCAGGTTCAATTGGAAGGTATGCTATTTTGATTGTATGCCCCCTTCGTACTAGATCTTTTACAGATTCTAACTTAGCTCCAGTTTTAGCATGCTTAGTTATCAAATGATTTCTTAAGCGTTGCCTTGCCAGTCTTCGAGTAGTTTTACCAATGTACTTCAGAGTCGGCTTATCATTGTTGTCTTCTAACTCAAAAATTGCGTAAATATTTGCTGTACCTGAAACTGAATTAAGAAGGGCTTCGTTCTCTTCTTCTATGGATTTTACATTCCAGCTACTAACAGAATTTCGAGGGTATTGGACAACTGAATGGTTTTCCTCATTGTGAATAAAGTCATTGATAGATAGAACGAATTCGTTTAGTTGAGCAATACCTTCAAATTTCATTTCTATTCCTCTAAATCACGTAAAACGCATAACGCCGCGTTAAGTAGTGAGCAACGCAGCCACCTAACCTAAACCATTACACATTAGACACAAAACTTAATTTGAACTGAGAATGCCACGCGTTGCGAATCTGTCTTTAACGCTTTGTTATGTTTATTTTATGATGCCAAAAACTGTGTAATTTTGAAGCCCAACGTTAGCAAAGCTCCGCCTCTGTCAAAAAGTAAGTACCAGATGGAAACAACAACAAGAAAACTACCAACAAAAAATGTTTCGAGAGGTGTTTTACCAAATTTTTTAATAAGAAGATTTTCGGAGTGTGGACTATTTCCAATTATAATCAAACGCTTGAGGGAATAAAACAAGAGTCTAGCCCCCAAATCACTATTACACTTAGTGTAAACAGAGAGTACAAGGTGAGATCGAACCAATTATCAGTTTCCATTTGCTCTATAGCTCCTAAAACCTTGTAAACATAACGCCGCGTTAAGTAGTGAGCAACGCTACCACTGAACCTAACCATACCACCTTAAACACAAAGCCCAACGACGGAATGGAAAATGCCAAGCGTTGGGAATCTGTCTTAAACGCTTTGTTAGCTTTTTACTCTTTCATACCGTTCCAAAAGTGCTTTTGAACATTGTACTAAAGGCTGCCCCATACCCGATAATTTAAGCTCTCCGCTCAAAGTAGTTGCAGTAGCAGTCATTATTGCATCAGATTTTTCTAGTTCTTGTTGCTTTTGAGGTAATGTATTGAGGAAACTAGCAATTTTCTCTGCGTCATTACTTCCAAGCAGGCTAGTACATTCCATTAAGTGATTATATCCAATAGCCTGATCTAAGCCTGCTTCACCCATGTTTTTCACATAGAAACCATAAATTCCACCACCAACCAACACTCCGATTAAAGAGCCTACTGCTAAAGATTTTACGTCTAAATCCACTATATTTTCTCCAATTCGATTAAAAAGCTAACGCCCTGTTAAGGGGTGAGCAACGCAATACCAAAGCCACCGCATACCACCTTAATCACTTAAACCAACGCATAGTGAAAATGCCACGCGTTGCGAATCCCTCTTAAACAGATTGTTAGTTGTATATTTCCCTAGTAGCATAATGACTTAAATAAGATTATTAACGGATTTAACAATGACTACCCATACCTTAGAAGCAAATGACGTTAAGTTTGACAAGGAAACTGGTACGATCCTTTCTTACGAGGCTGATTATAGGGATATAGAAATACCTTCCCACTTTGACAACGTTGAAGTTCGTATCATTGGTCGAAATGCATTTTGCCATAATTGGATAACAAATATAATTCTGCCAAACACGTTGCAGCGACTAGAGTATGGGGCGTTAAGTATGAATTTTATAACTCATATCGTTGTTCCTGAATCTGTTGAATTTATCGGTGAATACGCTCTTTACATGGAAGATGCGGAGATAAAAGTCGACATACTAAATAAAAATGCCGATGTTGATTATTGTGCAATTCACTCACCGGAATATCTAGACGAATTAGAAGACGACGAACTCTGATGTACAACTAACGCCGCATTAAGGGGTGAACAACGCAAACCACCCGACCTAAGGCATTGTGCCGTAAACACTAAAGCCAATTCAAACCAAAACTGCCAAGCGTTGTGAATCCCTCTTGAATGCTTTGTTAGTTGCCAAATCTAAAGCTTAGATTTGAAGTCGATTGCCATTTTGCCAACACTAGTTTTATGTGCTTTGAAAAACTCAGTTCAGGCGCAGTTTCAAAGCGCCTGTCACTGAAACCACTTGGAATTTACAACGCCGAAGAAAACGGGCTTTGAACACCCAAAAAACCTTTTGGAACGACAATGCAACAGAGCAGACTTTCAACAAACTAATCGGCTTCTGAAACAGAAAACCGAAACCGCACAAGAAACCAAAGCACGACTTTCACAAACCCAAATAACTAGAAATTGAAATACGAAAAACCTAACCAAAAACACACGGACATTAGCCCTAAACATTCTGCTTTAGCTGCGTTTTCCTCGTTGGCAACTAACGCCCAGTTAAGGGGTGAAGCACGCAATGACCAAGTTTCTGCATGGCACTTCAACACCGAAACCAACGCATACCAAAAATGCCACGCGTGCTGAATCCCACTTGAACTGTTTGTTAGCACGCTGCCCTTTAAGCCTTTGGTACACGCCAAGACATTGAAATATAGCACGAAATCCATAACTAAAAACACTGAAACCAAACGGGCAGCTGCCAAACTGAAAACTAACTTCAAGACGTAAGTTGGCTAGAAGAAAAACATGCTTAGCTGCCCTTTTCCACCGCTTCAAAATTAGCAAAGAATACGGGCTTCGAACTTGAACAACAGCGACAAAGAGACACTTGTTTTGCCGAAAATTTCTCAGCGCCTAAGAAAACACGCCAGAGAAATCGCCCGAAAGTTAGAAACCGTAAACGATAAACTCAAAGCGAAAACTTCACATCTAGTGCCACCGGAGCGAACATGAAAGACACATTTGATCAGGTGTAAAGCTAGGAAAAAAAACCATTAAACACCAAGACTTTTGACCTCTAATGCCAACCCAGTGCTAACGCCCAATTAAGGTGTGAAGCACGCGACCACGACACTCAATTTAACAACCGTAATCACCGAACTTAACCCAAACTAAAAATGCCAAGCGTGCTGAATCACTCTTAAATTGCTTGTTAGCCCTATGCCCAAAGGTTGCGTGCCTCTACCGCTTCGATTTTGACACCGAAACTCGAAATGTTAGGTAACGTGGCATTGTGGTGCTCTCGAATTTGAGCCCCACTGGCGTGTTCCTTATCATGAGTTGTATGAGCATCCGAAACCAAAGTTACTGGATAACCTAAACCTGCTGCTCTACGAATGGTGGTATCAACGCAAAACTCTGAGGCGTAGCCACACACAATTAAGCTATCTACATCGAGTTCATTCAAAACACTTTGAAGATTAGTATTCAAGAACGAGTCTGGTGTTGTTTTGCGAACGAAATGGTCACCAGTTTGTGTAATTAAGCTCGACTGCAATGCCCAACCAGCGCTTTCGTATTCAATAACAGATTTAGGTTGCTCGTGCTGGACAAAGATAACTGGGACAGACTTAGCACGCGCAAATTTCGTAACCTCATTAATTTTGTTGAGTACGATTTGTGATTCAAATGGTTGAGGTTCCGGGTCGAACAGAATCGACTGAACATCAATAACTAATACTGCAGATTTCATTATTTTCCTCTGATAGGGCTAACGCCCAATTAAGGGGTGAACAACGCCTCCACCCAACCTAACGCATTGTGCCATAAACACTAAATTTGAAGTAGAAGCAAAAGTGCCAAGCGTTGTGAATCCCTCTTAAATTGCTTGTTATGCGTAATTTTTGACGTACTTTGTCATTGCTGTTTCCGAGACTGACAAACCGTCGATTCTATATTGATCTTTGAACTCTCCAACAACATTGAACCCTGCCTTTAGGTAGAGGGTCTTTGCTGGGAGATTCTCTGATAATACACAAAGATCAAGCCAATCAATTTCAGCTTTTTCTTGGCAGAAATTTATAACAGCATCAATGAGTCTTTGACCAAGACCTTGCTTCCGGCAAGAAACATCTACGCCCATACCTAATAGAACTCTGTGAGAACGGCTTTCATCACTGTGGTGGCGAAGATCAATATGACCTTTGATATTTCCAGAGGTGTCTTTTGCAACCCAAAGTTTTCTCCAACCTAAGTCGCCAAACTGATGAGAAAAGCCTTGGATAAACTTATCTTTGGTTGTTTCTGGAATTTCACTTTGCTCTCTGGACATTGGCTGGAAAAGAGGAACTTCTCCATTACCATTTTCAGACAGCTGATTTTCTAGATACACAAAGAATGAATCTAAGTCCGATTTTTCCGCTTCTACTATTTCCATCTAGTTATCGGTACTCCATCAATTACGCATAACGCCTTGTTAAGGTGTGAGGCACGCTATACCAAAGCTTCCGCATACTACCTTAACCACTAAAACCAACGCATAGTAAAAATGCCACGCGTGCCGAATCACTCTTGAACAATTTGTTATGCGTATGGTTTAACGCCTAAACTCTTTATCACCTCATGACTGTGCATTACACGTGAGACTGCGCTCTCTGTCAGCCACCAATTGTCCCTGCGAGTGCTTCTATCGTTTACAAAGTAACCATAAAGTTCCAAGCTTTGCGGTAAGACGTATTTAAATAGGTGCTTTGCCCGTTTTATGTGGAAAGCCGTTGTCAGTATTGCCACTGATTTTTTCGCGACTTCACTTTCTACGATAATCTCTGCGGAAAATTGTGCATTCTCTACTGTATTTTTTGCATGTGGCTCTAAGATAATATCCGATTCTGAAACACCATTAGCCAAAGCATACTCTCTCATAGACTCAAATTCGGGCTTTCGCTCTATTGCCAAGTTGCCACCTGACAACAGAAGCTTGGAAACTTTTTTCTCTTTGTACAGTTGTACAGCAGTTGGCATCTTGTATTGAGTTGCTTTGTAACTACCAAGTACAACAAGTACTTCTGCATGTTGGAACTCGTCTTGGTGCTTCGGAAAAACCACCTCCGTAATACTCTCGATTTCGTTTTTATTCAATCCTCTTCCCTTATACGATTGAGTGAATACGCATAACGCCGCATTAAGGCGTGAACAACGCATTAAGGCGTGAACAACGCATTAAGGCGTGAACAACGCATTAAGGCGTGAACAACGCAATACACAACGGCTACCGCATTGCGCCTTAAACACAAAATTCTACGCAAACCCAAAAATGCCACGCGTTGTGAATCGCGCTTAAATGCTTTGTTATACGCCCAACGCTGAAGCTACAATTTTAAGCCAAGCCCCACTTTGTAAGCACGAATTTTTATGTGTATTGATGCACTTTTGTGAAACTAAGACATTCAGCGATTTTTGATTGAAGTGCACTTGAAACACACAACACCAAAGAAAACAGAACTTCAACAAGCACGTAAGCTTTTGGGCAGACTACTTAATAGGGCTGAGTTTCAACAAACACTACCGCATCGAATTTGAGCCTGAAGGCTTCGGGAAGCTTACCTAATGATTTAACGAAAACATAAGGAAATACAAAGCGATGAACCACAAGAAAAGGTGACTTTGATACAAGGAATAATCAGCAAAACTCACTCTGCGTATAACGCCCAGTTAAGGGGTGAACAACGTAATACAAAAGCCGCTGCATACCGCCTTAAACACTAAAACCAACGCATAGTATAAATGCCACGCGTTGTGAATCCCTCTTGAACTGTTTGTTAGGCTAATTTTACGCTCGCTATTCGCCAGTAGCCTACAAGAACGGCCAATACAATCCATTGTGTTAAATACCATAGATAATACGATGCTTGGCTATCAATTAAGTAAAAATAAATTACTAGTCCGAAACTCGTGAACACCGAAAAGACATATAGAAACCATAGTGCTACACAAACGTTATTGTTGAACTCAGAAAGCTTCTCTCTCCTATCTATACCTGAGAGAAATATAAGCCCAAAACCAATAATGCAGCCTACTCCAAGCTGGAAAAATGAAAGCGGAACCAAAACCCAAAGTGACATCTTTATCTCCCTGATTAGCCTAACGCCCAGTTAAGGGGTGAAGCACGCAATGACCAAGCTGCCGCATGGCACTTCAACACCGAAATCACCGCATACCAAAAATGCCACGCGTGCTGAATCCCTCTTGAACTGTTTGTTAGGCTGGTGCTCACGATGGTTATGATTCCCAATCATCAGCTCGTAAAGCAAGGTAAACACAATATAACCAAAAAAGGACGACACCTATTTTAAACAAGAGCTCTACAAATCCGTTTAATGACGAAAACGTTAAAATATAATGCACTATCCCTTTATAGCTTTCCGAACCAAGAAAAATACCATTTACTGCACCATAGCCAGAGAAACAAACAAAACCTGCAGCCCAATCCGAAAGCTGTTTACTCTCTTTTGAGATGTTTGAAATCTTCAGATTTCCTAATATTTGCAAACGAGCCAATGATAGCGCCCCTCGGAGCGCAGGGAAAAGACCAACAACTAACAACGAGTAAGAGCCAACAAATAGCATTATCTTGAAAACAGGCGCTTTCAATAAAAGTCCATACGCAGATGAAATTGCGAGACTGGTAGGGTCTATTTGCGCTGAGATTAACCATAGATCCAAGTAAGAAATAAAACACAACAGCAATACTAAGAATCTTACATCAACAACACTTTCGAGAAGCGAAGGAACACTTCTAGCAGTAGAAGATGTTGGTTTTGTTTCTTCCATGATTGTCTCCTTTATCCGATAGCAGCCTAACGCTCTGTTAAGGGGTGAGCAACGCAATACTGAAGCCGCCGCATACCACCTTAAACACTAAAACCAACGCATAGTGAAAATGCCACGCGTTGCAAATCCCTCTTGAACAGTTTGTTAACTGAGCGCCTTTCAGTTTTCGCCGATCTTTCAGCCACTTTCGCCAAAGCTCGTTTTGCTAATTAATGATTAGCAAAGCTAACTCAAATATGTATTTAACCAAAAAATTACCGTTTATCTTTAGTTTGAAATGCGTCTCACAACACCATACTTCGGCGATGTAAGTGCGCCGAACTAATCGCGAATGCCTTATATTATTAGAAGGCTTTGTGCCGCCTTTCACATCAGTAAACTTAAGTCTCAAACTGAAATTAGTCGCATTAGCTCAGCTATGGAAACCGACCGAACACGCTAAATCTCTGAACCTAGAAACTGTATCATTGTGCTTTCGTATTTTCTGCGCCAGTTAACGCCCTGTTAAGGTGTGAGCAACGCAATACCGAATCCCCTGCATACCACCTTAAACATTAAAACCAACGCATAGTGAAAATGCCACGCGTTGCGAATCACTCTTAAACAGATTGTTATAACTCTGATTTTGCCTTTGAGTACAGCTTATGCACGACGTCCGAATTAGAGAAATCGATACAATAGGCTAACTCTATCACGCTACCATTTTTTGATTTGTAAGCTGTAGTATTTCTGCTTTCCAATAACTCACTTAGATCAAAGAATACCTCCAAAGGCAAATCCGAGAACTCTCGATAACCTTGCATTGCTGTGACCGCATCTTTAGCCACATCAGAGCCCTTGTATTTGGTTGCGATACAAGATGAAAGAGCAAAATTTTTGAACAATCGTTCATCACTTTGAGTGCTTAGAGGGCTTGCGTTGAGTCCCAAACTAAAAACAGCAACCAAAATGGTACCGACTAATATTCTAGTTTTCATAGGTTAGCCCTCTTTGCTTCTGAGAAGTAATGATGAAATGACAAAAGAGTTATAACGCCACGTTAAGTTGTGAGCAACGCTACCACCTAACCTAAGCCATTGCGCCGTAAACACAAAAGATAATTAAAACTAAAAATGCCATGCGTTGCGAATCAGCCTTAAACGTCTTGTTATGTGTGTTAGCTTAATGTTGGTTGGGAAGAGTTATTGGCACCTTAAATGCTATACGAGAACTAACACTGTCCTTGGTTTCTCCGCTCTTACTCAACCCCAAGCCAAGCACAGATATTTTTGCAGATCCACTTCCGTTGTCTTCCGTAGTCACAGCAATGTCAAATTCTATAGTCTGCATGAGTGTTTTATTTGGTGACTTTAATTCATCGGTCGCTCCTCGGTCGAGTCTTGGCGTCTCGTTTATTAAAGCACCATATACAGAAACTTCTTTTTGAGCTTCATGTACACCCTTACAAATCATAACCAATGATTTCTCGATAAATTTATCTAATTCCATAACTTCCTCATCGTCGACCACTAACACATAACGCCGCATTAAGGTGTGAGCGACGATTGGCTATACTTGAGCGAAGCGAAACTGCCAAGCGTTGCGAATCACTCTTAAATGCTTTGTTATACAAATGATTACAGCGCAAAAAAGCTACCTAATATCGCGACAATTAATCCAATAAGGATTTCCTTACCGTAATCGCGGTACAAACGCTTGTACCAAACATCTTTAACTTTTAATGGTATGGGATATTTAGTATTTAACCACAACGCTAAATTAGCCGAAGACTCCCCGATATGGTAGAGCGTGCCTGTATGTATCCAATTCTTAGAGCCATTTTCGTCTATTTCGTACCCAGACGTGCCAATTTCATATGATGAAGTATGCTTTTTAAGCATTCTGTACCATGCCCATTGAGGTCTCTCACCAGAAATGATATTTCCATATTCACTTTCCGACTTTAGTAACTCGATTAACTGCTCACCTGCTAACTCACAGAGTAACTCAAACTCCTCGACTGATTTGCAAGGTTGACCAGCGACACGCCACCACTCTCCTGCTGCTCCAGTTTGATCATCCAATCGATGATATTGAAGTACAGGTGCTAATGTTCGAAATCTATGCTCAAAGTCCAGCCACGAGTTCATTTATTACTCCATTTGTATAACGCCGCGTTAAGTGGTGAACAACGCGACCACCCAACCTAAACCATTGTGCCGTAAACACTTAAGCTGATTCAAACTAAAAATGCCAAGCGTTGTGAATCCGTCTTAAACGCTTTGTTATGTTTATGTCTCTAAGGCTAGCGCTTGAATTGCTTCCGGAATATATGAAAACTGGATTTTTGTTATGCAAACTCCAGCCTTTGAAAACTCGTGCTCTTGAATTAGTAGTGTGACAAATTCTAGGGATAACCGCTTACCGTCAACTTCGTAGTCATAACTTCCGGTGCTATCTCTAACTACGTAACTTTGTCCACCACTGTCTATTAAACGGTCTGAGGCGCTCCAAATTAACGCCTCTAGCTCAAGAACCAAATCTTGCTCAGAAGCCAAAAATAATAGTTCTGAATCCCCTTCTAGCTTTAGGATGCATGGCCACTGAATCATCATTTTCTCCGATAAACATAACGCCGCATTAAGGGGTGAACAACGCCACCACCTAACCTAAACCATTGTGCCGTAAACACTAAAGCCAATTCAAACCAAAACTGCCAAGCGTTGTGAATCCCTCTTGAATGCTTTGTTAGTTGCCAGATCTAAAGCTTTGATTTGAAGTTTGTTACCGCTTTGACAACACTAGACTTACGTGTTTTAGAAACCTCAAATCAGGCGCAGTTTCAAAGCGACTGCCACTGAAACCACTTGGAATTTACAACGCCGTAGAAAACGGGCTTTGAACACCAAACAAACCTTTTGGAACGACAATGCAGCAGGGCAGACTTTCAGCAAGTAAATCGGCTTCTGAAACGGCAAACCAAACTAGGAAAAGATCGAAGCTCAATTTCTGCGAACCAAGATCCCGAAGTTCGAAGTGTAGAATCGCGCAAAACACACGAACGATTAGACCTAATCACTCTGTTTTAGCTGCAATTTTCTCGTTGGCAACTAACGCCGCGTTAAGGGGCAGCAACGCGCTACCACCAAACTTTAATTTACCACCGTAAACACAAATACCAAGACTTAAGCCAAACTCGCCACGCGTTGACTGTCCCTCTTGAACGCTTTGTTATGTGACATTTTCAATAGCTTGTGCTGCGCTAACAGCAACTTTACCCAAATCAGATTCTGTTTGTATAGCAAGATATTCACACCCTTTGAACTCAAGTTGCATATACTTTGCTGTCAATTCAAATGGCTGTACGAAACAATCAGGCAGTTCCAAATTGTAACCCGTAGATAGAACTGAAATTGACTTACCCTTTAGCCTACGCCCCAATTCCTTTTCAATCGTTAAAAGGTCAGATAATCGGTCAAAGAAGACTTTTAGCTGTGCTGACATTGAGTACCAATACACAGGAGAAGCAAACACCAGATGATCAAAACTGAGTAGTTCATGGATTATGGGAAGGAAATCATCGTTTTTATTTTCATGCGAATAGTCATAAAAACTAACGTTGAAATTAGATAGATCAAACAACTTTGCACCCGACTGCTCTACAAAAGAGTCTGCTAATTTTCGGGTATTTCCGTCAGATTTAGAAGTACCCAATATGACTGCAATGTTCATTAAACCTCCATGTTACATAACGCCGCATTAAGGGGTGAACAACGCCACCACCCAACCTAAACCATTGTGCCGTAAACACTAAAGCCGATTCAAACCAAAACCGCCAAGCGTTGTGAATCCCTCTTAAATGCCTTGTTATGTTTTTGATTTTTGCGTACTTTCTTGTTTAAGTAACTCAAGCGCAAACTCTCGTAACACCCGAGCATTGTCGCCACTGACTACATCACCGCAAGCATGACCCTGATATTTGACTAAAGGGCTTGAATATATGGGAAGTATGTTCCGCTCATAACTCATTATTGTGCCTGAGTCGCCACATTTAAATGCGCGAGCGTAAGGAATGAGTTTTTCGTGATATTCTTGCGGAACCGCAGACTTCAAAGACATCGTTAGATTTGGAACTGGGCTGCTCTCCCTGTGTTGTGCCCACGACAAATGTCCTAGCTCATGCTCCAAAATATGCATTGGTGCACCAGATGACATAGCAAAAAACCAACCACCAAAATATGGAGAGGCTTGTCCAGATAAGCCTAGTAACCTTTCATACCTTTTATGGAAGATTAAGCCATATACTTCTCTCGTATGCGTGTCACTGAAAGTAACGCCCTCGCTTTCGAGAACTTTCTTCACAATGCGCCGTGCTGAACTAAAGCTATTAACTGTATTTTTATCTAGTGATATAGCCGAGATCTTTCCAATCTTTCTTTGCAAAGGGATACACGAATTATCAAGCACCTGATTAGCATATTTTATTGACTGCTTCATGGAGTTTTTTACTTCATCTAATGTGGATGACTCTAAGACTTCTTCATCAACAAAAAAATGTACGTGTGTTGTCGCGACAGAGTCTAATTTACAATCGGAGAGCTCTAACCCCTTTGAACTCGGTTTAGTTGCTATAGCTATGATGACTACTATCAGTAGAGACATAACCACAACTATTCTAGGTTTTGATTTCAAAAATCCTCCTCCATGATGCTTATTCTGAATAGAAAACATAACGCCCTGTTAAGGGGTGAGCAACGCAATACCAAAGCTGCTGCATACCATCTTAATCACTTAAACCAACGCACAGTAAAAATGCCACGCGTTGTGAATCCCTCTTAAACAGTTTGTTAGCTGCGTACCAACATTTTTGCCACATCAATTGCGACAACTTCAGTACCACAGAGGTTTGCATCCCAATTGAGACCCACAAGATGTCCATCGCTATGAATACCTTTTAGCCAATTATCAACGAATGAATCTAGGTTAATTGGAGTTGGGACATACAACTCCCAATCACCAATTGCGACCCGACTTGCGTATGCTCTATCTGACCAAAAAACATAAACTGATGCGTCTGGATACTGATTCGAATTACAAACTGCCCAGCCACCATCAGGATGCTGAAGTCCCCAAACAGTTCGATTTTCGATTACTCTGTCGATAAATCTTATGTAATTGGAACTTGATGTAGCTTTATCTTGGAGCATCATTTTTCCTCTAAGCAGCTAACGCCGCGTTAAGGGGCGCAGGCACGCACTACAAACGTGACCGCATAACACCTTAACCACTAAACCCGACGCAAATTGAAAATGCCACGCGTGCCAAGTCCCTCTTAAACGCTTTGTTATAAATACGGTTTCGATGAAGCTACCAAAAGCTCCGCAAAAGAAGACAAGTTTTCACCTTTACTACGTTGTAAATGATAAGCCTGAATACCACACGATTGAGCAGCAACTACATTTTCGACTTTGTCATCAATAAACATCGTCGAGCTAGGATTCAAAGAAAAAGAAGACAGAGCATGAACGTAGATTTCTCGATTAGGCTTCTCACTGCCTACGTATGACGAAATCATAACTTGCTCAAAGTACTGCCGAATACCTAAACTATCAAACGCCCAATCTAATGTTGCCGTCGCATTCGATAACACGAATAAACGATACTTCTCTCGCAACTGTTCGAGAACTTCCACGGTTTCACTATATAACTGGTACTGATGTGTATCTAAGGCTACGTGGAATAATTGCTCTGCGAGCAAGTTATCACCATTTACAAAATTTGAAATTCTTAAGGAGCGCTCTTGAAGCCATTGCTTCTCGTCGCTCCAGTCAACGACTTTAGACTTGGCAAAGAATTCTCGATCGAATATTTGCAAGTCCGCTAGAGCTCTATCAATTAGCGCAATATCATAACCTTTCGCGAGTAGAACCCGCTCAATAATCGACGAGCGGAACTCTTTGATGAACATAAGCACACCACCTGCGTCGAATATTATTGAATCTATATTTCCTTTCATTTTCGCTCAATCCATGAGTATTTATAACGCCGCATTAAGGGGTGAACAACGCCACCACCCTACCTAAACCATAGTGCCGTAAACACTAAAGCCAATTCAAACCAAAACTGCCAAGCGTTGTGAATCCCTCTTGAATGCTTTGTTAGTTGCCAAACCTAAAGCTTTGATTTTAAGTTAATTACTGCTTTGCCAACACTAGCTTTACGTGTTTTGGATAACTCAAATCAGGCGCAGTTTCAAAGCGACTGTCACTGAAACCACTTGGAACATGAAACGCCGTAGAAAATAGACTCACAACACCAAAAAGCTCTTTTGGACAGACAATGTTACAGAGCTGACTTTCAACATATAAATCAGTTTCTGAAACAGAAAAACAAACCGCACAAGAAACAAAGCACGATTTCAAAAACCTAAATAACTAAAAATTGAAATACGTAAACCTAACCAAAAATACACGGGCATTAACCCTGAACATTCTGTTTTGGCTGCGTTTCCCTCGTCGGCAACTAACGCCGCATTAAGGGGTGAACAACGCCACCACCCGACCTAAAGCATTGTGCCGTAAACACTAAAGCCAATTCAAACCAAAACTGCCAAACGTTGTGAATCCCTCTTGAATGCTTTGTTAGTTGCCAGACCTAACGCTTTCATTTGAAGTGGATTGCCGCTTTGCCAACACTAGCTTTACGTGTTTTAAGGAACAAAATCAGGCGCAGTTTCAAAGCGACTGTCACTGAAACCACTTGGAACACACAACGCCTTAGAAAACGGACTGTCAAACCTAAGAGCTCTTTTGGAAAAACAATGCTATAGAGCTAGCTTTCAACAAGTAAATCGGCTTCTGATACAGAAAACCCAAACAACACAAGAAACCAAAGCACAATTTTCACAAACCCAATTAGCTAGAAATTGAAATACGAAAACCTAGCCAAAAACACACGGACATTAGCCCTAAACAACCTACTTTGGGTACGTTTTTCCTCATTGGCAACTAACGCCCTGTTAAGGGGTGAGCAACGCTAACCATCCAACCTAAACATTTGCACCGTAAACACTTTTACCAAATTTAGCATTAAACCGCCAAGCGTTGGGAATCCCTCTTGAACAGTTTGTTAGTTGCCAGACCCAAGGCTTTGATTTGAAGTTTATGAGCACTTTGCCAACACGACCTTTACGTATTTTGTAAAACTCAAATCAGGCGTAGTTTCAAAGCGCCTGTCACTGAAACCACTTGGAACATACAACACCTCAGAAAACGGGCTAACAACACTAAAAAGCTCTTTTGGACAGATATAATTTAACCGAGCTGACTTTCAACACCCAAATAAGCTTACGAAACAGAAAATCCAATCACACAAGAAACCAAAACTCGATTTTCACAAACCCGAACGATTCAAATTTGAAGTACGAAACCCCACCAAAAACACACTGACTTTAACTCTAAACATTCTGTTTAAGCTGCGTTTTCCTCGTTGGCAACTAACGCCGCGTTAAGTAGTGAGCAACGATACCACCTAACCTAAACGATTGCCCCGTAAACACTAAAGCCAATTTGAACTTAGAATGCCACGCGTTGCGAATCTGCCTTAAACGCTTTGTTATGCGGCTTTTACCACAAGCATCTGGGTTGCGCCTTTTTGAAACTCATATTCAACACTTTTCAAGCTTACAGAAGTACCAAGACTCTCTAAATGCCTAACCACCCCAGATAAATAACTTGAGGGTTTACCATTTAACGAAATCAAAGGGTATATCCTAACCTCGTGTGATACGCGAACAAGCTCGGCAATAGCTTGAATATGCTCTCGTTCAGATAAATGCTCGTCATAAAGAAACAAAAAGTGAGAACACAATGCTAGATCAAATTCTTTGTCGTCAAATGGAAGTTGAGGCAGTGAGCCACTAACGTACCTTTGCGAATTTTTACCATCTTCATAATCGGCTAAAAAGCGGTTCATTGCCATCATTCTAGTGTTCTCTAACGCCTGCGGAGAACCTATTACATCCCAAACATAACCATCCAAATTTTTCGTTAGCTGCTGCATTATTATCGGGCGGACTTCATCGATCCTACGGCTTATTTGCTCTTTAGAAAACTGATAAATAGGGTCAATTGAAACTACATAGCGCCCACTTTGGGTCAATTCTGCATTAAAACTTGCAGGACCATCACCGCATCCAAGGATTCTTTTCTCTTTATCTTCTTCAAGTATGTTAAACATTAGCTCGTATTCTTTGAGCGTTCGCCCCCAAGGAACAACATCTTCTAATTTCACGTCTAAAGTCCTTTTTTATGATTAACGTTTGCCCGCATAACGCCCTGTTAAGGGGTGAGCAACGCAATACCGATGCCGCCGCATACCACCCTAAACACTTAAACCAACGCACAGTGAAAATGCCACGCGTTGCGAATCCCTCTTGAACAGTTTGTTATGCAAAAATGTCACCACCAAAGACAGTGTGAAATTTTTGAGAAATGCTTTGGCTATGCTGAGAGATTTCATCGATCAAATCTCGATAATAATTTGATTGATATTGAAACTCTTCACCAAACGTCGCAGTTTTTCGCTTGAACTCTTCAATGTCAAACACGCCACTAGGTTCTGAGTCGTGAGCAAACTTATCACTACTTAGCATCGCCATAACAATCCCAAACATCTCGTATTGAGAACACAATGCATAATATTCTTCTCGTTGAGCTTTTGAAAGCTGCTCAACATGCCGAGAGCGTCTAGAGTTAATTGGTTCGATATACTGGAAAAATGTATCAATGGCTTCAAATATTTTTGGGCAAAAATATTTTTTATACCAAAGTTTAAAATACCTTTGTTGAAACTCAGCGTAAGTAAAGGCAACTATATTTGTATTGTTTATATAGCTAAGCGCACCTTCTTGAAACCCCTCCTTAGAAACTAAAATTCCAATATGACCACCAGTTTCCTGTAGAACTGTCGTGAATGAGTGAACTACATGCTGAGCTACAGGCTTACCCCAATTTTTGCACTCTATAATGTACTTTATTTGCTCTACGCTATTTCGATCAACTCCATAGACATCAATTTCCACACTTCCCCGAGGCGTTTTGATTTTTTGCTCAAGTTCAGCACTAATACCTACTTCATTGAGGATTTTGCAAACTCCAATCTGCAGGTCTTTCCAATTACTTGGTTTCGGGTCTTCGATCATAACGAAATCCTATTTTGCATAACGCCGCATTAAGTGGTGAGCAACGCAGACCGCTGCACTTAAAGCATTGTGCCGTAAACACTAAAGTTGAAGCAAACCAAAAATGCCGAGCGTTGGGAATCCGCCTTAAATGCTTTGTTATGTATATTTTTTAGTCTACCGCTTGATTTTAACTGTACAAATACCCATGTATAAATTGTGTGGTTGCACACACAGGTGATCCATAACTTATTCATTTGAGGAAACTATATGGCTAATAAGGACTACAACGTTTATCAGGGGACTGACGGAACATGGCGAGGTAAACGCCAAGATGCTAGTAGAGCAAGTGTAACTGGTAGCACCCAGAAAGAAGTTTTTGAAAAAACTAGAGAACTAGCTAAAAAGGCTCAATCTGAAGTATCCATACACAGAGCTGACAACAACAAAATCCGCGATAAGCATAGCTACGGGAATGATCCTAAAAGCTCAAAAGGCTAACAGTTAAACCTTAGGGGAAATGGATGTCCCCAGAATATACATAACGCCCTGTTAAGGGGTGAGCAACGCAATACCGAAGCAGCCGCATACCACCTTAAACACTAAAACCAACGCATAGTGAAAATGCCACGCGTTGCGAATCCCTCTTGAACAGTTTGTTAGCCCTCAACTACAGGACGAACACCTTTTCTTTTTTATCTTTTAAGCACTGCATACTGTCAGATGGAGATATATGAAGAAAGCCCCATTTATATGAGACATGACCATTATATCGGTCGCCTAAAGAGATTGTGCCAACTTTTTTAACTACCAATCGATCTTTTGAGGTGACTTTCGTTTCCCTTTCAAAATCAACACTAGAGTCCGTGGTTAAAGTAAGAAGCATAAGGTAGTTAAATGACCCAGAGCCACCATAATTTGAGGTTAACCTTAAAATATGAACCCCACTAAATGAGCAACCAACATACTGGTACACAATTGTTTTTTCATTATCTTGAAATCGCACAATAGGATAACCATCAGCAACACTCTCAACGGTGATATCACCAAAATAGCGATTACTCCCATTTGAATCTGCGATGTTAACTGCTACAACCTGATCTCCTGTATCTGATAACCAGCCGTTTAAATCGTCAATGATTGCTGGTGAGATGTAAGTATCAGAGATAAAAGAGTATTTCTGATTTGTAAAAGTTCGAATCAAAGGATTACGAGATGATAAAGAAATAAAGCGGGAGCCAATTACTCCATGAACAGCATCTCGGAAATATGTGCCGATGCTAGCAAGAAATACGATTACAGGCTCAGGGCTAGCGTCAGTAGCAAACCAATACACACATCCAAATAATACTAATACATTTACTATTCGAAATATCACTATTTACTCCTGAGGGCTAACGCCTTGCTAAGGTGTGAGTAACGCAATACAAAAGCTACCGCACAGCGCCTTAATCACATAAGCCACCGCAAAGTAAAAATGCCACGCGTTACGAATCACTCTTAAGCAATTTGTTAGTACATGCGCTACTTCTATTTGTGCGCTCCAAGATATTGAAAAGTGGCATGATATGAAAGGCTTTGAACACTGAAGTGAGACGGGCAGCTACAAAACTTAAACTCGGTTAAGAGACGAGAGTTGGCTAGAAGAAAAACGTACTGAACTACCCTACTTTCACTAACTTCAAATTAGAAAAGGATTCTTTCCTCGTACTTCAACAGCCACACTAAAAGTAATCAAGGTTCTCTCAAAAACCACCACGAAAATGAAGAAGCGCCAAAGAAATAGGCTAAGAGTTAGAAGCCGTAAACGGTGAAATCAAAGCGAACACTCCGCTTATAGTGCCACCGGAAAGAACGTGAAAGGCACTAACTGAAAGGTGTAAAGACGAGCGCCAAAACAGATAAACACGAAAACTTATGACCTTTGATGTCAAACCCGTACTAACGCCTTGCTAAGGTGTGAAGCACGCAATGACCAAGTATATGCATGGCACTTCAACACTGAAGCCACCGCCTACAAAAAATGCCACGCGTGCTGAATCACACTTAAGCAATTTGTTAGGTGCGTTCACTCCCAAATACCTTGTTCTAACAAAAGCTCACTACCAGAGTCATCCACAACACTCAATACACCAGATTCATATACGATGTAACGAACTCCATCACTACGAAACTCATAACCTAAGAACCGACAAGGGGTGATTCCGTCAGCGCAAAGTGAGTGGATAGACTTACCTAAAGCCTCTTGCTTTAGTTCTATTCCAATGAGTGAAAAAAAAACTCGGACTTTCTTACAAGTAACTTCGCCTTCGCCACATTCATTATGAAATTCGAACTCGAAATTATCAGTTCTAAACGTTTGACCCAAGACGGAAGATGAAAAAAGAAACAGCAACATTATACAGATTTTCATTTTACCTCCTAGCACCTAACGCCCAATTAAGGGGTGAGTAACGCAACACCGATGCTTCCGCATACCACCCTAACCACTAAAATCAACGCATAGCAAAAATGCCACGCGTTACGAATCCCTCTTGAATTGTTTGTTAGCACGCTGCCTTAAAGCTTTTGGTACACTCCAAGATATTGAAATATAGCACGAAATTTATGGCTTAAAACACCAAAACCAAACGGACAGCTACCAAACTAAAAACAAACATCAAGACGTAAGTTGGCTAGAAGAAAAACATGCTTAACTGCCCTTTTTCACCGCTTTCAAATTAGCAAAGAATACGGGCTTCGAACTTGAACAACAGCGACAAAGAAATGCTTGTTTTGCCGAAAATTTCTCAGCGCCAGAGAAATAGCCTGAAAGTTAGAAACCGTAAACGATAAACTCAAAGCGAAAACTTCACATCTAGTGCCACCGGAGCGAGCCTGAATGGCACATTTGATCCGGTGCAAAGCGAGGAAAAGAAACCAATGAAAACAGAAACTTTTAGCCTTTGATGCCAACCCAGTGCTAACGCCGCGTTAAGTAGTGAGCGACGCCTGCACCTAACCTAAACCATTGCACCTTAAACACAAAACTCAATTTGACCTGAGAATGCCATGCGTTGCGAATCTGCCTTAAACGCTTTGTTATGTGCAAAGTTACGACAACTTCCTGATTTCCTTTACTTCATGACTTCCCTGAGCAACCTTACCCATAGGATTAAACCAAATAGCTTGGATGCCGACAGTGATAGCTGGCTCAATATCTTTGTCGTATGAGTCACCGATCATAACCACCGATTTAGGCTCAACGTTTAAAGTGTCGATAATTCGATTGAAGAACTCCGGAGCACCTTTGCCGATACCAAGGTTAGCTTTGCAAAAGTAGCCTGAGATAAAAGGAGATAAACCTACTCGCTCGAAAGCCAATTTTATATCACTTTCTGTTGAGTCAGCGGCATTAGTAGCGACATAGATTTGATGTTGTTTTGACAGTGCTTCTAAGGTTTGCCGCGCACCGTTTACAGCTTGGATATTTTCCCAATCACACATTTTCCCTGTTTGATCTGGGAAATCGATCATTAGTGTATCGCCCCAATCTAACAAGTACACTTTGCTCATTTTGCCTCCTTGCATATAACGCCGCATTAAGGGGTGAACAACGCATTCCACCCAAACTAAACCATTGTGCCGTAAACACTAAAGCCAATTCAAACCAAAACTGCCAAGCGTTGTGAATCCCTCTTGAATGCTTTGTTAGTTGCCAAACCTAACGCTTTGATTTGAAGTTGATTGCCGTTTTGCCAACACCAGCTTTATATGTATTGATAGACTCAAATCAGGCGCAGCTTCAAAGTGCCTGTCACTGAAACCACTTGGAACAGTTAGCGCCGTAGAAAACGGACTAACAACACCAAAAAGCTCATTTGAAAAGACAATATCACAGAGCTGATTTTCAACAAGCAAATCGGTTTCTGAAACAGAAAATCCAACCACAAAAGAAACCTGAGATCGATTTTCACAAACCCGAACGATTCAAAATTGAAGTACGAAACCCCACCAAAAACACACTGACTTTAACTCTAAACATTCTGTTTAAGCTGCGTTTTCCTCGTTGGCAACTAACGCCGCGTTAAGGGGTGAACAACGCCAACCACTCAACCTAAACGATTGTGCCGTAAACACTAAACCTGATTCAAACTAAAAATGCCAAGCGTTGAGAATCCCTCTTAAACGCCTTGTTAGGGCTCTTGGATTCACCTACCAATTGACATGTATTTCTTTAGATTATATGGTTTAACTCTAATCAGATACTACCTACCCACTTGGTAAGCGAAATCTGTGCGGCGCAACATAAAACACGCTCTGCTTTATCGTTTTATGGTTGCAAGTGACAACGAGCGATTTGGGACAAACAATGCAGTTTGTCATTTGCTTTCATGTCATATGCCGGAGATGCTTATGTCAGATTTAGTAATTAAAGCTTTTACTCTTTTAATTTCCGTTATTGTGGTCATTTGCTTATCACTTTACTTAGAAATACCTCCAAAGGACGTTTTAGAGTTTATTACCAACACTCGTTCTGTATCATTTCAAGCTAGCTTAAGCGTCGATTTTACAGTACAAGTACAAATCTAATGACTTCAGGGCTCCCTCATCTGACGTGAGCCCTAACGCCGCGTTAAGGGGTGAACAACGCCAGCCCCCCTACCTAAGCCATTGTGCCGTAAACACTAAAACCGATTCAAACTAAAAATGCCAAGCGTTGAGAATCCCTCTTAAACGCTTTGTTAGGCGCGTTCTAATTGGGCATATTGAACTTAAATGATAAAGTTTCCCTAGCTAATGCAGAAAAAGCATGAATTATTTTGGTTCTATTGGTCATTTTTGAATATTTAGTGAACTCTATCTTTGCCAGCACATCTTCAGCCCACTCTAATAAACCAGACTCGATAGCGTCAAAAAAGAACTCATGCGCCAATTTGTTTCGAATCGAGTTTATTTCGAGCAACATCTGTGCGCAAATTCGACACTCTTCGTTCTGAGATAACTTGTTGGCTTTTCCATAGAAGCTCAACTTATCACCATATAATTCAGTTAAGGCTATATCTAGAATCAAATGCCCTTTTAGAAGAATGAGCTCTTGCTCCCGAACAGTCTCCAACCGATTCCATGTGCCAAACTCAAATAAAGGCAAGATTTCTTTCTTCATTCTCATTTATCCCATAAGCACCTAACGCCTTGTTAAGGGGTGAGCAACGCAATACCGATGCCGCCGCATAACGCCTTAATCACTAAAATCAACGCATAGTGAAAATGCCACGCGTTGCGAATCCCTCTTGAACAATTTGTTAGCTTTTAACTGTCGTCGTCTACAGATTCTGGCGCATTACAGCCAATATCACTAGGGGTTTTGTTTAGCGCTATTACCCAAGAGAGAAATAGTAAATTTCCTAAACCAGAGCCCTTTTTTCTAATTATCGGCACATCATCTAATACCGAGTACAGTATGAGACAAGAGCCTATAATTGGTAGTAACCAACACAAAACTAGCGCATTAATCTTTTGCTTTCGGCTGAACCCTTCAGATAAAAAGACACAATATGACACGCTGATATTTAAGTACAAAATTGTGCCGACAACCAAAATAGTTACTGTCCAAACGAGCAAATCTGACTCCCTATTTCACTGTAAAAGCTAACGCCTTGTTAAGGGGTGAGCAACGCAATACAGAAGCCGCCGCATACCACCTTAAACACTAAAACCAACGCATAGTAAGAATGCCACGCGTTGCGAATCCCTCTTGAACAGTTTGTTAGGCGACATTTCTACGTTTAACTTCTTTCTCATACGAAGATTCGTTGTATAGCCAAATAGCCCAAAATGCGAAAAACATCCCGATCGTGTAAATTGAGTAATTAAGAGCATTATCCGATAAGAAAATCGTAATGCTTGCCGCATCAGAAGATGGATAAAGGAAAATAACATTAAAAATCATGTACAAAATGGCTGTGACGAAAGTGGTTCTGAAAAGCCAATTTAAACATCCTTTCTTTCGAGATTCTTGCCAATTATCAAATGCTTTACCATTCATTAATCCACTCCTTTTCAATTAACTGAAGCTAGATTCACGCCAAGATACTATCACTACTCTATCGTTTATCTCATGTCGCCTAACGCCCTGTTAAGGTGTGAGCAACGCAATACCGAAGCCGCTGCATACCACCTTAAACACTAAACCCAACGCATAGTAAAAATGCCACGCGTTGCGAATCACTCTTAAACAGTTTGTTAGTTGAATTGTTTCACAGCCCTACACTTGGGAAAGGTTGAACAACCCCAAAACTGTTTACCTATATTTTCACCACGCTTGGTTTCACGCAACACCATTTCAGAGCCGCAACGGGGGCACTCATTTGAGCTAACTTTGGATGCAACAACTTCTTTGACATGTTTACGATGCTTTAAATCCGTAATGACTCCGCGCTTTAACTTTAGCCGGTTTATAGACTCTGTTAACCGAGCATAATCATTGTCAGAGAACACTACATCGTTAAATTGCTGAATGTATCGAATACTTCCTCGAGCGCAGGCAACGTTTGGAGGCATTTCGGTTTTAAAGGTACTGTCGCCGATGAAAACAATAACTGAATGCAAGTGTTCTTCACTGCAACCTAGCAAGGTTTCCAGAGCTTTTATGTGCTTGTAATTCTGATGCAGTGGGTTCTGAAATTTAGAGGAATGACGGTAAATCTTTTGTGTCCACTGTTTCTGGCGAGCTGAACCAAATATCCAACCTTTCATATTCTTAGTTTCAACGACGAAGATGCCATATCTAGAAACCACAATATGGTCGACTTGAGTTGTACCATCGTTAGTCGGCAACGTTACGTCTTTTATTAGTGTGTAATCAGACTCTGGTAATTTGGACAAAAGACGGTTCACGAGAAACTCACCGAATACACCTTTTAGCCACCTACTTTTGAAAACGCTAACAATGAGCAATAAAGGCACTAGATACCAGACTTGCGCAAGCACATTAAGAAATGCTTCAAAAATATTCACGGATTTTCCCTATTCAACTAACGCCCTGTTAAGGTGTGAGCAACGCAATACTGAAGCTCCCGCATATCACCTTAACCACTAAACCTAACGCATAGTAAAAATGCCACGCGTTGCGAATCACTCTTAAACAGTTTGTTAGCCGTTTCGCTCAAACTCTAGCATTTCCCTGAAAATTTCTTGGTACTTGCCGGATGGCAACATGTTGATAAATGCATCCGACATAATAATGGCAGTATCACAACACCACTTGGCAAATTTTTCATTTTGAATTGCGTCTAACCAACTACCATATTCTGCTGACTCATCAATTAATTTTCGTTCTTTAAGCCCTCTAACTAAGCGTTGCGTATTGTTTGATAAGGTCACAGAAGTTTCGTTTGTACTTAAGTCTTTAACTGTCTTTGTTGTTTCTGACTTTTTATGGATTAATTCATTTCTTAATCGTTTTAAAAAGTCAAAACGTTGAAATGGTTCGTCACCTTTCTGCCAAGGTGAACCTGTAAATAAAATCTTAGACAAATGGTATTTTTGCTCTGTAGAGTCTTTTTTCTCTTGAAGCTGTTGCATCAAAGCGTAAAACTTTTTTTCATCATCGCTTCTTCGACCACCACTAAACTGCTCAGTGACGGATAATGACTCATTAATAAAAGCTTCGAGTGCACTATAGCTAAAAATCAAACTAACAAGTGCTTGTTCTGGTTCATTAGCAACCCTATTTTGCGCATCTAAAGCGATAGAGAACAGCAAATGACAACGAACATGAGAAGTTCTCCCTTTGATTTTCATATTTCCACCTACATTTTATTTTATGGGGACGGCTAACGCCCAGTTAAGTAGTGAGTAACGCACTGACCAAGCCTCTGCAAACCGACTAAAACACCAAACACGCCGCATAGTAAATTCGCCGAGCGTTACGAATCTGCTTGAACTGTTTGTTATGTTTTACCACAAATACATGATTTACTTGAGAAAGAACTGCCATTTCTCACTGGTTTTCTGAGCTAAACCACAAGGCTAGAACCAAATTGGCCACCAAAGGCGATTAACCTAAAACCAGTAATTCCACTTCCCTACCCAATGAGGCAACCCGACCAAGAAACAACAAGCACCCTATCTTTCCAACCAAAGCGAAAAACAATGTTGAATTGCCGAGGCAACTGCCAAGCTGAAATGCTGCTTGGTAATGAACCTGAAAGCGACTTTGAGCCAGTTAAACAAGAAGCCGACCGCCACGACCTGACAATGAAGCAACCCGCGAACATTGACATGTTTTACGGCCCAAGTGACTCAAGAACTTAGACCGACAATACTGATTTGCTGAGTCTACTAGGGACGGATTGCCAGAGGGACAAAGAACTTCAGCCTAAGAACTTTAAGCCTTTGAATTTCAAGTAAACATAACGCCCTGTTAAGGTGTGAGCAACGCAATACCGATGCCGCCGCATACCACCTTAAACACTAGACGCAACGCATAGCAAAAATGCCAAGCGTTGCGAATCACTCTTAAACAGATTGTTAAGCGATTTTATGCCGGTTCGATAACATTACCGCTATTGGTTCCATAATACTTCCCGGTAATGACACCCACTTTATAGTAGTCATTCAGAAGTTTAACAAAGTAGCCAACGTCTATACTGTTCTCTAGTACTAACTTTCCGTCCGATGAAAATTTAAGTTCCTTACCTTCAAAGAGTTTTAGGGCACTTTTCATCTTTTCGATTTCGTCTTTGTTGAAACCCGAGTGATTTCCTTTTTTTCCAATGTTTGCCAGAGTTTTGAGCAACGCTCTACTTTTGCTGAGGTTCGCTTTGATATGATCTAAACCTTCAACCAAGTTGGTAGACTCAATAACTGAGATAACATCATTTGCAACATTTTGGAACTCTTCTTCCAAACCTACTATTTGTTCAAACCCTGACTTTCTTAAAACTAAAAATTCCGAATTAAAGTATATGCAATCGATTTTGTCATCAAAACTGACGGTCTCACTATTGACAGTTTTTAGCTCAGAGTCCGTTGAATCAAACCAAGACGATAATTTTTCCATTTTCGTTTGAGCTTCATCAGTAGTTACTTTTCCTGAACTCATTTTACGAAACAGATAGGCTGCATCATTTACAGTATTGATTTGTAAGCAATACGCCCAAAGGTCGCTTTTCACATCCTTTAATGAGGCAATTGCATCAACCTTATTTGTAAGCAGTTGATTAAAGACAACATCAGAAAATGACAGAGTGTTATTTAATGCGTAGGTGTAAAGCTTGTCCCCCAAATCATCTGTAATGACATTATATGATTCAAGGTCATACCCTTCCTTCGCAGTCAACTTTTCCAGTTGAGTTCGTGCATTTTTTGAGAAAAATGAGCAAACATCAGGAGACATGTCTATGCTATTTGCTTTGAACTGGAACTTATCTATGACTTTTGCTGACTTTTTGACGCCATCTTTAATATGTCTAGTGATAAAGAACAATCTGAACGTTACGTTCTGATCACCAATGATATCTAAGATATCATTTATTTTCTTTTTAGCTGGCATCGTTGCCTCCTATATCAACTGCAAAAAATAATCTATGACCAATCTTCTTTATTTTTACTTGGTCGTCTTCTTCAAGAAATTTATTTCTTGAAATTATCATTCCTTTTTTCTTCTTCCCTTCATCAGAATCAGTGTACTCAATCATATAGAGTGAATACTTCATGCTTATTGTTGGGTTTATCAGTAGCATTGATGAATTTGAGTATATTAAAAAGGTAACGACTAATAACATGGTTACTGAGAAAACATTTATCACACTTGATAAATCTTGGAATACAAAAGGTATAATATATGTAAACAAATATGATATTGACTCACTATTTTTGTTTTCGATATCATCGATCTTAACTAAATTACCATTAGTTTTGGCTCGACGCTCTATATTTGTTAGCAATACCTTCAAACCTACAGCACCATATATAGATAGTATTATCAATACAGTCGCAGCCCCAAAATATTTTATAAAAATAAACAATGAATCCCAGTTGAACCCTCCCCAATTGAGGTAATTGCTATATTTATAAAACTGACCAAACACCATAATTACAAACAAAGGCATGTAGGAAACTAGGAATAGAGTTAGCCTCGCCCCTATCTTTAGACCAGCTTTTCTTTTTTTCACTAAAGCCACCTCCGAATGTAAAATTAAAATCGCTTAACGCCGCATTAAGGTGTGAGCGGCGCTTGGCTATACTTGAGCGAAGCGAAAACGCCAAGCGTTGCGAATCACTCTTAAATGCTTTGTTATACGAATTTACCCACCCAAGTTACTAAATAGGCTCATCAACTGGTTCACCGACCCAAATTTGGTTAAGGCTTCACTTACTAGTTTCGAACCCGCATCTTTTGCACCTTGATTGATAGTATCAACAAGCTTGTCCCCTAGATTTTGACTAACCTCTAAAGAGCTAGGAACTAACTTGAGGAGCTCCAGTCCTTTAGGAGACAGTGTTATATCTATGCACTTTTTCGATGTATGAAAACCTGCCATTTCATTCTCAATTTTTCCGTACAGGAAGCCCGAATCAATGAGCCAAAGAGCAGTATCAAGTAAAAAGTCTGCCTCTTGGCATTTACTTGTATGTTCTTCATACCCCTCGTTGTCATCAAGGAATGAGCGATGCTCAAAGTCGATTCCAAGAAACTCAAAAGCATCAATTTCAGTTCTTCGAGGGAAGTTTTCATATAGATGAGCTAGCAGCATTGCCACCAACTCGTCGAACTTTTGAATGTTATTCATATTTTCTCAATTCGTATAACGCCCAATTAAGGTGTGAAGCACGCAACCTCGACACTCAATTTGAACACCGTAAACACTAAACCTGACCCAAACCAAAATTGCCGAGCGTGCTGAATCACTCTTAAATTGTTTGTTAGTTTTCTTTACCTGTAACGAATTTTCGTATTTTAAACATTAAGGAATACACACTTTCAGCTGTAGATGTCCACTCATTTTCCAGTTGCATACCCATAAGCCACTTAGACAAGTATGGATCTAGTGCGTCTTCTACAACTTGCTGACTTTCAGCAAAAGTTCTGGATTCTGCGCCTGCACGACCATATACACGAGGCTTCTCATTGGTCTTCCAATCAAATAGCTCAACCCACCCCACGTTTCTCCACGAAAGGTTCTTTTTGTAAATCAAGATATGTTCTTTCATGACTTGATAGAAAGTCTCAGAAAACTCTTCATCTTCTTCTAAAGTAGAAATACTCCACTCTATTACAGGAGGACCAATGTAAATATTTTCATCATCTTTAGTAACTACTTCATCCGAAACTTGAAGATCATCAAAATGAATAATTACCTTTTTTCGTTCATGATTAGTTATAAATGCATTCGAAAGCCTGTGGCAACAAAACAGTTTTATTTTGCTATTCTTTCGGTCTACTGTCGCAATGAAGTAAGGTAATTCAAGCTTATATAACCAATCAATTTGATGATCAACATACTCGATTTCATTCACACTTGATGATTTTATCTGTACAAAGAAATTGTCCTCTGCCATTAAACGCCTTTTATCAAAGTCAGATAAAAGCGTAGCTACAACGTCAATACCTACATCTTCCGTCCTAGGTACAGGCGAAACTAGTACCAAATTTTGTAACAGCAGAACCCCTAACTCTTCCGCTAGATCACCAGATCTTAAGTTTTTTCCTCTAATAGCTACCATGTTTCACCAAATTGTATTGAAAACTAACGCCCTGTTAAGGTGTGAGCAACGCAATACCGATGCCGCCGCATACCACCTTAAACACTAAACGCAACGCATAGTAAAAATGCCACGCGTTGCGAATCACTCTTAAACAGTTTGTTAAACGTACCTTAAAATGAACTAGAAGAACTCTTTTAGGGAATAACCACTGGCTTTAAGCTCTTTAGCTACCTCAGTTTTCCATGCGCCTGCCGCATCAAGAGCTACATATACAACACCACTGATATCATTTGGAGTTTCGATTTCGCCTTTAACGAGAGCACAAACATTTCCTCGATCCAATTTAGCCATTAGGTAACCATGTTCAAAAACAACATTCTGCCTTGCTCGTTGCTTAGGATGAACTTTTGTCTCATGAATGCCTCGACCATGGTCACAAGCCGTATAGAGAACCAATGCAAACCCGACTTCATCAGCGTAGTGCTCAATTTTTTCAATAATAGTTTTGCCTCCACTTGCTTGCTCATGAAGGATAATTGGAGTTAAACCTACGCTTTCGACAAATCTTGCTACTTCTTGTTTCGCTTCATTATCGCGTCCATGCACGATAAACACTTTGTCTTTCTTAGGTTTTACTTCTGTAACTAGAGATGAACTTTGCGGCATATGCTGTTGAGTCTTAAATGGTGGTTCCGTTGATTTTAAAGTAGGTGTATCGCCAAATTCCAAGAAATTACAAACAGGTGCAAACTCTTCAGAAAGATAAGTACGCCTTTCCGCATAAGTACCAAACTTATTTTTGATGAAGCCCCAAAATGAACCCAGATCTCTGTGGAGCTTCAACCAATCTGGGAGCATTGGTGCTAAAGTGGAATCTTTTAGTAATTCATGACGAAGCTGAATGTATTCGGAATTGTCAGCATCTCCACCAGTAGCGTGACTAGTGAGCAAGTTACTTAAGTAACTGACCTTTTCAAAGTCATTCGATAAAAATTCAATACTCATTTCTACAATTTAATTAATGGATAAAAATCTACTTATTATAACCGATAATCTACTCGGTACGTTTAACGCCGCGTTAAGGGGTGAGTGCCGCATAAACCAACCTTTCGCAGACCACCTTCACCACCAAAACTCACTGCATACCAAAAATGCCACGCGGCACGAATCCCTCTTTAACGCTTTGTTATGCTTCCGATATAAGCACATCTATCTCATGAGGGTCGCCTAAATACATCTGTACTAACTCAAGCTGTTCCAACCCTTCATTGCTTAAGCCTATATCTTCTCTAAGAGCCTTATACAGGGCATCGACATGCCTGAAAATAGTTAAACTGTCTTGGCTTCCCCCACTACTTTTCCTGTAATCCAGGAAAGCTCGAATAACTTTAGGGCCACCCCAAAGCAAAATCCCATTTTGAAATTTTTCAAACTCGTCAAAGATTCTTTGCTGATTAGGTAACTTTTTCTTATTGTTATGATTAGCTCCTTGCATAAACGCGGATACTAATTTCAAGAAATCATTGTATATCTCCACTTTCTTTTGACGATGTGCTTCCTCAATTTCTCGTTCACGAATATATTTTTGTAGAATAAGCTCTCTTTCACTAATTTTCGCTTGAACTTGTAACTCCCTTTCACTCATTCTCTTCTGAGCGAGTAGCTCTCTGGATTTGTGACTTGAGTGGCTAAATATTGCGACTACCAGCCCTGTCGTAAGTGAGCCAAAAGCTGCAATTATAGAAACAATTATTTTTACATCAGTGTTTTTTAGCGACGAAAATAATAAATCACTCAGCGCCCACAAGCCTACTCCAGTAACTATACCTATCAGATATGGTAAGAGCTTTTTAAAATGATTCACAATCACTCTCCTTAATTTAGGTAGCATAACGCCGCGTTAAGTGGTGAACAACGCGACCACCCAACCTAACTCATTGTGCCGTAAACACTAAAGTTGATTCAAACTAAAAATGCCAAGCGTTGTGAATCCGCCTTAAACGCTTTGTTATGTTGCGAACTCATCGATATACAATTTACCTAAAATCGATTCAACAGCAGCAATTTTACCGCCACTACCATGATAAGTTTCAGCGCGAAGATGTATTACTTGCCCACAAAGCTTGCAAACAAAGTAATTGCTTACGAAATCGCCCCAATTTTTCCCATTAGCTATTTGGGAAAAAGGCTGGCCATAAGATCCAAACCCTAAATATTTGAGATTTCCCTTCTCTGTGTTTGTTCTTAAAAGAAGTATCGATTCCGTTAACTTTTGGGGACTTCGAATCTCCCTGACTAATCCAGAACACTTTCCACAACTCATCCCAATGTCCTTTTGATAGCTAGAGCAACATAACGCTGCGTTAAGGGGTGAATGCCGCACAAACCAACTTCCCGCAAACCACTTTCACCACCAAAACCAACCGCATACCAAAAATGCCACGCGGCATGAATCCCTCTTAAACGCTTTGTTATGTGCGTAGTTCAAACTCATACTCGGTAAGACACCATTGCTTTGGATTTCTCCAACTGATTTCTTTAAATGAAGTTGTTAAATCACCACTTAATAAAAGCTGCTTCATATAGTAGCTAGGTGAAATATAAGCTTTATAGTCGTAAGCAAATACAAAACCCTGTCTATTAAGCTCAAGCATTGCCTTCTTGGTTTCTTCGGATTCAATTCCATTACAAGCCATAACTGCATCAGTATAGCCACTGTCAAGGATATCTTGGCTGTTTCCACTCAACCGTATTGAGGTATTGTCTATAGAAATAACGTGCATAGGTGGAACCTCTCCTAGCTGGCCAAACTCAACTTTATAAGGGGGCTGTTTTATCAAT
>NZ_JBICJH010000037.1:0-34995 GCF_043102935.1 Vibrio sp. zbq_1
TCTGCGAGAAGTTTTTCTCTCAAAGCGGAGGTGCATTCTAGCGAGATAATTGAAAGAGTCAAACACTTTTTTCAATTTATTTTCTCAGAAGCTTTTTACCTCTCCGACCCTGCTGAAGCCTTATCGCGCCTGCCGTGTCGGTGGATGCGCATTATAGGGAGTTGAGTTCCGAGCGCAACCCTTTTTTGAAAAAAAATGGATAAAACTAGCTGTTCGATGACTATTTCATCAAAAAAGCAAAAAAGAGGGTAAAAAACCCTCTTTTTCTACCTGAAACGCGGAATTTAAATGAATGCGTACGCGTCTGCAAACATACGTTCACTCTTCGCTTTTTTATTCTGAGTGAATTGCTCACGTGCTGCGCCCGCCATTTCAAAACGACCTGCAATATAGATATCGTAGTTTTCTAGGCTTTCGAAATCATCACTCACGGCTTGTAGTACATTACCGACTTTCCCTTGCCAATCTGCTGGGGCTTCCTCAACAACCGGAACAAAGTGAACATTTGCGTATTTCTGTGCAAGTTCGAGCAATTCGTCTTTCGCATACAGCTGGCAATTATCACGAGCACCCCAGTATAAATAGATAGGGTTGGTTTTATTCTGCGCTACGCAATGATCCAGAATCGAACGTACGTAACTAAAACCTGTACCACCAGCGATCAATAACAGCGGTCGTTCACTGTCTTCTTGTACCCACGCATCACCGTGCGGCGCATCGATTTCAATATCATTACCTGTTTCTAACGCAGCTTTCATCGCTTCGACAACTTCGATGGCGTAAGCGTTGTGTTCAGCAGCTCCGATATGAAGCTCTAATTCGCCTTCATGTCGGCAAGGGCTGCTTGCAATCGAGAATGGGCGTTTGTCCTTTTCTCCCATCACAACCATCAGGTATTGGCCAGCTTTAAACGCAACTGGAGACTCAGGGTGCAGTAGAATTTGGTAAGTATTACAAGCTAACGGCTGAATAGACTTTACTTTACATTGGATGGTCATGGTGTTCCTCTCGCTTACTCATCAAAAGTAAGCACTAAATTACTTTCTGTATAGGCTTGGCAAGGGAATATCCAACCTTGCTGCTGCTCTTTATTGGTTAGCATGGGTTCGAGGTGATATGTCACCTCGCCCGATAGCTTTTTACACATGCACATGGCACAAGCGCCAACTTGGCAACGATGTGGGAAGCGAATATTGTTGTTGAGCGCGGCTTCCAACACCGTTTCCCCTTCTTTAACCTCAAATGTTACGTCTATAGGCAGAAGGTGGACTTGATGACTCATAGAATACCTAACTGGTCCCAAATCTCATCGACTTTAGCCACAAGTTTAGGATCTTTTTTAATTGGCGTACCCCACTCACGCGTGACTTCAGATTCGAACTTGTTAGTCGCATCCAGTCCGAGTTTGGACGAACTTTCTGCCTTACCTGATACTTGAGTGGTATCTCTATCCGGATCCATACGAGTGGTCACCGCCCAAATGATGTCATTCCAATCTCGCGCATTGACGTCCTCATCACACAAGATAACGAACTTGTTGTCGGTGTATTGCGCGAAGAAGTCCCACAGGTATTCCATTAATGCTTGAGATTGGCCCGCTTGGTCTTTCTTCATCGTAACGACGGCAAAACGATTATTGGTTGTTTGCGGTAGATAGATATCAATGATCTCTGGACGCTGTTGTTTCAGTGATTCCAAATCGGCTTCTGTTATTACTTTACTGTCTTGCTTACTGATTTGGGGACGTGTTGCAAGTTCCGCATCCCATTTGATAGTCGCATCTAGTCCCATTTTGGAACCTAACCCCACCACTGGCGACGCAAAGTCGAGAGAATCGATTGGCGTGTTGTCTATCATCAAGGTATCGCGCACTGGATCCATATGTTCGGTCATCGCTTTGACGACGTCATTCCAGTCGCGCGCATTTACCGACTCATCACACACAATCACAAACTTGGTGTACATGAACTGACGCAAGAAGGACCAAACCCCCATCATCACGCGTTTCGCATGACCTGGGTATTGCTTCTTCATGGTTACAACGGCCATGCGATACGAACAACCTTCTGGCGGTAGGTAGAAGTCTTCAATCTCAGGGAATTGCTTTTGCAGAATTGGCACGAATACTTCATTCAGTGCCACGCCTAATACCGCCGGCTCATCTGGTGGACGACCAGTATAGGTACTGTGATAAATTGGGTCTTTACGCATGGTGATGTGCGTAATGGTAAAGACGTGATGCTTTTCTTTTTCGTTATAGTAGCCAGTGTGATCGCCGTAAGGGCCTTCATCGGCAAACTCGTTCGGATCGATGTATCCTTCCATGACGATTTCAGCACTTGCTGGGACTTCCAAATCGTTACTTATGGATTTGACCACTTCGGTTTTACTGCCACGCAGCAAACCAGCAAAGGCATATTCTGATAACGTATCCGGCACTGGCGTCACCGCACCAAGGATAGTGGCAGGGTCGGCACCAAACGCCACGGAAACTGGGAACGGCTTACCCGGGTTGGTTTCCATCCAATCACGCAAATCTAACGCGCCACCACGGTGAGCTAGCCAACGCATGATGATTTTGTTTTTGGCGATTTTTTGTTGGCGGTAGATACCGAGGTTCTGGCGTTTTTTATTCGGCCCTTTGGTGACCGTCAAACCCCACGTTAATAATGGTGCTACGTCTTCCGCCCAACAACTCATCACCGGAATTTTATCCAAATCGACTTCGTCACCTTGCCACACAATGTCTTGGCATGGCGCTTTACGCAGTCGCTTGGCTGGCATATTCAACACTTGCTTGAATACTGGCAGTTTTTCCAATGCGTCTTTGAAGCCTTTTGGTGGCTCAGGTTCTTTTAAATAAGCCAGCAGTTTGCCGACTTCGCGTAACTCTTTTACGTCTTCGCGTCCCATACCTATCGCGACACGCTCTGGCGTACCAAACAGGTTGGTCAGAACAGGAACGTTGTAGCCGATTGGATTTTCAAACAACAACGCAGGGCCACCAGCACGTAAGGTGCGGTCGCTGATCTCTGTCATTTCGTAAGCGGGATCGACAGGGTGAGTAATGCGTTTAAGTCGACCTTTCTGTTCTAGATGGTCGATAAATTCGCGTAAATCCTTAAAACTCATAGGCCTTCATGCTGGCTGATTAAACTGTCCGCAGTATAACAAATAGGAGGACGCTAAGATCCTCCTATTTTGTGTGGGTATGTGAGCAGGGTTACTTTAATACTTGCTCGATCTGACGAGCCTTTACTTGGCGGTTACTTGAAATTAATTCTTCAAGCCATGTTTGGTGGCCTTGTTGAGCCAGTTGACGAGCGACCAGTGTCGCTTCTTCAGATAATGCCATTTTCGCAATAAGAAACTGTTTCACTTCCGGCGATAATGGATTGGATTTGGTGAGTAAGCGAATCGCGTGAGGTTTGAGGCTTGGGTTGATCGTGGCATTCATCAACTGCTGCAAAGAGAAAGCATCTCCTGTATCAGCTAAGCGCTTGAGTTCCTGTTGGCTATTGTAATCGGCGCGCATTCGCCATAGTAAATCGTACATGGCTTTGTCTTGGCTGACTTGCGCCATACGAACGACCACTGCTGTGGACGGTAGCCAACTGGTGACATTCGCTTGAGTTAACTGCGTCGTTAAGGCTTTTAACGCACTTGGCGATAAGCTATCTAGCTCACGAATGAGCAAGGATTCTCTCGTCTGAATTTGTTGAGACGTCCCCGTTAACCACTGCTGCAGGTTTAGCTCTTTTCGTTCAGCTTGCAGCACAAAATCTAACGTGCTTTGGTCTTGTTTCCAACGCTTAATTAAACGACTCGCAATCGCTGGGTAATTGAATGCGGGTACACTGAATTCATAGCCATCGCCTCGCTCCAACATTTGATACGTTGGTGTCAAACGAACTTGCGATTCCACGAACAGTGCCATGCGCGGGGTAAGTATGATGTTTTGCTGTTCTAATTTTTCCAACAGGCGAAAACGCACCACTTCTTGCTGAGGAAAAGCGAGCCGATCGAGGGAAAATTTAAGCGAATCAACCTCATCTCTGACCACGTACTCAAGGAGTTCAGAAACTTTGGTTTGAATTTGAGTATCCTGAAGCCACTGTTCTACCACAGACTCCTGCATTTCCTTCGCAGAAACGGCCACGGGTAGAGTGAGCAGTGACAAGCTCAGGAGTAATGACGACAACATTCCTTGTTGCATGTTAACCTCCCGATAACATTTGTTCTCATTCTGCTGCTTCTATTGATAGAAAGCAATAAAAAAGCCACCATTTTTGTGGTGGCTTTTTCAAAATAAGAACTCAGTTATTACTGACGACGCATCGCATCGAAGAACTCATCATTCGTCTTCGTCATTGCTAGCTTATCGATTAGGAATTCCATTGCGTCGATTTCGCCCATTGGGTGAACGATCTTACGCAGAATCCACATCTTCTGTAGTTCGTCAGTCTTCGTCAGTAGCTCTTCACGACGTGTACCAGAGCGGTTGAAGTCAATCGCAGGGAATACACGCTTCTCAGCAATCTTACGGTTCAAGTGCAGTTCCATGTTACCTGTACCCTTGAACTCTTCGTAGATAACTTCATCCATCTTAGAACCAGTATCGACTAGTGCCGTTGCGATGATGGTTAGGCTGCCGCCTTCTTCTACGTTACGTGCCGCACCGAAGAAACGCTTAGGACGGTGCAATGCGTTTGCATCCACACCACCTGTTAGTACTTTACCCGATGAAGGCACTACGGTGTTGTAAGCACGAGCTAGACGAGTGATAGAGTCAAGCAGGATAACAACGTCTTTCTTGTGTTCAACAAGACGTTTTGCTTTCTCGATTACCATTTCTGCCACTTGTACGTGACGAGATGCTGGCTCATCGAACGTTGACGCGACTACTTCACCTTTAACTAGACGCTGCATCTCTGTTACTTCTTCTGGACGTTCGTCGATAAGAAGTACCATCAACTCACACTCTGGATGGTTGTATGCGATGCTTTGAGCGATATTTTGCAGAAGCATTGTCTTACCCGCTTTTGGCGGAGCAACAATCAGACCACGTTGACCCTTACCGATAGGCGATGCCAAGTCTAAAACACGTGCTGTGATGTCTTCTGTAGAACCGTTACCACGCTCCATTACCATGCGTTCATTCGCATGCAGAGGGGTAAGGTTTTCAAATAGGATCTTGTTACGAGCGTTGTCTGGTTTGTCGTCGTTAACTGTATTGACTTTTAGAAGGGCAAAGTAGCGTTCACCGTCTTTTGGTGGGCGAATTTTACCAGCAATTGAGTCACCAGTACGTAGGTTAAAACGACGAATCTGACTTGGTGATACGTAGATGTCGTCCGGACCAGCAAGGTACGAACTGTCTGCACTGCGTAGGAAACCAAAGCCGTCTTGCAGAATTTCCAGAACCCCATCGCCAAAGATGTCTTCGCCGCCTTTAGCGTGCGCTTTTAAAATCGCGAAGATGATGTCTTGTTTTCTTAAGCGAGCTAGGTTCTCTAGTCCTAAGCTTTCGCCCAGTTTTACAAGGTCAGACACAGGTCTGTTCTTCAGTTCGGTAAGGTTCATGGTGGTGGATTCTTGTTTAGTCAAAATAAGATCTGTTTTCTAGTTAAGATGGATTTGGTCTCAGGATCGACCAAGAAGAGAAATTTGTTCAATTAACGCGCGATAAGTTAGCACTAATTAATATTCTAGTCCAGAGTTAGAAAAACAAAACCGCGCATTGTTACATTGCACGGTTTTATCTGTAATCACTTGGTGATTATAAGTTTGCGTCCAAGAACTCTTTAAGCTGAGTCTTAGACAAAGCACCAACTTTCGTTGCCGCTACGTTGCCGTCTTTGAATAACAGTAGCGTTGGAATACCGCGAATACCAAACTTAGGCGGCGTGCCTGCGTTATGGTCGATGTTTAGTTTACCGATAGTGAGTTTGCCTTCGTACTCTTCAGCGATTTCGTCCAGGATAGGAGCGATCATTTTACAAGGACCACACCATTCTGCCCAAAAATCTACGAGAACTGGGCCTGCAGCATTGATTACATCGTTTTCAAAACCGTCATCAGTTAGCTGCAAAATCTTATCACTCATCTTCCACTCCAATGTGTTTTTCGAAACTGGTTGGATGATAACCAGTAATTAGATGCCCTATTGGAATGTATTTACTTTCGTATTGCAAGCTTTAGCTGATATTCTATAGCCATGAAAAAGACGCATATCACAGAGCAAAAGTTCGCCGATTTGGGTTTACAGCCCCAAGTTACTGAAGGATTGGAAAAAAAAGGGTTCGAATATTGTACCCCTATCCAAGCCTTGGCGTTGCCGGTACTGCTCACCGGCCAAGACATCGCAGGCCAGGCCCAAACGGGCACTGGTAAAACGCTTGCGTTTTTAACTGCAACCTTCAACCACCTACTTACTACACCTGAGCACGAAGGCCGCCAACCAACGCAACCGCGCGCAATTATTATGGCGCCAACGCGTGAGCTAGCGATTCAGATCTTCAACGATGCTGAACCGCTGATTGCAAGCACAGGTCTAAAAGCAGCATTAGCTTACGGTGGCGAAAGCTACGATAAGCAACTTGCGAAGCTACAAGATGGCGTAGACATTCTTATCGGCACGACTGGCCGTATCATCGATTTCTACAAACAGCGCGTTTTCAACCTAAACAACATTCAAGCAGTTGTGTTAGATGAAGCCGACCGCATGTTCGATCTTGGCTTTATTAAAGACATTCGTTTCTTGTTCCGTCGTATGCCTGAGCCAAAAGAGCGTTTGAACATGTTGTTCTCTGCGACTTTGTCTTACCGCGTGCAAGAGTTGGCTTTCGAGCATATGCACAATCCTGAGCATGTTGTGGTTGAGCCAGCACAAAAAACCGGTCACCGTATCCAAGAAGAGCTGTTCTACCCATCTAATGAAGACAAGATGGCTCTACTTCAAACTCTGATTGAAGAAGAATGGCCAGATCGCGCAATCGTGTTTGCGAACACCAAACATAAATGTGAGTCAGTTTGGGGCCACTTGGCGGCAGATGGTCACCGCGTTGGCCTATTAACAGGTGATGTTCCACAGAAGAAACGTGAAAAGATTCTTGAGCAATTTACTAAAGGTGATGTCGACATTCTTGTTGCGACTGACGTTGCAGCCCGTGGGCTACACATTCCTCAAGTAACGCACGTATTCAACTATGACCTACCTGACGATTGTGAAGATTACGTACACCGCATTGGTCGTACGGGTCGTGCGGGCGCGAGCGGTCATTCAATCAGCTTTGCGTGTGAAGAATACGCAATCAACTTGCCTGCGATTGAAGAATACATCGAACACACCATTCCTGTGTCGGAATACGATGCATCAGCTCTGATTCAAGATCTGCCTGCGCCAATCCGCATGCGTGCGCCGCGCGTTCAGCAACGCCGCACCAACACCGGTGGTACTCGCTCTGGTAACCGTAAGCCTCAAGGACGCCGTCCTCGTCAGCCACGTCAATCAGCGCCGAAACAATCATAAAAGGAAACTGAAGTCGTTTATGAGTCAAGCAGGATCATCACCGCTATACGCAGCCATCGACCTCGGGTCGAACAGTTTTCACATGCTCGTTGTGCGTCACATCGATGGCAGCGTTCAAACAATGGCTAAAATTAAGCGCAAAGTTCGTCTAGCGGCGGGCTTAGATGAACATAATTCTCTTAGTATGGAAGCTATGCAGCGAGGATGGGACTGCTTAAGTCTATTTGCGGAACGCTTGCAGGATATTCCTACACAAAACATTCGCATTGTCGGCACTGCGACTTTACGTACTGCCACCAATGTGGATGTATTTCTAGAGAAAGCGAACCAGATTCTGGGGCAGCCAATCGAAGTCATCTCTGGTGAAGAAGAAGCAGCCACTATCTATAAAGGTGTTGCCCACACGTCAGGTGGTAGTGGTCGTCGCCTTGTGGTTGATATTGGTGGCGCGAGCACTGAGCTGATTATTGGCGAAGGTTTTGAAGCGAAAGCCCTCACCAGCCTAAAAATGGGCTGCGTGACATGGTTGGAGAACTTCTTTAAAGATCGCCAACTGAATGCCCGTAACTTCGAAGCTGCGATTGAAGGCGCAAAGCAAACCATCAAGCCAATCTTAGAACAGTACACCGATCTTGGTTGGGATGTGTGCGTAGGTGCATCTGGTACCGTTCAGGCGCTACAAGAAATCATGCTGGCGCAGGGTATGGACGAAGTAATTACTCACTCCAAACTTAAGCGTTTACAAAAGCAAGCCATGCTAGCCGATCATTTGGAAGAGCTCGACATCGAAGGTTTAACGCTTGAGCGTGCCTTGGTCTTCCCTAGCGGCCTGTCTATTCTTATCGCGATTTTCGAGTTACTTGAAATCGATGCGATGACACTCGCGGGCGGCGCACTGCGTGAAGGCTTGGTTTATGAAATGGTCGACGAGCTGCGTCAAAATGACATTCGTGCTCGCACCATTTGTAGCGTGCAAAGCCGTTATCAGCTTGATTGCCAATATGGTGAACAAGTGGCAACGCTGGCAGGTAAACTTTTAGAGCAAGCCGGTGGCGATGAATGGATTGCTGAGCCTCAAGGTAAAGTTCTGCTCGAAACCACAGCAAAATTGCACGAAATTGGCCTAACCATCGACTTTAAAAAAGGCGGTGAACATAGTGCTTACTTACTGCAAAACCTCGATTTGCCAGGCTATACACGTGCGCAGAAGTTCTTTATTGGTGAAATTGCACGCCGTTACCGCGAGCAGCTAAGCTCACTACCAGAGCAACATGCTATATCTGGAACAAGTGCCAAACGCGTGCTGCGTTTGCTGCGTCTTGCGGTTCTACTGACCCACCGCCGCAACCCAAGCTTAGAACCACAAGTCGAGCTATTGGCTGAAGGTGATAAACTGACGTTGAGCATTGATGCGAAATGGCTAGAAGCTAATCCGCTTACGGCTGCTGAGTTAGAAATAGAATCGAACCGTCAAACAGACATTGGTTGGCCATTAACGATTACCGCTTGCTAATGATTGTTATCGAGTAAAAAGGCTCCTTATGGAGCCTTTTTGTTATTTGGCATTCCAATGCACAGTGCTTGGAGCTATAGAACACCCATGATCTTATTGCTCCTTGTGCTGTACAACGAGACTTGTACCCGTCCTTCAAATACAAAAAAGCCGCTGGATTCAGCGGCTTTTTGTTATTCACATTCAATCAGCGAGATTACGCAGCCGTACTCACTTTGAAGTCTGGGTTTACTGCGGTTAGCTTCTTAATCAGATAATTCAGTAATACACCGTACATTGGGACAAACAAGCCAAGGCTGATCACCAACTTGAAGCCGTAATCCACCAGCGCGATTTCCGTCCAGTGCTCAGCCATAAATGGATCTGGACTTTGGTAGAACGCAATCGCAAAGAACGCGATGGTATCTAGCGCATTACCAAAGAGTGTCGAACACGTTGGTGCTACCCACCACTGCTTCATTTGGCGTAGACGGTTGAACACATGCACATCCATGATCTGACCAAGTAAGTAAGCCATGAAACTCGCAATCGCAATACGTGCGACAAACAGGTTAAATTCCCCGAGATGGCTAAAACCTTGGAACTGACCTTCAAAGAACACAACCGACAGGAAATAAGACACCGCTAACGCAGGCAACATCACTAAGAAGATGATCTTACGCGCTAAATGAGCACCAAAAATACGAACGGTTAAGTCTGTCGCTAGGAAGATAAATGGGAAGGTGAATGCGCCCCAAGTGGTGTGCAGACCGAAGATAGTAAACGGTAGCTGAACCAGATAATTGCTGGATGCAATAATGACTAGATGGAATAAAACCAGATAGATAAGGGCATTGCGCTGCTGCGCAGGGGTAAAGTTACTCATGCGATACCTTTTTAGTTTGGTTTGGGGGCGAGGGAACCCAAATCGAGCATTTTCAGTAACGAAAACAACTCTTACCAACAATGTAAAATGAAAATTCAAATCGGCTTCACTCATTCCAAGCGAAGCGGTGGGCGATTATACATTAACCAATTGCGCTCGCAAGCGGTGCTTTTTACGCAAACGTTTATCCGATAATTTCACCTTTGCACCAAAGAATTGGGCGAAAAACGAAAAAGGGTGTTTCATGTGAAACACCCTATAAGGAAATGATTTAAAGAGTTGATAAGTTGAGTTTAGAAGCCGCGTTGAAATAATCCGGCAAGATAATCGAGCTCTTCCCTGCTCTCTTCAATGTTCAGCGCTTCAAACCAAATCGCTTCACTGTAATGCTCCGCTTTCATAAATAAGCGGCAACCTTCAAAGTCGATCAGCCAAGAGTGGATATCCGCATCCCACTGTTTTTCGATTACCGTCGCAGAGAGTAAACCCACCAAACGCTCACCTAACGCCGGAAAGGTGTCTAAATCAAATCTTGGGGCTGCAATCAGCAAACGACCTTCTTCGGCAATGTATTCTGTTAGGCCAAATTCCTTCTGCATTTTGGTTCCTTATCCGTGGTGAGTGATGTGTTCTTGAATCAGATCCAAGAATGGATCGGCATATTTTTCTAATTTACGTTGACCTACCCCGCTCACCGCCAGCATTTCGCCATACGACGTTGGCAGAATCTCCGCCATATCAATCAAGGTCGCATCACTAAATACAACGTATGGTGGTAAGCCATCTTCATCGGCAATCGACTTACGCAGCTTGCGTAATTTCGCAAACAGCTTCTTATCGTAGTTTTTGCTGGTCAGTTTGTCCGACTTCGCAGCGCGTGCTGTGGTATCCAAACGAGGAACCGCTAGCTCGAGCGACACATCCCCGCGCAATAATGGTCGAGCTTCCTCGGTCAGTTGCAACGTCGAGTTTCGAGTAATGTTTTGAAACAGCAGCCCTTTGTGGATTAACTGGCGGAAGATACTCACCCAGTAATCATGGCTGTGATCGCGGCCAATGCCGTATGTAGAGATCTTATCGTGGCCATGTTCACGCACGCGGATATTTTGCATACCACGCAGCACCTCAACCACATACGTCATACCAAAGCTTTGGTTAACGCGGTAAACACACGACAACGCTTTTCGCGCTTCTTCTGTCGCATCAAAATGTTTGGGTGGATCGAGGCAGATATCGCAGTTACCACAAGGCTTCTCGCGGTATTCACCAAAGTAGTTGAGCAGAACCTGACGACGACAGGTTTGCGCTTCCGCAAAGGCACTCATCGCATTAAGTTTATGGCTTTCTACTTGCTTTTGCGGTCCATCGTCTTTTTCATCCAGCATGCGGCGTAGCCAACTGATGTCTGCGGGGTCGTACAACATCATCGCTTCAGCAGGTAAACCATCTCGCCCTGCTCGTCCCGTTTCTTGGTAGTAGGATTCAATATTGCGCGGAATATCAAAGTGCACCACAAAACGGACGTTCGGCTTGTTGATGCCCATACCAAAGGCAACCGTCGCGACCACGATTTGAATGTCATCACGCTGAAACGCCTCTTGAACGTAAGCACGCTCATCAGCGTCCATCCCTGCATGATAGCCCGCCGCACGGATGTGGTTGTTGCACAACTTCTCCGTCACCATTTCGACTTTCTTACGGCTACCACAGTAAATGATGCCGCAATTGCCCTTTTGAGTGTCGAGATAACGAATGATCTGAGAAATCGGCTTATGCTTCTCGACCAGGTTGTAGCGGATATTCGGACGGTCAAAACTGCCTAAGTGGACATGAGGTTCATGCAAACGTAAGCGTTCAAGAATGTCGCGACGTGTAGCGTCATCCGCAGTGGCGGTGAGCGCCATAAATGGCACATGCGAAAAATGCTGCTTTAACTGACCCAGCGCAGCGTATTCAGGACGGAAATCGTGTCCCCACTGTGAGATACAGTGCGCTTCATCCACCGCAATCATCGCCAAAGGCAGATTTTCGAGGCGCTCGATGAAGTCACGCATTAACACGCGTTCTGGTGAGACGTAAACCAATTTGAGTTGACCGCTGTGCATGCGGTTATACACACTCAGCAGCTCTTCACGACTCATGGTGGAGTTCACACACTCTGCCGCAACGCCGTTAGCCTTGAGCTGATCGACCTGGTCTTTCATCAAAGAAATCAGCGGCGAAATCACCAAGGTGATGCCACTACGAACCAACGCAGGTATCTGATAGCAAAGAGATTTGCCACCACCTGTCGGCATGATCACCAGACTGTCTTTGCCCTCGACCGCCGATTCGATGACCTCTTGCTGGCCATCACGAAACGTTTGATAACCGAAAACTTCCTCCAACACACGTTGAGGCGTTACAGGTGAGTCTGATTGTTCGGCTAACAAAGTTGAGGTCATGAAAAATCTCAGATTGGGTGATGTAGAAATGCTTTTGCATGCCACCAGCACACAAAGTGAGGGCACATTGTAATGGGGTTTCATGGCGAATAAAACCGCAAATTGTTAGGTGTTTCACACCACGGCTCGTATACTGATTTTCTGCTCTATAAACACACAATTAGGTGACACTTCATGACACCAGAAGAACAACAGCGCGCGCGGCAAGGTGTCCTGCTTGCGGTTGGCGCGTACACGATGTGGGGCATTGCGCCCATGTACTTTAAATCGATAGCACAAGTGTCTCCTCTCGAGATCCTAAGCCACCGAGTGATTTGGTCTTTCTTTTTGCTTGCCGCACTTCTTCATTTTGGCCGTCACTGGCGCTCGGTTTATCACATCGCCACAGATAAAAAGAAAATCGCGTATTTGCTTTCCAGTTCGGTATTGATTGGTGGCAACTGGCTGATCTTCATTTGGGCGGTTAACTCCAATCACATGCTGGATGCCAGCTTAGGCTATTACATCAACCCGCTGATTAACGTGTTGCTCGGTATGGTGTTCTTGGGCGAACGACTACGTAAGCTGCAATGGTTTGCTGTGGTATTGGCAGGATGTGGCGTTTTGGTGCAGTTGATCGTCTTTGGTTCGGTGCCAATTGTAGCGATGGCGTTGGCGATGAGCTTCGGTTTTTACGGTTTGCTACGTAAGAAAGTCGCGGTGGATGCTCAAACGGGTTTGTTTGTCGAAACGCTAATCTTATTACCCGCTGCCGCCGTTTATCTTCTGTTTATTGCCAGTTCACCAACGGCAAACATGATTGAAAACCCATGGCAGCTCAATACGTTGTTGATTGCAGCAGGTGTGGTGACGACCTTGCCATTGCTGTGCTTCACTGGTGCCGCGACGCGCCTCAAATTATCAACGCTCGGCTTTTTCCAGTACATCGGCCCTAGCCTGATGTTCTTGCTTGCAGTGTTAATTTACGGCGAGACCTTCACGATGGATAAAGCGATTACGTTCGCCTTTATTTGGGGAGCCCTTGTGGTATTTAGCTTCGATGGGCTGCGCAACAATCGCCGTTCACGCCGAGCCATTCAGTCACAGTGATCGTTTTTTACAAGACAAGCTAACAATTGATGGATAAGCTTGGTCATTATGTGACCAAGCTTTTTTTGTATGTAATGGAACAGATTCAATACTACGCGACCGACCATGACCAACTGAGTCTGATCGAGGCGAAATACCAAAAGTTTGCCTTTCAAAGGCACTATCATTTGGATTTTCACCTCGGCTTGATCACGCATGGTGAGCAGAAGTTTCATTATCAAGGCTCTCATCACCAAGTCGGTCATGGGCAAATCGTTATTATGCCGCCCGATGAACTGCACGACGGCCAATCTAAGCTTGCCAGTGGCTATCAAGTGAATGTTTTTTCGATCGAACCACACTTACTTAGCGATCTGGCAGATCTTAAGCAAAATGGTCAAATTATCCGCTTTAATGAGTTGATCATCTCCGATCCACAGATATTTTCACAACTTAGTAACTTACATGCTCTGTTGAGACGCGAAAATCTCAGTCAGTTAACCAAAGATTGTCTGCCTTTTGAGGGATTTAACCAACTTTTTGATCGCTACGGATCGCTGGCAAGGCAAAAAGTCATTCCATTAGGTAAGCAATCTCTCAACACCTTAAAAGATTACTTAATGGCGAACCTCGACCAATCGGTACGGCTGGAGTCTCTTTCTGAGCTTTGCCAGCTAAGCCCGACTCAATTTCAACGCCATTTCAAAGCGCAAACCGGCATGACACCGTATGCGTGGTTTGCCCGTTTACGACTCGAGCAAGGGATGAAGCTGCTACAAGCAGGACAATGCGGTACTGAAGTCGCGCATCAAATTGGTTTTTACGATCAGGCACATTTCAGCAAAGCCTTTAAGCAGACTTATGGCGTCTCTCCGTCTCAAGTCACTCGATAGCAGCACGCTAATCTTAAGCTGTCAGTTTTTTACAAGCGCATGCCACAACAAGCCTCCACAATAGCTGCATTGGTAATCTTTGAGATGTGTTATGAATGAATCCACTATCCTGCTGACATTGGCCAGCATTCACTTTATTGCCTTAATGAGCCCAGGCCCAGACTTCGCATTAGTGGTGCAAAATGCCACGCGTCATGGTCGCCAAACGGGCTTATACATCGCTCTTGGCTTGTCCGTTGGTATTTTGCTGCACTCGTTGTTCAGCCTGACTGGTGTGAGCTACCTTGTGCATCAACATTCTTTGCTGTATTCGGTATTACAACTGCTAGGTGGCAGTTACCTACTTTACCTCGGTGTTGGGGCCCTGCGCGGCGTGATCGCTACGATCAAAAACCCGCAAACGGATCAACAAAATAAAACAAACAGCTTCGTGATCAGCAACAAGCGTCAGGCTTTTGCCAAAGGTTTTGCTACCAACATTCTCAACCCCAAAGCACTGGTTTTCTTCATCAGCTTGATGTCGAGCTTGGTACCAGCCGGAATGTCGGTCTCAGGCAAAAGCATCGCGTTAGTTATCCTGTTCAGCTTGTCTCTGGTTTGGTTTTCCAGCTTGGCGTGGATGCTCTCTACGCAACGTTTACAACGTCGATTACAACAGGCAGGCATCTACATCGATGGCATCTGTGGTGTGGTGTTTACCCTCGTTGGCGGCAGTATCTTGGTGCAAACCATCAGCACATTAATCGGTTAACTCTCTGATTTAAAAGCGTCGCACACCCGACATTTATTAAAAAGCTGACTCGACGATCTTCTCCATGGCTGCCAAGCTGAACAATCAAACTGGCAACATGGAGAGTCATCATGCAATGGACGTTCAACCGACTCGTGTCTACGGGTCTTTTTCTTAGCGCCTCTATCACCCACACCGCGTTTGCAAACCAAGCCACCGATGCGATTGCCCCAGAGCAAAGTACTGGGCTTGAGCACAAACAACTGGTCAAAGCCAAAGACTATATGGTGACAGCAGCGAACCCAATTGCTACCCAAGCAGGTGCTGATATACTGGAGCAAGGCGGCAATGCCATTGATGCTATGGTGGCGGTACAACTGATGCTTGGCTTAGTCGAACCACAGTCTTCCGGCATTGGTGGCGGCGCATTTTTGGTGTATTGGGATGGCGAACAACAAAAGCTCACCACTTATGATGGTCGAGAAACTGCGCCCCTTGCTGCAACCCCAACACTGTTTTTGGACGACCAAGGCCAGCCGCTGCAATTTTATGATGCGGTTGTAGGTGGACGATCTGTCGCGACGCCGGGCACCGTCAAACTGTTGTGGGATACCCACCAAAAATACGGCAAGCTGGAATGGAAAAAGATCATTCAGCCAGTGATCAACTTGGCTGAGGAAGGTTTTGCCGTCAGCCCTCGTCTCGCCAGTTTGATTGCCAACGACGCCGAGCGTTTATCACGTTTTCCGACCACAAAAGCGTATTTCTTTAACGCCGATGGCTCACCAAAAGCCGAAGGCACACGATTAAAGAATCCAGAATACGCGCAAACCTTGCAAGCCATCGCCAAGCAAGGTGCTCAAGCCTTCTATCAAGGTGATATTGCCAAAGACATTATCGCAACCGTGCAAACTGCAGTGGGTAACCCGGGCGTGTTGGCACAACAAGATTTTGATACTTACCGCATCAAACAGAGAGAGCCCGTTTGTGCGGCTTATCAAAGCTACGAAATCTGCGGCATGGGGCCACCAAGCTCAGGCGCGCTAACTGTCGGACAGATCTTGGCTATCACCGAGCAATACGACCTCAAAGGCTGGGGACCAGACAGCGCCAAATCTTGGCAGGTCATTGCGGACGCATCTGGTCTCGCGTTTGCTGATCGCGGTAAGTACATGGCCGATCAAGACTATGTACCCATGCCAACCGAAGGTTTGTTGGACAAAGACTATCTCAAACAACGTGCCGAGCTTATTCAGGTCGGCAAAGCACTGACGAAAGTGGAAGCCGGTAACCCACCGTGGTCACATGCAATGAATCTCAGTATGGATGAATCGATAGAACTTCCTTCCACCAGCCATTTCAACATCGTCGACAAGCAAGGCAATGTGGTTTCAATGACCACCACCATCGAGAACGCTTTTGGCTCGCGCTTAATGGTTCGCGGCTTCCTGCTCAATAACGAGCTGACAGACTTTTCTTTCCGCACTCATCAAGATGGCGCGCCAATCGCCAACCGATTAGAACCGGGCAAACGTCCTCGCTCCTCCATGGCACCGACCATCATCATGAAAGATGATCAACCATACATGGCAATTGGTTCACCGGGCGGCAGTCGCATTATCGGCTACGTGGCACAAGCCATCATTGCTCATACTCAATGGGATATGGACATTCAGCAAGCGATCAACCAACCAAGAGTGTTAAACCGTTTTGGTACTGTCGACCTCGAGCAAGATAGCGCAGCAACTCAGTTGCAACCAGCACTCGAAAAGATGGGCTTTAAGACCGAAATTCGCGATTTGAATTCCGGTTTACACGCCATTCGCATCACTGAAAATGGCTTAGAAGGTGCTGCGGATCCACGCAGAGAAGGTGCAGCCATCGGAAAATAGTAGCCTTTCGCTCGGCCCTTTGTGCGAGATCTCTCACAAAGGGTTGGGTAAAACTCTCTTTTTTAGCAGTAAAAGCACCCCAAACAACCCATAAGCCATTGAATAATATAAATACGTGCAGTTTTTAAACGTTTGCGGAATAAAAAAATGTGAACTTGCACCGTTGTTGGATAGCGCCAAAAACGTAATATTAAACCTGTCGGAAGGATGCTGACACGGAACAGGAAACACCACGGATTTGGTGAACTTCAGGAAGAAGAAACGGTTATTCAGGATGAATAGTCGGGCATGGAATGCAAAACTGGACATTGAACGGAATCAATAGCGACTAGGATGGTTGCTACTAAGGACGGGAAATGGACACCTCTGGACGAGGCAAGGACTGAACATCAGGATGATGTCATGGACACCGCTCAGGGAACAAGTGATGAGAGCTGACGAGGATAGTTAGCAGACCAGGATAAGGTCATCAAGGACACCGCTAGGAAGGCGACGAAAGGATTAAGCTGAAGGAATACAGCACGCTATCAAGGATTCGATGCAAGGAGCACTTTTTAGTAGCTGGATTGCTGCGAGTAAGACTATAACCCCGATGGGCGCAAGCCCTCGGGGTTTTTCTTTTCTGCCATTTCCGCCCGACCTGCCAAGCACAGTTGTCCCCATCTCAAGCTCAAACTCAAACTCAAACTCAAACTCAAACTCAAACTCAAACTCAAATAAGGTACTTTGTAGGCTCCAGATACAACAAGAGCGGCCGAAGCAGCCCTTGAGTTAGTTTGCGAACAATGCAAACTAGCTTTCGATAAAAACCTTACAGTTTCTCTAGTCTAGCGTAAGCAGTCACTAACCATTTAATGCCTTCACCATTGAACGCGATTTGAACGCGACTCTGTGGACCGCTGCCTTCAAAGTTAATGATGGTGCCTTCGCCAAACTTTGGATGCATTACGCGTGAACCAAGTGAAAAGCCCGTCTCGTTGAAGTTCTCTTTCACTGCAGTTTGGCTAAAGCGACCACTGCTTGCAGGTCGGCTGACTTGCGCTTTCATACGCACTTCGTCCAGGCACGTTTCCGGCAACTCACGAATAAAACGCGATGGCTTATGGTACTTATCTTGACCATACAAACGGCGCATTTCCGCGTAAGTGATGTAGAGTTTTTGCATCGCGCGCGTCATACCGACGTAGCACAGGCGGCGCTCTTCCTCTAAACGCCCCGCCTCTTCCGCCGACATCTGGCTTGGGAACATGCCTTCTTCAACGCCCACCATAAACACCAATGGGAATTCCAAGCCTTTTGCACTGTGCAGTGTCATCAATTGAACTGCATCTTCAAATTCGTCGGCTTGCCCTTCACCCGCTTCTAGCGCCGCATGAGTCAAGAACGCAGTCAGCAGCGACATCTCTTCCGCTTCTTCAGGCTTCTCGAATTGGCGAGTTGCGGTCACCAATTCCTCCAAGTTCTCAATACGAGCCTTAGACTTTTCGCCCTTCTCTTGCTCATACATGGCAAACAAGCCAGAGTACTTGATCACATGGTCTGTTTGCTCGTGCAACGGCATCTCTAACGTGTCGTCTTCGAGTGCGGTAATAAGTTCGATAAAGCGACCTAATGCCCCAGCCGCTCGACCCGCGAGCACTTGTTCATCCAACATCGCAACGCTGGCTTCCCACATAGTGCAACCACGATCGCGCGCCGCACGGCGGATGGTTTCTAGTGTCTTGTCACCTAAACCACGAGTTGGCGTATTCACCACACGTTCAAATGCAGCATCGTCATTACGGTTGGCCATCAAACGCATGTAGGCCAGTGCGTCTTTGATTTCCTGACGCTCGAAGAATCGCATACCACCATAAATACGGTATGGTAGACCAGCTTGAATCAACGCTTCTTCCAGTACACGAGACTGGGCGTTGTTGCGGTACAGCATCGCTGCATCATTCAATGCTCCACCTTTGTCTTGCCACTCTTTGATTTTGTTAACCGCAAAACGGGCTTCGTCCAACTCGTTGTAAGCACTGTAAACCGAAATCGGTTCACCAACGACGCCGTCAGTCCACAGCTCTTTACCCATACGCTCGGTGTTATTGGCGATCAAGGTATTGGAAGCTTCCAAAATGGTCTTGGTGGAACGGTAATTCTGCTCTAGGCGAATGGTGGTTACGCTTGGGAATTCACGGGTGAATTTCTCAATGTTTTCGACTTTTGCTCCGCGCCAACCGTAAATCGATTGGTCATCGTCACCCACGATCATCACATGACACTCAGGCCCCGTCATCATGCGTAGCCAAGCGTATTGGATATTGTTGGTGTCTTGGAACTCGTCAACCAGAATGTGTTTAAAGCGTGCCTGGTAGTGCTCTCGGACAAACTTGTTATCGCGCAGTAGCTCATGAGCGCGAAGCAGAATTTCTGCAAAGTCGACCAGACCTGCACGGTCACACGCTTCTTGATAAGCGGTGTATAGCTGCAAGTAGGTTTTGGTCACAGGATCGTGGTAAGCATCAATATGTGTTGGGCGCAGACCTTCGTCTTTTTTGCCGTTAATCCACCAAGCCACTTGGCGTGCAGGCCACTGCTTCTCATCCAAATTTTGTGCTTTGATCAGACGCTTCAGTAAACGCTGTTGATCGTCGCTGTCGATGATTTGAAAGTCTTCCGGTAGCTTGGCATCAAGATAGTGCGCGCGCAGAATGCGGTGACAAATACCGTGAAAGGTACCATTCCACATGCCTGACGCACTGCCCATCATCAACTCTTCAATACGGCCACGCATCTCCGCTGCCGCTTTGTTGGTAAAGGTTACCGACATGATTGAGAACGGAGACGCTTGTTCTACCGACATCAACCAAGCGATACGGTGAACAAGAACGCGAGTCTTACCACTCCCTGCACCAGCAAGGACGAGCAAGTTTTCTAGAGGTGCTGCAACGGCTTCACGCTGTTTGTCGTTCAAACCGTCGAGTAATAGAGATGGATCCATCATGATGAGCTACTGGTTATTTATACATAAAAATAGATTATAACCTAAACAACTAGGGTGTGTTGAGACAAAACTAGATAAAAAGTTCGACGATTTTTTACTCATCCATTCAATCAGTTATGTAAATCAAACCATCAAAAAGCATTCTCCAAAACAATTTCCCTGAAAGTTTTTCACTCACCTTCCTATCTCTTAAGTTAAGCAAGCGGACAAAAACTGTGCATCTTAATCGCTCGTCTGCTTGCCCATCTCAACGTAAAGGAAATCATTCAGAGGAAATTATTATGAAAAAGTCGAATCTTGCTGTTACTGCTGCGGTTACTGGCCTACTAGCCCTTGGTGGCACTCTATTAACAGCAACACCTGCTGTCGCGGCAGAAAAAGAAAAGTGCTACGGCGTGGCAAAAGCGGGGAAAAATGACTGTGCGACGAAGAACAGCTCTTGCGCCGGCACGTCAAAACAAGACCACCAGAAAGACGCTTTTGTGGTGGTTCCAAAAGGTCTTTGCGACAAATTGGCTGGCGGCAGCACCAGCGCATCTTAATTTCTCCGTTAATTGTTGTGGGCGTGTGATGGCTCAACTCACACCCCACAACCTCTTCTATCCAGTTCGAAAAGGAGTTTCACGTGAAACACTACGATTTTCACCCTCTTGTTGGCGTTGGTTTACGGACTCCTCATTTGGACTTTTTTCAGCAACAACGTCCAGGACTGTCTTGGTTAGAAATTCACAGCGAGAACTACTTTCAACCCAATGCAGCCGAACGAAAATATCTACACACTTTGCGAGAGCAATACCAGATCAGCTGCCACGGAATTGGTTTATCGTTAGGCTCTGTTGAACGCGTTAGCCAAGTACACCTAGCTCAACTGAAAGCGTTGATTGATGCCATTGACCCGATGTTTGTCTCTGACCATTTGAGCTGGAGTGAAAATGGTGGGCACTATTTTAACGACTTGCTTCCCCTACCATACACCGAAGAAGCACTGAACGTTTTTACTCGCAATGTGCTTGAAGTTCAGGATTATCTGCAACGCGAAATCTTAATCGAGAACCCATCGAGCTATGTGAAGTTTCAACACTCGACGATCAGCGAGTGGGAGTTTCTCGCTGAAGTTCAGCAGCGCACAAGTTGCCGGTTACTGCTCGATCTGAATAACGTACACGTATCAGCCTTCAATCACGGCTTTGATTGCAATACCTATCTGTCCGCCATTCCGGCAGACAAAGTGGATGAAATTCATTTGGCGGGTTTCACCATCAAGCAACTCGATAAAGGCGAAATTTGGATTGATACTCACAGCCGTCCCGTCAGCACGGAAGTCTGGAAGTTATATCAACACTGGGTCGAACAGTATGGTCCGCGCCATACCTTAATTGAATGGGACTTAGATATCCCAGCACCAGAAGTGTTATTGGCAGAAGCGGAAAAGGCCTCGCTCCTTCTCTCCCAAATTACCACCCCGCTTAGCGCTACGAGGAAAGCCTCATGAAGCTAGCCACCTTACAAAACCAGTTTGCGAAAGCGCTTCACTATCAGGCATTGGGCGACGACTGTAATATTGCAAGCGGTCAGTTTACCGCTGACGAGCGCATGCAGATATATCGCAACAACTTTATCATCAGCTTGAGTGAAGTCCTTTCTGCAACTTATCCGATGGTTGAAGCGTTACTAGGGGAAACGTGCTTTGCCCAAATAGCACGCCAACATGTTTTAACGCACCCACTCCAAGAAGGCAGTGTTATTCACTACGGAAAAGACTTTCACCTCACTGTGATGTTGTTTGGTCAGGTCATGGCTCAAGCACCATACAGCCCAGAAGTTGCTCTCTTTGAATGGAACATCGACCTTGCTCGCCAAGCTCGTTATGAGCATCAAGCAGACACAGCCGTGCAACCGCTGCCTGAATTACCACACGTACCAGAGTCGCAACATTCTCATTTAGTTTTCCACCTTCGTCCTGGGTGTAAGTGCTTTGATGCTCATTACGCGGTGTTTGATTTATTCGCAGCTGTTCGTACTCAACAATTCGATCAGCTCAACATCAACCAATTGCAACAAGGGGTGATCCGCATCGAGCCCGATGGTGAAGCGCAGTGTTTCGCGCTGGATGACGAAGCCTATCAATTGCTTGCCAGCTTGGAACAAAAGCAATGTTTGAGCGATATCCCTGAGCCGTTGCTCGCTCATCTTAATCACATCATGACGCTTGACCTGATTGAAGGTTTTACGCTGCAAACCGCGTAAGGAGGATACGATGACAGATTCTGTTAAAAGCCTGATTAGCCGCTACGACGAATACACCAACAGCTTACAAACTCACGCAATGCCGTTGTTGCTGCTGTTTTGCCGTTTATGGGTCGCTTGGGTGTTTTTTAATTCCGGCCTTATCAAAATTGCCTCATGGGATAGCACCCTGTACTTGTTCGAATTTGAGTATCAAGTTCCGTTGCTACCTTGGGAATTTGCCGCCTATTCAGGCACATTCGCAGAGTTAGTTCTTCCGGTCTTTTTAGCGCTTGGATTATTTACTCGCCCTATGGCTGCCATGTTGTTTGTGTTCAACATTATCGCAGTCCTGTCCTACCCACTACTGTGGGAGCAAGGTTTCCATGACCACCAACTCTGGGGGTTAATGATTTTGATTGTGACGCTGTGGGGAGGCGGTCCGTTTTCACTCGACCGATTGTTAAAAGACAAATTCGTCAGATAGAAAAATCCCCGCGATTGCGGGGATTTCTTTTATTGCTTGTTTAGATAAGCCAGCAGTTCATCCGCTGAGATACCTTGTTGTGCGAGGTCTTTTGCTAATAGCTCAACTTGCTCGCCCTTGCGTGACTCAATCACTTGTTGAAATTGGTACACAATGTCACGCAAGATTGGTAGAGGTACTTGTTTTGCCGCACTACGAATGCGCTCGGAGCTTTGATTGCCCAGCTCATTAAGCAACTTACCAAACATCACCTTTTCTGGTGATTCTTCCATTTGCTCTAAAATACGAGCCATTTCATACGTGGTTAACGACATTACTTTTTGAATTCCGTTATGGTGTCAGGAAAAGTGTGAACGACAAATATACACGCGTTACATACATTGGAAAATACTAAATTACACTGATTTACGCATTAGCGAAGCGTGCGTGCCAGCTCTTACCGGCCTTTGAAAATAGAATCACCAATGCTGGTAGCAATACCCACATATGAATAGCAATCAATGTTTGTGGATCAAACGGCAAACGCTGTAAGGTACCCACTAACAAACCAGAACCGCTCATTTGGAACAAACCGAGTAGCGCTGCGGCTGTGCCCGCTTTATCACCGAATGGTTCCAACGCCTTGCCCGCGGCGCCGCCAAGAATCAAAGCAAAACCAACGGACGACATAAAGATTGGCAGCATGAACGACAGCGCCGTGTTTTGGCCATTCATCACCAGCATCACCACACCAGCCAGAGCCAACGTCGAGATACCAACCACAAGCGTGTTGTGTGTGCCAAAACGTTCCATGAACTTCGGTGCCAACATACAACCAGCGATGTTGATGACCGCGTTAATGCCAAACCAGAATGTGAACTCATTCATTGAAAGGCCCATGCCTGTCATCAATACCGACGGTGCTGACGTCACGTAAGCTAAGATAACTGCCATGGCCATCAAACATAGTGACGCGTGGAAAATGAAAGATGGCGTGCTCAGTACCGACCAGTAACGACTTACTTTGAATACCGCTTGTTTCTCGGTTGCAGGGTTGGTTTCCTTCATCATCAAGAACATCAACGTTCCTGAGACAACCGCAAAACCAGCCATAAAGCTGAAGTTTGCACGCCAATCGAATTGCTGTGTTAACCAGCTACCTAAGATTGGTGCCAGTGCCGGAATAAAGCAGATCGCACCATTAAGGTAGCTGATCATCTTGCCGCTTTTCTCTGGGCCGAAAATATCGCGAACTGTTGCAAAGGCTGCTACCGATGTCGCACACGCACCTAAGCCTTGTAGCAAACGAGACATCAACATCCACTCAATATTTTGAGCACTCCACGCCAATAAAGCGCTCATTGCGTAGATAGTGATGCCGCCCAATGCAACAGTTCGACGTCCGAGTTTATCTGCCAAAGGGCCAGCAAACAGTTGGCCAACACCCATCGCAAATAGGAACCATGTAATAGTGTCTTGTGCTAGCGCATTGTCTACCTGAAAAGTTGAAGCGATAAGAGGTAACGCAGGTAGATAGATATCAATCGCAAGCGGACTGAAAAGAACCAAAAGGGTCAACAACGCCATTTGTTTTTTACTATTAGAAATATGGCTAGACACACAACACTCCAAATTGAACAAGAACTTTGCAGAGAGCTTAATCATCTGATGATATGAATGGAAATGATGTATAATCATGACCATTATTCCCCAGAGGAAATTCACCGTGAACATAGAAAAGCTCGCTCGTCTCGACCTGAACTTACTGGTCTGTTTTAAAGTGTTAATTGAAGAGCTTAACGTGACTCGAGCAGCGCATCGACTGTGCCTTAGCCAATCCGCGGTGAGCAAATCATTAGCCAAACTTCGCATTCAATTTGATGATCCATTGTTTACGCGTAACTCACATGGATTAACACCAACACCACGTGCATTGTTCCTCAAACCGAAACTGGATCTGTTGATTAACCAATTAGAAGTGCTGACCCAGCCAGAAGAGTTTTCGCCCCAAAGCAGTGAATACCGTTTTCAAATTGCAGCCGTGGAAAGTGTCTACCCATTAATCTTACCGCATTTCTTACCAGCGATTTTTCAACAGGCGCCCGGCGTCACCATCAGCACGCATCCTTGGTCAGATAACACCTTCAAAATGTTGCAGCGTGGTGAGTTGGATTTGGGATTAACTGGTAAAGACATCGACATCAATGACGCAAAACTTACCCTACTGCCACCGGATGATATTTGCGAACTCGAAATCTATCGCGACCATCAGATGTGCATCATTCGTAAAAACCACCCCGCACTAAAACAGAAGTGGAACCTCGAAGCGTATCTCGCACTTCGTCACGTACAAGTGCGATGTGATGGAAACGACCGTTGGTTGTTGGACTATCGTTTAGCGGACATTGGCGCAGAGCGCGATATTGCAGTCACCGTTCCAGATTTCAATAGTGCTGCTAGCTTGTGTTCTTACACCGACTTCATCTTTACCGCGCCGAGCCATTTTGTGCAACTGGCTGCCAAACAGCTCGACTTGGTGGTCTTGCCATTGCCGCTTGAATTCCCGCCCATGGCTTACACTCTGTTTTGGCACAGAGACAGAGAAAACGACCCAGCCTTGAATTGGCTGCGCACGATGATCACGCAAAAAACCGATCACCTTAGATAAAAATGTCGGACGCAATTTGCGCTTAGCGGTTAAAATGAGTAGCTTAACAGTCGATAGTCCTTTTTGGCTCATCTATGGCCTGTTGTACCCAGACTTAAACGTCATCTTGCTACGGCGTTTAACTCAATCACTGCACGAAGCAGAAGGAAACAGCTCCCACACCTGAGCATGAAGGAGCGGTAATTTGAAGGAATAAAACAGATGCACAACGATACCCTAAGCCGCGTGAACGCAATTCGCGAATGGCTTGCTCAACACAACATTGATGCCCTACTGATCCCTCACGAAGATGAATACCTGGGTGAATATGTCCCTGCGCACAATGAACGCCTCCATTGGCTAACCGGATTCACAGGCTCTGCAGGCGCAGCCGTGATCACACAAGACAAAGCCGCGATTTTTGTTGATGGTCGCTATACAGTACAAGTGACCAAACAAGTTCCTAACGAGTTGTTTGAATATCGCCACCTAATTGAAGAACCGGCATTGGATTGGATTCAAGACAATCTAACCGCAAATGCGTCCGTGGCTATCGACCCACGTATGCACAGTTCAGCTTGGCTAGATATGGCACAAGCAAAACTGGCCGGAAAACTTGAGCTGAACATTCTCTCCAGCAACCCAATTGATGCATTATGGCATGACCGCCCTGCACCCGTGGTTTCTGACGTTCGCCTCATGCCAACAGAAGCCGTTGGTCAATCAAGCGAAAGTAAGCGTAAAGAGATCGCTCAACTGGTAACAAAAGCCGGTGCAGACAGTGCAGTCATCACAGCGCTTGATTCTATTTGTTGGCTATTGAACGTACGTGGCTTGGATGTATCGCGTTTGCCAGTTTTACTATCGCACGCGATTCTTCATGCCGACTCAAGTGTAGAGTACTTCCTAGATCCCGCTCGCTTACCTGCTGAATTTGCAGCGCATGTGGGTACTGGTGTGACGGTTCATCATCCAGAAGCACTTCAATCTCGCCTTGAAGCCATGTCTGGTAAAAAGGTATTGCTCGACCCAGCAATCAGTAACGCATGGTTTAAGTTAGTTCTGCAAAATGCAGGCGCATCGGTTATTGCTGCAGCCGATCCATGTTTAATGCCAAAAGCCGCGAAAAACGAAGTTGAGATTGCGGGCATGAAAGCCTGTCATATCCGCGACGGTGTAGCGATGAGCAAATTCCTTTGCTGGCTAGATGCCGAAGTGGCTGCTGGCAATCTTCATGATGAAGCGACACTGGCTGATCGCCTAGAAGCATTCCGTAAAGAAGACCCAACGCTGATGGATCTGAGCTTTGATACCATTTCTGCGGCAGGCGGCAATGCGGCTATGTGTCACTACAATCATGAGAACCAACCAGAGCCAGGTAAGCTAGAGCTGAATACGCTTTACCTTGTGGATTCAGGCGGTCAGTACCTAGATGGCACAACCGACATTACACGCACCATCGCGATTGGTCAGCCATCAGCAGAAATGATCAAGCAGTTCACTCTCGCGCTGAAAGGTCATATCGGTGTAGCACGTGCCCGCTTCCCGAAAGGCACTCGCGGTTACCAAATCGATACATTGGCTCGCCAACATCTTTGGGCAGAAGGTTATGACTACGACCACGGTACTGGCCACGGTGTAGGTCACTTCCTAAGTGTGCATGAAGGTCCGGCAAGCATCTCTAAGAAACAAATTGATGTGCCGCTAACTGAAGGCATGGTGCTATCAAATGAGCCTGGTTACTACCGTGCAGATGCGTTCGGTATCCGTATCGAAAACCTAGAGCTCGTAGTTGAAACACCGACTAACGGTGACTTCCCTGTTCTATCATTCGAATCATTGACGCGCTGTCCAATCGATAAACGTAATATCAATGTCGATATGCTGACTCGTCCAGAACTTGCTTGGTTGAACGACTACCATCAAAAAGTATGGGAACAAATCAGCCCGCTTGTTGACGGTGAAGTAAAAGAATGGCTACGCGAAGCAACTCTGCCGTTGGCTCACTCTTAAACAAAAGTGCGAACATCTATTAAAGATAAAATAGAAAAGGCTCTCCACTTGGAGAGCCTTTTTTTTGGGGGCTAAATTCGTAAATCGCAGCCCATAAATCACATCCATGAAACTCAAAGCTAAGCGTTCATTCAATCACAATGTTTCACGTGAAACATGCCAATGACACAGTAAACGCCTTGGTTAACCTGAGTAAACTGAGTGCCAATCACGCCAGACCGGAGCGAAACCTTTCGCTCTAATCATGTCTTCTACCGATGCCGCGCTACGCTCGTCACTGATTTCGAACTGTTCCAGTTCCACCTCTTCGGTCGCATAACCACCGGGTTGTGTTTTCGATGCCGCAGACATACTCGTAATGCCTAACGGTAATACATTGTCGCGAAACTGCGGTGATTCGCGCGTCGACAATGACAACTCCACTTCCGGATTAAACAGCCGATAGGCGCAAATCAATTGCACCAACTGCTTATCCGTCATGACAGACTTCGGTTGTAATCCCGACGCTGGTACATTACCGGCACAAGGGCGTAAACGAGGAAAAGAAATCGAATAACGCGATTGCCAATAAGTACGCTCAAGGTAATCCAGATGAGCAGCAGCAAAAAAGCAGTCGGTGCGCCACTCTTCCAAACCAATCAAAGCGCCAATACCGATTTTGTCGATCCCCGCTTTTGCCAATCTATCAGGCGTTTCAAGCCGGTATCGGAAATCCATTTTATTGCCACGCAAATGATGCTGAGCATATGTTTTGGGATGATAGGTTTCTTGATACACCATCACCGCATCAAGGCCCAATGTTTTGAGTTCGGCGTATTCGTCCTGATCCAACGGTTGGACTTCCATCGCTAAATAATTAAATCGCTGCTTGATGATTGGCACCATTTCGCGAAAGTATTTCATCCCAACTTTGGTCTCATGCTCACCCGTTACCAGTAACACGCTGTCGAACTTCATTCGCTTAATCGCATCAATCTCCGCCTCAACTTCGTCCCTATTCAGTGTTCTTCGCTTTATGCGGTTCTCCATAGAGAAGCCACAATAGGTACAAGCGTTGGCACAAAGGTTAGAGAGGTACAGAGGAATATATAGCGACATAGTGTTGCCAAAACGCTTACGCGTCAGCGAATAAGAAAGCTTTGCCATCTGCTCTAAGTACGGTTCAGCAGCAGGAGAAATCAACGCTTTAAAATCTTCCAAGTCTCGTTTGGGTTTTGCTAGCGCCCTTTCCACATCCTGCTCCGTTTTGGCATAAATCGACATGGAGATGTCATCCCAATCGAGCTGCTGAAAGCGATCATAAAAGCTCATCTTGAACCCTCACTTCTACAGTTCATCGAGAAAAGCCGTTAGCGGACTGGAAGCAACGGCATGAGAAACTTTCCCTGCAAGCCCAGCTTTATAAGCCATACGACCTGACTCGACTGCCATCTTGAACGCTTTCGCCATCGCAACGGGATTACTTGCAGCAGCGATCGCCGTATTGACCAACACGGCATCCGCGCCCATTTCCATCGCTCTTGCCGCATGTGAAGGCGCACCAATTCCCGCATCCACGACAACAGGTACGTTCGCTTGGTCAATAATGATTTCTAGAAAATCGTGCGAAGCGATACCTTTGTTCGAACCAATCGGCGCTCCCAATGGCATCACCGCAGCACAGCCAACTTCTTCCAGCCGTTTACATAACACCGGATCAGCATGGCAATATGGCAACACAATAAAGCCATCTCGCACGAGCTGTTCGGCAGCGGCTAAGGTTTCTATTGGGTCAGGCATTAAGTATTTCGGGTCGGGATGGATCTCCAGTTTGACCCAATTTGTGCCCAACGCTTCGCGAGCAAGCTGCGCAGCAAAAACCGCATCTTTGGCATTTTTTGCGCCAGAGGTGTTCGGTAGCAAATTCACACCGGCGTGAATCAAAGGCTGCAAAATGTCATCTTGCTGATCATGTACATCCACACGTTTAAGCGCCATCGTCGCGAGCTGTGAACCTGATACCTGGATGGCTTCGGCCATTAAACGGCTATTAGAAAATTTGCCTGTTCCTGTGAACAAGCGTGATTGAAATTCTTTATCACCAATTTTCAGCATCGACATTATCCCCCTGCGATGGCTTGAAACAGAGAGATGCTATCTCCCTCAGAAAGTACCGTACTCGCCCATTCGCTACGCGGCACCACTTGATTATTAATGGCAAAAACACAGCCCATTTCAGGCAGAGAAAACTGGGTAATGATTTGCTGTAGGTTGGCATTACACTCGACCAGCTGAGCTTGGTCGTTAATAACGATAGCTATCACGTTACCTCTCTCCTTTAACAAAGGAACGCACAAACGAACTTGCTGCAAATTGATTTGAAACTGTCATGGCGGTCATCTCTTAACTGCTCACTGGAGCAAGATTATTGTCACCACAAACCTGACATTGCTTGTCTTTGGTTATAGACATGGTCTGCCAGTTCATCCGCAGCCCATCAAAGAGGTGTAACTGACCACACGCAACATGAAAGCGATCTATCGCCAACTTTTGAATAGCAGCGAGAGCTTGGTAGTTCCCCAGAGTGCCCACCACAGGGCCGATAATGCCGGTTTCGCTGCACTTCATTGTTTGCTGCAATTCATCAAACGGATACAAGCATCGATAGCAGCCTGAATTTGATGGTTTGTCTGAGTAGTCAAAAACAGCAAACTGCCCTTGCCAACCAATCGCTGCCGCCGATATCAGAGGTGTATTTTGCTCATAACAAACTTGATTGATCAGCTGCCTCGTTGGCAGGTTGTCACTGCAATCCAACACCACATCCGCCAACATGACTTCGAGTTGTAACTGAGCTTGGTCGAGACGCTTGGTAATCGTGCGTACCTGAATCATTGAATTGAGATCACGAAGCTGCTGAGCCATCGCCTCGGTTTTCGCCAGTTCGATGTCGCCTTCACGATAGATAACCTGGCGCTGCAAATTGCTGCTATCAACATGGTCATCATCAATCACAACCAACTTACCCACGCCAGCAGCCGCGAGATACAAACTTGCTGCACTACCCAACCCACCACAGCCGATGAGCAACACATGAGATTGACCAAGACGAGCTTGGCCCGATTCTCCGATTTCAGGTAACGAAACTTGACGCTGATAACGAATGAATTCTTGATCAGTAAGCACGATAGTCCTCCATGACCAATGAGGTGCTCGTTGTGCTCATCAGTTGGTCGAAAAACTCAATCACTTGTTTCGGCGATTCGGACAAGGTAATCGCACGAACCACCGCTAAACTGGACACGCCACATTGCCAAACTTGCTCTGCGTTTGATTGGTCAATGCCACCAATGGCCACAGTTGGATAGCCAACACTTTCACCATATGGAATGCTATCGATCAGCTTTTGATACAAAGCTAAGCGAACCAAACCTTGCGGTTTGGATGGCATTTGTTTGGTGGTGGTTGGAAAAATATGCCCCAACGCAATGTAGCTTGGGTTAATTTGGACGATACGCAGCAGTTCATAATAACCATGGGTTGATAGACCTAAGCAAATACCTGCGGTGCTCAACTGGCTCAAATTGGAATCTTCGATATCCTCTTGACCAAGATGAACCCCGAACGCGCCATGCTTTATTGCTAGTTGCCAATAATCATTAATAAAAACTTGAGCGTCATACTGACGACCGAGTTCAATCGCGCGTGCAATCTGCTGTTCTAAGTCTGGCTGATAGGGGTCTTTGATACGTAGTTGAATGGTGTTGATACCCAATGGCAACAACCGCTCAATCCAACTGACGTCGTCCACGACCGGATAGAGACCCAAACTCTGTTTGCTCAGATGAGGAAAGTTGACCGACTGTCCGTATGATGACCAACCTACTTTGATGCCTAAGCGACAATCTTCTAGGACTGGTGTAGGAAAATCAGCAAACTGAAACGCCCACTCCAGCTTGACCATTGTTTCACCATTAATGAATGTTTCACGTGAAACAGTCGCCATTGCGCGCGCCAAGGTCAAAGCGTCTTCAATAGGGAAATCGAGAGCAAGCAGCGTTACTGTCCACGCTAAGTGTTGATCGGTTTGAAGAGTTGTAGTTCTAGAAGTAGAAGCAACTGACAGAGCTCTTATTTCATCATTAATCGGATGGCGCCAGATATCCAACACGTCCGCGCTTGTCGTTTCAACAGAATCATCGTGCTTAGACTCTACGTCTTCAATACCAATAAAAATGGCCGAGGATGGTTGTTGGCGACATTCTGAAACCGATAGACCTGATTGGTAGTAAAGCACAACATCGGCAGTCTCTGCTTCCTCACATACGTCAATCAGATCGGTACCTACACGAAAGGTATTTTGCCCAAGAACAAGTTGAATAAATTGAGTCGGGCTTACGCCCAACTCAATCTCATCAATACTAAAACCCTGTTCTTTCGCCAACAATAAACTCTGCTGAACAGATCCTGTCAGCGGAATTAACGACGATGGAATAAGGATTTTAGCCATTACTCATCCGCCTCGGCGTGCACGGCTGGGTGATAAAGCTCCGAGCCTGTCGCACGAAACTCTTCAGACTTCTTACGCATGCCTTCCAGCGGGTCATCTAACATCTTGATAGAAATCGCCTGATCCGCGGCAACTTGCTCTGTATCTTTGGCATACTCCCTGACTTCTTGAGAAATCTTCATTGAGCAGAATTTAGGGCCGCACATTGAGCAGAAGTGCGCTACTTTTCCAGACTCTTGCGGTAGCGTTTCATCATGAAATGCACGTGCCGTATCGGGGTCTAAAGCGAGGTTAAATTGGTCTTCCCAGCGGAATTCAAAACGCGCCTTTGATAAGGCATTGTCACGAACTTGTGCTCCCGGATGCCCTTTTGCTAAATCTGCAGCATGCGCAGCTAGCTTGTAGGTGATCATACCGGTTTTAACGTCTTCTTTATTTGGAAGCCCCAAGTGCTCCTTAGGGGTCACGTAGCACAACATAGCGCAGCCATACCAACCAATCATCGCCGCACCAATACCGGATGTAATATGGTCATAACCCGGAGCGATATCTGTCGTTAGAGGACCCAAGGTGTAGAACGGCGCTTCATGACAGTGTTCCAACTGTTGGTCCATATTCTCTTTGATCATGTGCATTGGAATATGGCCAGGGCCTTCAATGATGACCTGTACATCATATTCCCATGCGATTTTCGTCAACTCGCCGAGCGTACGCAGCTCTGCAAATTGCGCTTCATCGTTCGCGTCTGCAACCGAGCCAGGACGCAAGCCATCACCAAGAGATAGAGCGACATCGTACTTCGCACAAATTTCACAGATCTCGCGGAAATGGGTGTATAAGAAGCTTTCTTGGTGATGCGCTAGACACCACTTAGCGATAATCGAACCACCACGCGAAACAATCCCCGTCACTCGTTTCGCCGTCATTGGAACATAGCGAAGTAGTAAACCAGCATGGATAGTAAAGTAATCAACACCCTGCTCTGCTTGTTCGATTAACGTGTCGCGCATGACTTCCCAATTCAGGTTCTCAGCAATGCCATTTACTTTCTCCAAAGCCTGATACATAGGAACCGTACCAATTGGCACCGGGCTATTGCGTAAAATCCATTCGCGAGTTTCATGAATGTTACGGCCGGTAGAAAGGTCCATCACGGTATCGCCACCCCAGCGTGTCGCCCAGACAAGTTTTTCCACTTCTTCTTCGATTGAAGACGTGACCGATGAGTTACCAATATTGGCATTCACCTTAACTAAGAAGTTACGGCCAATAATCATTGGTTCAGATTCTGGATGATTGATATTCGAAGGAATGATGGCGCGACCTTCTGCGACTTCTTTACGAACGAATTCTGCAGTAATGTCTTTAGGTAGATTTGCACCGAAGCTTTGACCAGGATGCTGCTGAGTCAGCACGTCATCGCGATATTTAGCGCGACCCATGTTCTCACGCAGTGCAATGTATTCCATTTCCGGAGTAACAATGCCTTTACGAGCATAGTGTAGTTGAGTGACGCATTTTCCGGCTTTAGCTCGTCGAATACGTGGTAAGTTGCCATAACGCAAATCATCTAAGGTTTCATCGTCAAGACGCTCTTTTGCGTAAACAGAGCTTACATCTTCAAGGATTTCAGTATCATTGCGTTCTTCAATCCACCCTTCTCTAAGCTTTGGTAAGCCACTATAAAGGTCGATAGAGTAATCTGGGTCGGTATACACACCAGAGGTGTCATAAACACGTACAGGCTCATTCGGCTCAAAAATTGGAGCCTCTTTGGTGCCACCAATTAGGCTATCAGCCAAAGAAATTTCACGCATTGGCACTCGGATGTCAGGACGAGAACCCTCTACATACACTTTGGTTGAGTTTGGGTACGGCTGTACCGAGAGAGTATCAATAAACTGTTTTGCTTCCAGTCTCGCTTGTTTGCGACTCGACATAGCATTTTTCCTTGCTTGTTATTCTAGATAAAAAGTATTGGGATAAAAATGCTTGGCGGATAGATGCGACAAGAGGGGTCGAATTATGGACGATTAGAGTTCAGGTGCTCACTCTTTGTCTATTACTGCATTCGACGTTTTGATAGGTTAGCCAGACGTTGTCTGGTATAGGTATCTTCTCTTGTTCCCTTCGCAGATATTAATCTGATCAGGTTCAACGGATCCCGAATTAACGGTCTCAGCCTTATGGCACTCCGACAAGTGAAGCCAGTATATAAAAACGGCTTGGTTAAACCAAGCCGACCTGATTACATTTTCGTTACTTTTGCTAGCTACGCATCAATAATTGGAAACCAATCCAAGCCGCCGAGATACTCAGAACAACATTCAATAAGATGTTTAAACCCATTTTAAAGAAAGCACCTTGCTGCATAAGCAGTACGTTATCCATAGAAAAGGTTGAAAAGGTGGTAAGCGCACCGAGGAAGCCTAGACCAATCACTTGTCTCCATGGTTCAGTTGCTAATATTTCACTTTCAAATGCCGCAATGAGCAACCCCATGACGAAAGAGCCTACAACGTTAACAGTCAGCGTACCGTAAGGGAAACCTCGTCCGAAAAGTAAGACACAAAATTCAGACACTAAATATCGAGAACACGCACCGATTGCCCCACCGAGTGCGATAAAGCCTAAAATAGAAAACTGCCCCATAATTCCCCCAATAAGTTCTGATGATATTGTAATCAAAATCACTCAGCTATCGGTAACACAATCTTAGAATTCGACAATATAATCGCTTTAAAACCACTGAAATATGTAAAAGTTACAGGAGTCACTTTTACATACGTTCCAAGCAATTTTTCATAGGAAGAACCCCTACGGGAATTTATCGTTTAGATAAACATATCTCGTTTAAGTACTACTTGAAGAAAATGCTGATTCACATTTTATTGAAAGAGAAATAATAACGGTATGGAAAGATCTCTTCAGCTCAGATCTGCAGATACAAAAAAGCCCCAGTCTTTCGACTGAGGCTTTAAATATGGCAGGGGTGGAGAGATTCGAACTCCCAACACGCGGATTTGGAATCCGCTGCTCTGCCAATTGGAGCTACACCCCTGTAGTATCTACAGTTTATCACATTGTAGATTCAAAAAAACCCCGCAAAAGCGAGGTCTTTGAAATAAGTGGCGGAGCGGACGGGACTCGAACCCGCGACCCCCGGCGTGACAGGCCGGTATTCTAACCAACTGAACTACCGCTCCGCACTGGTTAGACCTAAGTCTAAATT
>NZ_JBICJH010000038.1:0-5135 GCF_043102935.1 Vibrio sp. zbq_1
TGCTAAGGTGTGAGTAACGCAATACAGAAGCTACCGCACAGCGCCTTAATCACATAAGCCACCGCAAAGTAAAAATGCAACGTGTTACGAATCACTCTTAAGCAATTTGTTAGTACATGCTCCACTTCTATTTATGCGCTCCAAGATATTGAAAAGTGGCATAATATGAAAGGCTTTGAACACTGAAGTGAGACGGGCAGCTACAAAACTTTACCTCGATTGGAAGACGAAAGTTGGCTAGAAGAAAAACGCAATGAACTGCCCTACTTTCACTAGTTTCAAATTAGAAAAGGATTCTTTCCTCGTACTTCAACAGCCACACCAAAAGTAATCAAGGTTCTCTCAAAAGCCACCACGAAAATGAAGAAGCGCCAAAGAAATAGGCTAAGAGTTAGAAACCGTAAACGGTGAAATCAAAACGAACACTCCGCATATAGTGCCACCGGAAAGAACGTGAAAGGCACTCACTGAAAGGTGTAAATACGACCGCCAAAACAGATAAACACCAAAACTTATGACCTTTGATGTAAAACCCGTACTAACGCCGCATTAAGGTGTGAGCGACGCTTGGCTATACTTGAGCGAAGCGAAACTGCCAAGCGTTGCGAATCACTCTTAAATGCTTTGTTATACGATTCTACGCACCCCACTTTTCTATGTCGTCCTCAGTTAGTAACGGAATGATCTTGAGCTCTAGATCTTTACGTAAAGTAGCTACATGCGAGAGCAGTTTTAAAGACATACTTTCAAAAAGATCCAATTGTTCAGGACTCAAACACCTTGAACTTCTATTCCTTACCGGCTGGAGCATTTGAAAATCCCCATAAGTATGGATAGCAAACTTCATTTCAATAGCCTGAGAATCTGAATGTGCAATAAGCTGATTCCTAAGCTGGATTAAAAATTTATGTAAGGAAAATTCGTCAGGTGATAGGACTTTTAGTACGGTAGTAGGTAAATCGGGCACCTTAATTTGATTTCGAGAGTCATTTCCAGAAAATGGCTTACAATAAGATAAGATCATCGCATTAGTTAATGCAGAAAGAACAAGAAAATTGCCATCAAAATCAGCGTAAAGTTTGTTGTTCTTAATGTAGCTAACGATATCGTGAGCTTCTTTAAAGTCTGCAAATGAGATAGCAACTCGCTTGAACTGCCTCAACAAACCGTCACTTTTTCTATCCACAACAACCTCTAGTTTATTCGAATCGTATAACGCCGCGTTAAGTGGTGAACAGCGCCAACCACCAAACTTAAACCATTGCACCTTAAACACAAAATTCAATTAAAACTGAAATCGCCAAGCGTTGTGAATCCGCCTTAAACGCCTTGTTAGCTTTATATGCGTTTTGCAGCCATTAGTGCACATAGCAAAGTAAAAGGAAACAAAATCACAAAGCTAGCTTCTAAAATACCCAAAACCTTAGCTTGCTGAACATGTGAAACGACGCTCGAAACTGCACAATAGATTCCTGAAACAATAAATGCCATAAATACTTTTTTCTTGCTAAAGCCTTTATAGATGCTCAATTTATAGCTAAGAACTATGATAGGTAGCAATAACGCAACAATATTATTTCCCTGAAACATAGGGATTGAAAATTCCGTTCCCACGTATATAGAGAAAAAAACCAGCACAAGATAGCTAGCTAATGACAATGCTGCATATTTTACCATTACTTCCGCCTTACAATCCCTGCTAATGTGATTTGAATAAGTAGCAACTACTTAACTGATGGAAAGCTAACGCCGCATTAAGGTGTGAGCAACGCTACCACAAAACAATAACATACCACCATAAACACGAAACCCAACGATGGAATGAAGCATACCAAGCGTTGGGAATCACTCTTAAATGCCTTGTTAGCATTAATCCTGAGATGGCGGTAGTTGGGTGCCGTTGACTTTCGGAGTATTGGTGTATTTGCTTTGAGTAAATTCCACCAAAGCCTCAATTCTAATAAGTCTTTCATTCACTTTATCGTGCTTATCTCTTAGAGAATTAATTTCTAATTTATGCGTTTTGTCATAAGCATCAATCTTGCCAGATATTAAAGTTATCTCCTTCATCATTTGCTCGGTTTTTTCACCAAGAATGATGAGTTTCTTTATCTCACCTGCTAATTGACCAAGTCCCATTTTACACACTCCTTAATAATGCTAGATTTCTAATAGTTTTTTTGTTTTTTGCAACTCAACTAATGCTTCATCTAAAGCGGCACTTGCTCGTATATTAACATCACTTAGAATGCTAGTTAGCCGCACTAATTCTTCATTGACGTTCCGATAATAGCGTTTCTTGACAGAATTTATAGCCACAGGGAGAGTGCGTAAATTAACTTCAAAATTTTCACTCTTATTATCACTATATTTAGGTAATTGAAGAAGCTCAGAATTGTTTAGATTAAAAACTCCCCTTACACATTCTTTTTCAAGTATTATTAGAGGAATTTCATTTTCACAAATAAGCCTCAACAATCTTCTACTAGCTTTTGAAGCTAGCATTATTACAACTCCAACATTTTTAGGTATAGTGACATCATTAGATAAGACGACTTTTGCATCTATTTGTGTGGCTAAAATCCGGCACTTAGAAGAATTTTCATTATCTGGAATAAGCGCTATATCAGCTTCATTCTCAAAACAAGAGTAGATAGCATCTAGAATTAAACTCAAATCATTTAGTTTGAAATCCGTTCTTTCATTCACATATTCAATGGCCTCAACCTCTAACCGAGACTGCACTTCGTTTTGAAGCTCCTCAATTCTAGTCATCTCATCACCCTTAATCAAAAACTACATAACTAGTAAATAATAGCAGGAAAATCCCTTTTTGAATGCTAACGCCGCGTTAAGGGGCGCAGGCACGCAATACAAAAGTGACCGCATAACACCTTAACCACTAAACACAACGCAAATTGAAAATGCCACGCGTGCCAAGTCCCTCTTGAACGCTTTGTTAGGCAAATTTCCAGTTGAGAGCCTTAGCCTCATGCTCTTTAATAAAGCTATCTTTATGACGGCAATATACATCTATGTCATTGTTGCAGATTGCTGCTCCAGTTTTCTTTAACACACCATACTCATCGGCCACTTCAGGAAAAGCGATAAGATACTCTTTAAAAGCGATGTGTCTTTGTGCTTCATGTGAACCTGTTAGAAAAGCGTGGACTTGATGAGTTCGTTGAACCCCACCTTTTTGAAAGTAACGCCTACCCGGGATACCAAACTCACCTTTAGCAAGATAGCCCAACGATTCCATCAAGTAACTTTGCTCATCCAGTTCACTGAGACATTTAACTTCGAGCAGAATATCTATAATTGGTTTCGCACATAAACCTTCAACTGAAGTGCTACCGATGTGGTGAACTTCCACCACATTTTCTTGGCTTAACGCATTACAGATTAACGCTTTCTCTCGGTTAAAATCATCAGCCCACGACGACTGAAAATCTACGACTTCAATTATCCTTAAACTCACGCCTATCTCCATTTGCCTAACGCCGCGTTAAGGGGTGAATGCCGCATAAACCAACTTTCCGCAGACCACTTTCACCACCAAAACTCACTGCATACCAAAAATGCCACGCGGCATGAATCCCTCTTGAACGCCTTGTTATGCTTAAGCTTCAATGGGTTACGTTTTAATAGAACCAAGATTAACTCGACTTTGATTTACAAACAAAAGCCAAAACGTAGAAAACCGAAATGACTCATAGTTTTGAAAATCGGACTTTGAAATTTGGCGGATAAAACTCAAAAACCTAAGTTCAAAGTTCTGATTGAGCCAACTGCCCTAACCCCGCGTTAACGCGAAATCTGATTGAGGCAATTCACTGAATTTCCAGCGCCAAAGAATTGATGTCCAGAAAATAGCGCCCAATGAAGCTGACTTGCCGACGAACTCGAAATTATCAAACCGAGGGAACAAAGAAAAACCATAAATCACTGATTTTAAGTGATTAAGCATAACGCCGCGTTAAGTGGTGAACAACGCAAACCACCAAACTAAAACCATTGTATCTTAAACACCTAAGCTAACTTGAACCAAAACCGCCAAGCGTTGTGAATCCGCCTTAAACGCCTTGTTATGAGCCTGACTTCAAGTACACGCCTTCCTGACGGAGTTGTACTCGTAAATCTAACATTTGTACATTCGTTGATATTACCGAAAACAGATTACCAATGGCTACAGCAAACATTAGACCTGCTGCATACCCATTCCATAGTCCGAGAGCTCCTTGAGAAAGCATGTTAAATGCCAAACAAAAGAAGATGACACTGGAAATAAACATTCTTAATTCCCCACAACTAAATTTGTAGGTGTTGTTCGCATAATCGTACTTAATTTGAACTCTTGAACTGAGGCCACCAAGTTTTATATACATGGCACTTTCACTGCTTTTATAAGCAATGTCATTAAGATCTAGTACTTTTTCTATTCGCTCCAACATGACTTTACGCTCGCTAAAGTTGATTACCTTGAGGTTATTCCTCATAGCATTCTATTTCATAATATATTTGAAATTTCTCAGCCCAAGTCACGTATAGAGCTGGCTCATAACGCCCTGCTAAGGGGTGAGCAACGCAATACCGAAGCCGCCGCATACCGCCTTAACCACTAAATTCAACGCATAGTAAAAATGCCACGCGTTGCGAATCCCTCTTGAGCAGTTTGTTAGTTTGCAAACCCAAAGTGTTGATTTTACGTTATTTCAAATTTTGAAAACAATAAACTCTATGTGTTTTGATGCACTTAAGTCAGGCGTAGTCTCAAAGCGGCTACTCAATGAAACAACGTGGAACAAACAACGCCGCAGAAAACGTCATTTCAGCGAGTAAATCAGCTTTTGTACCAACAAACTTAACGAGCAGAGTTTCAGCAAGAAAGTTCAACTCAGGTAACCCAAAAGTCGCCGCGCCAAAAAACAAATCAATCGTTGAAACGATGCCAATTTTGGATTTTCTCCACGCTCGTTAACACTGAAATTGAACGCCGATACGACAATTTCGACTTTGAGCTTTTACCACTAGATCTTGCGATATAGCTGCGTTTTTCCTCTTGCAAACTAACGCCGCATTAAGGTGTGAGCAACGCAATGCCGAAGCTGCTGCATACCACCTTAACCACTAAA
>NZ_JBICJH010000039.1:0-82799 GCF_043102935.1 Vibrio sp. zbq_1
TGCTTTTGTTCGTGTAATAACTTTTGCTAAGACACCAACAAATCAAATTGTGGTGCCCGGAGGCGGAATCGAACCACCGACACGAGGATTTTCAATCCTCTGCTCTACCGACTGAGCTATCCGGGCAACGGAGCGCTATTAAACGGATTTTCCCGCTTTGCGTCAACCACTTTTTTTAAATAATTTCAAAAAAGTGGTTGTTCGAACGCTTTTTATTCAACTGTCATTACAAAGTGTGCTCAGAGTTAAATTCCTTTTTGAAATTTGTAACTTTTTCTAGGTAACGACGCGCTTCAGCGTTCGGATGTTTCTTAGTTAGCGCCCAATAAACTTGGTTGGGTTGCAAAGAATTGAGATCTCGCATCGCGCGTTTTCGGTCACTGCGATTAAATGTGTTTAAAACACCACCAGTTCCACCGTTGTAAGCGGAAATCATACTGTACTCTAACGAAGTTGGATGCTGAACTTCGCGTAAATAACGGTTTTTGAGGATGTAGAAGTAGGCGGTTCCTGTGTCAATATTGTTTTCTGGGTTGAACAAATACTCTGGGCTAGGTTGTCCTGATTTGTTCTTTACGAGCTTAAATACATCACGACCAGCGGTTTTGGGCACTACTTGCATCAATCCATAAGCATTGGCCCAACTTACTGCGTAAGGGTTAAAGCTGCTCTCGGTTTTGATGATGGCGTAAATCAGATCTTCAGGAATGTCGTATTTTTTTGATGCGCGACGCACGATATCCGCGTATTGGTAACTACGCTGAGAGAAGTGATCCTCTACCATTGGAATCTCAACGTAATACGCTTTTTTAAAGTCTACATCTTTGGTTTTGATGTTATTGGCAATCAGATAGTCAGCGAAGCGATTCGCGCGCCATGACCATTGAATGGGCTTTTTATCTTGATCGAGCACCTGTTTGTACAAAAAGGGTTGGCCTTCGAGTTTGATCTCTTTTGATGAGAACAAGTCGACGTTTGCTGGATCATCTGGCGTTAGCAATGTGGTGATGATCGCGTTCTTCAAGTGTTTTTGTGGTTCGGTCGGAGAAACGGTCTCGATTGTAATAAGACCTTTCTGGAAATCCACTTCTGCCCGACTTAAATAATTGTCGATGTACTTGACGTAGTTACTTTTACCTGCGAACTTCACTTCACGTTGTCCCCAACGCTTTTTGATATTGCCTGAGAAGCTATTGATTAACGCATCGAGTGCGGCGGTATCTTTCTCAAACTGGCCTGGTAGCTCTGCTAGATTGTTTGCAAAGCGGTTGGTTGGCTCGTAGTTCACGTCATAAATTTTTTCGACGAATTCGCGGCTACAGCCCGCCAATAAGAGAGCGGTGGCAATAAAAGCAATTTTCTTCATAAGTTTTTAGGTGATGAGGACAAGACGCTGGAGGAAAAATGACATCACAGTTTAGGTTGTGATGTCATTGCTTTTGAACAAATTGGCTTTATTCGCTTGGTGGTGTGTAACCTTCAATGTGAACGTCTTTGCCTTCGAATAGGAAGTTCACCATTTCGGTTTCGAGCAGTTTACGATGCTCTGGATCCATCATGTTGAGCTTTTTCTCGTTGATCAACATGGTTTGTTTGTGTTGCCACTGAGCCCAAGCTTCTTTCGAGATGTTATCGAAAATGCGTTTACCTAGTTCACCTGGGTAAAGTTGAAAGTCCAGACCTTCGCCTTCTTTCTTTAGTCGAGCACAAAACACAGTGCGGCTCATAATGACTCCTTGTATTCAATTAACGAAGTTCGTGAGGTAGCGCTTCCAATAAAAGTTTTACTGGTGCGGCTAACCCCACTTCTTCAGGTTGAGATAAGTTATACCAAAGACCTTTGCTGCCTTCCATTACCACATCGGGTTGCTTTGACAGGTCAATCAAAATTGGTGTGATATCTAGGTGGTAATGACTAAATGTATGGCGAAACGTGATTAACGTTTCCTGCTTATTGATGTCGCTGGCTTTTATACCACGTTGCTCAAGTAGTAAATCGATATCGCTTTCGACGTCCACATGTTCGGTTTGTGGGAAGCAAAATAAACCTCCCCAAATACCAGTTTGTGGTCTTTGTTCTAGCCATACTTCGTGTCCGTTCTCATTGTGGTGATGAAGCATCACGAAGCGGGTTTGTTTGATCGGTTTTTCTTTCTTCGGTTTTTTACCCGGGTAGTCGAGCACGTTCCCTTGTTTTTTCGCCACACATAAATCAGCAACAGGGCATAGGGTGCACTTAGGTTTGCTGCGGGTACAAACCATCGCCCCCATGTCCATCATGGCTTGGTTATACTTATCTACATCAGTTTGCGGAGTATGCGCTTCGGCAATTTCCCATAGCTGATTTTCAACTTTCTTCTGACCTGGCCAACCTTCTACAGCAAAGCAGCGTGATAGCGTTCGTTTTACGTTGCCATCAAGAATGGCATGCGGTTGCTTGTGTACCGATGACAATACGGCTGCTGCGGTTGAGCGACCAATTCCAGGAAGCGCATTCATTTGTTCTAGATTAAGTGGAAACTCGCCACTGTATTTATGGGCGACCTCTTTAGCTGCTTTATGAAGGTTGCGAGCTCGAGCGTAATAACCTAGGCCAGTCCAAAGGTGTAGCACTTCATCTTGCTCTGCGTTCGCAAGGTCGACGACAGTCGGAAAGCGTTCCAAGAAGCGTTGGTAATAAGGAATAACGGTAGTGACCTGTGTTTGCTGAAGCATAATTTCAGACAACCAGACACTGTATGCGGTTTTGTTTTGTTGCCACGGAAGATCTTTTCTTCCGTATGCGTCATACCATTCTAAGATGGCACTGGCGAAAGGGGTCACGACTTGCTCTGTATTCTATTATTGGTTAGGGGCAAAATTGCACCACAGAATGGGTAAGAAGTACAACTGGTAAACAGTGGGGATATTACAGGGGGTGTGATGGCTTTTGGGTAGTGATAGGCCACAAGCTCAACAAATACTTGCACCCGAGTAAATTCTTTGGATAATCCCCGCTTTGATTAATCAATGTGCAGGCAAAATCAATGAGTGAAGTAACCACTAACGAATACAACGAAGACGGCAAGCTTATCCGTAAAATCCGCAGTTTTGTACGTCGCGAAGGTCGTCTAACGAAAGGCCAAGAGAACGCGATGAACGAGTGCTGGCCAACAATGGGTATCGACTACAAAGCAGAACTTCTTGATTGGAAAGAAGTGTTTGGTAACGATAATCCAGTTGTACTAGAAATCGGTTTTGGTATGGGTGCTTCATTAGTTGAAATGGCAAAGAATGCGCCTGAGAAAAACTTCTTCGGTATTGAAGTACATAGCCCAGGTGTTGGTGCTTGTCTTTCAGATGCACGCGAAGCGGGTATCACTAATCTTCGCGTAATGTGTCACGATGCGGTTGAAGTGTTTGAGCACATGATCCCAAATGACAGCCTTGCTACGCTACAATTATTCTTCCCAGACCCTTGGCACAAAAAGCGTCACCACAAGCGTCGTATCGTGCAGCTTGAGTTTGCTGAAATGGTTCGTCAAAAGCTTATCCCGAACGAAGGCATTTTCCACATGGCAACAGACTGGGAAAACTACGCGGAGCACATGATTGAAATCATGAACCAAGCGCCAGGTTTCGAAAATATTGCGCAAGACGGTGACTTTGTACCTCGTCCTGAAGATCGTCCACTGACGAAGTTTGAAGCTCGCGGTCACCGTCTAGGTCACGGTGTGTGGGATATTAAATACAAACGCATTGCTTAAGGAGTCAGTTGATGTACCACTACGCGATATTAGCGAATCCGGGTCACAACCGAATTTACTTTGATAGCGCAATGACCATTGCATGCTCAGAGCTCAAAGCGATTTTGGCCTCTGAAGGTGTTGAAGTGACTGAAATTGGCAGCAAAGACGTGGGTTTACCTGCGGCGCTGGTGTTTTCTTGTGAGCAGGCGTTAAGTGAAGCGCAGTCTCGTAAGATTGCCGCATCTTCTATCTATTACGCGCTGTTTGAAGTGCGTGAAGATGGTTTGCTTCGTCCAATTCAGGCGCCTGCATTCAATACTTTCCCTGAGAGCATGAGCCAGATCCTGCGTTATACAGGTAAAACCAATGAGCAGTTTACTCGCTTGATGGTTAACCTTGGCGTGAGTGCTGCAAATACTGACAGCACGCAGCTAACGCTGATGGATCCAATGTGTGGTAAGGGTACGACACTGTTTGAAGGTTTGATCCATGGCTTGAATGTCGTGGGTGTGGAGATCAACCAGAAATGGGTTCAAGAGATCCAAACCTTCATCGTTAAGTTTATGAAGAATGGCCGCTTCAAGCACAAAGTGAGCAAAGAAAAGCGCACTTCTGGTGGCAAGAAAGTGGCAGATGGCTTCGTTGTTGAAGCGGCTGCAAGTAAAGAAGACTACCTCCAGGGTAATCTTCAAACCATGAAGTTGTATTCAGCAGATACCCGTATCGCTGACCAAGTTGTGAAGAAAAACTCGGTTGACGTCATGGTGTCTGACCTACCTTATGGTGTGCAGCACGGTAGCAAAAATGCCAAAGACAGCAAGCTGAACCGTAGCCCACTAGAGCTTTTGAAAGAGGCTCTGCCTGCATGGAAAGTGGTGCTGAAAAAACAAGGTTCTGTGGTGCTGTCTTTCAATGAATTCACGTTGAAATGGAAAGATATCGCGGCATTATTTGAAGAGCAAGGGTGGAAGGTACTTTCAGAAGAGCCTTACATCGGTTATCTTCACCGTGTTGATCAATCTATCAACCGCAATATTATTGTGGCAGTGAAACCATAATCGAATCTTCGATAACGAATCCGATGAAAAGCCAACGCTCTGTTGGCTTTTTTTACCTCTGAGCGAATACTCTTGTGACAAGAAGGTAGACAATGAAACCGACAGCGGAAATTTTGACAGATATTCTGGCGGAAGTGCGCCCTTTGATCGGCCAAGGAAAAGTGGCGGACTACATTCCGGCTCTGGCAAAAGTACCGAATAATAAATTAGCTATTGCGGTATACACCAATGAAGGTGAAGTGATTAAGGCTGGCGATGCCGATGAGTCTTTTTCTATTCAGTCTATTTCGAAAGCACTGAGCCTAACGTTGGCCATGTGCTTGTACAAACAAGAAGAAATTTGGGCAAGAGTAGGTAAAGAGCCATCCGGTCAGGCGTTTAACTCGCTGATTCAGTTGGAGATGGAACAGGGTATTCCACGCAACCCGTTTATTAACGCGGGTGCAATTGTTGTGGCTGACTTGCTGCAAAGTCGTTTGTCTGCACCTCGTCAGCGCTTACTTGAGTTTGTTCGTCAGCTGTCGGGTGATACTCACATTGTCTACGACAAAGTCGTGGCCGCTTCGGAAATGATGCACGGCGATCGCAACGCGGCGATTGCTTACCTAATGCGTTCATTCGGGAACTTCGAAAACGAGGTTATTCCTGTGCTGCAAAACTATTTCCATGCCTGTGCTTTAAAGATGAGCTGTGTGGACTTAGCAAAAACCTTTAGCTACCTAGCCAACAAAGGCACTTCCGTGCAAACGGGCAAGCCAGTGGTGTCACCAACACAAACGAAGCAACTGAATGCATTGCTCGCAACTTGTGGTTTGTACGATGGTGCCGGTGAGTTTGCTTACCGTGTGGGTATGCCGGGTAAATCTGGCGTCGGTGGCGGCATTATTGCCGTGGTTCCGGGTGAAATGACCATTGCGGTTTGGTCTCCAGAACTTGATGCATCAGGGAACTCGTTGGCGGGTACGAAAGCACTGGAACTGCTCTCTGAGCGAATTGGTCGTTCGATTTTTTAGTGTTAACTGTTTCTATACAAAAAGCCTCTCGTCTGAGAGGCTTTTTTGTAGTTCGCGTGGTTTACTCTTCGTCTTCTTCTGCCATAAAGGCTTCAAGTAAGTCGTTGAGGAACAGCTTTCCTTTCTCGGTGATCTGCCAGTGCGTCTCCGTTTCACTCAAATAGCCCATCTCTAACGCCCAATCAATGGTGTTTTGAATGGTACTGAGTGATAAGCCCGTGGTATCCACATAATCTTGCTTCGGACACGCTTCCATCAAGCGGAAGCGGTTCATGAAGAACTCAAATGGGCGGTCTTCATCGGCAACGAGCTGCTCGGTATGCAAATACGGTTTTACCATATTTTGATAAGCTGCCAAGTAGCCACGAGGATGCTTCACTTTCGTGGTACGAATGATGCGGCCATCAGCGAAACTCAATTTGCCGTGTGAGCCACAGCCGATGCCGAGGTAATCACCAAAGCGCCAGTAATTCAGGTTGTGCTGACACTGATAGCCCGGTTTGCTGTAGCCAGAGATTTCGTACTGAACGTAACCTGCTGCTGCTAGCTTTTCATGCCCTTGTTCGAAGATGTCCCACAAGTCATCGTCATCTGGCAGTGTCGGTGGCTTGTAGTAGAACATGGTGTTTGGTTCGATGGTGAGCTGATACCAAGACAGGTGCGGCGGTGCGAGCTCAATCGCTTTGTCCAAATCGGCTAGCGCTTGTTCGATGCTTTGATCGGGTAAGCCGTGCATTAAGTCGAGGTTAAAGCTGTTCAAACCAATTTGATGGGCAAGTTTCGCTGCATTAACGGCTTCGTCTTGACCATGAATTCGTCCTAGACGCTCCAACTTCTCCTGCTCAAAGCTTTGAACTCCGATGGAAATTCGCGTGACGCCCGCTTTACGATAACCCACGAAACGCTCTGCTTCGATGGTGCCAGGGTTTGCTTCCATAGTGATTTCAATGTCTGGCTTGAATGGAATTCGCGCTTCGATGCCTTTTAGCAAACGCTCAATGCCTTCTGCAGAAATCAAACTTGGCGTGCCACCGCCAATGAAGATGGAATGCAGCGGACGCGGTGCGTCATTTAAGCGGTACTTATCAATATCGGTATCCAGATCTTCTAGAAGGGCACTGATGTACTCTTCTTCTGGGATCTCCGCTTTAAGCGCATGGGAGTTAAAGTCGCAATAAGGGCACTTTTGTACACACCATGGGATGTGTACATACAAGCTGAGTGCTGGGGGCGTTAACATGGACAAGTTCACTCGATCTTACTGTGCGGTTTGCGCTGATAACTGAGCAAACAGTGAGTTCAGTGCTTTACCGCGGTGAGACAACTGCTTTTTACGTGTCGGCTCTAGCTCTGCTGACGCACAGTTATCTTCTGGTACGAAGAAGATAGGGTCGTAACCAAAGCCATTTTCGCCATGTGCTTCAGTCAGAATGCGACCTTCCCATTTGCCATGACAAACGATAGGCGTTGGATCGTTTTCGTGACGCATCAATACCAATACGCAGTGGAAACGCGCGGTGCGCTCTGCTTCTGGCACGCCTTCCATTGCTTTAAGTAGCTTCTCTAGGTTCTCTTGGTCAGAGGCTTTTTCGCCGGCGTAACGAGCTGAGTAGATGCCTGGTGCACCTTTTAGGAAATCGACTTCCAGACCAGAATCATCTGCAATCGCTGGTAAGCCAGTTTCTTGCGCGGCATGGCGAGCTTTAATGATTGCGTTCTCAATGAACGTGGTGCCCGTTTCAGCAACTTCTGATACGTTGAATTCACTTTGCGCTAATACTTCAAAACCGAAGTCAGACAGTAGATCTGCCATCTCGCGAACTTTGCCTTGGTTGCCTGTTGCTAGCACAATTTTTTTCATGGGAATCTCTTTTAATAGTGATAGAGGAGAACAAATCGTTCTCCTCTAGATATTCTGGAACTGATAGAGGCTTTTGGCCTACTTAGATCAAAAAGCATTTAGATCATCACAACCCAATTACTCTTCGACAAAAAATTTCTGGGTGAATTTAAGCTTACCTGAGCCTTTGTTTCCAGCTTTAACGTCAATATCGAAGGTAAAAGTTTCTTCGTGAGTAATTGGCAGCTCAGCTAAGTAGTAAATGGCTTCGCCTTCTTTAATTTCACGAAAGGTTAATTTTTGAGTTTGACCAATTAAGTTTTTCGCGTGTCCGCCTACCTTCGCCTCGACCGCTGGCTTACCTAAAGAGGCGCTGTCTAACACGCTGATGTTCACTACAGCCACGTAACCATTACGTTTGATGTCGTAGCTGCGAGCGACTTTAGGTGTCAGGAAAGTCGAGTTAAAAGCCACATAGTGTACTTCGATGTCTTTCATGTTTTTGAACTGTTCAGCAAAGGTCGGTAATGACAACAGACTGATCAGTAATGCGGTAATCCATTTGCTCATTGTTACTTCCTCAAAGCACTCGTTATGAGCCAACCATAGTTGCACTTTTACCCGAGTGGCAGGTTAAAAAAGCATGTCCGATAGTTGGTACTAGTAAGTGTGGTACAAAATTATAAATAAAAAGCCATCATAAGATGGCTTTTACTTCAGCGGGTATCTGTACGGGCGATTCTATCCGAATTTGTTTGTGCCGTCCTAGTTCACCTTTTTCTATGTGAACCAAACCCTTAGCGATTTTGAACTGCTTGGCTAAGAACTTGGTGAGGTGAGCATTGGCTTTGCCATCTACAGGTGGTGCAGTGATGGCGATTTTGAGCTCTTCACCGTGCAAGCCGACGATCTTATCGCGGCTTGCTTTTGGTTGAATATAAAGCTTAAGGACGATGTCCTCGCCATCTTGCCAAACTGCTGCGGACATTACAGTTGGAACCAAATAGGACCAATGATATCGCCCATCAAGAAGTTTGCGAATTGCAAACCGATGAACAGAACCAGCACGCTCAAATCCAAGCCACCAAAAGCAGGAAGCACGCGACGAATTGGTGCGCACATTGGCTCGGTCAATTGATGGAACACGTATTCAATTGGGCTACGGCCTTGGCTCACCCAGCTTAGGATTGCGCGAATCAACAATACCCAGAACAGAAGGCCACCAGCAGCTTTTAGTAGTGATAACAAACCCAAGAATAGGAAATCAACGCTGAAAGAGACAGTGCCGTTAGACGCAATCAGAATCAGCGCGACAAATTTCAATACACACAGCACGTAAGCGAACAGAACCGTTGCAAGGTCAATATTGCCGATTGATGGAATAACACGACGCAGTGGGCCAATGACTGGCTGAGTCGCTTTTACGATAAATTGCGAGAACGGGTTGTAGAAATCTGCACGTGCAGCTTGCAACCAAATTCGCAAAATCACGACCATGATATACAGGTCAAATAGGGTTGAGATGAGAAAACTCATTGAATTCATAAGGTACCCTTAACAAGTAGTGGATGATGTTTCTTGAGAATCATCCAGATAATTAAAACAGTTTTTCCATTTCTTCTGCGCGAGCAACCGCAGCTTGCATGGCTTTTGCAACGATGTCCGTTAACTGATGTTCGTTGAATGTACGAAGTGCTTCGGCGGTTGTGCCGCCTTTCGAAGTCACGTTTTCACGCAGTGTCGACAGTTCGGTGTCTGGATTGCTCACCACCATACTTGCCGCACCCAGCGCTGCTTGTTGAACCAACAAACGAGCCGTTTCTTTATCAAAACCTTGAGCTATCGCTTCAGCTTGCATCGCTTCCATAAACAGGAAGAAGTATGCCGGAGCGCTGCCTGCTGCTGCAATCACATTGTTGATGCCAGATTCTTGTTCCACCCAGCAAACTTTACCAACCGCCTGCATCAGTTCTGCGGCAAAGGCTCTGTCTTGTTCTTTGACATGTTCTGGAGCGAATAAGCCACTCATGCCCAAACCCAACTGAGAAGGAGTGTTTGGCATGACGCGAACCAAATTCAATTTTGTCGCTAGCATCTCATCCAAACGTGAACAATTGATGCCTGCCGCAATAGAAATCACGAGCTTGTTGCTAAAGTCGATAGATTGCAGAGGTTTACAAACATCCGCCATCATTTGTGGTTTCACAGACAGAACCACCACATCGGCCTCGGACGCTGCCAGCATGTTGTCGCTGGTGGTACGGATACCAAAATCTTGCTCAAGCGGCAGACGACGCGCCTCTGATGGGGCGGTTGCAACAATGTTTTGTGCAGGGTAGCCGTTAGCCACGAGGCCAGAAACAATGGCTCTGACCATGTTTCCCGCACCGATAAAGGCGATCTTTTTATGTTCCATTTGTCTGATTTCCATCATGATATTTACGATTTATTGTGCGCTCAGGTGTATAATGGCGCCGCTTTGCGTTAACCGCTGTTTCATCGCGGTATCAATTAAGCATTTTCGCTCTTAAATGACTATTCACTTTTCGTGCTGTAGTCTCGCGCGCCAAAGATAGCCGTTCCGATACGAACCATGGTGCTGCCTGCTTCAATCGCAGCGGTCATGTCGCCACTCATGCCCATCGATAAGGTATCGATTTCTGGGTATTGCTGTTCAAGGGTTTGCTTCAGTGTCGCTAGCTTCTCGAACTCACGAAGCTGGGCGTCGTAGTCTGACACGTTCGCAGGAATCGACATCAATCCTCTTAAAGTGAGGTTGGGAAGGCGAGAAATCAACTCAGCCAGTTCGAATATTTCTGCGTCACTAACGCCAGATTTGGAATCTTCACCACTGGTGTTGACTTGAATCAGCACTTGCAATGGTTTGAGTTCTTGCGGACGTTGCTCATTGATTCGCTGTGCGATCTTAGCGCGATCAATGGTGTGAACCCAATCGAAATGTTCAGCAACAAGTCGCGATTTATTCGATTGAATCGGGCCAATGAAGTGCCATTCGATTCGATTATCTGGATAATGCTCGGCAAAGTGCTGAACTTTACTGACGCCTTCTTGGACGTAGTTTTCACCAAACGCGGTTTGTCCCGCTTGGTAGGCTTCGAGAATTGCCTCGACAGGTTTAGTTTTGCTTACCGCTAGAAGTTGCACTGACTCTGGAGATCGACCACATTTTTGTTCGTCGCGTCGAATTTGAGAGGTGATATGTTCAATATTTTGTTGAATACTACTCATAGCTGTACTTTAGACTTAAGGATTTTAAATGGATATCACTGAGTTACTGGATTTTAGTGTAAAACATAATGCTTCGGATCTACATCTTTCTGCAGGTGTACCACCAATGGTTCGTATTGATGGTGATGTGAGAAAACTGGGCATTCCAGCGTTTACACACCAAGAAGTGCATCGTTTGGTTTTTGAAATCATGAACGATGCCCAGCGCAGTGAGTTCGAAGAAAAACTCGAAGTCGATTTCTCTTTTGAATTGCATAACGTTGGCCGTTTTCGTGTCAACGCTTTCAACCAATCTCGCGGTTGTGCGGCGGTGTTCCGTACCATCCCAAGTAGCATCCCAACTCTGGAAGAGCTAGAAGCGCCAGAGATCTTCAAAAAAATCGCGAATGCTGAAAAAGGTTTGGTTTTGGTTACTGGCCCAACGGGTTCTGGTAAATCGACAACCTTAGCAGCCATTGTTGACTACATTAACCGTAATCACAACAAGCATATCCTCACAATTGAAGATCCGATTGAATTTGTTCACAACAACAATAAGTGTTTGATCAACCAACGTGAGGTTCACCGTGATACCCATAGCTTCCAAAACGCGCTACGCAGCGCATTGCGTGAAGACCCGGATGTGATCCTTGTCGGTGAGATGCGTGACAAAGAAACCATCAGCCTAGCGTTAACGGCGGCGGAAACGGGTCACCTAGTTTTCGGTACGTTGCACACCAGTTCAGCAGCAAAAACCATCGACCGTATCATCGATGTGTTCCCAGGTAGTGACAAAGACATGGTGCGTTCCATGTTGTCTGAATCCCTTCGTTCAGTTATCGCGCAAAAACTTTTGAAACGTAATGGCGGTGGTCGTATCGCTTGTCACGAAATCATGATGGCAACGCCCGCGATTCGTAACTTGATTCGCGAAGACAAAGTCGCGCAGATGTACTCAATCATTCAAACGGGTGCCGCGCATGGAATGCAAACCATGGAACAAAATGCCCGTCAGTTGATGGCGCAAGGCATGGTTTCGCGCGAAGAAGTCGACAGCAAGATTGGGCTTGAAGTGCAGCAATTCTCGTAACGCTCATACAGATAATGGTGAATACGGAAGATGGATCTGAATAAATTTCTTGAAGGTATGTTGACGCTAAAAGCGTCGGATCTTTACATCACGGTTGGTGCGCCAATTCTATTTCGTGTGGATGGTGAATTGCGTCCGCAAGGGGAGAAACTCACCGAACATGATGTTGCAAAGTTGCTTGATAGCGCAATGGATCCTGATCGGCGTCAGGAGTTTCGCAAAAGCCGCGAATCAAACTTTGCTATCGTCAGAGATTGTGGTCGCTTCCGTGTTAGTGCTTTTTTTCAGCGAGAACTGCCGGGTGCAGTTATTCGCCGTATCGAAACCATCATTCCTACTTTTGAGCAGTTAAAACTGCCTTTAGTGCTGCAAGACTTAGCGATTGCCAAGCGTGGTTTGGTGCTGGTGGTCGGCGCGACTGGCTCGGGTAAATCGACCACGATGGCGGCGATGACGGGCTATCGAAACAGCAACAAAACCGGTCACATCTTGACGGTCGAAGATCCGATCGAATTTGTGCATGAGCATAAGCGTTGTATCGTAACTCAGCGTGAGGTGGGTTTGGATACCGAGAGCTATGAAGTCGCATTGAAAAACTCGCTGCGCCAAGCGCCAGATATGATTTTGATTGGCGAGATCCGTAGCCGAGAAACGATGGAATACGCGATGACCTTCGCCGAAACGGGTCACTTGTGTATGGCAACGTTGCACGCCAACAACGCCAACCAAGCGTTAGAGCGTATTCTCCATTTGGTGCCTAAAGATCAAAAAGAGCAATTTTTGTTTGATTTGTCGATGAACCTAAAAGGCGTGATTGGTCAGCAGCTGATCCGTGATAAGAATGGTCAAGGGCGTCATGGTGTGTTTGAAATCTTGCTAAACAGTCCACGAGTGTCGGATTTGATCCGTCGTGGTGATTTACACGAATTGAAGTCAACCATGGCACGATCCAATGAGTTTGGCATGCTGACGTTTGACCAATCGCTCTACAAGTTGGTGATGCAAGGTAAGATCAGCGAAGAGGATGCACTGCACAGTGCGGATTCAGCCAACGATCTTCGTTTAATGCTGAAAACACAGCGTGGTGAGCCGTTCTCTACAGGCAGTCTTGCCAACGTCAAAATCGATATGGATTAAGCGTATTCAAGACACAAAAAAGGTTGGCTTCTGCCAACCTTTTTCATTGTGCTTGCGAGGTTTATTCGCCCCAAAGCGCTTCAAACCAACTCTCCAGAATGACCACGGCAGATTGGCAGTCGATATTGCCTTTCGATAAGGCTTTGTAGCCACCCATACTGAACAATTCTGCGCGCGCTTCTGAAGTTGATAAGCGCTCATCATGCAATTCAACAGGCAAGCCATAACGACCTTGCAGACGCTTCGCAAATTTTTTCGCACGCGGGGTGATGGTTTCTAAATCTTTACCATGTAAATCCGTTGGCAGGCCTACGACCAATAAATCTGGTTGCCATTCTTTAATTTGTTTTTCTATGTCATCCCAATTTGGAATGCCATCATTGGCTTTAAACGCTTTCAGTGGTGAAGCGGTGCCTGTGATTTCTTGACCAATCGCGCTACCAATACTTTTAGTACCGAAATCGAAGGCCATTATTGTGCGTGACATACAGTGTCTCAAATCTTAATGAAGTGGAAGTTAAGGAAGGCGGTTGCGTTACGCATGACCTGCGTCTGCCGACAATTGACTCGGGTCGATACCTAGCTTTTCTACCGCTTTTTTCCAGCGCTCTGTAATGGGCGTATCGAAGATGATTTCTGGTGTGGCTTCGATGGTTAGCCAAGAGTTTTCAACCAGTTCATTTTCTAACTGACCAGCACTCCAACCGGAATAACCAAGAGCAACCAAATAGTCACTTGGCTCAGCCTCTGTCCCCAATACGGAAAGAATATCTCGCGAAGTGGTGACAGCAAGGTCATCGGTCATTTGAATGCTGGATTCATAGTAATCTTTCGGTTTATGTAGAATAAAACCACGGTCTTCTGAGATTGGACCGCCATTGTAGACGGGTCTATCTAAGCTGGCTTCAAACAGGCGCGGGTGAACAGGCTGCACGTCAACTTGCTTGAGCATGTTGCCTACGGTGATATCAACAGGCGCGTTGATCATCAGGCCCATAGCGCCTTCTTCGTTATGTTCACAAACGTAGATAACGCTATTCTGGAAATACGGATCTTTCATTCCAGGCATGGCTACTAAAAAATGGTTTGTGAGGTTCATTCTCATACCGACCTTTAAGACTCGTAAATGCACTTAAGCAAACTCGCGACTATGTGCATGAGTTTGCTTAAGATAATGTCTGGTTCTCTACTATAACTGTACTATAAATTCAGTTATTCGCCTTTCACACGACGTTCAATGGCATCCATCAGTTTGCCAGTGATAGAAATGTCGAATGCCGCTTCGATTTCACGAATACAAGTTGGGCTAGTCACGTTGATTTCAGTTAGCTTGTCGCCAATCACATCAAGACCAACAAAGATAAGCCCTTTTTCTTTTAGAGTCGGAGCAACAGCTTGAGCAATCTTCATATCTGTTTCGCTTAGCGGACGAGCTTCACCAGTACCACCAGCAGCTAGGTTGCCGCGCGTTTCGCCTTTAGCAGGAATACGCGCAAGACAGTAAGGCATCGGTTCACCGTCAACAACAAGAATACGCTTATCACCATTGCTGATGTCTGGCACGAAGGTTTGCGCCATCGCGTAGTTTTGACCATGGTTAGTCAGCGTTTCGATGATCACCGACACGTTTGGATCGTTTTCTTTTACGCGGAAAATTGAAGCGCCGCCCATACCATCAAGAGGTTTTAGGATCACATCGCCGTGCTCTTCACGGAAGGCTTTAATTTTTTCTGCTTTGCGTGTCACGATTGTGGTTGGCGTAAGTTCTGGGAACCAAGCGGTAAACAGTTTTTCGTTGCAGTCGCGTAGGCTTTGAGGTTTGTTAACGATCAATGCGCCTTGTTCTTCAGCACGCTCAAGAATGTAAGTCGCGTAGATGTACTCGGTATCAAATGGAGGATCTTTGCGCATGAGTACCGCGTCGAGCTCAGACAGTTCGATCGTCTGTTCAGATTTGAACTCGTACCAGCCGTTTGGATCTTCTTTCAGCTCAACCACTTTAGTGTCGGCAATCGCTTTGCCTTGGTCTAGGTGAAGATCGTTCATTTCCATGTAGTGGATTTCATAGCCGCGGCGTTGCGCTTCAAGCATCATGGCAAAGCTAGAGTCTTTCTTGATGTTAATGGACGAGATTGGGTCCATTACAATACCGAGTTTGATCATTATTTTTCTCCGTTTTAACCAAGATCGCCGAAACGAACTTGTAAGGCTGTAATTGCTGTCAGAGCCGCAGTTTCGGTGCGTAGAACGCGCGGGCCGAGTAGCGTCTCTTCAAATTGGTATTCGCGAGTCATGTCGATCTCTTCTGAAGACAAACCGCCTTCAGGGCCGATCAGAAGACGCACTTTCTCTACAGGTGTCGGCAGGGTGTTGATTGAGTATTTTGCACGAGGGTGAAGGTTGAGCTTTAGACCATCGTACTCTTCTTGGCACCACTGTTCCAAGCTCATGATTGGGCGAATTTCTGGTACTACGTTGCGACCACATTGTTCACACGCACTGATCGCAATCTTCTGCCACTGCGCGAGCTTTTTCTCAAAACGTTTTTGATCCAGCTTTACGCCACAACGTTCAGAAATAAGTGGTGTGATGGTATTAACGCCAAGCTCTACTGATTTCTGAATGGTGAACTCCATCTTATCGCCACGTGAAATGACTTGGCCAAGATGTAAGTCGAGAGGGGATTCAATGTTGCTTTCGACGCGCTCAGTCACGTCAACGAGAACGTTCTTTTTACTGACTTCACTGATCACTGCTGGGAACTCTGCGCCACTGCCGTCAAATAATAGAACATCTTGGCCTTCTTTCATGCGAAGTACTCGGCCGATATGGCCTGCAGCGTCTTCACTTAAAGCGATGGTGCCAAGTTGATGAATGGTTTCTGGATGATAAATTCGAGGGATACGCATGAGATTTCCAGCAAGAGAATAAACTTAGTTCCTAACATGGATGCTTTCCACCGAAAAAACAAGGGGCAAGAGGCGTTTCGAATGAAGGAAACGCCTCAAACAAAGCTCGGGTGCGCTTGTGTTTTTACAGTGCGCGGCAAGCCTCTTGAACAAACGGGTTGTGGTTACCTTGTACTTTGGCGATGCGCTCGTCACGCTCACATTCCCATTTGTCTACCGGATAGGTTTTGTTCCAAGCACTCATTAGCTGAGTTTGTTGCTTGGAGAGTTTGAATCCGTACTCCTTGCTCATGTACAAGTAAGTGCGAGCAATCGAGCCGCGAGCTCTGTCGGGTGGCATTACTTTGCGTTGCTTGAAGTTCACTTGCATGTCGCAGCGGCCATAACTGACGCCATCCATGCCGTTCCATTGGCTGAAGTTGAAGTTAGAACGGTCACCGTTCACCTCACCAACCGCTGGGGTCAGGTTGTGTAAATCCGCCTCCATGAGTTTAAAAGCCGTGTCGTTGCGCGAACAGTTTTTGCGCCCACCGCTTTGCCAACACTGGAGCTGGTGGCCGAATTGCCAAGCAGGAACCACATGTTCCCATTCAATGCGAGCTGCGCGTTTTTCTTGTTTGCGAACTTGGTAACCGCAAGAGGCTAAGTCAGGAACGCCTTTTTTGCCTTGCCACTGGATATCACAACCGCAGTAAAAACTGCTTGGGTGGTCTTGATAGATTTTCACCGCTTCACGTTTGGCGGCAGAAAATGAGCTAGGAGGGGCAGAAAAAGCGGAACTAGAAAGAACAAAGAGAAACAGAGTAAACAAGTATTTCATGATTAAAGTCTTTAAAAAGTATGACTTTAATCATTCTATCACTCAGAGATTGGCTTTCGTAATGAGTCTGTTAATAATAAAAATAAACAAGTGATCGCCGCGGTTTCTCACCGGCGAGATTAAGAAAGTTGAACACCTGTAAAATTCAAAGGCTGGTGGCATTTTTGACAGGAGTAGGCTGCCTCTTTGCGCAGAACTTTATTATGTCGGCGAATCGAGAGCGGGTAGGTCATGCAGCCGCAACGATACTCAAACGTCTTACCTTGGACTGAGGTAACTTCAAAGCGGTGTGTGGTGTTGGCAGGAATACCAAATACGGATTCCATGACGCCCCGCCACTCTTTTCCGTGTGGTCGAACTCGGCCGTACACTTGGTAGGTGATTAAGTGGGCGACTTCATGAGGAATTACTTCTTCCAAAAACGCCTGTGGATTTTCTCTAAATAAAATAGGGTTGAGACGAATCTGATTTAATTGAAGGTAGGCTTTTCCCGCTGCTTTGCCGCGAACGTTGAATGTGATGCTTGGGATAGGGAATGAGCGCTTAAATGCCTGCTGTGCCAAAGAGATACAATCAGCCATGACTTGCTTGGCTTTATAACTCAGTTCAATGTCCATCCATACTCCGGTGTATTCAATAAAAAGCCCCCGCGTTGGCGAGGGCTGAATCATAGCATTTGTCCGTTAAGGCGTGTGTTTTTTCTTGATGGTTGCATGATAGGCGTGCCATGTACCGTAGCCCAAAATTGGCATGGTAAACAACATACCGATTCCGTAGGTAGCAAAGCCAATCAATATACCGCCACAAATTATCGCTGCCCAAACAATCATGGCCGGAATATTGGATTTCACTGCGTTAAAGCTAGTAAACACCGCTGTCATCATGTCGACACGGCGCTCCATCATTAATGGAATCGAAAACGCAGAGATACTAAATACGATACACGCCAACACGAATCCAACCAATGAACCTATGACCAGAAAAGGCAAAAACTCAGTCAGTGGTGCGCCTTGTACGGATGGGTACAACGCGTGGAGCAGCGCAGCGATACGCATCCAGAAAATCATACAGACGGCGAGCAATACTGCGAACGCCCATTGTGAGCTGGAGTTACGACCAATCGCTTTCATGGAATGGAGCAGGCGCGCTTTGTGCCCACGTTCTCTCTCCCAACTCGCATCATAAAGACCCAGTGCTAAAAACGGACCTATGAGCATATAGACGATGAGGCTTGGCATCACCACTAAGTGTGTGCCTTGCCATTGCACCAGAAGCACAATACCAATCGCTGCTGCCATAAAACAGATGCCGTAAAAAGCACTGATGAGAGGCATACGTACGAAATCATGTAACCCTAGAGCTAACCAATGAAAGGGTGCACTCAGATTGACGGTGTTACACGGAATGGTTCTGGCGTATTCATTATCTGGCACTTCCTTTCGTTTGCTTTGGAAGTCAGATGGATTCACGGTACGAGGCATAACTCCTCCTTGATTAATTCCCACGGTGTCAACGCTTACCAAGGTCGTCAGTACTCGATCATCTCAATGGTTATCTTAAGGAGTACAGTGACTTGGTATCGAGCCATACAAAAGGATGTTTGGTTTACGTGTTTTAATCACGGACTCCACCACGTGAACCTACATCTTATTACTCGGTGTTATATGCATCGAAAAGTGCATTTAACATTATGTTAACTATTGGCGGTGATAGGGGAATTTACAAATAATTGCTGAATTTTTGTTCGGTAAGGGGAGGGAGGAATGTTCGATACAAAAAGCCCCCGCCATAAGGCGAGGGCTTTGTTGATTCTTGCGTGGCTCGATTACTTGATGCCAGCGAAATCGCGTAGAAGCTCAGCTTTATCAGTCGCTTCCCATGGGAACTCTTCGCGACCGAAGTGACCGTATGCTGCTGTCTTCTTGTAGATTGGTTGAAGTAGGTTAAGCATTTCTTGTAGACCGTATGGACGTAGGTCGAAGAATTGACGAACCGCTTCAATGATGATGTCGTGAGATACTTTCTCGGTACCAAACGTTTCAACCATGATAGACGTTGGATCAGCAACACCGATTGCGTAAGAAAGTTGGATTTCACAACGGTCAGCCATACCAGCCGCTACGATGTTTTTCGCTACGTAACGTGCTGCGTAAGCTGCAGAGCGGTCTACTTTCGATGGATCTTTACCAGAGAATGCACCGCCACCGTGACGAGCTGCACCGCCGTAAGTATCTACGATGATTTTACGACCAGTTAGACCACAGTCACCCATTGGGCCACCGATAACGAAACGACCGGTTGGGTTGATGAAGAAGTTAGTGTCTTTGCTGATCCACTCTGCAGGAAGAACAGGTTTGATGATCTCTTCCATTACTGCTTCACGTAGGTCAGGCGTAGAGATTGAATCACAGTGCTGAGTTGAAAGAACAACAGCATCGATACCAACAATCTTACCTTGGTCGTACTGGAACGTTACCTGAGATTTTGCGTCTGGACGCAACCAAGGTAGTGTGCCGTTTTTACGAACTTCTGCTTGCTTTTCAACAAGACGGTGAGAGTAAGTGATTGGCGCTGGCATGAGTACTTCAGTTTCGTTACATGCGTAACCAAACATGATGCCTTGGTCGCCTGCACCTTGCTCTTTAGGGTCAGCTTTATCAACACCTTGGTTGATATCTGGAGACTGTTTACCGATTGTGTTTAGAACTGCACAAGAGTTCGCGTCAAAGCCCATATCTGAGTGTACGTAGCCGATTTCACGAACGGTTTCACGAGTTAACTCTTCGATGTCAACCCATGCTGAAGTCGTGATTTCACCACCCACCATTACCATACCGGTTTTAACGTAAGTCTCACATGCAACACGAGCCTTTGGATCTTGCTCTAGAATCGCGTCAAGAACCGCATCAGAAATCTGGTCTGCAATTTTATCTGGATGACCTTCTGATACTGACTCAGAAGTAAACAGGTGCTTAGCCATGTTAGCTCCACTATATCTGGTTTAAAACTGAGGAATGATAAACTCCCCAGCGCAAATTAATACTAATATTTGTAGGTGTATCTACATCTAGACGTCTATTCTAATTTTGATTGCTCGAATTACAAGCTCTTTTTTGGTTTTTGTTATAACCAAACGTTTGCTTGAATTATTGATAATTTTTAGAACTTCGATGTATTTGAACTGAAAGGTGCAATATTTGTGAGGTTTTGGGTTGGAAAACGTTTGCACACCCAACTTGGCTTTGAGAGAATTGTGACCTCTTTTTTCGTTTCGCTTAATGTACTCAGGAGCAGACATGTCGTCTCGTAAACATCTTGCCAATGCAATTCGTGCTCTAAGCATGGATGGTGTTCAACAAGCTAACTCTGGCCACCCAGGCGCACCTATGGGTATGGCTGATATCGCTGAAGTTCTTTGGCGCTCTCACCTAAACCACAACCCAGCTAACCCAGAGTGGGCAGATCGCGACCGTTTTGTACTTTCAAACGGCCACGGTTCTATGCTGATCTACTCTCTACTGCACTTGAGCGGTTACGAGCTATCTATCGATGATCTGAAAAACTTCCGTCAGCTTCACTCTAAGACTCCAGGTCACCCAGAGTACGGCTACGCACCAGGCATCGAAACGACAACAGGTCCTCTAGGTCAAGGTATCACGAACGCTGTTGGTATGGCTCTAGCAGAAAAAGCGCTAGCAGCACAATTTAACAAAGAAGGCCACGACATCATTGACCACTTCACTTACGTGTTCATGGGGGATGGTTGTCTGATGGAAGGTATCTCGCATGAGGCATGTTCTCTTGCTGGTACTCTAGGCCTGGGTAAACTGATCGCATTTTGGGATGACAACGGCATCTCTATCGATGGTCACGTTGAAGGTTGGTTCTCTGACGATACACCTAAGCGTTTCGAAGCTTACGGTTGGCACGTAATCCCAGCGGTAGATGGCCATGATTCTGAAGCAATCAACGCAGCGATTGAAGCTGCAAAAGCGGATCCTCGTCCTACGCTAATTTGTACGAAGACTATCATCGGTTTTGGTTCTCCAAACAAATCGGGTTCTCACGACTGTCACGGCGCACCATTAGGCGCTGAAGAAATCGCAGCAGCGCGTGAATTCCTAGGTTGGGAACACCCTGCATTTGAAATCCCTGCAGATGTATACGCAGAGTGGGATGCAAAAGCAGCTGGCGCTGAAAAAGAAGCGGCGTGGAACGCGAAGTTTGAAGCATACGCAGCGGCTTACCCAACAGAAGCAGCAGAGCTTAAGCGTCGTCTAAATGGCGAACTTCCTGCTGAGTGGGAAGAGAAAGCAAACCAAATCATTGCTGATCTTCAAGCAAACCCAGCAAACATTGCGTCACGTAAAGCATCTCAAAATGCTCTAGAAGCTTTCGGTCAAATGCTACCTGAGTTTATGGGCGGCTCTGCTGACCTAGCACCTTCTAACCTAACCATGTGGTCTGGTTCTAAGTCTCTAGAAGCGAACGACTTCTCTGGTAACTACATCCACTACGGTGTACGTGAATTTGGTATGACTGCTATTATGAACGGTATCGCACTACACGGTGGTTTCGTTCCTTACGGCGCAACATTCCTAATGTTCATGGAATACGCTCGTAACGCAATGCGTATGGCTGCTTTGATGAAAATTCAGAACATCCAAGTGTACACACACGATTCTATCGGTCTTGGCGAAGATGGCCCAACTCACCAACCAGTTGAGCAAATGGCGTCTCTACGTTTGACTCCAAACATGAACACATGGCGCCCATGTGACCAAGTTGAGTCTGCTGTAGCATGGAAACTAGCGATTGAACGTAAAGATGCACCAACAGCACTTATCTTCTCTCGTCAAAACCTAGCGCAACAACCACGCAGCGCTGAGCAAGTCGCAGACATCGCGAAAGGTGCTTACATCCTGAAAGACAGTGAAGGTAAGCCTGAGCTAATCCTAATCGCAACAGGTTCTGAAGTTGAGTTAGCAGTGAAAGCCGCTGAACAACTAACAGCAGAAGGTAAGAAAGTACGCGTGGTTTCAATGCCATCAACAGATGCATTCGACAAACAAGACGCAGCTTACCGTGAAGCAGTTCTACCATCAGACGTAACAGCACGTATCGCTATTGAAGCGGGCATCGCAGACTTCTGGTACAAGTACGTTGGTTTCGACGGTCGCATCATCGGTATGACAACATTCGGTGAATCTGCACCTGCTGACCAGTTGTTCGAAATGTTTGGTTTCACTGTAGAAAACGTAGTGAACACAGCAAAAGAACTACTAGCGTAATCGAGACAGTTGTTTAAACCGGCTCTGTTGAGCGGTTGTGAGAAAAGGCCATCATGTTGATGGCCTTTTTATTTGTCTCAATATTTCCAATCTAGCGGAATACTTTGGTGAATATCTTCAAGCAGTACGGATAAGCGAAGAGGATGACGCCCTGCTGGTGTATAACAGTTGATCGTTATTGGCTCTGAAAGCCAGCCTTCAAGGCATGGGGTGATACGGCCGGGGTGATGTTTCTCATACCCTTGTGCAGTCCAAGTTGGCAAGAGACCAATGCCGTGTCCGTTGGCGATACTATCGATCTGCATAGCAATGTTGTCGCTATAGAGTCGGCTGACAAATGGTTCTAGAAAAAACTCCCCTTGTTCTGGGTGCGAGAGTAGCAAACCATTCTCTTGTATCGACCCAAAATCTATCCACGGATGTTTGTCTAGTTCTCTCGGGTGGTGGATCGGGCCATGTTTTTCGATGTAGTTTGGCGACGCGAATGGGGTGTAACGAAATACGCCAAGCGTTTCTTTGCGCCAATCCAGCCCTTTGTGTTCACCTAGCCAGATAAACAAATCTGGATCGTGGTGTGTATCGGAAAAATCACTGGTGAGCTGGACTCTGACGTCAGGGTTCTCCGCCAGAAATTCATTGAGCACATCGCCTAACCAACTGCGAACTAACGCTGCGTGGCAAACGATATGTAGAGAGCCTGATACTTGATTATTTAAGCCTTGAAGCGCCTCATAACTTTCCTCGCTGAGCTCTAAGATCTGGCGGCTGTAGTCGGCAAAAATCTCCCCTGCGCGTGTCAGAATCAAGCGGTTGCCTTGTCGAGTCGTTAGCGCTTGGCCAAAGTCGGCTTCTAATTGTGCTAAGCGGCGGCTCACGGTGGATTTCGGCTGATTCAGTGCTTTGGCGGCTGCGGTCAAACTTTTGTGTTGGTTAAGCGCATCAAAAGCACGAATTGATGCTAAGTCGTGCATATCTTACTCCTTACTGCGTTATGTACGGATTCCATATATGGGAAGAACCGTTCCATAACTCTCACTATGCATCTCATTCTATTTATGAATAATTCCACTTCGAAAATAATAATCATTATCAATTATGGAGATGTAGATGTCCACTCTTAGACTGCCAGTGCTAACTGCAACTGGTGTTTTAGCCTTCGTCAGTGTCCCTCATGTATTTGCCAACGACTCAGTTTCTAAAATGGAAACCGTCGTGGTGACAGCGTCAAGTTATGAGCAATCCCAAGCGGATGCGCCTGCAAGTATTAGTGTTATCTCGCGAGAAGAATTGGACTCGCGCTACTACCGCGACGTGACTGATGCACTGAAAAGTGTGCCGGGTGTTGTTGTGACTGGTGGTGGTGATACAACCGATATCAGCATTCGTGGTATGGGCTCTAAGTACACGTTAATTCTTGTGGATGGTAAGCGCCAAAGTACTCGCGAAACTCGCCCAAATAGCGATGGCCCTGGTATTGAACAAGGTTGGTTGCCACCACTTCAAGCCATTGAGCGAATCGAAGTGATCCGCGGCCCGATGTCGACGCTGTATGGTTCCGATGCGATTGGTGGTGTGATTAACGTGATCACCCGTAAAGATGCGCTTGAGTGGACAGGTAATGTGCAGCTGGGGACGGTTATCCAAGAAAACAGCCGTTCTGGTGGTGAACAGAGTGCGAACTTCTTTGTAAATGGCCCTCTTGCAGAAAACTTATTGCTACAGGTTTATGGTCAATACACCGCAAGGGAAGAAGATGACATTGATTATGGTTATGAAGACAAAGATATGCAGAGCATCTCTTCAAAACTGATCTATCAAATCAATGACCGTCACTCTGTGCAGTTAGAGGGTGGTACATCGGCACAAAGTCGTCGCGGTAATGTTGGTCTTTCTGTACCTACGACTGGCTGTCGTAGAGGCTGTGAAGATTCATTGAATGAATACCGTCGCAACTACGTTACGCTTAGTCACACCGGGGAGTGGGAGTTATTGGGTAATTCTGATACCTACTTGCAGCGCGAGGAGAGTGAAAACAAATCTCGCGAAATGACCATTGTAAATACCACGTTTAAATCCAGCGTAGTTAAAGGGCTGGGCGCGCATACTCTGACAACTGGTGTCGATGCGACGCATGCCGAGTTGGAAGATTTTACGTCTAACAAAGCATCATCTAAGACTAAAGCATCAAATACTCAATGGGCTGTGTTCATCGAAGATGAATGGAAGATCGCAGAACCTTTTAGTCTGACATTAGGTGGTCGTTTGGATCACGATGAAAACTACGGCGCGCATTTTAGCCCGAGAGTGTATGGTGTGTGGCGTGTTGATCCTGCTTGGACGGTCAAAGGCGGTGTGGCGACAGGCTTCCGCTCTCCTCAGTTACGTGAAATTACCCCAGGTTGGGCGCAAGTCAGTGGTGGCGGTAATATTTATGGTAACCCAGATTTGGATCCGGAAACTTCCCTGAACAAAGAAATCAGTGTGCTTTACCAAGGTGATTCTGGTCTTGATGTGACATTAACCGCCTTCCACAATGAGTTTAAAGATAAGATTACTCGCGTGGTGTGCCCAGATACAATTTGTACGGATGGCCCAAACCAATGGGGGGCGGATCCTACTTACCGCATTAATGTGGATGAAGCTGTTACTCAGGGTGTAGAAGCAACGTTGGCGAAACCACTAACCGAGACTATCTACTTAAGCTCAAGCTATACCTTTACCGACTCGGAGCAAAAAACGGGTGAATACAAAGGCATGCCACTTCAGCAACTTCCAAAGCATCTGTTTAATGTTGATGTCACTTGGCAAACAACAGACAACCTAGAGAGTTGGACGAAAGTGACCTACCGAGGCAAAGAAATGGATCCGGTCACTGGCCCATCACGCAACAGCATCGTTGAACCTGCTTATACGTTTGTAGATGCCGGCGTAACGTATCAGTTGACGGATAACACCAAGATCAAAGGTGCGATTTACAACCTGTTCGATGAAGACATCAACTACAAAGAATATGGGTACGTCGAAGATGGACGTCGTTACTGGTTAGGGTTAGACGTAGCGTTCTAATCTCTTTCAAAGAAGGCTGGGCTATGTCCCAGCCTTTTTAAATCATGCTTTACTATGATTCATTAGGTGCGTTTTTCAGCCTTATCAGGTACTATCTGTGCCACGAAATTTTTGGTGGGGCGAAGGATAAATGCTAAAAGTTGCGATCAATGGATTTGGACGTATAGGTCGTAATGTTCTGCGAGCTGTCTATGAAAGCGGCAAACATCAGCAGATTAAAGTGGTAGCGGTTAATGAGCTTGCTCAACCAGAGGCAATGGCTCACCTTCTACAATATGACACCAGTCATGGCCGTTTTGGTAAGAAAATCTCCCACGATCAAGAACATTTGAATGTTCACCATGAAAGCGGTGAATATGATGCCATCCGAATTCTTCATCTCTCTGAAATTGAACTGCTTCCGTGGCGCGACCTTGAAGTCGATATCGTTTTAGATTGTACCGGCGTTTATGGTTCAAAGGCTGATGGTCTTGCCCATATCGAAGCCGGAGCGAAGAAAGTGCTCTTCTCTCATCCAGGAGCGAACGATCTCGATAACACCATTATTTACGGTGTGAACCACGAAACCCTCAAAGATGAACACCGCGTGGTGTCCAATGGTTCATGTACCACCAACTGTATTGTTCCCATAATCAAAGTATTGGATGAAGCATTTGGGATTGAGTCAGGTACCATTACCACAATCCACTCATCCATGAACGACCAACAAGTTATTGATGCTTACCATAATGACTTACGTCGTACTCGAGCTGCGAGCCAATCTATCATTCCTGTTGACACTAAGTTGCATAAAGGAATTGAAAGAATCTTCCCGAAATTTTCCAACAAATTCGAAGCCATTTCCGTTCGAGTTCCGACAGTTAACGTCACTGCAATGGATTTAAGTGTCACAATTAATACAAATGTGAAAGTTAATGACGTAAATCAAACCATTGTTAACGCATCTCAGTGTACATTACGTAACATTGTTGACTATACTGAATCGCCACTCGTTTCCATCGACTTTAACCACGATCCCCATAGCGCGATAGTGGATGGAACTCAGACAAGAGTGAGTAACGGGCAATTAGTAAAAATGCTCGTTTGGTGCGATAACGAATGGGGCTTTGCTAACCGGATGCTGGATACCGCTTTAGCAATGAAAGCTTCTTCACAAGTGGAGCTATAAAGGTGAAGAAGTGATGGAGAGAATTTTTATTTCAAGCCTTGAAATAAATCTGACGTATCTCCATATCTATAACCAGTTTGAAGAATTAACAGGCTTGGCAGGGTTGCCGAGTTTTCAAAAACTTTAATTATTAAATATTTGAGAGGACACATCATGTCTGTAATCAAGATGACTGACCTGGATCTTGCAGGTAAACGTGTATTCATCCGTGCTGACCTAAACGTGCCAGTAAAAGACGGTAAAGTAACTTCTGATGCACGTATCATCGCATCTCTTCCAACTATTAAGCACTGCCTAGAAGCTGGCGCTAAAGTAATGGTTACTTCTCACCTAGGTCGTCCAACTGAAGGTGAATACGCTGAAGAGTTCTCTCTACAACCAGTTGTTAACTACCTAAACGACGCACTAGATTGCGAAGTTAAACTTGCTAAAGATTACCTAGATGGCCTAGAGCTAAACGCTGGTGAGCTTGTTGTTCTAGAAAACGTTCGCTTCAACAAAGGCGAGAAGAAAAACGAAGAAGAGCTATCTAAGAAATACGCAGCACTATGTGACGTATTCGTAATGGATGCATTCGGTACGGCTCACCGTGCTCAAGCGTCAACTCACGGCGTTGGTATGCACGCTCCTGTAGCTTGTGCTGGCCCTCTACTAGCAAACGAACTAGAAGCTCTAGGCAAAGCAATGGACAAGCCTGCTCGTCCAATGGTTGCTATCGTAGGTGGTTCAAAAGTTTCTACTAAGCTAACTGTTCTTGAATCTCTATCTAAAATCGCTGACCAACTTGTTGTTGGTGGTGGTATTGCTAACACATTCATCGCTGCTGCTGGTCACAACGTTGGTAAATCTCTATACGAAGCTGACCTAGTAGACACTGCTAAGAAGCTAATGGACGAGTGTGCAATTCCAGTGGCAACTGACGTTGCATGTGCGAAAGCATTCGACGAGAACGCAGAAGCAGAAATCAAACACGTTTCTGAAGTACAAGACGACGACATGATCTTCGACCTTGGTCCAGAATCAACAGCTGCTCTAGCTGAAATCCTTAAAAACGCGAAAACTATCCTATGGAACGGTCCTGTAGGTGTATTCGAATTCAAGAACTTCGAAGCAGGTACTAAAGGTATCTCTGAAGCTATCGCAGCTTCTGAAGGTTTCTCTGTTGCAGGTGGTGGTGACACGCTAGCAGCTATCGACAAGTTCGGTATCAAAGCTGACGTATCTTACATCTCTACTGGCGGCGGCGCTTTCCTTGAGTTCGTAGAAGGTAAAGTTCTTCCAGCAGTAGAAATGCTAGAAGCACGCGCTAAGTAATTAAAGCAAAGCGGGGGAGTTACTCTCCCGCTTTCTTGTTTGCTGCAACGTGAGAGGAACTCTGCTAGAATAGCCTCAGTTGTGAGCAAACGTTTGCAAGATTTTCAACTTAACAAGTTTTGTTTAAAAACGACAGATAAATAGGATTACATCCATGTCTAAGATCTTCGACTTCGTAAAACCAGGTGTTATCTCTGGCGATGACGTTCAGAAAGTATTTGAAGTTGCAAAAGAAAACCACTTTGCACTTCCAGCAGTAAACTGTGTTGGTACTGACTCTGTAAACGCAGTACTTGAAGCAGCTGCAAAAGTTAAAGCTCCAGTTATCGTTCAGTTCTCTAACGGTGGCGCTGCTTTCTTTGCTGGTAAAGGTCTAAAACTTGAAGGTCAAGAAGCTCAAATCCTAGGTGCTGTTGCTGGTGCGAAATACGTTCACGCTGTAGCTGAAGCTTACGGTGTTCCAGTAATCCTACACACTGACCACGCTGCTAAGAAACTTCTACCATGGATCGACGGTCTACTAGACGCTGGTGAAGAGTACTTCGCGCAAACTGGTAAACCTCTATTCTCTTCTCACATGATCGACCTTTCTGAAGAGTCTCTAGAAGAGAACATCGAAATTTCTGCTAAGTACCTAGAGCGCATGGCTAAAATGAACATGACTCTAGAAATCGAACTTGGTTGTACTGGTGGTGAAGAAGACGGCGTTGACAACTCTGATATGGACGCGTCTGAGCTATACACTTCTCCAGAAGACGTTGCATACGCATACGAGAAACTAAACGCTATCAGCCACCGTTTCACTATCGCAGCATCTTTCGGTAACGTACACGGCGTTTACAAGCCAGGTAACGTTGTTCTAACTCCAACTATCCTACGTGATTCTCAAGCGTACGTTTCTGAGAAATTCGGTCTTCCAGCGAACTCTCTAAACTTCGTATTCCACGGTGGTTCTGGTTCTTCTCTAGAAGAAATCCGTGAATCTATCGGCTACGGTGTTATCAAAATGAACATCGATACAGATACACAGTGGGCAACTTGGGATGGTATCCGTCAGTACGAAGCTGAAAACCACGATTACCTACAAGGTCAAATCGGTAACCCAACTGGCGAAGACGCGCCAAACAAGAAGTACTACGATCCACGCGTATGGCTACGTGCTGGTCAAGCTTCAATGGTTACTCGTCTTGAGCAAGCATTTGCTGACCTTAACGCAATCGACGTACTATAATTCGTCTGAATTGAGTTATCTAAAAACCCGCTCTTTGAGCGGGTTTTTTTGTGTCTGTCATTTGGCTTTCTTCAACGTTAATAGATTTATACCCATGCTGAATAGAAGAATGGATAGGGGCATGTAAGTACGTATTAATAATGCGCCAATAATCATTAGGTTGTTTTTTAGCCGCTTCGCATGAATCTAGGTAATAGAAGTGGCGAAATGTTAAAGCATTGCGTACTCTGTAACAGGTCGATATCAGAAAATTCTGATAAAGCCTTGTTTTGCATATCTTTGCGAAACTCTGACTTTGCAAAATGTCAAAGTTGGGATATCGTGCCAAAAATCTGACACTGTTCAGTTGGGCAATAGGGATATTGTTGTAGATAAGGGCCTATAAAAAACAAGGCTCATAAGTTAACGGCAATTAGATTTATATATCTTTATTTTTTGAGGATAAGAATTATGGCAGGTGAATCGATGGGTATCGATACCACTCTAACAGATGGGCTGACTCAAGCTGAGACTTGGCTTACAAACAACTCAGACCTACTTATTCAGTACGGTGTGAACATTATTTCAGCGCTGATTATCCTATTTATCGGTAATATTATCGTTAAAGCAGTCGCTGGCAGTGTTTCCAAAGTACTTGAAAAGAAAAACATGGATAAGGCGGTCGTAGAATTTATTCACGGTCTTGTTCGTTACCTACTATTCGTTATCGTACTTATCGCAGCTCTGGGCCGCTTAGGTGTTCAAACGGCATCGGTTGTTGCTGTAATCGGTGCGGCAGGTCTTGCTGTTGGTCTTGCTCTACAAGGTTCTCTATCAAACTTTGCGGCAGGCGTACTGATTGTTGCATTCCGTCCATTTAAATCTGGCGACTATGTAGAGATTGGCGGCGTAGCGGGTAGTGTTGAAGCGATTCAAATCTTCCAAACAGTTCTAAAAACACCAGACAACAAAATGGTTGTTGTACCTAACTCGTCTGTTATTGGTGGTGCAATCACGAACTACTCTCGCCATGCAACGCGACGCGTAGACTTGGTTATCGGTGTTTCATACAAAGCCGATCTTAAGCTAACGAAGAAAGTGATTCGCGAAACGCTAGAAAAAGATCCTCGTATCTTGAAAGATCCTGATATGACTATCGGTGTTCTAACACTAGCTGATTCTTCAGTTAACTTCGTAGTGCGCCCTTGGGTTAAAACTGCGGATTACTGGGGTGTGTACTTCGATTCAATGCAAGGCATTAAAGAAGCATTGGACGAGAACGGTATCGAAATTCCATTCCCACAAATGGATGTTCATTTGAACCGTGTCGAATCTTAATTCGAACGATAGATAATCTAAAAAGCGAGGCACTAGCCTCGCTTTTTTTATATTTCAAACAGAGGGTTATTACCTATCTGTAAGAGTGGTTTTAAATGAATACCTGCAATACCGAAGGTGCGCTCTGGTAGCCCTGGTGTATAAAGCAACTCTTCGTGATGATAGAGCTTGGTATCCACCACGATCGCAACCTCTGGTGGTAAACCTATCGGGCAAACAGCACCGGGTAGACAGCCAAGTAATTCCTGCATGAGTTCATCACTGCTAATAGAAGGTCGCTTGCCTAATATTGCTTTAATCGTGTTGGCATCAAGGCGAGAGTCTTTATCGGTAATGAACACGGCATACCCGCCACCTTTGAGTGTTAAAAACAAGCTTTTGCTATGTGTGCCTTGCCAGCCGAGTTCTTTCGCGACTTTAAGGTCGGTGTCGAAGTCGAGAATGGCTTCATGTCGCCATTCTCGAAATGGAATCGAGAGCGAATGCAATCGCTCTTTGTTGATGCGATAGATGTTTTCCAGTGACTCCATGTCATTCATATCCTTTGGTTTGGGTTACCAGTATTTAGTGATGAGCTCGCTCGCGAGTACATAAGCAATGGTGAACATCATCAGTGCAACGGCGATATCGATGCCTTTTTTCACTTTCGGTTTAGATAGCGTAGGCCCGAGTTTTGCGGCGCCCATCGACAAGGTATAGAACCAAACAAATGACGCCATAATAGTGCCTAACGCGAAAGCGATTCGATCATGGCCTTCAAATTGTCCACCGATTGAGCCTAAGATAACGACGGTATCTAAGTACAAATGTGGGTTGAGCACGGTGACAGCTAATGCGCCTAAAATGACCGTTCGGCGTCCACGAGCTACGACTTCCCCTTTTGATTCCGATTCATTCTCTGGCTTGAATGCGCTTTTAAGCGAAAGTAGTCCATAGAAGCTCAGGAAGGCAATACCACCAAGTGTCACCGATGTCAGTAGGATTTCATTTTGAGACAGAATAGCACCACCACCAAAGATACCTAGAGAAATGAAGATCATATCTAGGACGCTACAAATAGTGGCTGTCGTCAGGTGGTGATTGCGTTTTATGCCTTGATTCAAGACATACGCATTTTGTGCTCCGATCGGAATGATCATCGATGCCCCTAAACCAAATCCTTGCAATAAAACCCAAAAGCTCACAATACACCTCAAATAATTAAGAAAACGACAGAGAGGGGAAAGATAATGGCTTTGGTTAAATAAGCATAATTAATGATTTTAATATATTATTAGAATTACTTATTTAGTGGTTTGGTGTTGGGTTTTTGGGAGAAAGTGAATGCGAGGGTTGGATTACAAATGGATAGAAGCCTTGGATGCCGTTGTTTATCAAGGCAGTTTTGAACGAGCTGCTGAGCATCTGTTTGTCTCACAATCTGCCATTTCGCAGCGTATTAAACAGCTCGAAAAATTCTTGGCGCAACCTGTGTTAATTCGAGAGCAGCCACCCAAGCCAACTCCCATCGGGAAAAAACTATTGGGGCTTTACCGCCGAGTTCGGTTGCTAGAGCACGAAATTTTACCTGAGATCAAAAACGATACTACAACGCGCCCAGTGCAACTGTCTTTGGCTACTAACGCCGACAGTTTGGCAACGTGGTTACTGCCAGCTTTGCAAGACGTCATGAAAACTCGTCAAGTAGAGTTGAAGCTGACGATTTACGGTGAATCACGTTCAATAGAAAAACTGAAAAGTGGTGAGGTCGCAGGGGCGATCAGTTTAGAGTCTCAAGCGATACCAAATTGTCGCGCCGATTACTTAGGACGAATTGATTACGTTTGTGTGGCTAACCCTGAGTTTTATCAGCGTTACTTTTCTGAAGGTGTAAACAATCAGACCTTAGCAAAGGCGCCAGCGGTTTCCTACGATCAGTATGATGACTTACATAAAAAATTTCTCACGGAGCATTTCAATGTGCGTCCTGATAGCGTGATTCATCACAACATCAGCAGCTCAGAGGCTTTTCTCAAAATGGCGTTAGCTGGAGTGGCATATTGTTTGATCCCTCGTCTGCAAATTACTGATGAGCTAGAGCAAGGCTTGTTAATTGATATTACGCCTGGCTTCCTAATGTCTTATCGTATTTATTGGCATCATTGGCAGTTGGAAACTGGCGTATTGCAGGAGATTTCACAAGCGATTGTCAATTATGCACAGCGTCATTTACCACAGTAGTGATTGAATATACGACCATTTCTGACGAATATTAAATGACGAATGGTTGAAATTACACCAAAGTTACACAGTCAAAGTTGTGTTAGAAGTGAAGTTAGGAGCTTGGATAATCACCGGAAGTTTCTATTATGAAACCACTTACTCCTACAGCTCGGCGACTTAACAAAGTCGGTGATGCTGATTTGTGGAGACACTTCACTATTGATATGGATGGATTTGTCGAATGAAACTGTATTCGTGTTTGCTGGCTTCAGCTCTTAGTCTTAGCAGTGTTTCAGTCTTGGCTGATGTGCCTGAATTTGCTCACGTAACAACAACGGGTTACGGTGAGGTGGTCGCAACACCAGACATGGCGACCTTTTCTGTAAAAGTGGTGGATACCACCATGACAGCGGAACAAGCAAAACAATCCGTCGATAAAACAGTCGAAGATTTTCTCCAATATCTGTCTGATGCTGGTTTATCAAAGGACAATATCACCAGCTCAAACCTGTATCTTGCGCCTCAGTATCACTACCCTAAATCTGGCAAAGCGGAGTTGGTTGGATACAGAGCATCACGCAGCATCAATGTAACAGTGACAGATTTAGCCGATCTTAACCAGTATTTGGATATGGCGTTGAAAGCTGGCATTAATCAGGTCGACAACATCCAATTGAAAGTGAGCAATCAAGTGGAATACCAACAAAAAGCACGCATGGCTGCGATCAAAGATGCGAGAGAAAAAGCGGCATCGCTTGCATCTGGCTTTGATAAAAAACTCGGCGGCATCTGGCAAATTAACTATAACCAAATGCATGTACAGCCTGTGTTGATGCGCTCAATGGCGATGGACAGCAAGCAAGGTTCGAACAGTTACCAAGACTCGACTCTTGTAATTCGTGACCAAGTGGATGTGGTTTACAAATTAAAATAATTTGTTTTGGTAACACAAAAAGAAAAGGCAGGGATAATCCCTGCCTTTATTGTATGGATTCTTCTTAATGAAGAATACGAGCACGAATCGTGCCTTCAATGCTTTTCAGCTTAGTTAGTGCTTCTTCTGAACGCTCAGTTTCCACATCAATAACTACGTAGCCGATCTCAGCTTCAGTTTGTAGGTACTGCGCTGCGATGTTGATGCCTTCTTCTGCGAAGATGGTGTTAATTTGAGTCAGAATACCTGGGCGGTTTTTGTGAATGTGCAGTAAGCGAGAGCACTCACGACCGTGTTCAGGCAGAGATACTTCAGGGAAGTTAACGCTTGATAGTGTTGAACCATTATCTGAATATTTCGCCAGTTTACCCGCAACTTCCACGCCGATGTTTTCTTGTGCTTCTTGAGTAGAGCCGCCCACGTGTGGCGTTAGAATGACGTTATCGAATTTCTGTAGTGGAGATTCAAACGGGTCAGCGTTTGTTTTTGGTTCAACTGGGAATACATCGATTGCTGCGCCAGCTAAGTGACCTGCTTCTAGGCTGTGGCAAAGCGCAGGAATATCAACAACGGTACCGCGAGCGGCGTTGATGAAGATTGCGCCAGGCTTCATGCGAGCAAATTCTTCTTCGCCCATCATATTCTTCGTTTCAGGTGTTTCTGGTACGTGCAGCGAAATAACATCACATTTGTTTAGCAGCTCGCTCATCGTGTGGATTTGCGTTGCGTTGCCAAGTGATAGTTTGTTTTCGATGTCGTAGTAGTACACGCGCATACCTAAGTTTTCAGCAATAATGCCCAGCTGAGTACCGATATGGCCATAACCAATGATACCAAGGCGTTTACCACGCGCTTCGTAAGAGTTGTCTGCGCTCTTCTTCCAAATACCACGGTGTGCCAAGGCGTTCTTTTCAGGAATCCCACGAAGGAGCAGAAGAATCTGACCAAGCACGAGCTCAGCTACACTTCGCGTGTTTGAAAACGGTGCATTGAATACAGGAATACCACGTTTTGCCGCCGCACCAAGATCGACTTGGTTAGTTCCGATACAAAAACAGCCAATCGCAACCAGTTTGTTTGCCGCATTGATCACTTCCTCGGATAGATTCGTTCGGGAGCGGATACCGATGAAGTGCGTATCTTTAACTGCTTCAATCAGTTCTTCCTCTGAAAGCGAACCTTTGTGATATTCAATGTTGGTGTAACCAGCTGCTTGAAGAACTTCAACTGAAGAAGGGTGAAGTCCCTCGAGTAAGAGGATCTTAATCTTTTCTTTTTCCAGTGAAACTTTGGCCATTTTTTCTCGTCCTTAAAATGGAAAGGTGGGCTAATGTGGCGCACATTGGGCAAAACCATTAAAAAGGGGATAATTAATAGTTTTGTAGGAGGACAAACGTTTCCTTGTGCGTCTTCTGTTCAATAAAGTAACAAAAAAAAATTGCTTTGGGTAAGAAAATTACGGAATAAGAGATAATTTTCTTAGAGAAAGGAATAAAAAACGGTGCCTTGCAGCACCGTCTGTAATGAAATAACAGAAAACTGAATCAGATAGACCGATTCATGGCTGTTATTTACTCTTCAATTTTTGCGCCTTCTGGCGTACCAGTGATCACAACATCAGCACCACGGTGAGCAAAAAGACCAACCGTTACCACACCCGCGATACCGTTGATTTTGTCTTCCATCTCTTTCGGGTTGGTGATTTGCATGTTGTGCACATCTAGGATGATGTTGCCGTTATCCGTTACAACACCTTCACGGTATGCAGGGTCGCCACCAAGTTTCACCAACTCACGAGCAACGTAAGAACGTGCCATTGGAATCACTTCCACTGGAAGAGGGAACTGGCCAAGTACGTCAACCGCTTTCGTGTCGTCAACGATACATACAAACTTTTCAGAGATTGCTGCAACGATTTTTTCACGAGTTAGCGCAGCACCGCCACCTTTGATCATTTCACGCGCAGGGTTGATTTCGTCTGCGCCATCAACATATACGTCTAGCTTAATTACGTCGTTGCACTCAAAAACTTCAATACCAAGCTCTTTTAGACGCTCTGTAGAAGCAACTGAGCTAGACACTGCACCTTTGATATCATCTTTGATAGTGCCTAGTGCATCGATGAAGTGATTCACGGTAGAGCCTGTGCCAACACCGACAATGCTGCCTTTCTCAACATATTTAAGTGCTGCCCAACCAGCCGCTTTTTTCATTTCATCTTGAGTCATGCCAATCTCCTGAATAGATGTTCGTTAACGTTTGCGGGCGTGATTATAGCGGCTAAGCGTTACTTTTCCCATTGCCATATTTGGCTTGGAGTCACGATCTTAGGTAATGGAATATCCCAGCTTTCAATTGGTAAGCGTTCTACATGCTGGCAATCGTGAGCAATGCCAATCGGTTTGGCACCTTCTCCTGTCTTGAACCAATGAGAAAGAGTGCGATCGTAGTAGCCTCCACCCATACCTAAGCGGTGCCCGATGCTGTCGAAGCCGACCAAAGGCGTGCAGATTACATCTAATTGTTTGACGGGAAGAAGGTGGCGAATATCGAGCTTTGGTTCGAGAATGCGGTACTTATTGTAGACCAATTGATCTTCATTCACGTATTGAAGAAACAATAACTGGCCTTTTGAGAACGGATGGATGACGGGTAAATACACCGACTTTCCTTGTTGCCATAACCATTCAATCAGTGGCTTCGTATCGAGTTCACCATCGGCAGAGAGATAAATGGCAATGTTCTGCGCTTGTTGGATTTCTGGAAGTTGGGCGAATTGAGTAACTAGGTCTAGCCCCGCTTGAAACTGCGTATCGCTACACAAGGCGTTGCGTTTTTCACGGATAAGTTTGCGGAAGTCTTGTCGGGAGCGTGATGATATGGATTGTGATGACATAAAGGAATACCCCAGGGTGCCGTTGAGGATTGTGGCCCTTGAACCAGCTGGTTCAAGGCGGATCAGCAATGATAACCGTAGGCTTCTCGGTGCATGCCAAGCTTGCTCAATAGCTATCAAGTACTAACCCTTTGGTATTGCTTATCGGCTCAGGGACTTAAATCCGTCTGACGAACACCCCAGGGTAAATTTTGTATCTACGGCTGTCCTTGCGTAACTTTGCTTAGTGCGTTCTCTAAAGACGCGGTGAGCTTTTCCATGCGCTCAGTAATTTCTTGCTGTTGACCGTTTGATTCGTATGACTTGGTGTGCAACTCATAACAAATGTTTAATGCAGCAAACGTCAGCAGTTGAATTTCATTGGTTACCTTAGTACGTTCGCTCATCTCTTTCAATCGGCGATCAAGATCTTTTGCTGCTGCAACGAGAGACTCTTCTTGCCCTGCTGGACAATTTACTCGTGTAACTTTGCCTAGTATTTCTACGTCGATCGCTTGATTGCTCATGATGAATAAACTCTATATTCGCGCTATCTAAGGTGTTGCTACGTGCAACTACCGAGGAGGAAACTATAGGAAAACCGTTATTAAGATTCAAGCATTTCCCATCACAGAAAGAGAAATGATGACGTGATCACACAGGAATTGGGCAAATTGAACAAATGGTGTTCAAAATTGAATTTGATAGCCGTTTCAGACGACTAACCTTGATGGTAGGATATGTCGATACATTATTACGCAAGAATGAGCCAAGTTATGAGTGAAATCACCCTTCCAGAATATCAATCTATTGCTGCAGAGCTACAATCTGCAAGTTTAGCTGTGACACCTGCTGAGCTGCACGGTTTGCTTGTCGGCATGCTAAGTGGTGGATTGGCGATTAACGATCAAACCTGGCAACCAATTCTATTCGATTACACCAATGATGGCATGGGCTGGCCAACGACGGCGTTAGCTTTTGCACAGACGGTCTTCAAAGTGACGGCGAACGAGCTAACGGGTTCATCCATGGAGCTGTCACTACTTCTGCCGGATGAGTCGGGCGAAGAGGGTTTATTCGCGTTGGCAGATAGCTTGTCTGATTTTGTGAATCACTTTATCTCTGGTCTTGGTTTAGCAGGCATTGCGCTGAACAATGCATCGGATGATGCAAAAGAAGCGTTGGCTGACCTAGAAGAAATTGCCAAGTTAGGCATTGATGAAGATGATGACTTTGGTGAACAAGCACAATTGCTGGAACAAGTCATTGAACACGTGAAAGCTTGCGTACTTACCATTCATGCAGAGTTCGGAGCTCGCCCAGAAAGCAGCGAAAGCAAACCGACGATTCATTAATCTAGATAGACCAGAGGTTAACATGAAGCAATATGACGTAGTAATTGCTGGTGGTGCCATGGCTGGGGCTACACTAGCTTTAGCGATTGAGCATTTGTCTCAAGGGGCTTTGCGTGTTGCCGTTGTTGAACCGTTTAAAGCGCAATCTGATCAGCATCCGGGCTTTGATTCGCGCTCGATTGCTTTGTCTTATGGTACGGTTAACCTGCTGCGTCACTTAGAGTTATGGTCTGCGATTGAACCTTTTTCGACCCCGATTGAACACATCCATGTGTCCGATCGTTCTCATGCGGGAATGACGGACATCACTAAGCACGACGTTGGCGTTGAAGCGTTAGGTTATGTCGTAGAGTTAGCCGATGTTGGTCGTGTTTACCAAGAATTGCTGACTCACAGTACCGCTATCGATTTGTACTGCCCAGACTCCGCGAAGCACATTACCCGAACTCAAGAAAATGTGACGATTGAGCTTGCTAGTGGTGAGTTGCTTAATGCGAAATTACTTGTTGCCGCCGATGGTGCGGTTTCGCAATGTTGTCAGCAAATTGGTTTGGAGCTTTCTGAGCATGATTTCGACCAAGTTGCCGTAATTGCCAATATTGTGACTCAAGAGCCGCATCAAGGTCGCGCATTTGAGCGTTTTACTGAAAACGGCCCAGTTGCCCTGCTGCCGATGAGTGATAATCGAATGTCGCTCGTATGGTGCTTACGTCCTGATGAAGCTCAAATTGTAATGGAATTGTCCGAAAGCGAATTTCTTGAACGGCTTCAGCAAGATTTTGGTTGGCGATTAGGTGCGATGCAAAAAGTGGGGCTGCGTGCGAGCTATCCGTTGTTGCTTCGTCATCGCAAGCAAAATATTTCACACCGTTTTGCGATAGTCGGTAACGCAGCACAAACGCTGCATCCGATTGCTGGGCAGGGCTTCAACTTGGGGATCCGAGACGTGGTCACTCTCGCTGAGGAACTGGTCAAGCAAGGTGAAGATGTTGGGCGTTACCAAGGCCTGATCCGCTTTAGTCAACGCCGAGAAGCAGACCGCAACGAAACCATTTGGCTAACAAGCTCGTTAGTCCATGTTTTTTCAAACGATTTACTCGCGATGCGAATTGGGCGAAATACAGCCTTAGCCGCGATGGATAACCTTTCTATTTTTAAGCAGCCGCTCTTGCGCCATACTCTTGGTTTAGTGAAACGATGATTGACTGCAACAAACTAGGTAACAACCAGTTATTAGGTAATAAATAGCAATGATGCAAAGTGTAGATATCGCCATCATCGGCGGAGGGATGGTTGGGTTGGCGCTTGCCGCCGCATTCAAAGACAGTGACCTGCGTATCGCCGTGATCGAAGGTAGCGTGCCAGATGAAGTGTTGAATGAACTGCCTGATGTGCGAGTTTCTGCACTGAGCCGCTCAAGTGAAACCATTTTACGTAAGCTAGGAGCTTGGCAGGGTATTGAGCAACGCCGTGCTGCACCTTACTACGGTATGGAAGTGTGGGAGCAAGACAGCTTCGCAAAAATAGAGTTTGATGCACAAAGTATGGCACAACCTGATTTGGGTCATATCGTTGAAAATCGCGTGATTCAGTTAGCGTTGTTGGAACAAGTGCAAAAGCTAGAGAACGTAACGTTATTCATGCCTGCGCGCTGTGCGACACTCGCGGTCGGTGAACAAGAGAGTTGGTTAACGCTCGATAACGGCCAAGCGATGACAGCGAAGCTGGTGGTGGGCGCAGATGGCGCGAATTCGTGGCTGCGTAACCAGATGGATATTCCTTTGACGCATTGGGACTACGGTCACCATGCGTTGGTTGCTAATGTGAAAACAGCGGATCCGCACCACAGCATCGCGCGTCAGATTTTTACACCTCACGGGCCTTTGGCATTCTTGCCGATGTCTCAACCAAACATGTGTTCTATCGTCTGGTCGACAGAGCCAAACCGAGCGGAAGAATTGCTGGCCATGAGCGATGAAGCGTTCAACAAAACGCTAACCAGCGAATTCGATGCTCGTTTAGGCGTGTGTGAAGTGGTGGGAGAGCGAGCGGCGTTTCCGCTAAAAATGCGTTATGCCCGAGACTTTGTAGTTGAGCGTGTTGCACTGGTTGGTGATGCGGCTCATACCATCCACCCTTTAGCTGGCCAAGGCGTGAACCTCGGCTTATTGGATGCTGCCAGTCTGGCGCAAGAAGTGCTGACTCTTTGGAAACAAGGGCAAGACATTGGTAGTAAACGCAATCTGCGTGGCTATGAGCGTTGGCGTAAGGCTGAAGCGGCGAAGATGATTGCGGCGATGCAAGGTTTCCGTGATTTATTCTCTGGTGGCCATCCAGCGAAAAAACTGGTTCGCGGTATTGGCTTGAGTTTAGCGGGACAATTACCGGGTGCTAAAGATGAGATCATGAAGCGTGCACTGGGTTTGAAGGGGCACCTACCAGAACTGGCTCGTCAATAGCTCTGAGTTACATTACCTGAAAATACAAAAGGCTGGATAATCCAGCCTTTGTTTTACTTATCTTTTTGACATCGATGAAGTGCTAAGCGTATGCGCATCGGAGTTTCATTATTTCTTGGTTAATCTCTTTTACCGCTCGAAAATGACGTTGCTCCGCTTTTTCCGGTAGTATCAATTTACCGTTATCAAACTCGAATCTTCCGACCCCGTAAATATAGATTCTTCCCTTAAAAAGACGACTTATATGTTTAGCAATCATACTTGGTGTATAGCGCTTAAACAGTCTCATATTTACTTTCCTTTTCTCTTACCTAGCCCAGTTATTCTACGTTTTGGACGTAAAAATTATTGTGACAGCAATAGTATTAAGTACAGGTGAAATGTATCGCTTTGGAGAATTGTGCTGCCTTAGACAAATTGACAGACTGATATCTCAAATAGCGTGAGGATTACCCCAAAAAATTACACTGGAAAGAACCCAAATGTTTCTGTTCTCCTTCATACGTGGTGCATTAAGCAATAGTTTTGTTACAGAAATAAGAATAGAAGGAAAATGATTGTTTGCTAATTGTTTCTTTTTCAAACCTACACCTTCTATCTAAGTGTTATAGCTTGCTTACACAAGATTAGATGAGACTGCTTGAAAAAAGTTCCAAGCAAAAAAAAGCCCGCTTGAGCGGGCGAATAGTCACAGATGCATTACACAAAAGTGGATAGCTGACATCACGAGCGTGGTCATGCGTGTCAGCCGATTCACTTTATGTTGGTTAAGTGCTTGTTGAAAACTTAACCAACAGAATCAGCATATACGAGTTTTATAATGGTGACTATTTATGTTTTAATTTTGATTAAAAATTCTGTGGCGTGTTTTTATAGATATGAGGGAGATCACGCAGTGATGAGAACACTGCGCTTTATTGCATTATGAATTAGATGTTAACGACAGATTTCGGCCACGGTGGGGTGGCACAACTGAACCAAATCGTCGATGGATAACGCCAGCCCTGCCATGCGGTCCCCACTGCTGATGGTGACTTCACGTTCTTCCAATAAGCTTGGGTCAAACACAATCGGCATCTGTCGTTTGAGTAATAACGGCGTCACAGTGCCAATTTTATAACCAGTGATGGCTTCTACATCGGCCTGATCGACACAAGTCATGCGGCGACATTGCAGTAAAGCTCGTACCTTTTTTGGATCCACACTGCGATCACCAGGGGCGCAGGCGAGGGCGTATTGATTGCCCATGTCTCGCAGCAATATCGCTTTGACCATTTGAGAAGGGCGAATGCCGCGTTGTTGCGCGGCATCCTCAATTGTTGTGGCTGGTCTTTGATGCGGAAGCAGACGAAACGTGATGTTTTGGTCGGCAAGAAACTGCATCAAAGGAGTATGAATGGCATTATTCATCATCAAGGCTGTAAGGCAATTCTGCGATGGTCCATTCACAATCAGGCTGAGACGTCAAACGAAGGCGAGTGTCGTCATCCAGATTATTTGGTAACACGATCAAACCCATAGCTTGGTTATCACTGAATTGATAGTGAGCCAGTAACGTGCCGACTGAGCGCCAGTTGTCGCCTACGCTGCGTTCTAGTTCAATCGCATCATCGTTTAACGCGGTCGACGTTACGCCTTTCACGATGTACATAGCGCGCTTGTTTGTGCCGCGGTATTTCGCTCGAGCTACGGTTTCTTGGCCTGTGTAACAGCCTTTAGTGAAGCTAATGCCACCTAGGGCTTGAATGTTCAAGGCTTGTGGAATGTGCTCGTTTTGCGCTGTGGCAGAAACGAATGGCAGTGCAGATTCAATGTCGAACCGAGTCCAAAGCTCGCGTGTTGTCAGCGTAGCATCGCTGTTTTCGATCAGTGCTTGCGCCGCTTCTTCTGTCACAACAAGTAACCAACGGTTCGCCTCTACTTTTACCGCAGTGCCGCCATTGATGATGCGTACATCACCGGCATCTTCATTTAAAGCAGACACAAACGCATCGGCGTTGACACCTGCAACGCCAAGAATCACATCGTTAGATTCTTCAATCGTGACTTTGGAAAATACGGCGTATTTTTTTATTTCTTTCAGTTCGATTTCAATCGCAGATTTCGGCTGGATCATGCCGTAGCCATCACCATGATGGAACAAGCGGAATACACTCCACACTTTACCTTTCGCGTCGCAGTGCGCACCGAGTGTTGATTGGTCTTTTTCTAGAGAAACCACATCACAGGTAACTTGACCATGCAGGTACGATTTTTTGTCATCGCCTACCATGGTGATCATGCCTAGATGATCGAGTCGTGAGATAGACAGTTCTGGTAGAGCATCTTGAGTCGATAGGTTGAGCGGTGAAAAGCGAGTTTGCCATTCCATGATTACAATGCCTTTTGAAGATATTTTTCAGCTATGTTAAATGCAGATTCACCATTTGTCAGCTTTCAATATGCCCAAGTCACCTTAAGGTGTTCGGTTTAGCGAGAACCGCTCAGTTTTCAGATGTAGCGGTAATTTGGAAATCTAATCAACCTTGAGTAAGAAACGTCAACAACGTATGCCAATCAAGGATAGGTGACGTTTTCTATCGTGATTTCATGGCAGAATAATTAGGAAAGAGCTCGCTGTTGCTAAACGTGAGGTTCAGTGGTGTTGAATCAGTGACCAGCTTTGAATCTGACACCTTGAAGTTACTTAACGTATTGTGACCCGCACACTAGTGACGTAGCACATCCCTTGTTACACTCCGCATTAATAACAAGACATCTATGAAGGAATAATGAATGTACACTCCTGAAGAAAAGGCGCGTATTAAATGGGCTTGTCGTCGTGGCATGCTTGAGCTGGATGTGGTGATTATGCCGTTTTTTGAAGAGTGCTTTGATGCGCTGAACGAACAAGAACAGCGTGACTTTGTTTCTCTGCTTGAATGTGATGATCCAGATCTGTTCACTTGGGTGATGGGACATGGTCGTAGCGAGAACCTAGGCCACGCAGCAATGGTTGATAAAATTGTTGCCCACAACCTCAGCAAAGTTCGTTAATCTTAACGTATCTTCCTCAATTACGGCTCAAGTCAGCAATCTGACCGTTTTCTTAAGCTTGACTTGGGCCGTGTCGCTTTCCGACATTCCGCTCGTATTATCGATTTATTTGTTATTACTGATTGCTAGCAAGCTACGTGATCCAGGCTTTGTCCTTTTGTCGAGTCAAGGACATTGGTATGTGCACAGCGACGGCACGGTAAAAAATGAAACGAGTAATTCGCATATCAAACACGTCAACCTGACGACGCTGCCTTTTAAACTCTCCTTTACGCTAGAGTCGGATGAAATGGTGACGATTTGGCGAGACAGTTGTGATGAACGGTGCTATCGGCAACTTTCCTTGATTTTGCGTCAATGGAAAATGAAACAGGGAGCCAAAGCTCCCTGTTGATAAGCGTTACATTCGATATTAATTATCGGTTAACTGCTTTGCTGGTACCAGAATTGTCGGGCCGCTGTTTTCCAGTTGATTTGGGTAATCAAGCGTGTAGTGCAGGCCGCGGCTCTCTTTACGCTGCATTGCACAGCGAACCATAAGCTCTGCAACTTGCAGTAGATTACGCAGCTCCAACAAGTTATTAGATACGCGGAAGTTACTGTAGTACTCATGCGTTTCTTGTTGTAGCAGTTGAATGCGGCGCAATGCACGTTCTAAGCGCTTATCGGTACGCACAATGCCCATGTAGTCCCACATGAACAGGCGAAGTTCGTGCCAGTTGTGTTGAATAATAACTTCTTCATCACTGTTGGTGACTTGGCTTTCATCCCAACATGGAACACGTGAAGGCAGCTCAACGCTGGTGTGATGTTTCAGAATATCTTTTGCAGCAGACCACGCATAAACCACACATTCCAACAGTGAGTTCGATGCCATACGGTTAGCACCATGCAAGCCGGTGTAGCTCACTTCGCCAATCGCGTATAGGTTTTTCAAATCCGTATGACCGTTTTGATCCACCATCACGCCGCCACAGGTATAGTGCGCAGCTGGTACGATTGGAATAGGCTCTTTGGTCATATCAATGCCCAAGTCCATCAAGCGCGAGTAAATGGTGGGGAAGTGCTTGGTGATGAAGTCCGCTGGTTTATGACTGATGTCGAGATACATGCAGTCTGCACCCAAGCGTTTCATTTCGAAGTCGATGGCACGAGCGACAACATCGCGGGGGGCGAGTTCTTTACGCTCATCAAAATCTGGCATAAAGCGAGTGCCGTCTGGGCGACGAAGGTAGGCGCCTTCACCACGAAGGGCCTCGGTCAGCAAGAAGTTGCGAGCTTCAGGGTGGTAAAGGCAAGTTGGGTGGAACTGGTTGAACTCTAAGTTCGCCACTCGACAGCCCGCTCGCCACGCGATAGCAATACCATCACCCGATGAGACATCAGGGTTAGAGGTGTATTGATAAACCTTTGACGCGCCACCTGTCGCTAGAACCACAAATTTGGCGCGCACGGTTTCTACGTGCTCTTCGTTTCGGTTCCAGATATAGGCACCGATGACTTTGTTTTTATCACCACCGATTTTATCTTCAGTGATCAAGTCCAGAGCGTTGTGGCGTTCAAGAACATGAATATTGGGATGGTTGTGGGCGTTGTCCTGCAATGAGGTTTGCATTGCCATACCGGTTGCGTCTGCGGCGTGCAGAATACGGCGGCGGCTGTGGCCACCTTCGCGGGTTAGGTGGTAACGAGGTTCATCGTCAGAATCATCGTCTTCACGGTCAAACGGTACACCGCCGTCAATCAGCCATTGCACACATTCTTTTGAGTGTTCTGCAATGAATCTCACGGTCTCTTCGTCACAGATACCATCCCCGGCAATTTGGGTATCTTCAACGTGCGACTCAATGGTGTCGGATTCATCGAACACCGCGGCAATACCGCCTTGAGCGTAGTAAGTTGCCCCTTCGCTGCGCGGTCCTTTGCTGAGTACCATTACTTTACAGTGGTTTGCGACACGTAAAGCCAACGACAAGCCCGCAGCGCCACTCCCTACCACTAACACATCACATTCATGTTCACGATTTGTGTTCATATAACTTTTATAATCCCAAGCTAAGGTAACAACGTTACCTTGTGTATTATTTGCACACCATGTGCATTCCATATGCGTGACATCCGTCACTAAGGGCTAAGTTGGGAGACTTATCTAAATCACAGTTACTCTGGTGACTTGAGCCACTCTTCTTTTTGCATGCTTAGGTCATTGAGGCCTAATGACACACGGTTGTTTTCTGAGTTTTGGTTGAAAACGCGTTATTCAGACAGCCAATAGCCATGCAAATGAAAAGTAATAGTTTGTCAATCTCATTGCTTTTCTAGTTTCTACCCAGCACAATCTGGGACAGAGATCATCCATTATACCCATTTCCCTTTAATATGCTCGCTTGTCAAATTAGACATAAGTCAGGCAGTGCATGGGATTTGGCGCATGACATCACACTGTGAAAAAACAATGACAAAAAACTTGAGAAACCATGGAACTTTCTCATTCACATTGGAGTCACAATAGTGCTCAAGTAAGCAGTGGTGTCAATACTACGTTTTGCATAATTAGTACCCATATCTGAGAAGAGTAGGGGCATAACAAATAGGAGTATCCGCTCGAATGAACGAGCAGCTGACCGATCAAGTATTGATTGAGCGAGTTCAGAATGGTGATAAGCAAGCATTCAACCTGCTGGTAACAAAGTATCAGAACAAGGTGTGTAATCTTATTTCCAGATACGTTAGTAATCCTGGCGATGTACCAGATGTAGCACAAGAAGCCTTTATCAAAGCTTACCGAGCTATCCCTAGCTTTCGCGGGGAAAGTGCGTTTTATACGTGGCTGTATCGCATTGCAGTGAATACTGCGAAAAATCACATTGTGGCTCAAGGGCGCAGACCCCCAGCGACAGATGTTGATGCTGAAGAAGCTGAATTTTACGAAACAGGTAGTGCACTTAAAGAAATTTCGAACCCTGAGAACTTAACGTTGTCCAAAGAATTGCAACGGGTAGTGTTCAGTGCAATCGAAGCTTTACCTGAAGATTTAAAGACAGCAATGACATTGCGAGAGCTCGATGGCTTAAGTTATGAAGAAATTGCTGAAGTAATGGATTGCCCGGTAGGAACGGTACGTTCACGTATCTTCCGTGCTCGTGAAGCGGTGGAAAAGAAAATCAGACCTCTTTTACAGCGCTAGTACAAGTAATAACTATGGTGAAAACAATGGCTGACAAAGAACAACTTTCAGCTCTCATGGATGGAGAATTGGTCGATAAGGCTTTAATTCAAGAGTTAGAGCAAGACCAAGAGAGCCGTGAAGCTTGGCAGAATTATCACCTAATTGGTGATGTGATGCGAGGCGAGGCGCCAGCAAAACCTGAGTGGAATATTGCTGAAAGCGTAGCGTTAGCGTTAGAAGACGAACCTGTGCATCGTGCGATCGATTCGCGCAGTGCCAATGTCATTTCAATCGCTGATGCGCCTAAAGAGTCGCAACCAGAACCGCAAAAAGCCAAACGTCAGTTGCCAGCGTGGTTAACTCAGTTTGGGCAAGTCGCTGTTGCTGCATGTGTGTCGCTAGTCGTTATCTTAGGTGTGCAGCAATACGGTGGTAGCGATCCAATGTCGCCACAAGCTGAACAGTTACCAGTTTTGCAAACCGTTCCGTTTGCAGGCAGTGCTGAACCTGTGAGCTTAACTCGTGAGTCCGTAGATCGCTCAGTGGGTGAGGCAAATATGCAGGAGCAACGTAAACGCGTTCATGCTATGCTGCGTGACTACGAATTGCAGTTAAGAATTAACAGTGACGCATCTCAGCAAGATGCGCATCTGACTCCGGATAGTGAATGAAAAAATTTCTGATCAGCGCTTGCGCTCTGTTCAGTATGATGTCTTCGCAAGCCTTTGCTGGTGATAAGCCGGCGGAGGCTTTATTGCATCAAATGAGCGAGGCGAGTAAGAATTTAAGTTACGAACTTTCTTACATCCTTATCAAAAAGAACAGCATTGAGCCTTTGCTGTATCGTCACGCGACACACGGCGAAGATCAGTACGCTCATCTTGTTTATTTAAGTGGACCTGTACGTGAGGTGATTCGTCGCGGAACAGAAGTGAGTTATATCGAAACTGGCGTGGAACCGTTCACTATCGAATCAGGCAAAATGGTTGCACCAACGATACCGATGCTTAACACCAATATCGACGAGCTAAACCTGTATTACGACTACGTTCAAGTAGGGCGTGCGCGTGAAGCCGGTGTTCCAACTCAGGTATTACGCATTGTGCCGAAAGACGGACTACGTTATTCCTATGTCCTTTGGATTGACGAAAAGAGCAAATTGCCACTTCGCGCCGATCTTGTCGATCGTGATGGCGAGATGCTAGAGCAATACCGCACGATCTCTTACACAGTAAACCCTAAAATTGCAGAGTTGATGAGCGGCCTTGAAGACGTTCAACTTCCTGCTGTGCTTACAATGCCGAAAGGTGAAATTGGCACGAGCAATTGGACTGTGGGCTGGACTCCAGACGGTTTTCATCCAAACGATCTCAACCGCTACCGTATGGCATCAACAGACCAAATGGTAGAAAGTCAGTTGTATTCTGATGGCTTGTTCAACTTCTCTGTTTACGTAGCAAACAAAGATGAGCATTCATTAAAAGGACAACTGGTTCGTCAAGGCCGTAGAACCTTACACAGTTTTGTGAATGGTGATTATGAAATCTCTGTGGTCGGAGATATTCCGCCAGCTACGGCGCAGCGCATTGCTCAATCTGTCACATTTAATGTAACAAAGAGTAAGCAATAATGATGACTGCGTTAGCTACCGTGATCGGAGTAGAGCGTCACGGTAAGCAGTACGAGATAGATTTAAGCTGCGAGCAGCAAACGAGTTGCAGCAGCTGCTCCTCGCAAAAAAGTTGTGGCACAGGTGTTGTCACTAAAGCGATAGGTAATAAGAGCCTGTCGTGGCATCTGCGCACAGAAAAAAACGTGCAAGTCGGTCAAGTCGTGGAAATCGGCTTTCCTGAATCCAGCCTTATCAAGTCAGCCATGGCGGTGTATCTACTGCCTTTATTTGGTTTGATTCTTGGTGCTATGGTTGGTCATTTCTTACTGACTCCTCTGACCGCTGGTGGAGAAGGCAATGTTATTCTCGCATCCATGCTATTTGCAGGCGGTGGTATGTGGTTCGCAAAACACCTATCAAAACCGCTTGAAGATGAGTCAAAACGCCAAGTCACCCTCATTCGAGTTCTCGGTGAACCTATCCAATAAGCTCTACACTTTAAATTAGGTGCGCCCGTTAACGAAATTCGGTAGAATCTGCCAACTTGATTGAAATGCCGTCAAATGATGGCTTTCTTACTGTCCCAATTTGTAAAGAGTTAGTCACCCTAAATCTATGAAGCACATTCGTAACTTTTCGATTATCGCCCACATCGACCATGGTAAGTCGACCCTATCAGACCGTCTAATCCAAGTTTGTGGAGGATTAAGCGATCGTGAAATGGCCGCACAGGTTCTGGATTCTATGGATCTTGAACGTGAGCGTGGTATCACCATTAAATCTCAGAGTGTGACGCTAAACTACACCGCTAAAGACGGTGAAACTTATCAGCTGAACTTCATCGATACTCCGGGACACGTAGACTTTGCATACGAAGTATCACGTTCTCTAGCGGCTTGTGAAGGCGCGCTATTGGTTGTTGATGCTGGTCAGGGTGTAGAAGCGCAAACACTTGCTAACTGTTACACCGCGATCGAAATGGATCTGGAAGTAGTGCCAATCCTAAACAAGATCGACTTGCCAGCCGCTGATCCTGAACGTGTAGCTGAAGAAATTGAAGAAATCGTTGGTATTGATGCGATGGACGCAACACGCTGTTCTGCGAAGACAGGTCTGGGTGTTGAGGACGTTCTAGAAAACATCGTATCAGCAATTCCAGCACCAGAAGGTGATCCTGATGCGCCACTACAAGCGCTGATCATCGACTCATGGTTTGATAACTATCTTGGCGTAGTATCTTTGGTACGAATCAAAAACGGTTCACTGAAGAAGAACGACAAAATCAAAGTAATGAGCACAGGCCAAGCTTGGGGTGTAGACCGTTTGGGTATCTTTACACCTAAGCAAGTGGATACTGATGTTCTAAATACTGGCGAAGTAGGTTGGGTTGTTTGTGGTATCAAAGACATCCTAGGCGCACCAGTAGGTGATACGCTAACGTTAGCGAAGAACGGCAGCGACAAGCCACTTCCAGGCTTTAAGAAAGTAAAACCTCAGGTATACGCGGGTCTGTTCCCTGTATCATCTGACGATTACGAAAACTTCCGTGACGCACTGGGTAAATTGAGCCTAAACGATGCATCGCTATTCTACGAGCCAGAAAACTCAGCAGCGCTTGGTTTTGGTTTCCGTTGTGGTTTCCTTGGCATGCTGCACATGGAAATTATCCAAGAGCGTCTAGAGCGTGAATACGATCTCGACCTGATTACCACAGCGCCAACGGTAGTTTACGAAGTTGAGAAAACGGATGGTGAGCTACTGTACGTTGATAGCCCAGCGAAGCTACCTGCAATTAACGACATCGAAGAGATTCGTGAGCCGATTGCGCGTTGTAACATCTTGGTGCCTTCTGATTACCTAGGTAACGTGATCACACTGTGTGTGGAGAAGCGTGGTCTCCAAGTTGATATGGTTTACCACGGTAACCAAGTGGCAGTAACTTACGACATCCCAATGGCAGAAGTAGTACTCGATTTCTTCGACCGTCTGAAGTCAACTTCTCGTGGTTACGCATCTCTGGATTACAACTTCCAACGCTTTGAAGCGTCAAACATGGTACGCGTCGACGTACTATTGAACGGCGACAAAGTGGATGCTCTAGCGCTTATCACGCACAAAGATCAGTCTCAGACTCGTGGTCGTCAGCTGGTTGAGAAGATGAAAGAATTTATCCCTCGTCAGATGTTCGATATCGCGATTCAAGCGGCTATTGGTAACCACATCATTGCGCGTTCTACCGTTAAGCAGCTACGTAAAAACGTAATCGCAAAATGTTACGGTGGTGACGTGAGTCGTAAGAAGAAACTTCTGAAGAAACAGAAAGAAGGTAAGAAACGTATGAAGCAGATCGGTAACGTTGAACTGCCTCAAGAAGCGTTCCTAGCAATTCTTCACGTCGGCAAAGATTAGAGTTGAACTTTGTCCCGCTATTGTTGGTCATAAGACGTTAGAACTTAAATAAGTGAAAGGGTTTAGGCTCTTTCACTTTCGTATTTTTAGATAAGGGAATTTAATGGCGAATACATTCTCACTGATGCTGGTTATCGTCACCTTGGTAACGGGTGTAGTTTGGCTACTGGAAAAGCTGGTGTTTGCAAAAAAACGTCAAGCGAAAGTAGCGGAGATTCAAGCGCAAACTACAAATGGTTTGGATGCGGTCACTCTACAGAAAGTGGAGCGCCAGCCATGGTGGATTGAAAACAGTGTGTCTATTTTCCCTGTTATCGCTTTCGTCTTAGTATTACGTTCTTTTATCTATGAACCTTTTCAAATCCCGTCAGGTTCAATGATGCCCACCTTGCTGGTTGGCGATTTCATTTTAGTTGAGAAGTACGCGTATGGTCTAAAAGACCCAGTATGGCGTACTCAGCTAGTGGAAACTGGTAAGCCTGAACGTGGTGATATTGTTGTCTTTAAATACCCACCTCAACCAAGCGTTGATTACATCAAACGTGTCGTTGGTTTGCCGGGTGACATTGTTCGTTATTCTGGTGATAAGCAGTTGTGCATTCAAAGCCAAGGCGAATCCAGCTGTAAGCCAGTTAAACTGAGCAATGTAGAAGAGAGTCAATTCAAATCAAACGGTATCCCAATGATCCAACTGGATGAGAAATTGGGTAACGTTGAGCACAATATTTTGGTTAACCCACTTGTACGTAACCGTGTGGAGCAATACTTCCCACGTAGCGGTACAACTGAATGGGTGGTACCACAAGGTCAGTACTTTGTGATGGGTGATAACCGTGACAACAGTGCAGACAGCCGTTACTGGGGCTTTGTTCCTGAAGCTAACCTTGTCGGCAAAGCTGTTGCCATTTGGATCAGCTTTGAGTTTGATCGTGGCGCAGATAGCGTTCTACCTTCATGGATCCCAACTGGTGTGCGTTTCAACCGCATCGGTGGTATTCACTAACTATTTAATATCGAGAGAGTATGAATTCTCCAATTGATAAACTAGAGAGAAAGCTCGGCTACCAATTTAAGGATGCTGGGCTTATCAACTTGGCGCTGACTCACCGCAGCGCCAACAGCAAGCACAATGAACGTCTTGAGTTTCTGGGCGATTCAATTTTAAGTTTTGTCATCGCTGATGATCTGTACCATCGTTTTCCGAAAGTGAACGAGGGTGACATGAGCCGTATGCGCGCTACTCTGGTACGTGGACACACATTGGCGGAACTGGGTCGTGAATTCGATCTAGGAGATTATTTAAAATTAGGTCCAGGTGAATTGAAGAGTGGCGGTTTCCGCCGAGACTCTATTCTAGCCGATGCGGTAGAAGCCATTATTGGTGCGATTTACCTAGATAGTGATATTGAGAAAGTACGCAGTATTGTTCTGAGTTGGTACAACTCGCGTCTTGAAGCCATCAAACCTGGCGTATCACAAAAAGACCCAAAAACTCGCCTACAAGAGTTCCTGCAAGGCAGAAGAAAACCGCTGCCTGTCTACACAGTGACTAATATTAAAGGTGAAGCGCACAACCAAGAGTTTACGGTTGAGTGTGAAGTAGCAGGTGTGGATAAGCCTGTAATCGGTAAAGGCACCAGCCGCCGCAAGGCAGAACAGGCGGCAGCAGAAACAGCACTAGAGCAATTAACTAATGGCTGATAACGAATTCGACATCGATGCGTTTTTCGCATCACATGGTGAGGTGAGCTCACCGGAAAACCAGCATTGTGGTTTCATTGCCATTGTTGGTCGTCCTAACGTGGGTAAATCGACGCTTCTGAACAAAATTTTAGGTCAGAAGATTTCGATCACGTCACGTAAGCCACAAACGACGCGTCACCGTATCATGGGCGTCGACACAGATGGCGATTACCAAGCGATTTACGTTGATACTCCAGGACTTCACATTGAAGAAAAACGTGCAATCAACCGTTTGATGAACCGCGCTGCAAACTCATCGTTGAGTGACGTGAACCTAGTTTTCTTCTTGGTTGATGGTACCCATTGGACTAAAGACGACGAGATGGTGTTGACCAAGCTTCAGAAATCGAACTTCCCTGTTGTACTTTGTGTTAACAAAGTCGATAACGTGCAAGATCGTAATGAAGTGATGCTACACATGGCTGAAATGTCTAAAAAAATGGACTTTGTCGATGTAGTGCCAATCTCTGCAAAGCAAGGTAAGAACATTGATGTATTGCGCAAGCACGTACGTAATCACCTGCCGAAAGCGACGCATCACTTCCCTGAAGAATACGTAACGGATCGCTCTCAGCGTTTCATGGCTTCAGAAATCGTACGTGAAAAGCTAATGCGCTTTACTGGTGATGAACTGCCATATTCTGTAACGGTTGAGATTGAGCGTTTCGATTACAACCCAGAAACCGACGGTTTCCATATCAACGCCCTGATTCTTGTTGAACGTAATGGTCAGAAGAAGATGGTGATTGGTAAAGGCGGCGAGAAGATCAAAACCATTGGTCGTGAAGCACGTCTAGATATGGAAGAGTTGTTCGGTCGTAAAGTTTATCTAGAGACTTGGGTTAAAGTGAAGTCTGGTTGGGCAGATGACGAACGTGCACTACGCTCACTGGGTTACATCGACGATCTATAATTTGAGGCGAGAGCACTTCGTTTCAATATTAAGTAGAATCCAATATCGATTAAAATAAGGAGCCGCATGGCTCCTTATTTTTTACTATTCTGGCATTAGATTTTTAGGCACACAGATTTAGATGAGCAACTTATCCGCAGAAGGTTTTCAACGCTGCTTTGTCCTGCACCGACGCCCTTACAGTGAATCGAGCTTAATCCTTGATGTATTTAGCGAGGAATATGGTCGTATCACGTTAATGGCCAAGGGCGCGCGTAGTAAACGCTCCAATCTAAAAGGCGCACTACAACCTTTTACGCCGCTATTGCTTAAATGGTCTGGTAAAGGGTCGATGAAAACGTTGCGCCAAGCAGAGCCTATCAGCCTCGGTTTACCTTTATTTGGGATCAACCTGTACTCAGCCATGTACGTCAACGAGCTCGTTGGGCGAGTACTAATGGCAGAAGTCCCAATGCCTGCACTGTTTCATGATTACCTGCATGCCTTAACCGAGCTCGCTCAGTGTGAAAACCCAGAACCCGCATTACGCCGTTTTGAGTTGGCTTTGCTCTCTTCAATGGGGTATGGCATCGACTTTTTGCACTGTGCTGGCACGGGTGAGCCGGTCGATCCTGAGATGACCTACCGTTACCGAGAACAAAAGGGATTTATCGCATCGGTAAGGCGCGACAATCTAACATTTCTGGGCAATGAGCTGATTGCAATCAGTGAGCGGCGGTTTGTCACTAAAGAGCAGTTAAAAGCGGCAAAACGCTTTACACGTATAGCCTTAAAGCCGTATCTTGGCGGCAAACCTTTAAAAAGTCGTGAATTGTTTATTCAGACACCCAGAGCACGGAGTAATGGAAAATGAGCTCAATTTATTTAGGCGTTAATATCGACCATATTGCCACTCTACGTAATGCGCGTGGTACAAAATACCCAGATCCTGTACACGCTGCGGAAATCGCAGAGCGTGCTGGGGCGGACGGCATTACCATCCACCTGCGTGAAGACCGTCGCCATATTTTGGATCGTGATGTGCGTATTCTACGTGAGACGATTCAAACACGTATGAATCTAGAAATGGCGGTCACTGAGGAAATGGTTGAGATCGCACTAAAAACTAAGCCAGAGTTTGTTTGTCTCGTACCAGAAAAGCGTGAAGAGCTCACTACTGAAGGCGGCTTAGATGTGGTTGGCCAACTTGAGAAAGTAAAAGCGGCAACGCAAAAGCTAACGGAAGCGGGCATTAAAGTTTCTCTGTTTATTGATGCGGATCGTCAGCAAATTGAAGCGGCGAAGCAGTGTGGTGCACCATTTATCGAGCTTCATACTGGTCATTACGCTGATGCAGAAACAGAAGAAGAGCAACAAGCAGAGTTGAAGAAGATTGCTGCGGGTGCAAGCTACGCTGATGACCTTGGTATTATTGTGAATGCTGGCCACGGTCTGACTTACCACAACGTGGCACCAATTGCTGCGCTACCAGAAATTTACGAGTTGAACATTGGTCACTCTATCATTGGCCGTGCAGTGTTTGATGGCCTAGAAAAGTCTGTGGCAGAGATGAAAGCACTGATGATCGCGGCACGCAAATAACTAGGTTCTACGAATGGCTATTTTAGGTTTAGGAACCGACATTGCTGAAATCGAGCGTATAGAGAAAGCGCTAGGCCGCAGTGGTGAACCTTTTGCTCGACGTATTCTCTCTGAGGATGAAATGGCAAAGTTTTCGCAACTTAAGCAGCAAGGGCGTTATCTTGCTAAGCGTTTTGCCGCTAAAGAGGCAGCATCGAAAGCGCTTGGTACAGGAATTGCACAAGGCGTAACTTTTCATGATTTTACCGTCTCGAATGATGAGTTGGGTAAGCCAATTTTAATGCTGTCTGGCGTGGCTCAAAAAATGGCGCAGACGATGGGCGTTAATCACGTGCACTTATCCATTTCTGATGAACGTCACTACGCGGTTGCGACCGTGATTCTTGAATCCTAACCCTTTAAGTTGAATAACAAAAGCCAGAGCAAATGCTCTGGCTTTTTTGTATGAAGTTTAGTCAGAATGCTACTGCTCTAGATAAAGTTTTGCGGTGGTGGTGACCTTAATCATTTCATCTTGCAGTTCAAACATTTCAGGTTCAATTTCCTCAATGCTGGCTCCTGAACGAAGTGCGTGTTCAAGCGTAGCACAGAGAGATTTTAGCCTTGGTACGCCACAATAAGAGCTACTGCCGTGCAGTTTGTGGATCACATGAATTAACTCTTCACGCGAATAATCGTTTTGCTCAAGTGCGTGGTCGACAACTTCTTCTACTTCTGGAATGAAATCGATCAACATACGCAGCATATCTTTGGCTAAGTCTTCCTTATTCGCGCTCTGTTTCAATGCGGTTTGCCAGTCAATAATCACATCCGGTTGTGTATTTTCAGCTGTGGCAGGAGCTTCACTTGCTGGTTCATCGACGTAGGACGGCGCAACTTTCCCTATGCTTTCTGTACAGGTATTCGGATTCCAGTGGACCAACACTTGTTGCAGTACATGCTCTTCAATTGGTTTGGTGAGGTAATCATCCATACCTGCTGCGAGTAGGCGGTCGCGCTCTCCGGCCATAGCGTGCGCGGTAACGGCGATCACTGGTGTGTCTTTGTTTAGCTCAAGCTCTTTGATGTTCTGACAAGCGGTCACGCCATCCATTAATGGCATTTGGATGTCCATAAAGATCAGGTCGTATTTCTTCTCGGTAGCGAGATTTACGGCTTGCTGACCATTGCTACAAGCCGTTACGGTTTCAACCCTTTCTTTCAGTAGTGCTGAAATCAGTTTTAGGTTTGCAGGGTTATCATCCACCGCGAGCACTGTCAGTGGCAGTCGTTCGCTTTCTTCTGTTGCAACAGGAGCGGCAATAGCTTGAGGTGCTTCAACATGTTCATTGATCAAACTTTGCAGCAGCTTACGGCGTGATAGCGGTTTGGTTAAGCACTGGATTTGATGCTCGGTCATGATTTGGTCGGCAAGCGCTAATTCGGTGCTCGGTGTACCCATGATGACACTTGGTGCCATGCGCTTCGCTTGCTCAATCCAAGCAGCGACTGATTGCTCGTCATAAGTTTGGTTAGCTGCCAAGTTCAGCAATACGTAATCGTAGTGCTCTTCGTTCTCTGGTAAGGAAGAACGATAGGTCACGAGAATACCTTCTTGACTCAAGATCTGCTGAGTCACCGATGCCGCTTGCATGTTTGGTTCTACCAACAGCAACTGTTTGCCTGTTAGTAGCTCGACTTCAATCAGATCGCTCATTGGCATTTCTGTCGAGTTGAGGCGAAGCGTAAACCAGAATGTCGAACCTTGGTGAAGACGACTGGTCAAACTGATTTCGCCGCCCATCTGACTAACCAGTTTCTGGGTGATAACCAAGCCCAGACCCGTACCACCATATCGACGAGAGATGCTGGCATCCGCTTGGCTGAATGCTTGGAATAACTGCGCTTGTTGACGCTCTGAAATACCGATACCGGTGTCTCGCACCATAAATTGCAGCTCAACCGAGTCACCTGCTTGTGAACGCATTTCGACGCTAACATCGATGTTTCCGCGCTCAGTAAACTTAATGGAGTTCCCCACCAAGTTAGTCAAAATTTGTTGGATACGTAGCGGGTCTCCGACTAGACCTGGCGGGATCTTCGGATCCACTTTCAAGGTGATCTCCAGACCTTTCTCATGCGCGCTGGTGGCTTGTAGGTTGATTACTTCTTCTAAGCTTTCGCGGAAATCAAATGGAATGTTTTCCAACGCCAACTTACCGGCTTCCAATTTCGAGAAATCGAGAATGTCATTGATGATGTTCAGTAGGTTGTTTGCGGACTTCTCAATGGTTTGCAAGTAGTCGGTTTGGCTATTAGAAAGCTGCGTTTTGAGCATTTGACGAGTAAAGCCAATTACACCATTCAATGGCGTACGTAATTCGTGCGACATATTGGCCAAAAATTCTGACTTCACACGTGCGGCTTCTTGTGCGCGCTTCTTCGCAATATCGAGCTCAACGTTTTGAATTTCTAACTGTTCCAAGGTTTCGCGTAGGTCTGACGTGGCTTGGTCTATACTGTGCTGCATCTCGACGTGGTATTCCGATAGCGAAACCGCCATGGCGTTGATACCGTTTTTCAGTTGGTCTAACTCGCCGTGCATTTTGCCTTCGATACGCACATCCAAGTGACCACGACGAATGCGATCAACGACGTTTTTCATGTGCGTGATTGGTTGGGTAACATCATGCATTAAGCGGGAAGCAAACACGCTAGCAAGCCCAAGACCAAGGATCAAAACAAGGAAAGCGGAGAAGACTTCTTGGTATTGCTGCAAGCGTAAAGAAGAAAGATCCATTTCTACCGCGATGTAGCCAATGGCTTTCGTGCCTTGGTTTTCGTTAGACAGTTCTGATAAATAGTGTCCTTCCGACAAAATCGGCACACGCAGGATCAGGGAGTTCTCATAGATTTCCGAATTTCCCAGCTTTGGGATCGGCTTATCTTTTGGGAACATCAGAGCTTCAAAATTAGGATGGAAGTTTGACGTGACGAACAGTTCATGGTGCTCATCAAATACGGCAATACTGCGAACGAGTTTGGAATTTTTACGGTGCGCGTAGCTAATCAGGCGACGTACGGCTTCACGGCTTTCAGCAAGTAGGTGAGATTCACTGGCGATCGCAAGAGGTTCAATAATGCTATTGCCCGTAGTGATAACTTGTTTCTCTAGGTCCTGATAGCGATTAAAGGAGAAAAAGCCGCTCAGTAATAAACCAATAATGAGAGTGGGAGCGAGAGTCAGCGTAATTACACGTGCTCGTAAGCCATATCTGGTCATGTTATCTAATTACATCGGAGTCTGGATATGGGAAAATAACGCATTATTTCTCAAGAGTAGTCATACTGCCTTGAGCAAAGAAGTGACGTCACCGGATAAACGGTAAGCATAATCAAGTCACTCGAATCACACAACGGCTGCAATCAAGAATAGTGAAGCAGCAGAGCAATTAGACACTAATCAGGCACAGAGCATGGCACGTATCTTTCAACCTAAAAAGAAAACGCAATTAAACACTCGTCACCAAGCGGTACAAGTAGAGCGTTTGGATCACCACGGCGCAGGTATGGCTTACCTTAAAAAGAAACCGTTGTTCATTGACGGCGCATTACCAGGTGAAGAAGTGGTGACGCAATTGGTGGAAGAGAAGAGCAAATTTGCTCGCGGCAAGCTGATTAAAATCCTAAAGCCAAGCGACGCGCGCGTTGAGCCATTTTGTCCGCATTATCATGAATGTGGCGGTTGCGATTTGCAGCACCTTAATTATGACCAACAATTGACGCACAAACAGCAGACGCTGCGTCAGTTAATGCGAAAATTTGCTGGCAGTGACATTGAGTTGGATGCGCCAGTATTGGGCGAGTCTTTAGGTTACCGACGTCGTGCTCGCGTGAGCTTGTTTGTCGATAAGAAAACGCGTCAGTTGCACTTCGGCTTCCGCAAAAAGCAAAGCAAGCAAATTGCGCAAGTGACGGATTGTCCGGTATTGGCTCCTGAGTTGAATGCGCTATTGCTTGAGATTTATTCGGTGCTAACAGCGTTCAAAAAGCCAGAGCAATTGGGGCATGTAGAACTGGTGTTGGGTGACAACGGGCCTTGTATCACGCTGCGACACTTAAGTAATTTGGCCGATGAAGACGTCAGTGCATTACTTGAATTAGCGACACGCCATCAAGCCTCGTTGTATCTGATGCCAGAAACTGACCAACTTAACTTAGTTGCAGGTGAGGTGCCTTTCTATCAAGAAGCGGGCGTAAAAATCCCTTTTGCACCGAACAACTTTATTCAGGTCAACCAAGCGGTTAACCAGAAAATGGTGGAACAAGCGATTGAGTGGTTAGACCCTCAAAATGACGAACGAGTGTTAGATTTGTTCTGTGGATTAGGCAACTTCAGCTTGCCGATCGCAAAGCGTGCTAAACATGTCGTTGGCGTAGAAGGTGTGGCTGAGATGGTCGAAAAAGCCTCAAATAATGCATCTTTGAACCAAATCAATAACGCGCAATTTTATCACGCTAACCTTGAGCAGGATTTTGACGGCCAAGCTTGGGCTGCAGAAAATTTTGACAAAGTATTGCTGGACCCTGCACGAGCAGGAGCGAGTGGGATCATCGATCAAGTTTCTGCGCTTGGCGCTCAGCGTGTAGTTTATGTTTCTTGTAATCCTGCTACCCTTGCAAGGGATAGTCAGAGCTTGCTAGAGCAAGGCTATCAACTAACCAAATTAGGTATGCTGGACATGTTCCCTCATACCAGCCATCTAGAATCGATGGCACTGTTTGAAAAGTCTTAACTTTTAGGACTTTGGCCGCTTACTTGTGGTGGGCGGTCATAAAGCCAACACTCAACGTGGAGGCAAAGAACTAACCTGGACGGTGTTAGTCAAACCACACAAATATAATAATTAGGATGATGAGATGGTTGCGGTAAGAAGCGCGCATTTAAACCAAAATGAACAGTTTGAACTTGAAAACTGGGTGGCTAGCCTAGGACAAGAGAAAAGCACAGCATCACGCTTAATCGAAGTTTATCGAGATTGCCAAACGATTTTGGCGGGTCACGAACAAGCCGAACTCCTGTTGTGGAGAGGACGAGAGATGATCGAAATTCTGATCACCTTGTCGATGGACAAAGCAACATTAGTGGCGGCTCAACTGTTTCCTTTGGTTTCAAGTGGTGCTTTCAACAGAGAACTTCTTGAAGAAAAATACAGCAAAGAAATCATTAAGCTCATTGATGGCGTAGAAGAAATGGCCGCTATCGGTCAGCTTAACGTCACGATGGAAGGCAGCGCTGCGTCGTCTCAAGTAGACAACGTTCGTCGCATGCTGCTTGCCATGGTGGATGATTTTCGTTGCGTTGTCATCAAGCTAGCAGAACGAATTTGCAACCTTATTGAAGTCAAAAAAGCGCCGGACGAAGTTCGACGTGCTGCGGCGAAAGAGTGTGCCAACATTTATGCTCCACTGGCTAACCGCCTAGGTATCGGTCAGCTTAAGTGGGAAATCGAAGATTACGCTTTCCGTTATCAACAACCGGACACTTACAAGCAAATTGCAAAGCAGCTTGCTGAGCGTCGTATTGTCCGTGAGCAATACATCAAAGATTTTGTCGAAGACTTATCTCAAGAGATGAAAGCTTGTGGCATTAATGCTGAAGTCAGTGGTCGTCCTAAACACATCTACAGCATTTGGCGAAAAATGCAGAAGAAGAGTCTGGCGTTTGATGAATTGTTTGACGTGCGTGCAGTACGTATCATCGCCGACAAACTGCAAGATTGTTATGCTGCGTTAGGTGTGGTTCATACCAAATACAAGCACTTACCGAGTGAGTTCGACGACTACGTTGCAAACCCAAAACCAAACGGTTACCAATCGATTCACACCGTGATTCTTGGCCCTGAAGGCAAAACCATCGAGATTCAAATTCGTACCAAGCAAATGCACGAAGAATCTGAGCTGGGCGTTGCCGCACACTGGAAATACAAAGAAGGTGCGAGCAGCCGCAGTGGTTACGATGAGAAAATTACCTGGCTGCGTAAACTATTGGATTGGCAAGAAGAAATGTCCGATTCTGGTGAGATGTTGGATGAACTCCGAAGCCAAGTCTTCGATGACCGCGTCTACGCATTTACACCACGTGGCGATGTTATCGACTTACCAATGGGGGCAACTCCACTAGACTTTGCCTACCACATTCACTCAGAAGTCGGGCATCGTTGTATTGGCGCCAAAGTTGGTGGCCGAATCGTGCCGTTCACCCACAAACTCCACATGGGCGATCAGGTCGAAATCATCACTGCAAAAGAGCCAAACCCATCGCGAGACTGGCTAAATCCATCACTAGGCTTTGTTCACTCAGGTCGTGCTCGTGCGAAGATCAACGCTTGGTTTCGTAAACAGAGTCGAGAGAAAAACCTCGAAGCGGGACGTGAAATCCTCGAACACGAGTTGGTGAAGATTGGTGCGACGTTAAAAGATGCAGAGCATTACGCCCTAAAACGCTTCAACGTCAACACGCCGGATGAACTCTACGTCGGTGTAGGCAGTGGCGACCTGCGTATCAATCAGATCATCAACCACATTAATGCACTGGTGAATAAACCAACCGCGGAAGAAGAGGATCAGCAAGCGCTAGAAAAACTTCAAGAAGCCGAGCACAAAGCACCAGCGCAAAGTCGCCCGAAAAAAGACGCGGTAGTAGTAGAAGGTGTTGATAACCTAATGACGCACCTAGCTCGCTGTTGTCAGCCAATTCCAGGTGATGACATTTGTGGTTACATCACCCAAGGCCGAGGCATCTCAGTGCACCGCAGTGACTGTGAACAGCTCGAAGAACTGCGTCATCACGCACCAGAACGTATCATTGATACCGTATGGGGCAGTGGATTTGTAGGGTCATACATCCTCACCGTGCGTGTCGAAGCGATGGAGCGAGGCGGTCTATTGAAAGACATCACCACACTATTTGCCAACGAGAAAATCAAAGTGACCAGCATGAAGAGCCGTGTCGATTACCGTCGTCAGCTCGCCATCATGGACTTTGATCTTGAGGTGACCAATATTGAGGTGCTCTCTCGCGTTTCGAAACGTGTCGAGCAGATTAAGGATGTTATGTCGGTAAAACGCTTAGGCTAACTTTCACGTCGTACTTGTCACTTTTACTGCGTTAACTGCGTTTACTCCGGAGTGCCAGCCCAGGCTCATCACATAGGCGAGCTATGCTCAGGAGTCGCGAAAACTTGTTGCCTTGTCAAAGTAACAATTACTTAGTGAAAGCTGCTGAGAAAATATAATGTAGAAGGTGAGTGGTTTTGGCTGCTCACCTTTTTCTTTAGATAGAAAGGTTTAAAGGAACGAAAATGAGTCATCCAATTGAACAATTAGAACAAATCATGGCGAAGTTACGTGACCCAGAAAGCGGTTGCCCTTGGGACTTAAAACAAACCTTTGACACCATCGTTCCGCACACCATCGAAGAAACCTACGAAGTGGTGGATGCGATTCAGAATCGTGATTGGCCAAATCTGAAAGAAGAGCTAGGTGATTTGTTGTTCCAGGTGATTTTTTACAGTCAATTAGCGAAAGAGCAAGGGCTGTTCGAATTTTCGGATGTGGTCGAAACCGTGAACGAAAAACTGACGCGTCGCCATCCGCATGTTTTTTCGGATGTTGAGTTTGAGTCTGACGAGGAAATTAACGCTAACTGGGAAGCGGAAAAAGCAAAAGAAAAAGCGCAAGTAGGCAAAGCTGAAGAAAGTATCCTAGACTCAATACCAAACTCTTTGCCGGCGCTTTCTCGTGCTACAAAGATTCAGAAAAAATGCGCGAAATACGGATTCGATTGGGATTCGCTTGGGCCAGTAGTCAGTAAGGTTCAAGAAGAAGTGGATGAGGTGATGGAAGAAGCGCTTCAAATCGATCCAGATGAAGAGAAAGTCGAACTTGAGTTAGGGGACTTGTTGTTTGCCACGGTCAACTTAGCACGTCATCTTGGCAAAGACCCAGAAGTGGCATTAAGCAAAGCGAACATTAAGTTTGCCAAGCGTTTTAAGCAAGTTGAAGGTAAGGTCGTGCAATCAGGAAGAACACTCACCGAGTGTACGTTGTCAGAACTCGACAATTTTTGGAATAAAGTGAAAAAAGAAGAGTGAAGTTGCAGACAAAATAGTCACAGCGCGATTTATGGGACAAGTCTGACTCAGAACATAAATAAGCACTTTGCTTTGTCTCTACCCACTTTGATTTGAAGCAAAAAATAAAAAATTACGGTGTGATAGATTTCACGTTGTGGCGGTAAGGAGCTTCTGGTATATTTATCTCCCGTCCAGAAGCACTCCATTTCCCTCATTCAACCAATTTCAGGTTAAACATGACGACAAATTACATTTTTGTTACTGGCGGGGTTGTATCCTCTCTAGGTAAAGGTATTGCAGCAGCATCTCTTGCAGCTATTCTAGAAGCTCGTGGTCTTAAAGTGACTATGATGAAGCTTGACCCTTACATCAACGTTGATCCAGGCACAATGAGCCCAACTCAGCACGGTGAAGTGTTCGTTACGGAAGATGGCGCAGAGACTGACCTTGACCTTGGTCACTACGAGCGTTTCATCCGTACCAAAATGACCAAGCGTAACAACTTCACTGCAGGTCGTGTTTATGCCGACGTACTTCGTAAAGAACGTCGTGGTGACTACCTAGGCGCAACAATTCAAGTTATCCCTCATATCACTAACGCTATCAAAGACCGCGTAATTGCAGGTTCTGAAGGCCACGATATTGCTATCGTTGAAGTTGGTGGTACGGTAGGTGATATCGAATCGCTACCATTTATGGAAGCAATCCGTCAGCTAGCAGTAGAACTTGGCCGTGAACGCGCAATGTTCATGCATCTAACTCTTGTTCCTTACCTAGCAGCAGCTGGCGAAGTGAAAACTAAACCGACTCAGCACTCTGTTAAAGAGCTACTGTCTATCGGTATCCAACCAGACATCCTAGTTTGCCGCAGCGATCGCATGATCCCAGCGAACGAGCGTAAGAAGATTGCACTTTTCTGTAACGTTCCTGAGAAAGCGGTAATCTCAATGAAGGACGTAGATTCAATCTACAAGATCCCTCAACTTGTTAAGTCTCAAGGTCTTGATGACCTAGTGTGTACTCGTTTCGGTATTGATGCGCCAGAAGCTGACCTTTCTGAATGGGAACAGGTTATCTACGAAGAAGCGAATCCAACAGGTGAAGTAACTATCGGTATGGTCGGTAAATACATCGAACTACCAGATGCGTACAAATCTGTGAACGAAGCACTTAAGCACGCAGGCTTGAAAAACCGTCTAAACGTAACCATTAAGTACGTAGACTCTCAAGACATCGAAACTAAAGGCGTTGAGCTTCTAGAAGGTCTAGACGCTATCCTAGTTCCAGGTGGTTTCGGTGATCGTGGTGTTGAAGGCAAGATCCGTGCGGCTCAATACGCACGTGAAAACAAAGTGCCTTATCTAGGTATCTGTCTAGGTATGCAAGTTGCCCTTATTGAATACGCGCGTAACGTTGCGGGTATGGAAGGTGCACATTCAACAGAATTTAACAAAGACACGAAGTACCCTGTGGTAGGTTTGATCACAGAATGGGTTGATGAAACAGGTAACGTGGAAGAGCGTACTGAATCATCTGATCTTGGCGGTACGATGCGTCTAGGTTCTCAGCTATGTCACCTAGAAAAAGGTACAAAAGCTCGTGAACTGTACGGTAGCGCGACGATCCATGAACGTCACCGTCACCGTTACGAAGTGAACAACGTTCTTCGTCCACAAATTGAAAAAGCAGGTCTTAAAGTGTCAGGCCTATCTGCGGACAAGAAGCTAGTGGAAATGATTGAGAACCCAGCTCACCCATGGTTTGTAGCGGCTCAGTTCCACCCTGAATTCACATCGACTCCTCGCGATGGTCACCCATTGTTTGCAGGTTTCGTTAAGGCTGCGGGTCAATACTCACGCGGCGAATTCGAGAAGTAAAAGGATACGGGCGGCGGCGAAGGTTGTGCTGCTGCCCTTTAAAATTGACATTTATATTTGAAACGAGAGGAAACATTAATGTCTAAGATCGTTAAAGTTCTAGGTCGTGAAATCATCGACTCACGTGGTAACCCAACTGTAGAAGCTGAAGTACACCTAGAAGGCGGTTTCGTAGGTATGGCGGCAGCTCCATCTGGCGCATCTACTGGTTCTCGCGAAGCTCTTGAGCTACGTGACGGTGACAAAGCACGTTTCCTAGGTAAAGGTGTTCTTAAAGCAATTGAAGCTGTAAACGGCCCAATCGCTGAAGCTCTAGTTGGCAAAGACGCTAAAGACCAAGCTGCAATCGACGCAGTAATGATCGAACTAGACGGCACTGAAAACAAATCTAAATTCGGTGCGAACGCTATCCTAGCAGTTTCTCTAGCAAACGCTAAAGCTGCAGCAGCAGCGAAAGGCATGCCTCTATACGAGCACATCGCTGAGCTAAACGGTACTGCTGGTCAGTTCTCTATGCCTCTACCAATGATGAACATCATCAACGGTGGTGAGCACGCAGACAACAACGTTGACATTCAAGAGTTCATGATTCAACCAGTTGGCGCTGCAACTCTTAAAGAAGCTGTACGCATGGGTGCGGAAGTATTCCACAACCTAGCTAAAGTTCTTAAGTCTAAAGGCTACAACACAGCTGTTGGTGACGAAGGTGGTTTCGCTCCTAACCTTAAATCTAACGCTGAAGCTCTAGAAGTTATCGCAGAAGCTGTTGCTGCTGCTGGTTACGAGCTAGGCAAAGACGTTACTCTAGCTATGGACTGTGCTGCATCTGAGTTCTTCGACAAAGAAGCTGGCATCTACAACATGAAAGGTGAAGGCAAAACTTTCACTTCTGAAGAGTTCAACCACTACCTAGCTGGTCTAGTTGAGCAATTCCCAATCGTATCTATCGAAGACGGTCTAGACGAGTCTGACTGGGATGGTTTCGCACACCAAACTCAACTTCTAGGCGACAAGATCCAACTAGTTGGTGACGATCTATTCGTTACAAACACTAAGATCCTAGCTGAAGGTATCGAGAAAGGCATCGCTAACTCAATCCTAATCAAGTTCAACCAAATCGGTTCTCTAACTGAGACTCTAGCTGCAATCAAGATGGCTAAAGACGCAGGTTACACAGCAGTAATCTCTCACCGTTCTGGCGAAACTGAAGATGCAACTATCGCTGACCTAGCGGTAGGTACAGCTGCAGGTCAAATCAAAACTGGTTCTATGAGCCGTTCTGACCGTGTTGCTAAGTACAACCAACTAATCCGTATCGAGGAAGCTCTAGGTGAGCGTGCTCCTTTCAACGGTCTTAAAGAAGTTAAAGGCCAAGCTTAATTCTTATTGAATTAGTTTAGTTAAATAGCTTTTTGAAACCCTCGCTAAGGCGGGGGTTTTTGTTTATTGGCGTATGTTTAAAAGCAGATGGTTAAGAGCGATGAGCTGTTTTGACCGTGTTGCTGCTATACCTAAAAGAAAGCAACCAACTAATCCGTATTGAGGAAGCTCTAGGTGAGCGCGCTCCTTTCAACGGTCTTAAAGAAGTTAAAGGCCAAGCTTAATTCTTATTGAATTAGTTTAGCTAAATAGCTTTTTGAAACCCTCGCTAAGGCGGGGGTTTTTGTTTATTGGCGTATGTTTAAAAGCAGATGCTTAAGAACGATGAGCTATTTTGACCGTGTTGCTGCTATACCTAAAAGAAAGCAACCAACTCATCTGTATCTAGCAAGCTCTTAGTTAGCTAACTGCCCTGATTTCTCAGGTAATTGAAACCGAATCTTCCTCTTTCTAGCACGTAAACGGTTCTTTACTTTCTCGATTAAAGAGTGCCATCGAACTTAGGCATTTTTTATTTTCGTGCTTATTTCCTGTAAGGAGCGTGTGAGTCTCCCTTTATCCCCTAGAGGCAACTCGGCATTTATGCTATATATGTCACCTTATCTAATTCCTTCCGGTACAGAATGTTAGCAGCGATATGCGAATCTTTGTTATAGCCCTTACGTTACTGTTTGGTTGGCTTCAATACACTCTATGGTTTGGTAAAAACGGGGTGTCTGACTACTACACAGTAAAAGATGAAATTGAAGTTCAACAGCAGGTGAACAGCAAGCTACAAGCTCGCAATAATGAAATGTTTGCTGAGATAGATGACTTAAAGCAAGGACTTGATGCGATTGAAGAAAGAGCTCGTCATGAACTTGGCTTGGTGAAAGAAGGAGAGACCTTCTACCGCATAGTTGGTGAGGAAAACCCGTAAGATGTCAGAGAACGTTTCATCTCATATCGCTATTGTACCTGCGGCTGGTGTTGGTAGCCGAATGAAAGCAGATCGACCTAAACAGTATTTGTTAATCGATGGAAAAACGGTATTGGAACATACCGTAGAGAAACTGCTTGCTCACCCTCAAATCGCGAAAGTTGTGGTTGCGATTACAGAAGGTGACCCATACTACCCTGAACTATCGATTGCCCAGCACCCAGACGTAATACGTGTCGCTGGTGGTAAAGAAAGAGCCGATTCAGTGCTTTCAGGGCTAAACTATGTAAGTGCGCAGCTTCCGTGTGAATGGGTTCTGGTCCATGATGCCGCGAGACCTTGCGTAACATTAAACGATATTGATCGTCTGATAGATGTTTGTTGTGCTCATCCTACTGGTGGCATTCTTGCCTCGCCCGTGAGAGATACAATGAAACGAGCGAACAAAGAAAACAACATCGATCATACCGTAGACAGAGAAGCATTGTGGCATGCACTGACTCCACAAATGTTTAAAACTCAGCAGCTAACAAGAGCACTGGCAGACGCATTGCAGCAAGGTGTTGCGATCACTGATGAAGCATCGGCTTTAGAGTGGTTGGGAGAAACGCCAGCTTTAGTTCAAGGTAGTGCGAATAACATTAAAATTACTCAGCCAGAAGATCTCGCCTTAGCCGAGTTTTATCTTAGCCGCGAGCGCGGTTAGAAAATAAAGGATAAAAAATGATTCGAATTGGTCATGGTTTCGACGTACACAAATTTGGCGGTGAAGGCCCTGTGATTATTGGTGGTGTTGCAATTCCTTACGAACAAGGCCTGATTGCGCACTCAGACGGCGACGTTGCTCTGCATGCTCTCACTGACGCTTTGTTAGGTGCGATTGCTGCGGGTGATATTGGTCGTCATTTTCCAGATACCGACGATAAATGGAAAGGTGCAAACAGCCGCGAATTATTGAAAGACGTTTACCGTCGAGTAAAAGAACAAGGCTACCGCCTTGGTAATGCAGACGTCACCATCATGGCGCAAGCGCCGAAAATGGCGCCTTACATTGATGCAATGTGTGCAGCCATTGCCGAAGATCTAGAAACCGATATTAGCAACATCAACGTAAAAGCAACGACGACAGAACGTCTTGGTTTTACTGGACGCAAAGAAGGCATTGCTACAGAAGCAGTCGTGCTTCTATTTAAGCAATAATCGAATAATTTGCTCCTTAAAGCTGCGTAAGCAGTGGAAATACATCATGTCAGATATTTTATCCTCATTGGCTTACCTCACAGGCAAGCCAGTCGCATCAGCAAAAATTAAAGCGCAACCAGAACACTTTCAGGTTCGCGAAGATTTGGGTTTTGCCTTCACGGGAGAAGGTGAACACTTAATGGTGCGCATTCGAAAAACAGGTGAGAACACCAGTTTCGTCGCTAACGAGCTAGCGAAAGCTTGTGGTGTTAAGTCTAAAGACGTTAGTTGGGCAGGCCTGAAAGATCGTCATGCAGTAACCGAACAATGGTTAAGTGTTCATCTGCCTAAAGGTGAGACTCCAGATTTTTCGACATTTTTGGCGCAATACCCAAGTATTGAAATTCTGGCGACCGATCGACACAACAAAAAACTGCGTCCTGGTGACTTAATCGGGAACGAGTTTGTGGTTACCTTGTCTGAAGTGACAGATGTGGCGGATGTAGAGCAACGCCTTGAAAAAGTTAAACAAGTTGGTGTGCCAAACTACTTTGGTAGCCAACGTTTTGGTAACGATGGAAATAACCTCGAGGAAGCCCGTCGTTGGGGGCGAGAAAACGTTCGTACGCGTAACCAAAACAAACGCAGCATGTACCTGTCTGCCGCGCGTTCATGGATCTTCAACCGCATCGTTTCTGCTCGTCTAGAAAATGGTGTGTTTGATAAATTCATCGATGGTGACATCGCACAGACATCACAAGGATTGTTGGCTGTTGATGCGAATAACCTTGCTGATATGCAAAACAAGCTTGCATTGAGTGACGTTGAGATTACTGCCGCTTTAGCGGGTGATAATGCGTTACCGACCCAAGCTGATGCACTTGCATTAGAACAACCATTTATTGATGAAGAACCTGATTTAATGGCTCTGATCCGTGGTAATCGTATGCGTCACGATCGTCGTGAAATCGCACTCAAACCAAAAGACTTAGCTTGGAACGTTGAAGGTAACAATATTACGTTGACCTTCTCACTCGATGCAGGCTCTTTTGCCACATCCATTGTTCGTGAGTTGGTGAATGAGGTCAAAGTAGAAAGAGAATACTAATGGAACTGGATTCACTAAATACAAAACCTTTAAGAATTCTAATTAGTAATGACGACGGTGTGCATGCTCAAGGAATTCACGCGTTAGCGGATGAGCTGAGAAGCATCGCGGAAGTGATCATTGTTGCCCCAGACCGAAATCGTTCTGGTGCATCAAACTCACTGACATTGGAACAGCCTCTGCGAGTCACAGAAATTGCTCCTAATACTTATTCGGTTCAAGGGACACCGACAGATTGCGTTCATTTTGCTCTAAATGAGCTGATGAAAGATGACCTGCCAGATCTTGTATTATCTGGCATTAATCATGGTGCAAATCTGGGGGATGACGTTCTGTACTCTGGTACCGTCGCTGCAGCAATGGAAGGGCACTTTCTTGGCGTGCAGGCCATTGCGTTTTCACTGGTTGGTAAACGTCATTTTGAGTCGGCTGCTAAAATTGCTCGACAGTTGGTTGAGCAACACTTGACAGCGCCAATCCCAACCAACCGTTTGTTGAACGTAAACGTACCTGATTTGCCTCTCGAGAGTCTTGGTGAAATCGAAGTGACCCGTTTGGGTGCTCGTCATCACGCAGAGAATATGATCAAGCAGAAAGATCCGCGTGGGCATGATATCTATTGGTTAGGGCCTCCGGGGAAAGAACAAGATGCGGGTGAAGGTACCGACTTTTATGCGATTGAGCACGGTCGAGTTTCTATTACCCCACTGCAAGTAGACCTTACGGCTCATGAGTCTCTGCGTGCGATGGATAGTTGGTTGAAGGAAGAGAAGTAATGAGTAACCCACATGCTGACAGGTTGATAGCGTTTCTTATCTCCAGTGGCATCAAAGATCAACGCGTTTTGGATGCAATGCATTGTTTACCGAGAGAGAGCTTTGTTTCTCAAGCGATGATGCACCAAGCCTACGATAACAATGCGCTACCGATTGGTCAGGGACAAACTATTTCTCAACCTTACATCGTCGCTCGCATGACCGAGCTGCTTGAGCTTCAACGTGCTAGTAACGTTTTGGAAATCGGAACCGGTTCTGGGTACCAAACCGCAGTTTTAGCACAAATCGTTGACCATGTTTATTCCGTTGAACGCATCAAATCTTTGCAATGGGAAGCGAAACGTCGTCTTAAGCAACTTGATATCTACAATGTCTCGACGAAGCATGGTGATGGCTGGTTAGGATGGGAAACGAAAGGTCCGTTTGACGCCATCATTGTTACCGCTGCTGCAGAAGTGATTCCCCAAGCGCTTCTCTCACAGCTAAAAGATGGCGGTAAAATGGTAATTCCTGTCGGAGATGCTGAGCAGCAACTACTTAGAATTGAACGCAAGGGTGACGAGTACCTTTCTACCGTTGTGGAAATGGTTCGATTTGTTCCTCTTGTCGCGGGTGATTTGGCTTAAGGATCTGAGGTTAGGTGAGTAAGTTACTGCGTCATATTGGTATTAGCTTTGTATTAGCTGCGGGACTCGTTGGTTGCGCGGCTCACTCACCTGCGCCTGTTTCCAGCCTAAAGAAGGATTATTCGAGCGTTGAGCGTGGCAGTTATAGAGGGAGTTACTACGAAGTAAAGAAAGGTGACACACTTTATTTTATTGCTTACGTCACAGATAAAGATGTAAATGATCTTGTACGTTACAACGAACTCTCTCAGCCTTACACCATTTATCCAGGTCAAAAGCTAAAACTTTGGGCTCCGAAATATGTCGCGCCAAAATATGGCCAAAAAGTTGAACCCGTTGTAGTACCTGTAGTTACAACGACACCGCCTCCAGTGGTGAAGCCAACGACGACGACAAAGCCTGTGACTTCAAGTAAAAACTCTAGTCAAAAGCCTACAACAACTCCGACTAAAGTCGCACAAAAAGAGCCGCCAAAGAAAGTTGAACAAACCAAAGCAAAGGAGTATGTTGGTTCAAAAGATAACCAACCTACTAAACCGAAGCCGCCAACAACGACGGTACAAAACGACAAAGTATCGAAGTGGTTGTGGCCGACAAAAGGGAGAGTAATCAAGAACTTCTCGGCGGGAGAACAGGGAAATAAAGGCATTGATATCGCAGGACAGCGTGGTCAGCCTATCGTTTCAACCGCAGCCGGCACGGTCGTTTATTCGGGTAATGCGCTAAGAGGTTATGGCAACCTAATTATAGTGAAGCATAACGACAATTATTTAAGCGCATACGCACATAACGACAAACTGTTGGTAACAGAAGGTCAGAGTGTAAAAAGCGGACAGAAAATTGCGACCATGGGTAGTTCAGGCGCAAAATCCGTCAAGCTGCACTTTGAAATTCGCTACCAAGGTAAATCAGTGAATCCAAAACGCTATTTACCGTAAGACTTTGAAAAACAACTTGCGAAATCATTTAGCGACATATTGAGTTGTCATGTCTTGCTAACTCGCCAGGGGGAGGCGTTATGAGTATCAGCAACACAGTATCCAAAGTTGAAGAGTTTGAATACGACAATGCGTCAGAGACGACCATTGATAATGAACTCGAAAAATCATCATCTACTACCGAAGGCAAAACAGCTGTCCGTGAAGAGTTTGACGCGAGCAGTAAAAGCCTAGACGCAACTCAATTGTATCTAGGTGAAATTGGCTTCTCACCTCTGCTTACTGCTGAAGAAGAAGTCCTTTACGCCCGCAGAGCATTGCGTGGTGATGAAGCGGCTCGTAAGCGCATGATCGAAAGTAACTTGCGTTTAGTAGTAAAAATTTCTCGTCGGTACAGCAACCGTGGCCTAGCGCTACTCGATCTTATTGAAGAAGGTAACCTCGGTTTGATCCGAGCGGTTGAAAAATTCGATCCAGAAAGAGGCTTCCGTTTCTCAACTTACGCAACATGGTGGATCCGTCAAACGATCGAACGTGCGTTGATGAACCAAACTCGCACCATTCGCTTGCCTATTCATGTCGTGAAAGAGCTGAACATTTATCTGCGTACTGCGCGTGAACTTTCTCAAAAGCTCGATCATGAACCAACTGCAGAAGAAATTGCTGCTCAATTAGATATACCAGTAGAAGATGTCAGCAAAATGCTGCGTCTTAACGAGCGTATTAGCTCCGTTGATACCCCAATTGGTGGTGACGGTGAAAAAGCGCTTCTGGATATTATTCCTGACGCAAACAACTCTGATCCAGAAGTGTCGACTCAAGATGATGACATCAAATCGTCTTTGATCCATTGGTTGGAAGAGTTGAATCCAAAACAAAAAGAAGTGCTTGCACGCCGTTTTGGTTTGCTTGGTTATGAGCCGTCTACGCTTGAAGAAGTGGGACGAGAGATTGGTCTTACCCGTGAGCGTGTACGTCAAATTCAAGTGGAGGGTTTACGTCGACTTCGTGAAATCCTAATTAAACAAGGCCTAAATATGGAAAACTTGTTTAACGTTGAAGACGATTAATACTAAGCTTTCTCGAAACACAAAGGGCTATGGATAACCATAGCCCTTTTCTGTTTTAGGGGAGATTAGATATTCTCGTTAAAGCATTTTCTTCAAACGATACAGCTCTTCAAGGGCTTGACGAGGTGTTAAGTCGTCTGGATCGATGTTTGATAACGCTTGTTCAATTTCGCTAGGTTCAGGGATTAAGCTGAGCTGATTTGCCACATCCACTGTGCTTGGACGAGGCGAGTCGCTAGCTTGGCCGAGTTGCTCTAGTTGAGACAGTTTAGTACGAGCATTTTTGATGACCGTTTTAGGTACGCCAGCTAAGCCCGCAACCGCCAAGCCGTATGATTTGCTTGCGGCGCCTTCTTGAACTGCGTGCATGAAAGCAATGCTGTCGCCATGTTCTACCGCATCTAGGTGAACATTCGCTAAGTTTGGTAGCAAGTTCGGTAATTCGGTTAGTTCAAAATAGTGCGTAGCGAAAAGTGTCATCGCGCCAATTTGTGTTGCAAGCCATTCGGCACTTGCCCATGCCAATGAAAGACCATCGTAAGTACTGGTACCTCGACCGATCTCATCCATTAACACCAAGCTGTTCTTGGTTGCGTTGTGGAGAATGTTGGCCGTTTCTGTCATCTCTACCATGAAGGTTGAACGACCTGATGCCAAGTCATCTGAAGCACCGATACGAGTAAAGATGCGATCCAATGAGCCAATTTGTGCTGACTCTGCAGGTACATAAGAGCCGATGTGAGCCATCAACGCAATTAGCGCAGTTTGGCGCATGTAGGTTGATTTACCCCCCATGTTTGGACCCGTGATGATGAGCATTTTACGGCTTGGGCTTAATTCTATTGGGTTAGCAATGAACGGGTCCGAGGTGACTTGCTCTACTACCGGGTGGCGACCTGCTTGAATGTGAATACCTGCGTCTTTAACTAGAGTAGGGCGGCAATAATCCAATGAGTCTGCGCGTTCTGCTAGGTTTTGTAACACGTCCATCTGTGAAACGGCAGAAGCTAGGTTTTGCATTTGTTCAAGATGAGGCATCAGCAAATCGAACAGCTCTTCCCACAGTTTTTTCTCTAGTGCGAGTGCTTTTGATTTTGAGTTCAGAACTTTGTCTTCATGCTCTTTAAGCTCAGGAATAATGTAGCGCTCGGCATTTTTCAGAGTTTGGCGACGCACGTAATGTGGCGGTACCAAATGGCTTTGGCCACGACTTACCTGAATGAAGAATCCATGTACGGCGTTGTAGCCAACTTTCAGCGTATCGATGCCATGACGCTCGCGTTCATCCGCTTCGAGCTTTTCTAGATACTCGGTTGCACCATCAGCGAGCTTGCGCCACTCATCCAATTCTTCGTTATAGCCTTCTGCAATCACACCACCATCGCGGATCACTACCGGCGGGTTTTCTTTGATAGCACGTTCAAGAAGCTCACATACCTCATCTATTGGCGCAGCATATTGAGCCAACTTCACTAGGTATGGATGAGTTAAGGATGCAGTGAGCGATTCTAGTTCAGGAAGTTGCTGCATGGCATGGCGTAGGCGAGCCATATCACGTGGACGAGCAGAACGTAGAGCAAGACGCGCTAAGATACGTTCAATATCGCCAATCTGTTTTAAAGTTGGCTGAAGATCGGTAAATAAGCCTTGATCTTTAATTTCACCAATCGCATCCAGGCGGTTGTTTAGCGTATCAATACAACGCATCGGTTGATGCAGCCAACGCTTTAACATGCGGCTGCCCATTGGGGTTGAGCAATGGTCGAGAACTGCGGCGAGTGTATTGTCCGTGCCGCCAGCTAAATTTTGGGTGATTTCTAGATTGCGACGCGTAGCAGCATCTAAAATTACGGAGTGATCTTGGCGATCAAACGTTAGTGAGCGGATATGTGGTAGAGCAGTGCGTTGTGTGTCTTTTACGTATTGGATCAAACAACCTGCGGCGCATAAACCAAGAGAGGCGTGCTCAACACCAAAACCGACAAGATCACGGGTGCCAAACTGCTGGTTCAGCTGTTGTTTGGCAGTATCTAGTTCAAACTCCCATACAGGGCGACGACGGTTACCGTTACGGTTCGACATCAAGTGGACTGGCTCGAAATCTTCAGGGAACAACAACTCACGCGGTGCGGTGCGTTGTAGTTCTGCCATCATGGATTCTTCGGTTTCTGGCTCCGTTAATTGAAAACGGCCAGAAGTAACGTCTAACGTCGCATAACCAAACTTACCGTTGTGATGGTAAATCGCAGCGATTAAGTTATCGAGACGTTCAGAAAGCAGTGCCTCATCGGTTACGGTGCCTGGCGTGACAATGCGTACTACTTTACGCTCAACAGGACCTTTGCTCGTCGCAGGATCCCCAATTTGTTCACAGATTGCGACTGACTCACCAAGCTGAACTAGTTTCGCGAGATACCCTTCCACTGCATGGAATGGCACTCCCGCCATAGGAATAGGTTCTCCGGCCGATGAACCGCGCTTGGTTAATGAAATATCAAGCAGTTGAGACGCTCGTTTCGCGTCATCATAGAAGAGTTCGTAGAAATCGCCCATGCGGTAGAACAGCAAAATTTCTGGGTTCTCAGCTTTTAGCTTGAGATATTGCTGCATCATCGGAGTGTGTTTTTGTTCAGCTTTCACAGGTAAGTTCTTTTGTTTATTTCCGTAGCGGCTTAGGATACGTGAATCCCTATCAAGTAAAAAGAGACAAAGGGCATTTTGGCTATGGAAAAAACAACAAAATTAAGTGCTGATTTAGGTGTGTTACTTGCGCGACATGGGCATGTGATGACCACAGCAGAGTCCTGTACTGGCGGTGGCGTTGCAGCCGCAATTACTGATATTGCAGGTAGCTCCGGTTGGCTTGACCGCGCTTTTGTTACGTACAGTAATGAGGCCAAAATGGAGATGCTTGGAGTGCAGTTTCAAACACTCGAAGCGTATGGCGCAGTGAGTGAGCCGGTTGTAATCGAAATGGTGCAGGGGGCATTAAAACATTCCAATGCAACAATTGGGGTGTCTATCAGTGGCATCGCTGGTCCTAGTGGTGGCAGTGAGGAAAAGCCGGTTGGAACGGTGTGTTTTGCCTTTGCAGATAATCAGGGGTGGCAGTTAGTAGAAACCATGCATTTTTCTGGAAATCGAGCAGAAGTTCGCGAACAAGCGGTGATTCATGCATTGAGTCAATTGCACCAACACTTAATCTAGATTTTTTGGATCTGCGTAAGCCCAGAGAAAACAAGGGCTAGAGAAAACTGCACGATATTGTGAGCCAAATTTTTTTCATACAGGTATGGACACTGTATGAATCAACAGTATAATGACTTTCATTGCTGAGCAGAACTTCTGCTTAAGAAAAATGAATTACTATTCGTCGCCCAAAGAAGATGAATAAATCGGAGAAAGTAATGGACGAGAACAAACAGAAAGCGCTCGCCGCTGCGCTAGGTCAAATTGAAAAGCAATTCGGTAAAGGCTCTATCATGCGCCTTGGTGATAACCGCGCAATGGATGTAGAAACCATTTCAACGGGTTCGCTTTCTCTTGACATCGCTTTGGGTGCTGGTGGTCTACCAATGGGTCGTATTGTTGAGATTTATGGTCCAGAATCTTCAGGTAAAACAACACTAACTCTTGAACTTATTGCTGCTGCGCAACGTGAAGGCAAAACTTGTGCGTTTATCGATGCAGAGCACGCTCTAGATCCTGTATATGCAAAGAAACTTGGCGTTGATATCGATGCACTATTGGTTTCTCAACCAGACACTGGTGAGCAAGCTCTAGAGATTTGTGATGCATTAGCTCGCTCTGGCGCAATCGACGTAATGGTTGTTGACTCTGTTGCTGCTCTAACACCTAAAGCTGAGATCGAAGGCGAAATGGGCGACAGCCACATGGGTCTCCAAGCTCGTATGCTTTCTCAAGCAATGCGTAAGCTTACAGGTAACCTGAAACAGTCTAACTGTATGTGTATCTTCATCAACCAAATCCGTATGAAGATTGGTGTGATGTTCGGTAACCCTGAAACGACTACTGGCGGTAACGCGCTTAAGTTTTACGCTTCTGTTCGTTTAGATATCCGTCGTACTGGCGCAATCAAAGAAGGCGATGAAGTTGTAGGTAACGAAACGCGTATCAAAGTGGTTAAGAACAAGATTGCAGCACCATTTAAAGAAGCAAACACGCAAATCATGTATGGCCAAGGCTTTAACCGTGAAGGTGAGTTGATTGACTTAGGCGTGAAGCACAAGCTAGTAGAAAAAGCGGGTGCTTGGTACAGCTACAATGGCGATAAGATTGGTCAAGGTAAAGCAAACGCTTGTAACTACCTGCGTGAGCATCCAGAAATCGCGAAAACAATCGATACCAAACTGCGTGAAATGCTACTTTCTCCAGCTCAACCAGAAGCACCTGCTGCCGGTGAGAAGCCTGAGCAAGAAGAAGAGTTTTAATCTTCTGATAGACTAAAAATAAAGCCCTGCGTTGCAGGGCTTTGTTGTATTTGTCGAAATCAAAATCGAAGAAATTTAAGGCAAACGAAAAGCCTGTACAGCCAAATTACCTTTAGGATCACTATGTACCAAAAGCGACAAGCACCGACGCTATCTAGCAAAGAAGCCGCGATTCAGTTACTTAGTCGTCGAGATCATGGCTTATATGAGCTCCATCAAAAGCTTGCGATGAAAGGCTATGAAGAGGCTGATATTGAAGCTGCGATTAACTTTTGTTTAGAACACAATTATTTGGATGACTTGCGTTACGCCAAAAGCCAAGTGCGTCAACACGTTTACAAAGGTCATGGTGAGCGTCGTATTCGCCAAGAGCTTAACCAGAAGCGCGTTGCAGAATCTGTCATTGAACAAGCAATGGCAGAAGAGCCCCAAGATTGGTTTGAATTGGCAAAGTTGGCAGCAGAGAAGAAATTTAAAGGAATAAAGGCCAAAGACCAGAAAGAGTACGCTAAACAGGTTCGTTTCTTACAATATCGCGGCTACAGTTTTGACCAAATTAGCTATGCGTTAAGCTTTGAAGACGAAGATTAGGCGTGAATTATTCACGCTGATTTTTGTTTTGCTTCAAATTTTTTCTTCTACCCCCTCTTTTCCGCAAGAAAACTAGTCTCAGCTGATTGCATGATCTACAATACGGCAAAATTCTAACTCGACTATTTTCAGGAAGAGCTGCATGTACATGAGCACTGACGAGGTTCGTAACGCGTTCCTCAAGTTCTTTGAAAGCAAAGGACACCAAATCGTAGAAAGTTCATCGTTAGTTCCACATAACGACCCAACCCTGCTGTTCACAAACGCAGGTATGAACCAATTTAAGGATTGTTTCTTAGGCTTGGAAAAACGAGCCTATACTCGAGCGACTACGGCTCAACGTTGTGTACGTGCTGGCGGTAAACACAACGACCTGGAAAACGTGGGCTTTACAGCTCGTCACCATACTTTCTTTGAAATGCTAGGTAACTTCAGCTTTGGCGATTACTTCAAAGAAGACGCGATTTCATTCGCTTGGGAATTTCTAACAGACGTTCTTAAGCTGCCTGCAGACCGTCTATTGGTGACCGTTTACGAAACTGATGACGAAGCATTCGATATCTGGAACAAGAAAGTAGGTGTTCCTGCAGATCGCATCATCCGCATTGGCGACAAGAAAGGTGGCAAACCATACGAGTCAGACAACTTCTGGCAAATGGGTGATACTGGTCCTTGTGGTCCATGTACTGAAATCTTCTACGATCACGGTGAGCACATCTGGGGTGGCCGTCCTGGCACACCTGAAGAAGATGGTGACCGTTTCATCGAGATCTGGAACAACGTATTTATGCAGTTCAACCGTCATGCTGATGGCACGATGGAACCGCTACCAAAACCGTCGGTAGATACGGGTATGGGTATCGAGCGTATCTCTGCAATCATGCAAGGCGTTCACTCAAACTACGAAATCGACGTATTCCAAGCTCTTATCAAAGCAGCCGCAGAAGTGATCGGTTACGAAGACCTATCAAACCAATCGCTACGCGTTATCGCTGACCACATCCGTTCATGTTCATTCCTGATTGTTGATGGTGTTATGCCTTCAAACGAAGGTCGTGGCTATGTTCTACGTCGTATCATTCGTCGTGCTGTTCGTCACGGTAACAAGCTCGGTGCGCAAGGTGCATTCTTCCACAAATTGGTTGGTGTACTAGCTGACATCATGGGCACTGCAGGTGAAGAACTGAAACGTCAGCAAGCTGTCGTAGAAAAAGTACTGCGTATCGAAGAAGAAAACTTCGGTCGTACGCTTGAACGCGGTATGGCGATTCTAAACGAAGCGCTAGATAACTTAGATGGTAAAGTGCTCGACGGTGAAACCGTATTCAAACTTTACGATACTTACGGCTTCCCAGCTGACTTGACTAACGACGTTGCGCGTGAACGTGAGTTCGCGATTGACGAAGAAGGTTTCGAGAAAGCAATGGAAGAGCAGCGTCAGCGTGCGCGTGAAGCGGGTCAGTTCGGTACAGACTACAACGCAGCAATTAAAGTTGATACACAAACTGAATTCTGTGGCTACGTTGGAACAAAAGGCTCTAGCTCAGTGGCGGCAATGTTCGTTGAAGGCAACGAAGTGGATTCTCTATCTGCTGGCGACAAAGCGATCATTGTGCTTGGTGAAACCCCATTCTACGCTGAGTCAGGCGGTCAATGTGGTGATGCGGGTGAAATCCGCACTGAAGCTGGTGTATTCCGAGTAGAAGATACTCAAAAGCTAGGCAACGCAATCACACACCACGGTGTTATGGCGGAAGGCGTTCTAGCGAAAGGCGATGAAGTCGCTACTATCGTTGACGCAGAACGTCGCGCAGCTATCTCTCTAAACCACTCAGCAACGCACTTGCTACACGCCGCACTTCGTCAAGTTCTTGGTGAGCACGTGACGCAAAAAGGCTCTTTGGTTAAAGCAGAAAACCTACGTTTTGACTTCTCTCATCTAGAAGCGGTAACGGCGGCAGAGCTAAAAGAAGTTGAACGTCTAGTGAACGCGCAAATTCGTCGCAACCACGTTATTGAAACCAACGTGATGGACATTGAGTCTGCGAAGAAGAAAGGCGCAATGGCACTATTTGGCGAGAAGTACGATGATGAAGTACGCGTACTGTCTATGGGCGATTTCTCTACAGAGCTTTGTGGTGGTATCCACGCTTCTAACACTGGCGATATCGGCTTATTCAAGATCACCTCTGAGAGCGGCATCGCGGCGGGCATCCGTCGTATTGAAGCAGTAACAGGTGAAGCAGCTCTAGATGCGATCGAAGCTCAAGCAGCAAAATACGAAGAGAAACTAGCAGAATCTGCACAAAAAGCGAAAACGCTAGAAAAAGAACTTCAGAAGCTTAAAGACAAGATGGCTGCTGCTGAAAGCGCAAACATCATGGGTAAAGCAGTGGAAGTAAACGGCACGAAAGTGCTGGTTGCTGCACTAGAAGGCGCAGATAGCAAAAACCTACGTACAATGGTTGACGACATCAAGAACCAAATGGGCTCAGGTGTTGTGCTTCTAGCAAACGTAACTGATGACAAAGTTGGCTTGATTGCTGGTGTGACGAAAGATCTGGTAGGCAAAGTTAAGGCGGGCGACCTTGTTAAAATGGTTGCAGAGCAGGTTGGTGGTAAGGGCGGTGGTCGCCCTGACATGGCGCAAGCTGGTGGTACTGATGTGTCAGCATTACCAGAAGCGATCAAAACTGTTCAGCCTTGGCTAGAAGAGCGCTTATAAGCATTACATAACGAATTTACGCTCAATCAAGTTTCTTTGATTGGGCGTAATTTTTTTACGGTAACCAAGTGGTTTAATTGACCGAAAAATAACCAGGTCATTTAAGCTGCTTGGTTTTTGTTGTAACTACCGCTTATATAATTTCAACTAGTGGAATATAAGTGGTCCGAATGAGACTTTGGTCTTGGGAAGGTGAAGACTGGTGAAAAAGCCCCTTATCGTGCAAAAGTTTGGTGGAACCTCCGTGGGTTCAATTGAAAGAATCCACCAGGTCGCTGAACACATCATTAAGGCGAAAAATGATGGTAATCAAGTTGTCGTAGTTGTGTCTGCAATGTCAGGCGAAACAAACCGACTAATGGACCTAGCGAAACAAGTAGATAGTGTTCCTACGGCTCGAGAACTTGATGTTTTGCTCTCTGCTGGTGAGCAAGTGTCAATGGCGCTATTGGCGATGACACTCAATAAATTGGGCTATGTAGCTCGCTCACTTACCGGAGCACAAGCGAACATTGTGACGGATAATCAACACAATGACGCGACGATTAAACATATTGATACCTCAACGATTACGGATTTACTTGAACAAGATCAAATCGTCATTGTCGCAGGTTTTCAAGGTGTGAATGAAAATGGGGATATCACCACATTAGGTCGAGGCGGCTCTGATACGAGCGCCGTGACGCTTGCAGGCGCATTGCGCGCTGACGAGTGTCAAATCTTTACCGACGTTGATGGTATTTATACTTGTGACCCACGTGTAGTGAAAAATGCTCAGAAAATGGCGGTCATTGACTTTCCTTCAATGGAAGCAATGGCAAGTCGAGGAGCAAAAGTTCTACATTTACCTTCTGTGCAGTTCGCATGGAAGAATAATGTACCGCTACGCGTGCTTTCGACCTTTGAAGTTAATGAAGGCAGTTTGGTTAAGGGGGAATCAGGCCATCAAGCCGTCTCTGGTATAGCCATTCAACGTGACCTTGCCATTATTGAAGTCGATAAAGAACATTTATCTAGTGCTACAAAACAATGTCAGATGTTAGGCATAGACATTTGGAATGTGATCGAGGAAACAGAACGAACAGGTATCATGATAAAACAAGAAGCATGTGCCAAGTTCGATCTGGTGTTCAGCGATAAAATCCGTAATAGTGAAGCAGTAAGCCTGTTAACCGCTGTAGGGCTTGAAGCCAATGGAATGGTGGAACATGCATGCGGTTTGTTGGCTCAGCAAGATATTGCGATCAATTTCTGCGCAACGAATGCACTCACTATGATGCTGGTATTGCCACCTGAGAGTGTGGATACAGCAGCAAACATTCTTCATGATGCTTACATTACGTCTAGTGAAGCATTGAACATTCAGCAAAAACATGCCTTTTTAGGCTGATTTTCCGTGACAAGGTAGTTTACGAAAATATAACTTTTGTTGGATAATAGCTTTGTAGCAAGAAAATTTAGAGATTACTCAAGGAGCAAAGAATGCTAATTTTGACTCGCCGCGTAGGCGAAACACTAATGATTGGTGATGAAGTGACTGTAACTGTACTAGGCGTTAAAGGTAACCAAGTACGTATCGGTGTTAACGCTCCGAAAGAGGTTTCAGTTCACCGTGAAGAAATCTACATGCGCATTCAGGCTGAAAAAGGCAATGGCAACGTTGCTTCAGGTAACTACTAAGTCGCTCCTGTTTACAGAGCTTAGTTTGAATGAAAAAGGCTAGCCGATCGGCTAGCCTTTTTAGTTTCTGATAAATGTCATTTTTTAAGAGAAGATTCTCTTTTTTTCATCATAATAGAGTGATAAGGTTTGTTTTATAGTCACTTTGATTAAATCCGCATCGGTTAAGCGTTTTTTGCGTTTTTTTTCAAAGAAAGTGTTTGACATATTTTCGGTAAAACGTAATATGTGCCTCCGCAAGACGGTGAGGTGGCCGAGAGGCTGAAGGCGCTCCCCTGCTAAGGGAGTATACGGTTTATCCCGTATCGAGGGTTCGAATCCCTCCTTCACCGCCATTCTTGCAACGTTGATTTATCAACAAAAAGTGCGTCCTTAGCTCAGCTGGATAGAGTACCTGGCTACGAACCAGGCGGTCGGAGGTTCGAATCCTCCAGGACGCGCCATATCTCTTTTGAGATATAACAATGAAAACGGTGAGGTGGCCGAGAGGCTGAAGGCGCTCCCCTGCTAAGGGAGTATACGGTTTATCCCGTATCGAGGGTTCGAATCCCTCCTTCACCGCCATTCATTGACTGGCCCGATGGCCTTTTTTTTGTTTCGCAAGAAATGAATGTGATTTACTTCACAACTTCCTAGCAAGAAGATCTGCGCGTCCTTAGCTCAGCTGGATAGAGTACCTGGCTACGAACCAGGCGGTCGGAGGTTCGAATCCTCCAGGACGCGCCACTATTTAATAATTCGTTTGATAAACGGGTTATACAAAGTAAAATAAAGATTATTGCGCGTCCTTAGCTCAGCTGGATAGAGTACCTGGCTACGAACCAGGCGGTCGGAGGTTCGAATCCTCCAGGACGCGCCACT